>NZ_BDCR01000003.1:0-600000 GCF_001618385.1 Paludibacter jiangxiensis | reverse complement strand
ACATCCGTATGTGATAAAACTGGAAAAATATTCCGGTAAAATATTGAAAATACAAGAATCTGATTAAACCACAAAGGATCACCAAGTACGTCACAAAGGCACGCTAAGTTTATTACATACTTTGTGCTCTTTGTGGTAAAATAAAAAAAGGCACATGAACAGAGAAATTATCTTCAAACAAATTCTGGATTGTTCTTTTACTGTACATTCCGCTTTAGGTCCCGGTCTACTTGAAAGCTCTTATGAGGAGTGTCTATATTATGAACTTTCACAAGCGGGTTTAAGAGTTGAGAAACAGAAAGTTTTACCTCTGATTTATAAAGACGTAAAATTGGAAAGTGGATATCGCATTGATTTGATGGTGGAAAATGAAATTATTATCGAATTGAAATCAGTGGATGCTTTGTCTGATTTGCATTTTGCACAAATATTGACCTACATGAAATTGTCGGGTTGTCATCTTGGTCTTTTAATCAATTTCAATGTTAGACATTTAAAAGATGGCATTAAGCGAATGATATTATAAAATTTCTCTACTATGAAGGCACGCAAAGTGATTTATATCTTTGAGTTACTTTGTGAATGCCCTTTGTGTTCTTTGTGGTAAAATGTTGGATAAACATATAAACTCATGATCCAAAACCCTTCCAGAAGAAAATTTTTGAAAATTGCCGGTGCCGGTTTGCTTGCAGCTCCCATTGTGGCGTCCATTCCCGGAATTGCCGGCGCGCAGTCCGTAAAGAATAAGAAACAAACCAAGCCGGTGCAAAAAAGTGTCACCACATCAAAAGGAGTCAAGCTGAATATCCGTGATTTTGGCGCAAAAGGCGATGGTATCACCAAGGATACGGTTGCTATTCAGGAGGCAATTGACCGTTGTTGGGTGCTGGGTGGAGGCGAAGTGCTTGTGCCGAACGGTAATTACCTGATTGGCGGGATTGGTCTAAAATCGAATACGCTGCTTCGTTTGGAGAACGATGCAGTACTTACCGGTAGTCCCGATTTTGCAGACTATCCGGTGATGCAGGTGCGCTGGGAAGGTAAATGGATTCAGGGTCATGTAGGGTTGATTTATGCTGTCGATGCCGAAAATATTGGGATTGTTGGTCCCGGGAAAATTCAGGGATGCCATGCTCTGGGTGGTCGCCCCAATGCGCAAAATCCGCTGCGTCATCCGGCTCTGATCGAACCTCTTGGCAGTCGGGGTATTCGCTTCGAAGATTTCTCGACCGACTATCATCAGATGTGGTCTATTCATCCTACCTATTGCGAAAATATCACGATTAAAAACCTGACGATTCGCAGTACTGGCGGTAATGGCGACGGCATTGATGTTGATTCGTGCAAACATGTCACCATAGATCGTTGCGATATTGCTACCGGCGACGACTGTATCTCTCTGAAATCGGGTCGCGGAATGGAAGGCTATACTTTATTGCAGACTACCGAAGATGTCACCATCACCAACTGCACCTTTGCCGATTCGATTTTTGCCTGTATTGGTATTGGTAGCGAAACATCAGGTGGTATTCGCGATGTGGTGATTCGAAACTGCAAATTTACCTACGCTAAAACCCATGCCATCTACATCAAGAGCCGACCGGGACGGGGCGCTTTTATCGAAAATATTAAAGTGGAGGATATAGAGGTTGCCGGTACTGAAGGAGGATTTCTGCGTTTCAATTTGTTGGGAAGCGGTATTCAGGATCAGTTTCCGGTTTCAGGAATGGAGGGAATTCCGACCGTCAGGAATTTTAGCTTTTCGCGGGTGAAGGTGCATGTCGTGCCGGTTTTGGTAGACGGGACCAGCGTACATCCGCTAAAGCCATTGCAGGGCTTTACGCTGAGCGACGTGAGCGGAACCTGCAAAAAAGGAATATCGCTGGCCAATATCCGGAATGCCAACCTGAGCAATATCAACGTGAGCGGTTTCGTCGGACCCTTGTTGAGTATGAATAACGTGACGGGCAAAGGACTGGCCGGCGCAGTGAAGATTGATCCGCCGAAAGTGCCTGAGATGATCCATCCATTGAATCCATCGTATGAGTTGAAATAGGAATTGAGATGTTACAAATGAAAAAATCCTGCTGTAAGAACTGGTTTTCTACGGCAGGATTTTTTCATTTTACGGAAGGGAATTATTTTTCTTTTGATTTGATGATAATCACTCCGTTTTTGCCCTTTTTCCCGTAAGTTTTTATGGCTGTTGAATCTTTTAATATAACAACCGACTCAATATTATTCGGATTTACGACATTTATCGTGGACTCTATGACTTTCCCGTCCAAAATCATAAGGGGAGAACCTTGTTCTCCAGTTTTCTTGATAATGATAGTTTTGACAGTTGTTGTGTCTTTATTGTTGATTGTTGTTGTGACGAATGCATGTTTTGATGCCCGATCTGGATCTACAACAATAACCCGATTGACATTGCCTTTTTTATCGAATGTCGTTTTAATATTCTTCTTTGAAGTAATAACAATCACTCCGTTTTTCCCTTTGTCGCCAAATTTTGAAACAGCCAATGAGTCTTTGAAAACGTCAACAGAACTAAAGGTTTCAGGGTCAATCTGCTGCATCTCGGCTTTTGTTACCTTCTTGCCATCAATCAGAATTAGGGGTTCTGCGTGAGTGGAATCGCCCGGATGTTTAATGATGATTACTTCATGTTGTACTTGTTTGGTCGAATCGGGAGATACAACCGAGTCAGAAGACTGATTCTTTTCCGTAAAATCGGCATTGCTCCAGGCATCTTTCAGCTCTTTTGCGTTGACAACGAGTAGGGTGCCAATTAATAAAGGGACTACCAGCAGGTATTTGCTGGTCCACAGCGAGTGGGTGCGTTTTTTATTCATCATGATAATGCGTTTTTTTAAGTGTGAAATACTGAAATGTTGGGTGAGTGGCAGCGAGCTGCTTTGAGCCACTTTCAGCAGGGCATACTGGTATGCTTTCGGATCCTGTCCCGAGCGCAACACCTGTTGATCTGCCAAAAACTCAATGTTCTCGCGTACCGAACGTGCGAACCAGTAATACAACGGGTTCATCCATACCAACGATTGAAAAAACGCCACCAGCATCAGGTCGATTCCGTGCTTTTGATCGATATGAGCCTGCTCATGCCGGATGATTCTCACCAGTTCCTCTTCTGTGTACAGTTCCGGATTGAGGAATATCCGACCCTGGTACGAGAACGGATTAAGCTCTTTCGCAGGGACGTACACTTTCTGATTACCGTAGCAAACCACTCTGCAACGCCGCATTACCCACCATAGTTGTAAATAACGAAACAGCAAAAGCAGCAGACTGCCGGCAATTCCAACACAGAGCAACAGGTCGATTAATTGCATCGTGCTCAAAGAGAATGTTTCGGGACGAGCCAAATTATTCAGTGAATCGCCGACCAGCAGAATGACATACTGTACACTCTCTTTTTGCGGAATGAGAGCTGCGGGATGCAACAGCGGCAAAAGAGCCGATGCCACAATGATTCCCAGCAGATACACCCGCTTGGCTTTGTAAAAAGTGTCGCGGTGCAGAAACAGCAGGTAAAATGCAAACAGCAGGATAAACACCCCGTTTGCTTTCAACAGATAGAGCGTAAAAGGTGCCATACTATTTCTGTTTTTCGATCAATTTCACGATCTCTTCCAGATCATCGCGCGAAATCTTCTCATTTTTAGCAAAGAAGGCTACCAGCGAACGGTAGGAGCTTTGAAAGTAGTTGTCGATAATGCCCGAAAGCATTTTCTCCGAATAACTTTCGGAGCTCAACGCGGGTTCGTACCAGTAAACATTGCCATAGCGGCGACTTTTGACATACCCTTTCTTCTCCAGATTTTTCATTGTCGAAGCAAGAGTGGTGTAGGGAGGCTGAGGTTCGGGATAGGTTTCGAGAATATCCTTCACAACTCCGCCCTCCTTGAGTTTCCAGAGCGCCTGCATGGCTTGTTCTTCTTGTGGTGTCAGTTTTTCCATAATCGTTTTTTCTTTCTGTAATAAAACGGCCATTATTATCACGTCGCAAATCTACGAATGTTTCGTAATTAATGGTGCTGCGAGAAGTTGATTTTATATTCTTTTAATT
Source organism: Paludibacter jiangxiensis (assembly GCF_001618385.1). Taxonomy (NCBI): domain Bacteria; kingdom Pseudomonadati; phylum Bacteroidota; class Bacteroidia; order Bacteroidales; family Paludibacteraceae; genus Paludibacter; species Paludibacter jiangxiensis. The sequence goes on along the minus strand of NZ_BDCR01000003.1, from coordinate 595,913 downwards.
TTTCAGGTGAAAATCAATTGAACGCGAGGTACATGAAAAACCCAAATTCACAGATGCTAATTTGTGAAAATTGGCTTAATTGGAGTCAGTTGCGTTCTTGCCAACTTATTCCAGATACCGTTTTGCAGCTGCTGCGCAATTCTCTCCGTCGATGGCCGATGAGGTTATTCCTCCGGCATAACCGGCTCCCTCGCCGCAAGGAAATAGTCCGGCAATCTGCACGTGTTGATAGGTTTCCATATCGCGTGGAATGCGTACCGGAGATGAGGAGCGTGACTCAACACCCACAATTAATGCTTCGTTGGTGAGGTAGCCATGCATTTTGCGGTCGAACTTTTTGAAGCCCTGCTGCAGGCGGCTCGAAATATGCTGCGGTAACCAAAAATGGAGTGGGGAAGAGAGTACCCCCGGTAGATAGGAACAGTCGGGTAGCGATCCGGAAAGCTTTCCTTTGACGAAATCGCCTACGCGCTGTGCAGGAGCGGTCAAACCCTTGCTACCGTTATTGAAAAAGGCCAGCTCTTCCACGTACTGCTGGAAGTGCAGTCCTGCCAACACGCCATATTGCTGATACTCGCCCAAATCCTCTGGGCGGATTTCAACCACCAGACCGGAATTGGCAAACGGTGAGTTGCGGTGCGAAGCAGACATGCCGTTTACCACCAGCTCTTTGGCTCCGGTAGAAGCCGGAACGATATGTCCGCCGGGACACATGCAAAACGAATAAACCCCGCGATCATCGACCTGTTCCACCAGATTGTAGGCGGCCGCCGGAAGAAATTCTCCCCGCTCGCGACGATGGTACTGAATGCTGTCGATCAGCTCCTGAGGATGTTCAACCCGCACGCCCATGGCAAAACCTTTGGCTTCGAGAGCAATATTGTTGTTGTGCAAAAGATGATAAACGTCGCGGGCCGAATGACCGGTAGCCAGAATCACCGCTTTGCTTTTCAGAGAGCTCCCGTCTGCCAGTTCCACCCCGGTTATTTGGGAATCTTCCACCTTTAGTCCGGTGACTTTGGTGTTGAAGCGTACTTCGCCTCCATGCTCCAAAATCGTTTCACGCATAGCCTTGATTACCTGTGGCAGACGATCGGTACCGATGTGCGGGTGGGTTTCGTACAAGATCTCATCCTGCGCTCCGTGACGGTGAAAAATGGAGAGAATGCGTTGTACATCCCCTTTTTTCTTGGATCGGGTATAGAGTTTGCCGTCGGAGAAAGCACCGGCGCCGCCTTCACCGAAACAGTAATTCGATTCTGGATTCAGCGTGTTGCTACGGATCATTTGGGCAAGGTCTCTTTTGCGTTCGGTTACCGCTTGTCCGCGTTCCAGAAGAATCGGTTTTAAGCCAAGTTCAATCAGTCGCAGTGCGGCAAACAAACCGGCAGGACCAGCACCCACCACGATCACTTCCTCCTTATTGGTTACATCCTGATAATGCAAGGGTATGGTATCGGAGGTGATGGGTTCTTTGCCGGTGAAAACTTCTACGGCAAGATTTATTTTGACGAATCGTCCCCGGGCATCAATTGATTTGCGTACAGGACGAATATGTGATATTTGTGTCGGAGGCAACGAAAGCGCTTTGGCTACAGCCTGTTTCAACAACTCGGGGGTGTGCGCCTGTTCGGGCGAAAGGGTCAGTTGAAGGGATTGCATAAACTATTTTATTAGAGAGTGCAAAGATAGGCATTAAACCTCCGATTCGTCAAATGTGTGTTATGTCCCATAATTTCAGGATTCTAATCATTCCAAACCAGAGGTATCTCCCCATTTTCGAATCTTGAAACCTTTGAATCCTGAAATTATTCTCAAGAGAGATGAAAGTTCTTTCTGTTAGGTGTTTAGCACTTAATCATTTTTACTTTTAACAAATAAGGTTTCCCGAAAATAATACGTACTTTTGCACAAATTTATAGCAAACTTACTACATGATTCGATTTAGTAAATTCTCCTTACTGATTATAACATTGCTCGTGGTATCCTTTGGGGTGATTGCTCAACAGGATGCTAATGAAAGACGTTTTTCTCTGAGCAAAAATATGGATGTGTTCAACAGTGTGGTTAGAGAGCTTGACGCCTTCTATGTTGATACACTGAACTATGATAAAACGATACGTTCCGGTATCGATAATATGCTGGAAGGCCTTGATCCTTATACGGTTTATATGCCAAAAGAAGAGACGGATGAACTCAAAATGATGACTACCGGCGAATATGCCGGCATCGGAGCTTTGATTGGAGGCAGATCGGGACAGGTATTTATTTCAGAACCGTATGAAGGAAAACCGGCGGCAAAAGCAGGACTTAAAGCGGGTGATGTGTTGGTTGAACTGGATGGCTTGAACCTGAAAGGAAAATCAACTTCGGAGGTTAGCGCTTTGTTGAAAGGACAACCCAAAACCATTGTAAAAATTAAGGTGCAGCGTCCGGGAGAAACCAAGGTGCGTTCTTTCGATGTGATGCGTGAACGGATTACAATTAATCCGGTGGTTTACTATGGAGTCGTTGGTAATAATACAGGATACGTGCTGCTCAATGAATTCACCAACAGCGCTGCAGAAGAAATGCGGGCAGCATTGCTGGAACTAAAGAATAAATACCACGTAACTTCGGTGGTAATCGACCTTCGTGACAATGGGGGCGGAATTATTGATGAGGCGGTGAAAATGGTAGGTTTCTTTGTCCCTAAGAATACAGAAGTGGTTTCGACACGCGGAAAACTCAAACAGTGGGATCGCACTTACCGTACTATCAACGAACCGATATTGCCCGACATGCCGTTGGCAATTCTGGTGTCACAAAATACAGCTTCGGCTTCCGAGATCTTAAGCGGTTCGCTGCAGGATTTGGATCGTGCTGTGATAATCGGGGTTCGTACTTTTGGAAAAGGGCTGGTACAGTCTATTCGCCAGTTGCCTTACGAAGGACACCTCAAAGTTACCACCGCTAAATACTATATTCCAAGCGGACGTTGTATTCAGGCGATTGATTATTCAAATCGCACGGATGACGGTACTCCTATACATGTTGCCGATAGCCTTACCCATGAGTTCAAAACAAAAATTGGCCGTACGGTGCGCGATGGCGGTGGAATCCGCCCCGATGTGGAAGTGAAAGATTCTATGAAAGTGAGCATTGCGTATTATCTGATGAACCAGAATATTATTTTTGATTTTGCCTCTCAATATGCTCTAACACACGCGTCTATTGCAGAACCGGAAAAGTTCAGAATTACGGATGCGGAATATGATCAATTCAAACAATTTACCAAGGATAAGAAGTTTACTTATACTCTTCAATGCGATAAATTGTTGAAGAATTTGATGGCGACGGCGAAAATTGAAGGTTACGATGAAGTGGCCGCTGCCGATTTCAAAGCGTTACAGGCTAAACTGACTCCGAATATTGACAAGGATTTAGATACTTTCCGTAAGGATATAACCAATCTTATCAATGCTGAAATTGTGAAGCGTTACTACTACCAGAAAGGCGTGGTACGTTATGCATTACCTCAGGATAAGACCTTGTTGAAAGCTGAAGAGTTGTTCAAAGATATGAGTGCTTACAATAAAATACTGGGGAAATAATTCGCTATGCGCAAAGTATTGATTATTACCTATTACTGGCCTCCTTCCGGAGGGTCTGGCGTGCAGCGATGGCTGAAATTTGCTAAATACTTACCTCAATATGGCTGGCAACCTGTAATTTACACTCCTGAAAATCCCGATTTTGCCATTGAAGACCAAAGTTTGTTGCAGGATGTATCGTCCGATACCGAGGTGCTGAAAACAAAAATCTGGGAACCGTATGAGATTTATAAAGCATTGACGGGCAACAAAGGGAAAAAGGTCAATGTGGCATATGCTGCCGGCGGCAAAAAGGGAGGTGCTATTCACAAACTGGCGCTGGCATTGCGTGGCAACCTGTTGATTCCCGATCCGCGTTGTTTCTGGATAAATCCTTCGGTGAAATACCTGTCCGAATATCTCAGTAACAATCCTGTGGATGCAATTATTTCTACAGGACCGCCTCATTCCATGCATATTATCGCACTGAAATTGCACCGCAAAACAAACATACCATGGATTGCCGATTTTCGCGATCCGTGGACCAATATCGATTTTTATAAAGAGCTGAATCTTACATGGCTGGCCGATAAATTGCATCATCGCCGCGAGCAGCAGGTGATTTCGGAAGCCGATTGCGTGGTGAGTGTAACCCCTACCTGGTGCTCCGAATTTGAAGCCAAGGGACCTAAGAAAATCGCTTTGGTGCATAACGGATACGACGAAGCCGATGTTGCCGGACAGGATGTTGCGGTCGATGAAGAGTTTTCTCTGGTGCATATCGGAAGTGTCAATGCAGCGCGTAACCCGAAAGTGTTGTGGAAAGCCTTGAGTGAACTGTTGCCCGAAAATAAAGAACTCGCATCGAAGATTAAAATCAAGTTGGTGGGCAATATCGAAGCGGTGGTTTTTGAAGATATTGAAAAATATCAACTAGGCGACTATGTCGAAAAAGTTGGCTATCTTTCTCATAAAGATGCGGTTGCATTTCAGCAGAAAGCGCAGATGTTGCTTTTGCTGATCAACAATACGCCTAACGCCAACGGAATTCTTACCGGCAAACTCTACGAGTATATGGCTTCGGGTCGCCCTACGCTGGCCATCGGACCGTCAGGCAGCGACATCGCAAAAGTGTTGAACCAAACCGGTTCAGGCGTGATTGTCGATTTCGACGATGTGGAAGGCATGAAAAAGATGCTACTTGATCTTTTCGCGAAATACCAAACCGGAACGTTGACCTCTTCGGCCAGCGGTTACGAACAATATTCCCGTCGTGCACAGTGTGGCGTGATGGCCGGGCTGCTCGATGATATAACAAAATAATAAAAGTCCACAGTTAGCACTATTCAGTATTCAGTACCAAATAAATATTAGTCTTGAATCTTGGTTCTTGGCTCTTTGTTCCCGAAAAATGAAAAAAATTATCCTTGTTTGCGGTGCGCGTCCCAACTTTATGAAAATAGCGCCTTTGATGCATGAACTGAAAAATCATCCTCAGCTCGAGGCTGTGTTGGTGCACACCGGACAACATTACGATACCCAAATGTCGGGCCGTTTCTTTGAAGAACTCGGCATTCCGGCTCCAAATATCAACCTCGAAGTAGGTTCTGCATCGCATGCCCAGCAAACCGCCCGAATAATGACGGGCTTTGAAAAAGTTTGCCTTGACGAGATCCCCGATTTTGTACTGGTAGTAGGTGATGTGAACAGTACTGCTGCCTGCGTTTTGGTGGCTGCTAAATTGAATATAAAAACAATACACTACGAAGCCGGCCTGCGCAGCAACGACCGTACCATGCCTGAAGAGATCAATCGTCTGGTGACCGACTCCATTAGTGACTATTTCTTTACCACCAGCGCCGATGCCGACGAAAACCTGTTGAAAGAGAACGTTGCGCAAGAAAAAATCTTTATGGTGGGCAACCTGATGATCGATACCCTTGAAGCCAATCTGGCAAAAGCTGCCGGAGCTCCGCAGGTATTCGGTCTGCTCAACAAACCGGGCAAGATCGATATCAACGACCTCTCGGCGAGCGGTTACGGCGTAATGACTTTCCATCGCCCGTCTAACGTGGACGAAAAAGCATCGCTGGAACGTTTAGTAAATATCTGGGGAGCGGTATCGCAGCAAATTCCACTCGTATTTCCCATTCATCCAAGAACATATAAAAATATTCAGCAGTTCGGTTTGCTGGAAACGATCTCGTCATTTCCGAACCTGTACCTGATTGAGCCGCTTGGCTACCTGGAATTTATCCATTTGGTGAGTCGTGCCAAATTTGCTCTGACCGATTCAGGAGGCATTCAGGAGGAGACCACCCATCTCAATATTCCCTGCCTCACAGTGCGCCCTAATACCGAACGCCCTGTGACCGTTTGGGAAGGCAGCAATAAGCTGATTAAGATCGACGATATCGAAGCCGAAGCGGCTGCTATTGTCAGGGGAGAAGGAAAGACCGGAAACAACCCGAAATATTGGGATGGCAAGACGGCACAACGCATTGTCGCTATTCTGGAAACGCTTTAATTTGATGAGTTGACCATGAAGCGCATTCTTACCATAGTAGGGGCAAGACCTCAGTTTGTGAAAGCGGCAGCTGTATCGCGGTCGCTAAAGCAGCATGGTATAGAAGAGATTCTGGTACACACCGGGCAACATTACGACGCCAATATGTCGGAGGTCTTTTTTGAGGAGATGGAGATCCCGAAACCAGCCTATAATCTCGACATTCATGGTTTGAATCACGGAGCGATGACCGGGCGCATGCTCGAAGGAATCGAAAACATTTTGCTCAAAGAGCAACCCGAAGCTCTGATGGTTTTCGGCGATACTAACTCTACTTTGGCCGGTGCACTGGCAGCTTCCAAACTGCACATTCATGTAATTCATGTAGAGGCAGGTTTGCGCTCGTTCAACCGGCAGATGCCCGAAGAGATCAACCGCATCCTGACCGACCGCATCTCCGATATTTTGTTTTGCCCTACCGATACTGCCGTTCAAAACCTTGACAACGAAGGCTTCCGTAATTTTGCGGTACAAGTGGTTCAAAGCGGAGATGTGATGCTCGATGCTGCGCTTTTTTATGCCAAGAAAGCAGCGTTGAAATCGACTATCATTGAGAATTTAGGTCTCAAAGAATTTGTACTGGCAACTATTCACCGGCAAGAAAATACCGATGATGTGCAAAAGCTACGTCAATTGATCGAAGGATTGAACGAGATTAACCGGAAAACTCCAGTGGTGTTGCCGTTGCATCCGCGTACCCGAGCTATTCTGCAACAAAACGGAATCGAATTGCAATGCCGTGTTATAGATCCGGTGGGCTATTTCGATATGATTCGGCTTTTACAACATTGCCAAATGGTTGTTACCGATAGCGGAGGTGTACAAAAAGAGGCTTTCTTCTTTGGAAAGCATTGCATCACCCTGCGCGAACAGACTGAATGGACGGAGCTCGTTACATGTGGATTCAACACACTGGTTGGTACCGACAAGGCATTGCTGATGGCCGCCTTTGAAAAAGCAAAAATGAATCAACCCGATTTCTCTATCAACTTATATGGCAATGGTCATGCCTCTGACATTATTGCCGACACAATTTCAAAAGCCTGATTTTGAATGGAACAAATTGGACGTAAAGATGTAATCTGGAACTTTGCCGGAACTTTCATGCGCATCGCCTCAGGTCTGCTTGTCCTTCCTTTGGTGCTTCATTTGTTGCCATCGAAGGAGGTCGGCCTATGGAATATTTTCCTGACCATCGGCGGATTGGCGGCGCTGCTCGATTTCGGATTTTCCAATGCTTTCTCCCGCAATATTACTTATGTTTTCAGTGGAGCCAAGGAATTGAAATCTGAAGGCTACGTTACGGTCGCTGAAAACGATAAATCTATTGATTATGGCTTGCTCAGGAGCCTGATTGCGGCTATGAGGCGTTACTATGCCATCATTGCCGGTATTTTTTTGCTTGTCTTTTTCGTGGCATCTCCTTTTTACTTGCCCTATATTTTTGAAAAAAACAATTATCAGGGAAATATTACCACGGTATGGATTGCCTGGATTGTTTATGGTATCTTAGTTGCTTATCAGCTTTATACATACTATTATAGCTCATTGTTGCTGGGGCGTGGTTTTGTAAAAAAATACCAACAGATCGTCATCATCGGTCATGGTTCACGCATCCTGTCGTCCGTTATCATGTTGTTACTGGGTTTTGGTCTTATTTCGTTGGTATTCGGGCAATTGATAAGCGATGTGGTGAATCGTATTCTTTGTTATTCGACTTTTTACGACAAAGAAACTAAGCAGCAGATGGCCTGCAGCAACAAGAAAAGCGTGAAAGAGATCATGGCGGTTATGACTCCGAATGCTCTTAAAGTGGGTGTGACGGTGATCCGGGGATTCCTGATGTATCAGGGTATTTTGCTGATGGCTCCTTTGTATCTTTCGTTGACGGTGATCGGCGAGTTTGGTACGACACGGCAGTTTATTGAACTGATTTCCAGTATTGGGATGATTGTTTTTAATACCTATTTTCCCAAAATGACGCATTATCGGGTAACCGGAGATATGGAGAGCCTGAAGCGATTGTGGTTGAAATCAAACACATTTTTACTGTTTTTCTACATCATAGCCGGTACCGGATTTGTGGTGATAGGCCCTTATTTCATGGCGCTTATTCATAGTAAAACCAATTTCCTGGCCAGTGGATTGATCGTGATTTACCTGATTATTTCATACATGGAAGTAAACAGCGGCATGTCGACCGCCTTTTTGACGATAAAAAACGAGGTGCCTTTCTTCAAATCCAATCTTATTTCGGGCTTTCTTGCATTTATTGCCGTATTTTTGTTGCTGCAATTCTCTACGTTGGGCGTGGCTTCCATTATTCTCGGAATTGGCTTGTCTCAGCTGGTTTACCAGTACTGGAAATGGCCTTTGGTGGTCAAAAAAGATTTGCAACTGACGGCCGGAAATTACTTTGGGTTTATCGGAAATGTAATTAAACACGGCTGGAAATAAATATTATTTGAATATCAGATAGTTTATGCTGACCCTTTTAACACACAACAGCACTGCATTTATATACAAGCTGAAACGGATTAAACGAAAACTTTTCGGCGAAGCAGCCTATACCCGTGGGCATGGCGCTGTTACGGCAGGGATTACCGATGGCCTCAATCGCTTGGGCGTTGAGTACAACATCAACGTAACCCGTCGTTCGGAGATCGGAGATCATGTTCATGTGTTATCCGGATTTGAGGCATTGAATTTTGCCCTTGGTCTTAAGAAAAAAGGTAAAATAAAACGACTGACGGTGGGTCCCAACGTGGCGGTTTCGTCGGCTGACGAAGGCGGAATAATTGCATCCGGGCTTGTCGATAAAATGCTGGTTCCATCGCAATGGGTCCTGGATGCGTTTGTAGAAGATAATCCTGCCGTGGAAGGTCGTATCGCGATCTGGTGTAGTGGCGTGGATCCCGACGAATGGAACCTTCCCAAACAATTGACGGCGGGGCACAAACGACGTTGTCTGCTCTATTTGAAATATCCGCAGAAAAAACTGGCGGAACAATGTAAGGCTTTGCTGGAAAGCATGAACATTGGTTATGAATCGATTGTTTACGGAAGCTATACCAAGGATGAAATGAAGGCAAAACTGGCAGGTGTCGACTTTGCCATTGTCTTTTCGGCAACCGAAACTCAGGGTATTGCCCTGTTTGAAATGTGGGCTTCCGATACCCCGACATTTGTCTGGAATCAGGGGAATTATCAATATAAGCTGAGAAACTATGCAGCATCAAGTGCGCCTTACCTAAGCGAGGAAACTGGCTGTTTCTTTAGAGACATGAAGGAACTCGAAGCGCTTTTGGTACAACATACTGACCTTTCCGTTTTTCATCCCCGCGAATGGATTTTGGCCAACGGTACGAATGAAATCTCGGCCCGCAGCTTTCTTAACCTGATTTCTGAATGAAAACAGATGCCTTGCAATACGGAAGCGTGGTTTCAATATTGGTGCCGGTCTACAATGTTGAGAATTATATTGCAAAGTGTGTGCATTCGTTGTGCGGTCAGAGTTATGAAAATATTGAATTTGTCTTTGTAAACGATTGTTCTATAGATAACAGTGTGTCTGTTTTGCAGCAAACGATCGAACAATATCCAGAACGAAAAGATCGGGTGCAAATCATTTCGCATGTTGCCAATAAAGGCATTGGCCAGACCCGGAACACCTTACTCGACGCAGCAACCGGCGATTACCTGTTGTGGGTCGATAGCGATGATTTTCTGGAACTGGATGCGGTAGAAATGTTAGTGCGACAGGCCGTGCAACAGCAGGCCGATATTGTGACTACCGATAGCTTTTTCTCTTATCGGGGAGAATCTCAGGTGTCTGTCGTGAAGCAGAATTTCCCGGAAACTTCGCAGTCGTATATCGAAGGACTTGCTTTTCACGAAACCCGTGCGGCTTTGTGGGGAACTCTTTACAAACGCTCGTTGTGGACTACGCACCAAATAAGAATGGCCGAAGGGATCAATTTCGGAGAAGATTATTTTGCTACGGTTCGGCTTTTTTATTTTGCCAAAAAGGTAGCAGTTTTCCATCATCCGCTTTACTATTACAATCAGTCGAATCAGGGATCATACAGCAGCGGAAGTAAGCAGGCTCTTCATTTCGAGTCGATGATACGGATGTTCGACTTGCTTCAGGATTTTTTTATTCAGCAAAACGATTTGCCGCGCTTTGAAAGCTATCTGGCCAAGGCGCGTTTGATGGATCGTGGGGCTTATCTTTTGCATACCACACCTGCTTTGCGCAGGAAATATGCTTCCCTTTTTGCCGATGTTGAAAAACGGCATCCGGAAATTAAATTGCCATTTTCTGCATGGCAACGTTTTTTGTTGAAAGTCATCACTTCACGCTTCTCTCTTGCAGGTGATTTGGCCATCACGATGGCGAAGGTATTGAGACGATATCCGGGCGTTAAATTTTAATTCGCAGCAATTCAATGAATATTCTATACTATTTTGCCGAAACGAGTGCGTATATGCAACAGTGGCAGCGGTTTCATCTGCTCGATGAATTAGAAAGGGCAGGGCATACTGTTACGGTGTATAATCCGTTGACTTTTAAATCGACAGATGAGGCAAATGAAAAGTTGATTCCATTTTTGCAAAAAGCAGGGAAAGCCTACGACTTGTTCATGAACTGTGTGCCTTCTCGCTTGTTGTATCCCGAAACCATGCGGCAGGTGAAAGCGTTGGGCATTCCATCTTTGCTGATTTGTTTTGATAATCTTCATGCTCCGTTCATCCATAAGGAGATAGCGCCTTATTTTGATTTGGTTTGGCTCACTTCCAGAGAGACGCAATACCTGTTTGACGGATGGAAATGCAACTCTGTTTTTCAACCGTACGCGGCTAATCCTCACCTTTTCAAACCTGATTTTGGAGAGGAAATGTTGTCGGTGGGATTTATTGGTACGCTTTATGACGATCGGGTGATTCGGGTCAATTCGCTGACCGAACATCAGATTCCCTGCACGTTGTATTCCGATGGCTTTTTTGCCGATGGAAAAGGTGGTGCCGGAAAATCGTTGACCTACAAAGATACCCTGAAGCTGCTGGCTAATTTGTCAACATTTGCCATCGGTCGCCGGGTGGCCTGCGGAACGGTGATGAATAAACTGTTTCCTGAAAAAAAGCAACTCCATCGTAATGATTTTCTGGAGCTGAAGCGTTCCGTACCTTTTGAACAGATGAACGCGGTTTATTCCAATCATGCGTTGTCGCTGGGAATTTCCGAATTGCGCAATACCTTTGTGCTGAAAAATCCGGTGCATAAAATACACTTGCGTACTTTCGAAATACCGATGTGCGGTGGCTTACAAATTGCGCCCTACCGTGAAGAACTGGCCGGCTATTTTGAAGATGGGAAGGAAATAGTTTTGTGTCGCAGCGATGAAGAATTTGTCTCAAAAGCGGCGTTTTATCTGAAGCCCGAAAATGCGGCATTGCGTCGCACTATGAAAGAAAATGCCCGCAAAAGGGCGGAGTCCGATCACACCTGGAACCGTCGTTTCGATGCGGTATTCGGTCGTTTGTTCAATTGAAGAAAATGAAAATCATCTATACAATATCGACAACTGCTGCTAAAGGCGGAGGCATGGAGCGGGTGGTGGTGCAGAAAGCTAATTACATGGCCGATGTGCTTGGTCATGAAGTGATTATTCTTACTACCGATCATAAAGGACAACCTTCTTTTTATCCTTTTTCTCCGAAAATACGGCATATTGAGCTTGATCTCAACTATCTGGAACTGGCTCAGGAAAAGAATTTTTTGAAGAGCTATTTTTTGTACCGTAAAAAGCTTCGTGAACATCGTCGTTTGCTGGAAGAGATATTGATGACTGAAAAAGCCGATATTGTGGTGTCTATGTCGCGTGACGAAAAAGAGTTTCTGTACAAGATAAAAGACGGCAGCAAAAAAATTCTGGAATCGCACCGTTGCCTGAAACCAAGGGCGAAAATTGAGTTTCGGAGAGCGACAAGTTGGTTGCAACGGGCGCGTATCCTCTACCGCCTGCGTCACGACTCGCACCTGCCGGTTCATTACGACCGGTTTATCGTGTTGACGGAAGAAGATAAACAATTTTGGCTCGAGAAACCAAATGTGGAGGTAGTGCCTAATCCGCTGCCTTTCACTACCGAACAACATGCTGATTACTCCGCTAAAAGAATTCTCACCATCGGACGAATTTCTTTTGACAAGGGAATTGACCGGTTACTGGATATTTGGGAACGGGTAGCTCCCAATTTTCCGGAATGGAAATTGTCGCTAGTGGGCGATGTGGTCGACAATGAATTGATAGACAGGATTAGAACTTCGTCTTATCGGAGCTCGGTGGAGATATTACCTCCTACGCCTCATATTTTTGAAGAGTATATCAGCAGTTCCATTTACGTGATGACCTCACGCTTTGAAGGCTTACCCATGGTGCTGTTGGAAGCCGTTGCCTGCGGATTGCCGATTGTTTCGTATGCTTTCAAGTGCGGCCCGCGCGATGTGATTCGCGACGGTGAAGATGGTTTTCTTGTTACGGAAGATGATGCCGACACTTTTGTTGAAAAGCTTTCGTTACTGATGGCGAACGATGCCTTGCGTCAACAAATGGGCCTTCAGGCAAAAATAAACAGCGATCGTTTTTCGATGAAAAATGTTATGAATCACTGGAATGAGCTCTTTATGCAGCTTTCAGGAACGAAGTGATTTTAATACTTTTCAATAGCCGTCAATAAAGCCTTGGTTCGCTGTTCCAGACTGAAAAGTTCCAGAATCCGGTCGCGGCACTCTTTTCGTTGTGCCGTAGTCTCCATAACTTCAAGTTGACGGATTTCTTCTGCTATTTTCGGCGCGTTTCGGGGAACAATTACTCCGGTTTTGCCGATCACTTCGGGCATTCCACCTTCATTGGTAACCAAAGGAATGCAATAATTGAGCATAGCTTCTCCGATGGCAATGCCGAAGATTTCTACCCGCGATAACTGACAATAAAACGAAGCTTTTTCAAAGTAAGAGGCGAGTTCTGCGTGCGGAAGGCGTTCAAATACAGATACGTTTTCAGGTAACGGTTTCGGAAATAATGCCATGGCGGCCTTATTCGGACCGATCAGTACCAGCCTGTAATCGGGGACGTGGGCGGCAAGTTCCAGAAACGTGTCAATTCCTTTTCGCAGGAACGTCCTTTGCGACTCGATCAGGGCAACGCATAAAATCAGTTTTTCTTTTTGCTTTGTGTTTTCGTTCGTCTGCATGTTGATGCAGTTGTAAATCATCTCGTGCTTTACTTTTGGAAACACAAAACCGACTTTCCGGCCGACGTATTGCGAGACGGTTAGGTTGACTGTGGCTTTTTTGATGCTTTGAGCGGTGAAGAATCCCCGAAATTTGGAGCAGAAAGCTCCGTAAGTAAGCGATCGTTCACGGCAAATATCGTAACCACCAATGACAAGAAACGACTTTTTTCCTAACAAGCGGGCAAACCAAACTGGTAGAAAAGAGTGGTAATCGGCAAACCAGATATAGGTTTTGTCAAATTTCCATCCGATCAATAGCAGAAAGAAGAACTGCTTCACCATTTCCAACGCGGTTTTACCAATACCTCTTACCGGACGGAAACAATAGTCGGTGATGTCATACTTTTCAGCAAGGATTTGCCTGTCGGTCTTTACAAAAGTTGACGGTTCCTTGTAAACGAACAGAATCTTCTCTCTATGCATGTTGAAAAATGAGTTTGAGATTGGTTTTTATTCCTTGTGCCAGATGTTTCAAAGTTAGTAGCGGATAATAGAAAAAAATCCGAGGGCCGGCATACCGCATTACTTCGCGGATTTGTTGACGTTTATCCGGTTTATAGCAATGAACCGTGCAATTTTTGCAAAACGGTTTGTTCGGAGCAAAGTGGCATTTGGATAAACGTTGCTGGGCATATAAAAGCAATGACCGGCATTCATCGCAAAGTTCGGGCTGTTTGTGCTTCCCTTTGCAATAAATGCTGATCATTGTATGAATTGTCTCTTTTTCGCGTTCTATCTTATCCGATGACATTCGTTCGTCTATTTTTGTTCTATCCAACTGATGATTTCAGGGCTGTCGGGTAGGGTTCGCGGCGGAATCACTTTGACCAGATAACCCTTGGCATCAATCAGGTATTTCTGAAAATTCCACTGTACCTCCGAATCCTGAAAACCGTTTTCTGCCTTTGTCGTCAGGTATTTGTAAATAGGATGCTGATCGTTGCCCTTCACCGATATTTTTTCCATCATAGGAAACGTGACTCCGTAGTTTTGTTGACAAAATTCGGCGATCTCGCTGTTACTGCCGGGCTCCTGTCCTGCAAAATTGTTGGCCGGAAAACCTACGATTACAAAATTTTGGTCTTTATATTTTTCATACAGAGCCTCCAAAAGCTTGTATTGGGGTGTCAGTCCGCATTTGGAAGCGGTGTTTACAATCATCACTTTCTTTCCTTTGAGGGATGAAAAATCAAAGGTCTTACCGTACAGATCGGTCACCGAAAACTGATAGATCGGCTTTGCGGACTGCGCGTGAACCGCACCGGTTATGCTCAAAACAATGAGCAAAAGAATAGAAATATGTCTTGTTTTCATATTGTTTTAAAATTAAATGGTTAACCGGTTTGTGACACCGGGACTACAAAGATACACTCAATCCCAACAAAACAGAATTAATCTCCCTGAGTAATGGTGGTCATCACATTGTAGGCCTCCATCACGCTGCGTACCGGCGTAATTACTACCGAACGTTTGTCTTTGTTCTCTTTTAACTGACATTTACGCGGATATTTGGCCATGTAATTAAGTACCTTCCCGAAATTATTCGATTTATAATAAGGCGATTGTGGATTGGTAACCAGGTAGGCAATCCATTTTTCGTTCTTCAAAACCAATTTCTCGATACCGTATTCTTTTGCCAACCACCGAAGTCGTACCACCTGAATCAGTTCCAACCCTTCCTGAGGAATTGATCCGAAACGGTCGTTCAGACGTTGTTCGAAATCGGTTAAATCGCGTTCGTTGGTAATGTTGTCCAATTCACGGTAGAGGTTCATCCTTTCGGGTATGCTTTCGATGTAGGTAGCCGGGAACATCAGTTCAAAATCCGATTCAATCTGACAATCGGTAACATATTCTATGGTTTTCTCTCCTTTTTCGGCTTCCACTTCGCGGTAAAGATCGGCAAACTCTTCGTCTCTCAATTCCTGAACAGCTTCGTTCAGAATCTTTTGGTAGGTCTCGTAGCCCAACTCTGCAATAAAACCGCTCTGTTCGGCACCCAACATGTTGCCAGCTCCACGGATATCGAGGTCCTGCATGGCGATGTTGAAACCACTGCCCAGATCGGCAAAATTTTCGATGGCCTGCAGGCGGCGGCGCGCTTCGGGAGTGATAAGATTGGTCGGTGGCGTCATCAGATAACAGAAAGCCTTACGGTTGGTTCGTCCCACGCGACCACGCAACTGGTGGAGGTCACTCAACCCAAACTGATGTGCACTGTTGATAATGATGGTGTTGACGTTTGGCATATCAATCCCTGACTCGAGAATGGAGGTCGCGATCATCACATCGTATTCATAATCGACAAAGTCCAGAATAATCTTCTCCAGCTTTTCGGGAGGCATCTGTCCGTGGCCGACGACTACACGTACTCCGGGGATCAGGCGTTTAACCAACGCTTCTATTTCGTAGATGTTGTGGATGCGGTTGTTGATGAAGAATACCTGACCGTTACGCTCCATTTCGAACGTAATTGCCTCGCGGATTACATCTTCGTTGAATTCGTAAAGCGACGTCTGCACCGGGTAGCGGTTGGGTGGGGGCGTGTTAATAATAGAAAGGTCGCGGGCTCCCATCAGCGAAAATTGTAACGTGCGCGGAATCGGCGTTGCCGTCATTGTCATCGTATCCACATTTACCTTGATCTGGCGAAGCTTTTCCTTTACCGAAACCCCGAATTTCTGTTCTTCGTCGACAATCAGCAATCCCAAATCTTTGAAATGTACGCTTTTGCCGATTAGTTTGTGCGTGCCGATCAGAATATCGATTTTGCCCTCTTTCAATCGGCTCAATAATTCCTTTGTGTCGGCAGCATTACGTGCCCGGCTCAGGTAATCGACAGTACAAGGCAGGTCTTTTAATCGTTCGCTGAAGGTACGGTAATGCTGGAGAGCCAGTACGGTGGTAGGAACCAGCACGGCCACCTGTTTTCCGTCAGTTGCAGCTTTGAATGCTGCGCGTACGGCCACTTCGGTTTTCCCGAACCCCACGTCACCACAAACAAGCCGGTCCATCGGCAAATCCGACTCCATATCCTGCTTTATATCGGCCGTTGCCTTGCTCTGGTCTGGAGTATCCTCGTAAAGGAACGAGGCTTCGAGTTCGTGTTGTAGGTAACTGTCGGGTGAATAGCGAAAACCTTTTTCTGCCCGACGTTTAGCATAAAGCTGAATCAACTCGCGGGCAATGTCCTTTACCTTTTTCTTTGTTTTCTCTTTCAGGCGTTCCCACGCTCCGGTACCGAGTTTATTGATCTTTGGAGGCTCGCCTTCTTTTCCCTTGTATTTTGAAATACGATGAAGGGCGTGAATGCTGACAAAAATAATATCGTCATCTTTATATACCAGCTTGATGACCTCCTGTTTTTTGCCGTTAACGTCCATCGTGAACAGACCGGCAAAGCGTCCGATGCCGTGGTCGACGTGAACAACGTAGTCACCCTGATTGAGCTGGTTGAGCTCTTTGAGCGTCATCACTACTTTCCCGGCGCGAGCGCTGTCGGAACGAAGCGAATATTTGTGATACCGGTCGAATACCTGGTGATCGGTATAGCAGCAGAGTTTCATATCGTGATCGACGAAACCCTCGTGCAGCGTCTTCAGTACCGGCGTAAAATTAATTTCATCCCCCCGATCGTTGAAAATTCCGGCAATACGGTCAGTTTGTTTCTTGCTATCGCTCAGAATGTAAATGCGGTATCCCTCCTTTATCGATTGTGTGAAGCTTTGACTTACCAGATCAAAATTTTTATGGAAGAGCGGTTGTATCGAGGTGCTGAATTCAATTTTTTCGTTGTCGGTAAAAGTGGCTTTGCTACCAATCTCTACTTTTCTGAAATTGATAACTTGCTCTACAAACAATTCTGAAGTCATCAAAGATGCTTCGAGATTGGGAATTCCCTGTTTGGCTTCGTTGGCTTTGATGAGCATGTCGTCGTACAAATCGCCGATGCGGCCGCTGGTAAAGCGAAAGTCGGTAAAGAATAACGTTGTCTCCGGTGATATGAATTCCAGAAAAGAGACTTTTTCCAGTGAATCTTGTTGTTTCAAGTCCGAAACGATCGAAACTTCGTTTCTGGTTTCTTTGGAGAGCTGGGTTTCGATGTCGAACGTACGGATGGTTTCCACTTCATCTCCGAAAAAATCGATACGGTACGGATATTCGAAAGAAAAGGAAAAAACGTCGATAATGCTTCCGCGTACCGAGAATTGCCCCGGTTCGTACACAAAATCCACTCGCGAAAAACCGTATTCGGTGAGCATGCTGATTACAAAATCGGTATTGACCCGTTCGCCTGTATGCAATGTGAGAGTACAATCGCTAAGAGCATTGTTGGCAATGACTTTTTCGATCAAAGCATCGGGGTAGGTTACGATGATGCCGGGTTCTTTCCGTGCAGCGAAGTTGAGTACTTCCGTACGGAGTATCTCGTTAGCAGAGTCGACTTGGCCGTATTTAACTCCTGTTTTATACGACGACGGCATAAAATAGACCGGATCGTTACCCAAAAGTTGCACCAGATCGTGATACGCGTAACCGGCTTCCTCCGCATCGTCAAGCACGAGCAACGCGTGGAAGGGTTGTTTAAAATAGAGAGATGCCACAACAAGCGCGCGGGCAGAACCGAGTAATCCCCCGATTTGCAGATTGCGTTTGCCTGATGTGAGCCATTTCCCTATCGTTGCCACCTGCGGATGAGCGGCATAATATGATAGAAATTCAGACAGTTCCATAAGTGATGCAAAGATACAAAAATAGATATATTACCGTCAAGATAATTTATAGTGCAGAGTCCACAGATTTGCCGATTTTGGTACGAAAATTAACAATAAAAAGGTTGTAAAACTTAAGAAGCTACTATACCTTTGCATTGTATAATCAATGGCGGTGTGGTGTAGTGGCCCAGCACGCAACTCTCTCACGGTTGAGACCCGGGTTCGATTCCCGACTCCGCTACCATACGAGGACTCATTACTTTTTTAAGTGATGAGTCCTTTCTTTTTGCATAAAGCAGTATATAATGGAAAAATAAATCTACTTTGGATTTGTCTGCTTTATGAATAATTAACGTGATGAAAAAATCTGGCTATTGACAATATTATTTGAAAAAATTATCTTTACTGTTTATAATTTTGTATTTGCAACAAGATTATTTATTGTAAAAATAATTTAATTTTACGACTATGAACGAACAAAGAGAAAAAAAAGAATGGATCTCTCCCGAAATTATTGATCTGGATGTGATGGAGACGGCAGGGACAAAATTAACTTATTTGTCCTCTGAATATGATACGTATACTGGTCCTAGTTGATTGATGCTTAATTTTGAATATATTTAAGGTCAGTATAACCATGCTTCCTTTTTTAGCACGCTAAATATTAAATTGTAAATCTGTATGCATTTACATTTTATCTAATATGTTATGGTATTTAGTTTTCCTCTCGATTTCGTTCAAATTGCTATAGAAAAAGAGAGAACTGAAATTGATTTAGATTCGTTATATACCAATCAGTCAATTCGGATTAATGAAACTGATTTTTGGCTTAAGATAGATAAAGTAGCTACTTATCGTGTTCAAAATGGATGTGAAATAACAGTATCTCCTTTTTCTGGAGTTGATACAGCGTCCATACAACTGTTTTTGAATGGTTCAGTTTTTGGAGCTCTTCTTCATCAGAAAGGGATCATCCCTTTCCATGGTTGTTCATTTGAACTGAACCAGAAAGGGACAATTATTTGTGGGTATTCCGGTGCTGGAAAATCGTCGGTAACAGCTGCTTTTTGCCAACAAGGGGCACGGTTTATTAACGATGATATTACACCGGTAACCATAGACGAGTTCGGAATTTGGATTATGCCGATCCGAACGCGAATCAAATTATGGGAAGATGCCTTAGCAAAACTCTCTATTGGGACTGAAAATTTGGAAAAGATCCGACCTTCCATGCAGAAATTCTATGTTCCGGTAGAAAATAATTGTCAGGAAAAACAGAAATTAAATACTCTGGTTGTGCTAGGGATTCACGATAAAGACCGGTATGAAGTAATGAGGCCTGTAGGTATGGAAAAATTCAACCTGTTGCGGAGTCATATCTATCGAAAAATTTATCTGAAAGGAATGCCTAAAGCAGAACGGAACCTCTTTTCGCAATTGCTAAAACTATCCCAATCGGTAGAGGTTCTGCAGGTCTTGCGCCCTCAAACAAGCAGTATATATGCTACCATGGAATTTATTCGGGAACAGTTATAACGAGGTGAGTGTTGCTGTGCCGTGTTTCGGGGAACAATCATTATTTACTTAGTCGAAAAATCATATACAACATGATAGAAAAATACTGCAAAAACCGTCAAATTATTGATGGTGAATTAGATGACAACCAGGTGATGATGCATCTTGAAAATGGTAAGTACTTCGGCTTGAATCCTGTTGGGAAAAGGATATGGGCGTTGCTGGATCAGCCCAAAAGTTTTGAAGAAATTATTGGCGTATTAATGACCGAATTTGAGGTAGAAGAGAAGATTTGTCGGAAAGAGGTGCTGGAGTTTTTGGATAAGGCTGTTAAATTCGAAATTGTTCAAAAAGTATGAATCGGTTGATTAGCTTACTGAGACTACCAACCCGAGAGAAGACGCTATTTGCAGAAGCAGTAGCGTTTCTTTTTTATGCTAAACTACTGCTATTTGTTCTCCCATTTAAAGATTGCATCAAACAATTTAAGATACTTCCACCTGTATCTGTCCCTGTCGATTTGAACGAGGCGCAAGTCATTGGTAGGGCAATATCGCGAGCCAATAAACTTGCTTTCTGGAAAAACAGATGTCTGGTAAGTTCTTTTGCCGCTCGCTTAATGCTCTCCCGACGGAATATTGCTTCGGTACTCTATTTGGGACTCCGGTTCGAAAACGACACTCAACTTAAAATGAATGCTCATGCTTGGTTGATGGTCGGTGAGTTGTTGGTAACACCAAAAGGTAGCGACGGGTATAAAGAAATATTTCGCTTCTGAAACGGGGCTTATGGCTAAAACTAATTGAACTATGGGTTTTATTTTTGGTATTGTAAATTTGAAGGGCGGTGCTATCAACCCGGAGAACGTCCGGAAGTTGGGAAAAGCAGTCCAGTGGAATGATTTTGAGAGCAAGATCGAAATAAATAGTTCGTACGGTTGGGGATATTGTTGGAACAAGAAGCGAACGCCGAAAGCTGGAATTTATACCAGCGAACGAGTTGCCGTGTTATGTGATGCCCGTATCTATAACAGTGAAGAATTTAAGCAGTCGTTTGAATTTGAACAACCGGAAGAAGCCTTTGCAAAAGCTTACCTGACATGGGGTGCTGGTTTTGCCGATAAATTCAATGGCGATTTTGCTGCCGTGATTATTGATTTTCAACAGCAGAAAGTCCTTTTGGTGCGTGACCATATTGGCGTACGTCCACTGACTTATAGCGTCAAAGAAGATTTATTAATATTTGCTTCTCATGAGTTTGGTATTGCAAAATCAAATCTGGCTAATAATACTTTATCTGAAGAAGCTTTAGTGAGAAATTTTAATTTACATAAAAGGAAAAAATATAAACTCACAGTTTTTGAGCACATCAAAAAAATTATTCCCGGATATGTGACAAATATAACTACAGGTAAGATAGTAAATACGAAATATTGGTGGCCAGAGAAAATAAGGACAAATAGGGGTCTTACTTTTGAGATGGCTGTGTCTTGTCTGCGGAAGTCTTTGATGAAATCAGTTCAGGTTCGAATGGAACAGGGAACAATTGGAGCTCATGTCAGTGGTGGAATAGATTCATCCGGGGTGGCTGCTATCCTTGCAGACAACATTGATAACAAAGCACGAATGAAAGGGTATTCCTGGTCTCCTGAATCAAAAGATGGAGATATCGATGGCTTGAACGAAAAAGAACTGGTGGATGAGTTTGCAGAGCAAAAAGGGATAGAGGTTGCCTATTTATCATACAAAGATTCGGCTAATATTGATGATTTTATTTTGCCTGAGTTTGAACAGATGCCTATTGAAATCCACACAATGCGTCAAGCTTGCAACGATGATATCAGTACGCTTTTCAGTGGATGGGGTGGAGATGAATTTGTGTCGTTAAGTTTGAGAGGATCCATTAATCATATTGTTTTTCGATTGAAATTATTGACTCTTTTCCGCTGGATTAAACGTTGGGGCTTAAAAGCGACAATAGGCAGAGTTCGTGGTGAAATATTACCTTCTATAGTTCCTTTTAGATTGTCGGAGATGGCAGTTTATAAACAAAATGGATGTAAATTTTTTCAGTCACACTTTGTAATAAAACACTGGAGAGCATTCTTTTTTCATACGGAAAAAAATATTTATGGGTTTGGAGATAGAAAAGGTTTCATGTTCAGACTTCTTTATCGATATCATCTTCCACAGAGAATGGATTCATGGGCTTTATTTGGTGAAAGGTATGGAATCGAGTATAAGTTTCCGCTTTTGGATAAAGATTTATTAGAATTTTGGATGACAATTCCAATTAAATATACGATCGAACAGATGTATCCCAGGCTTTTATATAGAGAGGCACTGAGAGGCATATTGGTTGACTCTGTTAGGTTAAGGCAAGGAAAAGAAGAAGCTGTGTTTTATAAAAACTGTGTAGATCGAGATATCCGCATAAAGAAAATGTTGGAAAAAAGTCCGAATTTATATACGACTTCGTCATTTTTGAGTTTTTTTAATGCGAATGAATTTTATAAATGCACAGTTAAAGAACCAGAAGATATGAAAGCATTTATTGTGGGAATGTATGATATCCGTTTCTTCCTCAGGTATAAAGGTTTGGTGGAAAAATATGTTGCTACCAATCCATACTGTATGAAGAAACATAAGCAGAATAGCGATTCGGAAAATTTGTGACGCAATAGAGCTTCACGGAGAAACTATCCTCAAAAAACATATCTTTGTATAGAAAGAGACATCAATACGTTATCCATGATTAGCGAAACTTTTACCAGAGAACGACTTCATGACCGACACCGGTTGAGCCATCAGCAAATTGATGGTTTGTTGGGAGAGAACAGGAGTCGGGAATTTCTGGCTGAAAAGATGCAGGTCTTGAATAAGATTCGCTATTTTATTCAGATTGTTGACCTGTTACAGCAGAACCAAATAGGTTTTATTTGCCTGAAAGGGCCGGTGCTTTCGCAACAACTATACGGAAATCCTTCGCTTCGTCTTTCCCACGACGTAGATATTTTGCTGACAGACAGGTCGGATATGACAAAAGTCAATAGCTTGCTAACGGAACACGATTATGTGGGTGTTGATAATTTATCATGGCCGGAGGAGTTATCCCGCCAAAAGATATTGATGGATTGTGTTCATCATTTGGCATATGAGCACAAGGCAAATCAATTCATGGTGGAAATCCACTGGTCGGTTTCCGAACCTTTCCCCCTCAAGGCAAAAATATTCAGGCAGATTGCAGAAAATAACCGTCAACAAATAGCATTTGGTGGTCGTGAAGTGGCGGTCTTTGCGCCAGAACTTAATTTGTTATATCTGGTTATCCATGGCTCTAAACATGGCTGGCAACGATTGAAATGGCTGGTTGATATCAAAGATTTTCCTTTTGAGACTATTAATGCCGACAGATGGCATGGTCTCGTGAGGCAATTGAAAGCCGGGCGGATGGTGTCGCAAATCGGATTCCTATTGAATTATTTTTTTCAAATCAATCAACCTTTATTTACGCAAATTCCAATTCCCCGTTTGCTGAAATCATATCCATTGGCATTAATTGATGAGGAGGTGCTACTCCAGCGTCCTATAAGTGATGGTATTGTAGGTATAAGATACAAATTTTTGTTGTGCAATACGTTGTCTTACAAATGGCGGGCATTCCTAACATCGGCTATTATTCCGATTGATTTGTTCAGGATTAAATCTTCTTTCCGAATTGTTTACTTTATCTACCGGCCCTACAGCTATATTAAACGCAGATTGAACTATGCAAAATAGCCGCCAGATTTTACATAGTTTCAGCTATTTTTACCGCAACAGACCTCTTCGGCTGGTTGGCGTTTTTATCCTTACTTTGCTGTTGGGACTGAATCAGGGCATATCCATTGTAATGCTTATTCCGTTGTTGAGCATGCTAGATAAAAGCTCACCGGCTTCTTCTCACAATCAGGTGGCAGACTGGATGAAAGGGATCGGCGAAAAATGGAATATCTCATTTTCGCTGGAGTTTATATTGATATGCTTTGTTATATTGCTCTTAATCATAGCTCTGCTCGGTTATTTGAAATCGAAGTGGCAATCGGAATACGAACAACAGTTTATCCATACGCTTCGTAGCCGGTTGTTCAGAAAAATCGTCTTGTCCGATTGGCAGCATCTAACCGGTAAAAGCCGGCATACCCACATTCAAATTCTCTCTTCAGAGATACCGAAGTTATCGGTCTATTATTTTGCCCTGATGAATTTAATCACTTCCCTGATATTAATCGGAGCAAATATTGCGCTTTCGTTTCTGGTTTCGGTTAAGTTCACGTTCTTGGTGTTGCTTGTGGGTGGAATTTGCTTCCTTATCCTCAAGAAATTCATTTTGCGCTCGCTTTCGTTAGGTGGCTTGAATATTGGGATTTTTCGTCAGATGTCGAAACAAATTGACGATTTCTGGACGATGGTGAAACAAGCCAAAGTGCATAATGCAGAAGCATTTTATTACCAGAAATACAGCGAAATGAACGCCCGCATGTTTTCGTTACAGCAAAAGCAAAATAAAAACAGAGCACTGTCTCAGTTTGTTTTCACCATCACAGGTATTATTGGTCTTGTTGTCATTATTTATACCGGATACAGGGTCGATTCAATGCCCCTCACTTCAATTTTTGTGCTGATCCTGTTGTTTGGCAGGCTATTCCCGCTGTTTACAAGTTGCAATAATTATCTGGATATGATGGCGACTAATCTTCAGTCGGTTAATCTGGTGATTGCAACAGATAATGAATTGGAAGATAAGTTCTTTGGAGAATTGTCTGTGCCACCGGCTAATGGCTTGAGCGGTAATATCCGATTTGAAGACATAACATTCGCATATCGTTCCGGCACTCCTGTTTTTGAAAAAATGCGACTAGAAATTCCCAATTGTGCCATTACGGGTATTATAGGGCAATCGGGGAAAGGGAAAACTACTTTGCTTGACCTTCTTACCGGGCTTTTGCAACCAACGGAGGGCGTAATTCTGGTTGGAGAAAATCAGCTTCAAAAAGATGAATCGGCCAACTGGAGGCAGCATGTTGGCTATTTGACCCAGGATGTTTGCTTTGTAGACGGAACTATCCGTGAAAATCTGGTGTGGGATACTCCGTATAAAGTTACTGACGCGCAAATAATGGAGATGCTGTCCAAAGTAAATGCCCTTGATATTGTTTTACGCGAAAAAGAGGGACTTTCTGCTAAAATAACCAATTTTCAATACCATTTTTCGGGAGGAGAAAGGCAACGTTTAGCGCTTGCACGTATACTGTTGAGGTTCCCTAAACTGCTTCTGCTGGATGAGGCGACTTCTGCCCTTGATAAAAAGACAGAAGGCCACATTATGCATTGTTTAAGTGTTTTAAAGAAAGAAATAACGATTGTGTTTGTGACACACAGGGAGAGCTTAATGCCTTATTTTGACCAGATAATTGATCTTGATGCCCTTGTGGTAAAGTCTGTAAAGAGCATAAACTGAAATTTTCTATTCGTATATTTTATTGAATTTATAATTTTGCGTGTATCTTTGCAGTAAGTAAAGCAAATATTATGTAAATATCTCATTCACTTAAGGTCTTTCCCGATCTTATAGTATTGAGTTTTTTTGGTTTATTGAAGATTATTGATGTTTATTCGGATATTTTTATTATCCGGGGTGTTGTTCCACGTTTTAGTGAATCTATTAACTTTCTTGAAGCGTGGAAATGCCGGTAAAATCTTCATTCTGCACTTTTTAATAATCTAGAGTACATTCCCCAAAATCCTAAGAGAAATAAGATTTATTCTTGTTTAAAGACGTTATTGTTTTGTCCTTTTTTGAGTGCAAATCAATTATTTGTGTCTTTATTAATGGACAAATAATAGCTTGTTTCTTTAGAATGTTTTCTGCTTGCATAATTATCCTGCCTATACAGGTTACGTGATAGTAGACTGCATGGAATTGTTGGTATCGAAAAATAGAGAGTCTCCCACAAGAAAAACGATTGCCTGTTTCGGGTAAATACCGAAATGCAAAGAAATCTCTGGTATAAAAAGATATTTCTTTGGTATATAATCTGTTATCTTAATCACTGCTATGGACGCGTTGATACTTATTTAAGATAGCAGTTGCAAAATGATAAGGCTTATTTATAGCTTGATCGGATGAAAAGTCGTATAAATTTTAAAAAATCAGTTGATATGGGGGGGTATGCTGGAGGTCTAAGATTCTTTCTTTTGTTAGCATTCATATGCTTTGAAAGCGAATGTTCATTCAATAGAATGTTTGGGCAAACGCATGTAGAGGCCGGCTTATCGGCTGTTGCTTTGAAACAAAATACCGCTTTTTCGTTTTCTCCACTTTCTACTCGAAGAACCAATGTATCAGAAGCAAACCATGATCCTGTAGCTTCGGCAGCTTCTGTTACTACTCTCGAAAATACTCCGGTTAACGGTAGTGTCACCGCTACGGATGCTGATGGCGATGTGCTGACATTCTCAAAAGTCAGTGATCCGGCACACGGTAGCGTAGTGGTAAATGCAGATGGTACTTTTACATATACCCCCTATCTCGATTATTCAGGATCTGATAGTTTTGTCGTGGGAGTAACCGATGGCAATGGCGGATCTGCTACTGCAACAGTAAACGTAACTGTAAATCATGTAAATCAAGTACCTGTAATTACTATCAGGCAAACGACCATGGAAGATAGTCCGATATATGATAGCGTTAGCGCTTCGGATGATGATGGTGATAATATGACTTTTAGTAAGGGTATTAGTCCTTTACATGGAGCACTTATAGTGAACTCTAATGGAGATTACCTTTATACTCCGGATAAAGATTTTAATGGAAAAGATAGTTTTACTATTACAGTCAATGATGGTAACGGGGGTATCTCAACCGTAAAAATTGTTGTGACGGTTCTTCCGGTGAACGACGATCCTGTTCTGACTGCAACACCAGTCACGACGCAGGAAGATACGCCTGTTAACGGTAGCGTAACCGCGACGGATGTAGATGGAGATGTGTTGACCATCACAAAAGATAGTGATCCTTTACATGGTACTGTAGTATTTAATCCTGATGGGACATACGCGTACACTCCGGCGCAGGATTATTATGGTGATGATAGTTTCACGGTAAGCGTTAGCGATGGTAATGGAGGTACGGCTACCGCAACGGTTACAATTACTATTACATCGGTAAATGATGCACCTGTTATTACCGCAACACCAGTTACGACACCAGAAGACACTCCTGTAAACGGAACTGCCACTGCAACCGATGTGGATGGAGATGTATTGACCTTTGCACTAGGAACAGCTCCTGCTCATGGAACGGCGGTGGTAAATTCAGATGGCTCTTATTCTTATTCTCCGGCAAAAGATTATAACGGAGACGATAGTTTTACGATTATTGTTAGCGATGGCAACGGTGGAACAGCTACAGCAACGGTAACAGTTACTATTACTCCGGTAAATGACGATCCGGTCCTCACAGCGACGCCAATCACAACACCGGAAGATATTCCTGTTAACGGCAGCGTAACGGCTACAGACGTAGATGGCGATGTGTTGACCATCACAAAAGATAGCGATCCTATTCATGGTATGGTGGTTTTTAACCCAGATGGAACATATACGTATACTCCGGCACAAGATTATCATGGCGATGATAGCTTCACGGTAAGTGTAAGCGATGGAAACGGAGGTACCGTCACCGCCACGGTAACAGTCACTATTACTTCGGTAAATGATAATCCGGTTCTTACAGCACCATCAGTAACCACAGACGAAGATACCTCTGTTAACGGCAGCGTAACGGCTACAGACGTAGATGGAGATGTGTTGACTATCACAAAAGATAGTGATCCTTTACATGGTACAGTAGTATTTAATTCCGACGGCACATATACCTACACCCCGGCGCAGGATTATCATGGCGCCGACAGTTTTACGGTCAATGTCAGTGATGGAAATGGAGGTACTGCAACCGGAACGGTTTCGATAACAGTAATCTCAGTAAATGACGATCCGGTTATTACGGTAACACCGGTTACGACGCAGGAGGATACCCCTGTAAATGGTACCGCTACTGCTACGGATGTGGATGGAGACGCGTTGACCTTCTCCAAAGGAAGTGATCCATCTCATGGAACGGTAGATGTTCATTCAGATGGAACATACACGTACACTCCGGTAAAAGATTATAACGGGGACGACAGCTTTACGATCAGCGTTAGTGATGGAAATGGAGGCGTAGCTTCTGCCACCGTTACAGTTACTATTACTCCGGTGAATGACGCACCGGTTCTTTCGGATACACCGGTTACGACGCAGGAAGATACACCTTTGAATGGTAGTGTAACCGCTACCGATGTAGATGGAGATGCCCTCACCTACTCGAAAGACAGCGATCCATCACATGGTACTTTGGTATTTAATTCTGACGGCACATATACCTACACTCCGGCGCAGGATTATCATGGCGCCGACAGTTTCACAGTAAGCGTTAGCGATGGCAACGGAGGTACTGCTACCGGAACGGTTTCGATAACAGTAATTTCAGTAAATGACGATCCGGTCATTACGGTAACACCAGTCACAACACCGGAAGATACCCCAGTAAATGGAACCGCCACAGCAACCGATGTGGATGGCGATGTATTGACCTTTGCCGTAGGGACAGCACCATCTCATGGAACGGTAGATGTTCATTCAGATGGAACATACACGTACACTCCGGTAAAAGATTATAACGGGGACGACAGCTTTACGATCAGCGTTAGTGATGGAAATGGAGGCGTAGCTTCTGCCACCGTTACAGTTACTATTACTCCGGTGAATGACGCACCGGTTCTTTCGGATACACCGGTTACGACGCAGGAAGATACACCTTTGAATGGCAGTGTAACCGCTACCGATGTAGATGGAGATGCCCTCACCTACTCGAAAGACAGCGATCCATCACATGGTACTTTGGTATTTAATTCTGACGGCACATACACTTACACCCCTGCAACGGATTATCATGGCGACGATAGTTTCACTGTGAGTGTCAGTGATGGCAATGGAGGTACTGCTACCGGAACGGTTTCGATAACAGTAATCTCAGTAAATGACGATCCGGTCATTACGGTAACACCGGTTACGACGCAGGAGGATACCCCTGTAAGTGGCACTGTCACTGCAACCGATGTGGATGGAGACGCATTGACTTTCTCCAAAGGAAGTGATCCATCACATGGAACGGTAGATGTCCACTCAGATGGCTCTTATACTTATACCCCTGCAAAAGATTATAACGGCGACGACAGTTTTATGATCAGTGTTAGCGATGGGAACGGAGGCACCGCCACCGGCACTGTTACGGTTACTATTACTCCGGTAAATGATGATCCTGTTCTTGCTGCAACACTGGTTACCACTCAGGAAGATATACCTTTGAATGCCAGTGTAATCGCTACCGATGTAGACGGAGATGCCCTCACCTACTCGAAAGACAGTGATCCATCACATGGTACTTTAGTATTTAATTCTGACGGCACATATACTTACACCCCAGCGACGGATTATCATGGCGACGACAGTTTTACGGTAAGTGTTAGTGATGGCAATGGAGGTACTGCCACCGGAACGGTTTCGATAACAGTAATCTCTGTAAATGACGATCCGGTTATTACGGTAACACCGGTTACGACGCAGGAGGATACCCCTGTAAGTGGCACCGCTACAGCAACCGATGTGGATGGAGACGCACTGACCTTCTCTAAAGGAAGTGATCCATCACATGGAACGGTAGATGTCCATTCAGATGGCTCTTATACTTATACTCCTGCAAAAGATTATAACGGTGACGATACCTTTATGATCAGTGTTAGCGATGGGAATGGAGGCGTAGCTTCTGGCACCGTTACGGTTACTATTACTCCGGTAAATGATGATCCGGTAACTACGCTGTTGTCAGTGTCCACACCTGAAGATACTCCATTGGTGAGCACAGTCATGGCGGGCGCAACCGATGTCGACGGGGATGTTCTTACGGTTACCGGCTTTACCATGGATGGGACAAATTATTTGCCAGGAACGGCAGTGGTTATTTCGGGGAAAGGTACATTTATCTTAAATGCCAACGGAGATTTTACTCTTACTCCCGATAAAGATTATAATGGCGCTGTGCCTTCAGTTACTTATACAGTGGTTGATGGGAACGGAGGTACTGCGGTCGGAACTCTAAATCTTACCGTTATTGCGGTAAATGACGATCCTGTCATTACGGTAACACCGGTTACAACACAGGAGGATACCCCTGTAAATGGCACCGCTACAGCAACCGATGTGGATGGAGACGCATTGACCTTCTCCAAAGGAAGTGATCCTGTACATGGAACGGTAGATGTCCACTCAGATGGCTCTTATACTTATACTCCGGCAAAAGATTATAACGGTGACGATAACTTTACGATCAGTGTTAGTGATGGGAATGGAGGCACTGCATCAGCCACCGTTACAGTTACTATAACTCCGGTGAATGACGCCCCGGTTCTTATCGCAACACCGGTTACTACGCAGGAAGACATACCTTTGAATGGCAGTGTAACTGCTACGGATGTAGATGGGGATGCCCTCACTTTCTCGAAAGACAGTGATCCATCACATGGTACTTTGGTATTTAATTCTGACGGTACATATACCTACACCCCGGCAACGGATTATCATGGAGACGACAGTTTCACGGTAAGTGTTAGCGATGGGAACGGAGGCACTGCTACCGGGACGGTTTCGATAACAGTAATCTCAGTAAATGACGATCCTGTTATTACGGTAACGCCGGTTACGACGCAGGAGGATACCTCAGTAAATGGTACTGCTACAGCAACAGATGTGGATGGAGACGCATTGACCTTCTCCAAAGGAAGTGATCCTTCTCATGGAACGGTAGATGTTCATTCAGATGGTTCTTATGTTTATACTCCGGCAAAAGATTATAACGGAGACGATAACTTTACGATCAGTGTTAGTGATGGGAATGGAGGCGCAGCTTCCGCCACTGTTACAGTTATTATAACTCCGGTAAATGATGCTCCGGTTCTTACTGCAACACCGGTCACGACGCAGGAAGATATTCCGGCAAATGGCAATGTGACCGCTACGGACGTAGACGGGGATGCGTTGATTTTTACAAAAGACAGCGATCCTTTACATGGAACTGTAGTATTTAATACCGACGGTACATATACCTACACCCCTGCAACGGATTATCATGGCGCCGACAGTTTTATGGTAAGTGTTAGCGATGGGAACGGAGGGACTGCTACTGCAACTGTTTTGATAACGATTGTTTCGGTAAATGACGATCCTGTTATTACGGTAACGCCGGTTACGACGCAGGAGGATACTTCAGTAACTGGTACCGCTACTGCAACCGATGTGGATGGTGATGTGCTGTCCTTTGCCGTAGGAATAGCATCATCTCATGGAACGGTAACTGTC
The DNA here is from genome assembly GCF_001618385.1 of Paludibacter jiangxiensis. Classification (NCBI taxonomy): domain Bacteria; kingdom Pseudomonadati; phylum Bacteroidota; class Bacteroidia; order Bacteroidales; family Paludibacteraceae; genus Paludibacter; species Paludibacter jiangxiensis. The sequence continues at coordinate 564,754 of NZ_BDCR01000003.1, read as the reverse complement.
AATCCGGATGGAACTTATACCTATATTCCGGCAAAAGATTATAATGGAAATGATAGTTTTACGGTTACAGTTAGCGATGGAAACGGAGGCACAGCTACCGCCACCGTTACGGTTACTATTACATCAGTGAATGATGTTCCCGTTGCTAAGGACGATGCGGTGAGTGTCGTAGAATGTACATCTGTGTCGGGAACTGTGGCCGGGAATGATACTCCTAGTGGAGATGGAGGTAATGTCTGGAGTGTGAACAAAAATCCGTCACATGGAACGGTAACTCTGAATGCGGATGGAACATATATTTATATTCCAACACCTAACTATCACGGAACGGATACGTTTGTATATACGCTGACGGATGTAGACGGCGACCAGTCGACAGCTACGATGTCGATCACAGTTACTCCATTATCTGAAAAACTTTTGATTATAAAGCAATCCACTAAGCCCCAACAGACCAGTGATGGGTCGTTTATCTGGAAGTATACTATCTCACTGACCAATCTTCAAAATATCATCGTGGATAATATTCAGGTGGAAGATGACCTTTCAAAAGTCTTTACTCATGGAGAAAGCTTCAAGGTGACAAATATTACGGCATCCGGTAATTTAAAGGCTAATGGCCTGTATGATGGGTTAAATTCAATGTCTACGCTATTGTCCGGTAGTTATCTTGCTCCGTTATCTAAAGATTCGATTGTTATAGAAGTACAGGTATATTCTCATAATTTCATAGGTAACGTATATAATCAGGCTTTGTTTGAAGGCTTTTCAAATAGTACGGGTCAAATAAAGGATGCCCAGTCGGACGATCCATTAAATACTGAGGCGAGCCCGAGCAGTCCGCGTACGACAATTACTTTCATACCTGAAGTAGAACTGCATATTCCGGAAGGCTTTTCACCGAACAAAGACATGTATAATGATACTTTTGAGATTGTTCATTCGGGCAACGTCACTCTGGAAGTCGAGGTGTTTAACCGTTGGGGTAACAGGGTTTATCGCAGTACGGACTACCATGACGATTGGGATGGCAAGGGTGCGGATAATCTTTTGGGAAAAGATCTTCCGGAAGGTACCTACTTTTACATTGTGACAACGACAAATAAAAAGACCTCGGAGGTTAAGAAAATCAAAGGATCTGTTACGCTACGTCGTTAATTCATAATCCGTCCAATTTTAAGCACTTTATAAAACCAAATAAACATGTCATCGGCTAAAAAGGTAATTTATCAGTTATCAGTTCTTTTACGCAGGAAGACGCTTTTTCTTGTTTTGAGCGCACTTACATTAACGGGCACTCTTCATGCACAGCAGGAGCCCATGTATTCTCAGTATATGTTCAATATGTTGAATATCAATCCGGCATATGCGGGTAACCGTGCCTCGGACAATATTACGGTTCTTTACCGTAACCAGTGGGTCGGATTTGACGGAGCGCCCAAAACGGGAACCGTTTCATGGGATCGTCGCAACGAGGATAGTAATGTGGGTTACGGCCTTCAGTTGTATGAAGACCGTTTGGGTATAGAAAAAACCACCGGTGTGCAGGCCTTTTACTCTTATCATGTACCCTTCGATAACTCTTTTCTGGCCTTCGGATTAAGCGGGGGCGTTCTCAATTATCGGGCCAATTATAGTGAAGTGAGTACCATTAGGGGTGGTGACCCTGTTTTTCAGGATGATGTGAACGGGTGGCTTCCTACAGCGGGATTTGGTATTTTGTATGCTTCGGAGTATTGGTACATGGGTTTATCAGTTCCGGCTCTGCTTCATACCAAGATTCATGCGATTAATTATCTTAATCAGAATAATTTTGGAGCCAATAATCACTATTTTCTGACAGGAGGTTATACGTTTGATATGAGTGACAACGTAAAACTTAAACCATCAGCATTACTCAAGGTGGTTAAAGGTGCGCCCTTACAATGTGACTTCAGTATGAATGCCTGGTTTCAGAATGTGCTGGGGATAGGGGTGAGCTACCGTACTGGAGATGCCCTGGTAGGTTCCATCGAGTTTCAGTTGTTGCCGGAGCTGCGACTGGGATATGCTTACGACTACACGTTGTCTGATTTGAAGAATTACAACCGGGGAACCCACGAGATCATGCTGCGACTTGAACTCAAGAGCGACCATAACGGGTTGATTCTTTCTCCCCGTTATTATTGATATTAACCAAATAAAGTAACCATAATATACAGTTCGTATGCAAAATATCATAACAAAGAGTGGTAAATTGGTACTGTTCCTCTTTTTTTTGTTGGGAGTGTCTTATGTGAACGGTCAAACTCCGGGACAACTTCAGAAAGCAGATTTAGCTTACCGGGGACTGAAGTTCTCAATGGCCGCTGAATATTATGAAGCATATCTGAGTCAGGGAGCGACAGCCAGTCCGGGCGTATTACAACGCCTTGCCGACAGTTACTGGCAGATGCGTAACTATCCGGAGGCTCTGCGGGTATATACCAAACTTTATCCGAATGGAAAAGGAACCTCTACTGCTCAGGAGCAGTTCCGCATTGGGGAGCTCTACGCTCGCCGGGGCGACTACGAAAATGCCACTAAATGGCTGTCGGGTCTGCCGAGCTTTGCTGATAAAATCAAAGCTTATCGTCCGGAAAGGTTGCTAATGGCCAAAGGAGACACGTTGCTATGGAGTGTTAGTTACCTGACAATGAACAGTGCCTATCGTGAATTCTGTCCTTATCTGTACGATCAAGAGTTATTATTCAGTAGTAACCGACCTATGGCAACAAAGGAGAAAGCTTTTGGTTGGGACGGTGGTTACTACTCCCGCCTGTGGCAGGTTCCTGTTGCTCAATTGCAGGCTCAGGGAACGGTACCGTCTCCGGAGCAGGTGTCTAAGGCAAAAACAATAAAAATGTTGCAATCGAAAATAAAACGTTTGTCGGGAGTCTTTTCAGGTAGCGATGTCGATGCATCAGTCCGGACAAGGAGCGCATACCTGAAAGCTGAATACATCCAGGCGGATAAGGTATTTTCAGGAACATTGATTTCTGGCTTGGATAAACTTCATTATAATTCGGGTGGGCTCTCCATTGACGATGCGGGGATAGTTTATTTTTCGGCTAACTATAACAAACCGGATAAGCATGGAGTGAACCGCATTCGCCTGATGGAGGGTCGCTACAGTGATAATGCCATCAAGCATGTAAAAGCATTGCCTTTTGGCGATCCGAAGAGTTACTCTGTGATGCATCCGGCCATTAATAAAGATGGTACGATTTTGGTTTTCAGCAGTGACAAAAAAGGTGGTCCCGGACGATATGATCTCTATTTTAGTAAACGCTCAGACAGAAATAAACATTGGATAGAACCCTTCGTGATCCCTGGGAAGGTGAATACACCCGGTAACGAGGTTTTTCCGTCTATCTCCGCTGATGGTTACCTGTATTACAGCAGCGATGGCAAGGAAGGCCTGGGAGGCCTGGATATCTATCGGGTCAAACTGGAAGATGCTATCATGGGTGTTGGCATTCCTGAACATATGCCATCTCCGGTCAACAGTACCAGCGATGATTTTGGGTGGACTCAGGCTCCGGATGGAAAGCTGGGTTATTTTACTTCCGACAGGGTTAGCAGCGAAGATAATATTTATTCGGCTCGTTATAATGAAAAAGAAGGTCTCAGAGTAGAGCTTGCTAATGAAAACAAAACACTTGCGGGTTTTGTGCGAGATCGCCAAACGATGGAGTTACTCAGGGGAGCAACGGTGTTTCTATGGGATAAAAGCGAAAACAAAGTTTACGTAGCCAAGACTAATAAAGCCGGAAAATACGCCTATATTGTCAATAAGAGTTGTGATGTGGTGATTCTGGGAACGGAAAAAGGTTATGGAAAAGATTGTCTGGAGATGAAAACATCTATAGATAAGTCATCTGAAGGGTTGGAACAGATGGCTCCACATGATCTCTTGCTGGATAAATTTCCGCAGAACTTCAAATGGAGGTTGAGCAATATACATTACGACTTCGACAAATGGAATATTCGAGCTGATGCCTGTCCTATACTCGATAGTTTGGTTGCTATCCTGAAATCTTATCCGATCAAGGTAGAGTTGGGTTCGCATACCGATTCCCGGGGATCTTTCTCGTATAACGACGCTTTGTCTCAACGAAGGGCTGAATCGGCGGTTGCATATATCGTTTCAAAAGGTATTGATCCGACCAGGATTATTGCCAAAGGGTATGGAGAGCATCATTTGCTGAACAAATGCGCCGACTGTGTTCCTTGTAGCGAAGTAGCTCATCAGGTTAACCGTCGTACGGAAATTAAAGTGTTGGTTGGTCAGTCTACCGATGTGCCGCAAGGATTCGATGCGTCGGGCTACAAGACTGGTGATGTGATAGATGTCGATAGGTTGCCGGCTACATTGTTCGAAAAATGTAAATAGAAGTAGTTTTAAGGTAAGAGAATTGTGTCTGGTTTTTTAATGAATTGGAGTAGAGGTCGCTATTTTTGATGGCGGCCTTTCTCTTTTTAGCCCACTTCTGTGGTTATTGTTCTATGCAAATTTTAGCTACCTTTGCAACACCTTTACACAAAGTGAAGAGGAAACAAATATACTTATCTGTCAGTTGATTAATGAACGATATCATTCACCTTTTGCCTGATTCTGTAGCCAACCAGATTGCTGCCGGCGAAGTAATTCAACGTCCGGCTTCAGTGATAAAAGAGTTGGTGGAGAATGCAATTGATGCAGGCGCCGGCAATATTCAGGTGGTCTTGAAAGATGCAGGACGAACACTGATTCAGGTGACAGACGATGGTAAGGGAATGTCAGAAATGGATGCCCGTATGGCATTCGAACGTCATGCTACTTCAAAGATCAGTTCGGCTGCCGATTTGTTTGCCCTGCGTACGATGGGATTTCGGGGAGAGGCGCTCGCTTCTATTGCTGCCGTAGCGCAGGTCGAATTGAGAACACGCCGTAAAGAAGATGAACTGGGAACTTTCATCAATATTGCAGGGTCGCAGGTTGAAAGCCAGCAGCCGGGCAATTGTCCGACAGGGACTTCTTTTTTTATTAAGAATCTCTTTTTTAACGTTCCGGCCCGAAGAAAATTTCTCAAATCGAACGAAACCGAGCTCCGGCATATTATCACGGAATTTATACGGATTGCCTTGGTATACCCGGAATTGCATTTTTCGCTAACACACAACGATACGGAGATTTACGAACTTGCTGCCACTAACAGAAGACAGCGAATTGCGCATATTTTTGGTAACAAAAACAATAATTTTAGCCGCCAGCTTCTTCCGATTGACACCACTACCACGTTAGTCAATATCTCGGGTTATGTGGGGACGCCAGAAACTGCCCTGCGAAATGCCAATCAATATTTCTTTGTGAACGGACGGTATATGCGCCATCCCTATTTTCACAAAGCGGTAATGCAGGCTTACGACAGGCTTTTGGCAAACGATGCAGGACCAAACTATTTCATCTATTTCGATATTGATCCGGGTAGCATCGATGTGAATATTCACCCGACAAAGACAGAAATCAAATTTGAGAATGAAGCTGCTATCTGGCCGATTATTACCGCTGCAATCAAAGAAGTGCTCGGCAAGTCGAATGCGGTACCAAGCATTGAATTTGATGTGGAAGGTGCCATCGATATTCCTGTAATCGACAGGAGCCGTCCTGCTATTCCGCCTCAGATAAAGGTGAATCCTGCCTACAATCCGTTCGAGACTCATTCGGAACGACCTAATTATTCCCGTCCGCCTATGAATTGGGAAAAATTGTATCAGGATTTCGAAAAGCCGGTATCACAGCCATCGTACGAACCTCCGGTTGCCGAAATGGAACCGATGGTTGTACCTTCTTTACTTTCGTCAGTGATAGATCAGTCCGATCCTTTGCCGGAGACAAGCAATTACCTTTTGTACAAAGGCCGTTACATCATTACCGGCGGTAAATCAGGCGTAATGCTCATTGATAAGCAAAGAGCCCATGTACGTGTGTTGTTCGAGCAGTTTATGGAACAGCTCAACAGTCGTCATGGTATTTCGCAGCAGTTGCTTTTCCCCGAAATAGTGGAACTAAATGCTGCAGATGCCCTTGTGTTACAGACGGCTATTGACGAACTGGGGTGCGTTGGTCTTGATATAGCATTGTTTGGTAAACAAACGTTCTCAATCAACGGTATTCCGGCCGGACTCGAAGGTAAGGATGTTCTTCCTATTGTGGAGAGTATCATTGACTGCATCAAAAATAAAGATGCCAATGTGAAAGAGGTATTGCACGAAAACATAGCCCTTACACTGGCCAAAGCGGCTGCGGTAGGCTATGGCCAACCAATGGCTTTTGAAGAAATGGATCATTTGGTGGGGCAGCTGTTTGCCTGTTCAAACCCCAATTATACTCCGGATGGAAAGAAAATTGTGGTGGTGCTGAGCAACGAAGAGATTGAAAAAAAATTCTGATAATGGCAGTGTCGTGATGACGCTACCAAAGATTACGTATTTGAGATTTTGGCAAATAATAGACACTGAATTTCGAAAGGATGCTACGTCAGATTAGGATCGGCCTTGTCCGGAGAGCCAAAAAACCAGAGAGGCAAGCGTAAAATTGTCCATTGTTTGAAGCTCCTGACGAAAGGAAGGAGCAAGTTTGGACAATTTAGCTTGACGAGCGCCGGTTTTTTGAGCGAAGCGGGCATAGCCTTGACCTTTTTGCTTCCTTTTTGTGGCAAGACAAAAAGGAAGTCGGGGTCAAAGGGGCGGAAGCCCCTTACATAATTCTGAAATGCGTAATTTCTGATGACGCTGTACAATTAATGACTTCGAAAAGAAATAAGATGAGAGATAATAAATTCTGGAAACGTTTTTGGATCAACCCATTGATAATAAGTAATGCTAACGTCATGATCGCCTGGCGTTTCCTGGTAGTGATGCTGCTTTTTTCGGTAACCAGATTACTGTTTTATGTATTCAACCGGCATTTGTTTGTAGATATGACGCCGGGTCATTTGGGTGAGTTGATGTTGCAGGGGTTGCGTTTCGATTTGGCGGGTGCTCTTTATGTCAATATTCTCAATATAGCCTTGCAATCCATCCCTTTGCGGATACGTTATCACACTATTTACCAGTCTGTCACCAAGTGGCTCTTCTTTATAACCAACGGGGTGGCCATTATGGTCAATTTGATTGATATTGCGTACTTTCCTTTTACGTTGCACCGTACCGACTGGTCGTTCTTTACCGAATTCGGCAATAATAACAATCTTCTCTCCATATTGGGCGCCGGTTGCCTTCAGTATTGGTATCTGGTATTCATCTTCATCTTCTTCATGGTGGTGCTGGTGAAAAGTTACGGCAAGGCAGAACCTTCCAAACTGACGAAGAAACCGGTGCTTTTTTATCCGGTCACGCTTGCCGTTCTTTTATTGGTCATCGGCTTGTCTGTTGCCGGAATCCGTGGAGGGTTTACCCGCACCACACGTCCGATCACGTTGGCTGATGCCGGTGCCAAGGCGAATAATCCTGCCGAACTGGGCATTGTGCTCAATACTCCGTTTTCAATGCTGCGTACCATCAATGCGAAAGTGCTGGAAGAAAAGCACTATTATTCGGATAGTGAGGTTGAGTCAATTTATTCTCCTATACATAAGAATCTTACGGATGAAAAATTTCAGAAAAAGAATGTAGTGATTCTTATTCTCGAGAGTTTTGCCCGCGAAAACGTAGGATCGATGAACCGTTACCTTGAAAACGGTACCTACAAAGGTTATACTCCATTTCTCGATTCTCTGATTTCGGTCAGCCACTCATACTACGATGCTTTTGCCAACGGCCGCAAGTCGATTGAAGCTATGCCTTCGGTTCTGGCGAGCGTTCCTTCTTTGTATCAGCCTTTTGCTATTAGTCGCTATGCCAGTAATCACATGAAAGGTTTGGCGGCACTACTCAAAGACGAAGGATATCAGACTGCATTCTTTCATGGTGCCCCCAATGGTTCAATGGGTTTTGATGCGATGTCAAAATTGCTGGGATATGATGCCTATTACGGGATGAACGAATATGGTAATAATGCCGATTTTGATGGCTTTTGGGGGATAAAAGACGAGGAATTTTTGCAGTATTTTGCGAATAAAATGGGAAGTTTTCGTCAGCCTTTCCTGACAACCGTTTTCACTCTTTCGTCGCATCATCCGTTTCACGTACCTGAAAAATACCAGCATGTATTTCCCGAGGGAAAAATTCCTTTGCACAAATGTCTCCGCTACTCCGATTATGCTTTGCGACGCTTCTTTAAAACAGCTTCGCAACAATCATGGTACAAGAATACAATTTTCGTAATCACTGCTGACCATTCGTTGCCGGCAGTTGTTCACAACGAATATAAGAACGGCTTGGGCGATTTCGCAATTCCTATTGTGTTCTTCACGCCCGATCATTCGCTGCCACCGGTGCAGGATACCCGGGTGATGCAACAGCTGAATGTGATGCCTACGCTTTTGGATTACCTGCATTATCCGAAACCCTATTTTGCCTTTGGTGCCGATATGCTTGATAAGAATGGAGCTCCTTTTGTGGTGAACGACGATGGTGGGGTAATGCAATATATGGAAGGCGATTATATGTTGCGGTTCGACGGTAAAAATCCGATCGGGCTCTATCGCTTCAGAGAAGACGTAATGCTAACCAATAACCTGTTGAATAAAGAACCAGTCGTGGTAAATCGGATGACGCAGAAAATCAAAGCGATACTTCAGCAGTACAATAACCGGCTTATCCGTAATCAGATGGTAGCTCGGTAAAGAAACAGCCGATGAACCGGAGATGAGATCATTCGGATAAAAAATCGGCGTTTTTTGCGTTTTTCTGTTGGAAAATTAGTAAATTCGCAATCATTTTTCAAACAAACCTAACAACTCATAACCAAATGAGAACCATTGACTTTTACTTGTCTATATGGAACTTATCCGGTTATATAAATTAAATTTATGATGAAATCCATCGAAAAAAGTCCGTTACAGATTTCCCGGTCACTTTATCACCCAAAAATGCCAAAAGCATTAGGTGGCCCTGTTGTCCTGAAAGAAGGCAAAGCAACCGAATCGGTAGCCGATCAGGCTGCAATTAAAGAACTTTTCCCGAATACGTACGGAATGCCATTGATCACATTCGAACCGGCAACTGAAAAAGTAGCTGCTCCTGCAGTGAATGTTGGCGTTATTCTTTCCGGTGGTCAGGCTCCCGGTGGTCACAACGTTATTTCAGGTATTTTCGATGGTATCAAAGCCCTCAATCCGGAAAGCAAACTCTACGGCTTTTTGGGCGGCCCAAGCGGATTGGTTGATCATAAATATGTTGAACTGACAGCAGATATTATTGACGAATACCGTAATACCGGTGGTTTTGATATTATCGGTTCTGGTCGTACAAAACTCGAAGAAACTGAACAGTTTGATAAAGGTGCTGAAATTTGCAAAGAATTAGGTATCAACGCTATCGTGATTATCGGTGGTGACGATTCAAATACAAATGCTTGTGTTCTTGCAGAATACTATGCACAAAAGAAAACCGGTATTCAGGTGATTGGTTGCCCTAAAACAATTGACGGTGACCTGAAAAACGAAATGATCGAAACTTCTTTTGGTTTCGATACCGCTTGTAAGGTTTACTCTGAGTTGATCGGTAACATTCAGCGCGATGCTAACTCTGCAAAAAAATATTACCATTTCATCCGTTTGATGGGTCGTTCTGCTTCGCACATCGCTCTTGAATGTGCTTTGCAAAGCCAACCTAACGTTTGTATTGTTTCGGAAGAGGTAGAAGCAAAAAATCTGACACTGAGCGATGTTGTTGAACAAATCGTAAAAGTGATTGTAGACCGTGCAAGCCAGGGTCTTAATTTTGGAACGATCCTGATTCCGGAAGGTTTGATAGAATTCATCCCTGCAATGAAGAAACTGATTGCTGAGTTGAATGACCTGTTGGCTCACAACGATGACTTCAATGCGCTGGAAACAGAAGACGAAAAACGTCAGTATGTGAAAGGTTTGCTTTCTCCTGAAAGCCGCGAGGTTTATCGTGATCTGCCTAAGGGTATTGCGCGTCAGCTTACACTCGATCGTGACCCGCACGGTAACGTTCAGGTTTCTTTGATCGAAACAGAAAAATTATTGATCGAAATGGTGGCTAAACGTTTGGCAAAATTGAAAGCAGCAGGCTCTTACAAAGGGAAATTCTCTGCAATCAACCATTTCTTCGGTTACGAAGGACGTTGCGCTATCCCATCTAATTTTGATGCTAACTACACCTATTCATTGGGTTATACAGCAGCTCTGTTGATTTCTGCCGGCAAAACCGGTTACATGTCATCTGTACGTAACCTGACTGCTCCTGCAGAAGAATGGATCGCAGGCGGTGTGCCTATCACAATGATGATGAACATGGAACGTCGTCACGGGGCAATGAAACCTGTAATCCAGAAAGCATTGGTGCTTTTGGATGGTGCTCCTTTCAAATATTTCGCTTCAAAACGCGAAACATGGGCAACCACTACAAGTTTCGTTTATCCTGGCCCTATCCAGTATTATGGTCCTGCTGAAGTGTGCGAACAACCTACCCGCACGCTGCAACTGGAACATAACGCTGAATAATCCGGTATTCAAATAAATTTCTTCGATAGTGAACAAATGGCGGAAGCCTGTTTGTTCACTATCTTTTTTTACCACCACGCATTATGAGCAAAGTCTATCTTAGTCTGGGATCCAATCTGGGCGACAAGCAACGTAATCTTCGTTTTGCAATCAGCGAAATAGAACAACGTTGCGGAAAGGTTGAATTGTGCTCTTCCTTCTACTCTACTTCTCCATGGGGTTTTGACTCCGATAATGAGTTTGTCAATATTGCTCTTTCAATAACAACGGCTCTTGAACCGTTGGCTTTATTGAATGCTTTGAAGCATATCGAACAGGATGCCGGACGTCAGCAAAACGCGAAAAGCGGTTATGAAGACCGGCCTTTGGATATTGATATATTGTTTTACGACAATTCGATAATTGATTCGGAGTCACTCACTGTTCCTCATCCACGACTTCATTTGCGGTTGTTCGTTTTGGTTCCAATGAACGAAATAGCGCCACAGCTGATGCATCCCATATTACACAAAACCATCAAAACTCTGCTTATGGAGTGTGATGATGCGACCCTGATTCGTAAAATGTAGTTGTCAGAATTGTGTATTTTGTAAAATTAACATCAAATATCAAAATACAATATTACACGTTTCACTTGTTTTGCTGAAAATAATATTGCATTTTTGCAAATAAATTAATGTTTAAAATTAAGGACAATAAATAATAATTTGTCGCGTTTTGTTTGTAAAGTCTTCAGTTGTAAACCTTCTAAATCATAAGTCTATGGGATTAATTAAAGAGTTCAAGGAATTTGCCATGAGAGGGAATGTGATCGACCTGGCAGTCGGTGTGATCATTGGTGGCGCTTTTGGAAAGATTGTTGATTCTGTGGTAAACGATTTGGTTATGCCATTGATATCTGCAATTATCGGAAAACCTGATTTTAGCAGCCTTTATATTGTTCTGAAGGGAACTATTGTTGAGGGAACTCCTTTGGCAGAGGCTCGTAAAGTTGCCGGATCTTCTATTTTTGCTTACGGTAACTTTATTACTATCGCTATCAACTTCATGCTTTTGGCGTTAGTGATATTTTTATTGATAAAGGGTATTAATACTCTGAAAAAGAAACAGGAAGCAGCTCCTGCCGCGCCTCCGGCTCCTACGGCACAGGAACAACTCCTTGCTGAAATACGTGATTTGTTGAAAAAATAAATTCTCCGTAGTCTCATCTTTTAAAGGAAACTGAAAGCTTCGGTTTCCTTTTTTTATTTTTGAAGAATATTTTACACCTAAATCCACGCTGTATGAAACTTTATCCGGGATTGCTTGTTGCGTTTTTTGTTCTTGTTTTAGTTGGTTGTGTGGGTATTACACCTTCATCTGCAGTCGAAAATTTGGCTGAATGTATGCAATCGGGCGAGTATGAACGGGCAGCCGAAAATCTTGCAACGTCCCCTGATGCGACACCCGCTCAGAAAGAGCAATGCAAAAAAGAATTTATTGCTACTCTGAAAGAAAAGAGTGCAAAATATTTTGCTAAAAATGGTGGTTTGACAAGTTATACAGTTGTTGATGAGGCCGTAACACCCGACGAATCGAAAGCGTTTGTCAGAATTAGATATGAACTGGGAAACGGATCTTCTTTAGACGAAATCATTCCGTTGGTAAAATCGGGAGGTCGGTGGAAATATATTTGCGAAGAAAGTAAAGCTAATTGAAAATATATTTAAGTTAAATTAACTATTAAAACCTTGAAAGAAGTATTTACCGGAAAACAATTTGTGATTTTTGAATGTATTTTTGTTCCGCATGTTTAACCCTTAAAATTGTATCGAATGAAAAAATTAATTGTTTCCGTAATGGTTGCTGCAGCTTTCATTTTTGCTGCTAATGCACAAACCCCAAAAACTGCTAAAGATGCAGCTAAAGCTACAGTAACTCAAACAAAGAAAGACGCTAAGACAGTGAAAGAAGCAGCAAAAACAGACGTGAAAGCTGCTAAAGAAGTAAAAAAAGCAGAAACTAAAAAAGCTGCTGAAGCAACAACCAAAACTACCAAGGAAGCTGCAAAAGCTAAAGCAGGTGAAGTGAAAAAAGCAGGCGAAGTTAAAGCCGTTGAAACAAAAGCAGGTAAAAAAGCAGAAAAAGCTACTGAAGTAAAAAAGAGTGCAGACAAAACTGTAAAAGCTGCAAAAGAAGCTGTTAAGAAATAAGCACTCATCTTCAGAGAAAACAAACAAGGCGCCTTCCTTTATCGGGAAGACGCCTTTATTTTGCCTGCTCTCAGGCTATTTTTCAATTGAAATCAATGCGCCTGTGAGAGGATCGAATTGGATTTTAACTGTGTTTTTGTTGAAGATTGAAGCGGATAAGGCTTGTACCGTACCAAATTGTCCCAGATTTATTTTTTTGTTGATGAGGACATTGCCTGTCGGGTCAATCACAGAAACGTCTGCCACTCCGGGTATTCTGTAATACAATCCGCTTGGACCGCTTTTTTCTCTGACCTGAATATTCTTGTCGGAAATATCCAGCACGTTTATATAGTAAGGTTGTCCGCTGAGATCATCTTTTGATACCACGCCTCCTAAGGTTGAAAGTCTGAATAGTACCTCATTCTTCATCTGTTTCTCCGGTGTCACGTCAAATGTGATGGTTGACGATACGGATACTGTTTTACCAACGAAAAGGGCAGTCAGCTCTTTTTCCGATTTGTCGAGATTAGAAAGCATCAGAGCAAGAGCGTCTCCGTCGGGTAGTTTGTCGTTGTCGCCGGTAATCAGGTTAAGACGGCTGTCGCGGATGCGGTAGATCTGTTTGGCCGAAAGTTCTGCCATTTTTGCGACCGAATTGGCCTGCAATGCTTCTTCATTTAGCACAGCCCCGCTGAAACTAAGGTTCGGATTAGTGTCATTTTGTGGAGCCGGAGAAGCATTCATTTTGTTCTGATTGAAAGGAATATTTACTCCAAACAAAGTGCCGTTGGGGGTCAGGGTTATATACGATGCACCGGATGCAGGATCCAGTTTTACCATGAAACTGTTGTTAGGATCCGGTTTTGACTTGAGCACTATTTTAACCGATTTTACCGACCAGGTAGTGCTGTTCTCGGTAATTACATCTTTTGTACCCAGATACCGTTCCGAATAGCGGTAGTATGGTCCTGCCAGTTTGATCGTTTTTACAGCTTCCACTTCAACCCCTAAAACCGTTTTGGGCAAATTGTAGATGACTCCATTGGAAAATCCGGCTCTTTCCTGACTGCTTACCACTTCTGTCTGAGCAAACAGAAAGGGTGCAACGCACATTGCTGCAGTTAACAAATAATATTTTATCATATCAACTATGTTTGTTTGATGTTTTACTTCTCAATTCATTGAATGCAAATCCGAGACTGGCCGTTATGTCGCTTGCTGTAATGCTTTCAAAAGCAATGGTTCGGGCAGCTATGTCTCCTGCCAGTCCATGCAGGAATACACCCAGTCGGGCGGCATCGAAAGCCTGGTATCCTTGCGCCTGCAAAGCTACTAAAATTCCTGTTAAAGTGTCGCCACTGCCGGCGGTTGCCATGCCCGGATTACCGGTGCTGTTGAAACTGACTTCTCCGTCTGCGTTTATAACTGCGGTATAGGCTCCTTTGAGAACTACCGTTACCTTGTTTTTAGCGGCAAAATCGCGCGCTTTCTCCAAACGCTCGTAGCCCGTTGCCGATTTTCCGGCCAAGCGGTCGAACTCCGCAGGGTGGGGTGTCAGGATGGAGTTTGTGGGGATCAGTTTTATCCATTCCGGATGTTGCGCCAAAATATTCAACGCATCGGCATCTATCTCCATCGGTTTGTCGCAGGTTTGCAGCAGTTGATGCAATGCCTGTGCCGCCTCGACCGATGTTCCCATGCCGCAACCGATTCCCACCGCATTGATTTTTTCTCCTATTTGCACAGCCGTGATGGTATTTTCTCCTTCATCGGGTATCGTCATTGCTTCCGGAACGCTGATCTGTAGAATGTCGTTGCCCGAAGCAGGAACCTGTACCGTTAGTAAACCTACACCGCTTCGAAGGCAACTCTTAGCAGCCAATACGATGGCGCCAATTTTCCCCTTACTGCCACCAGCGAGTAGGGCATGACCGAATATTCCTTTGTGGGCAAATTTGTCTTTCGGTTTCAGCAACTGCGCCATTTCCTCGCGAGTCGCAAAGTTATAAGCTGTCTGGCACTTCTCGATTGCCTTCGGGTGTAATCCGATAGGCAATACCTGCCAGTCGCCGACTACTTTGCTGTTTTCGGCAAACAGGAAAGCGAGCTTCGGAAACTGAAACGATAAGGTGTAAGTCGCATGGATGCAATGCTCCGGATTGTTTTGCCGGTTATCCTCACCAAACAGGCCCGAAGGTATGTCGATGGAAACGACTGTAGCGTCAGAGGTGTTGATATGCCGGATCAGTGAAACAAAAGGCTCCTCCAAAGGACGGTTTAGTCCGGTGCCGAAAAGTCCGTCGATCACCCACTCATCCGCTTTGATATCTGGACGGAACCCCGGGTCGGTGACCTCTGCAAACCGAAGGTTAGTTCTTTTTGCGATTTCTTCCTTGTAAAAAGCGCAATCCGGAGATAATTTCTGTGAATAATTGAATAGAAAACACTCGACGTTGAAACCGGCTTTGGCTAACAGCATAGCAACCACCAGAGCGTCGCCGCCATTATTGCCGTTGCCGGCCATTACCTTAAACGAGGTGTCATATTCCACGTGTTGCCATAACCATTCGGCAACTGTTCCGGCGGCCCGCATCATCAGGTCGGCCGAAGAGACAGGCTCGTGCTCGATGGTATAAGCGTCGATGCCCTTTATTTGATAAGATGCCGGAATTTTCATGTAACTAAATATTTAGGAATGAATAAGCTTCATCAATAAAAACAGGGAATGTTTCAGCAGATAAAGATAACTCATTTTTACTCGTTCAGAATCTTTTCGACTTCGGTCACAAGGTCGTTCAGGTGAGCGTAATTTTGAAGTACAAGTGTTTTCTCCTGAGCATTTAGTTCTTTTGCCAGTTCTACAATCAACTCAAGAGGGTCGATTTCAAAGCCGTGCATATTCGGATCGAAATCGGGGCCAGCCATCATGTTGTCGTTGGCCATACCGATGCACCAGGTTTCAATAAATTCACCCAGCGAAATTTCAACCGGTTCGTAACCCGACCATTCTTCTTTTGCACATGCTTTGGCAAGGGCTTTCCCCGACCAGAAACAAATCAATGGCAAGGGTTCTCCGCTTTCATCTTCGTAGTCGTTCGAGCCTGTGACTGCAAATCCTTCTTCGCTTTGAAGTCCCCATACAATTCCGGATTCACATACCGTCTGAATAAAACGGTCGCGTTGCATTTGCGTTATTATTTTGTCTTGTAGCATAGTTGTTTTTGCAGTGTTTAGAAGAATATAGCTTCAATCAATAGATTTATATTTCGATTGTCGTTTTGAAAGCCACAGTTGCATCGCCTTTGATCTGTATGGAAAGATGATCATCATCGGTGGCAGTTACTTTTACGGCAATGATGCCCGGTCTACCTATTTGTTCACCTTGCATTCCGTTGAATTCAAAAACGGAGTTGTCAGTTTTGGCCAGTTTGTTGGCAATCAGGTAACCGCCTAAAGGTCCGTTTGCATTTCCGGTTACCGGGTCTTCATTGATGCCGATGGCTGGCGCAAACATACGGCCGTGGGTCAGTATATTTTCGGTGTTCGAGTCAAAGGTAAATGCAAAAAAGCCATTGCAATTGATTACTTTGCTTAATGCTGCCAGATCATTAAAATTGGGCGTCAGGCGATTCAGGGCTTTTCGGCTTTTGATACCAATCATCACTTTGGAATGCCCGGTTGAGGCAATTTGTATCGGACACCTGCGGTCGATGTCATCGTCGGTCAATCCCAATGCGGTTACAATTCGTTGAGCCGTTTCGTGATCAAACAAAGGACTTAATTCGAATTTGCCTTGGGTCATAATAACCTGATAATCTACGTTATTTCGGATGATTTCAAAGGGAAGAATGCCGATCTGTGTTTTGTATTTCAGCGCACATGAGCCGAGATTTTCTTCCAACGCCCTGGCATACATGGCTGCAATGGTCGCGTGTCCACAAGTGGGAACCTCTCTGGTGGGCGTGAAATAACGAATCTTTCCGTCGCAGCTGCTGTCGTCGGAAGAAAACAGAAAGGCCGTTTCGGAATTATTCAGTTCTCTTGCAATAGCGAGCATCTCTGTTTCGCTCAACCCATCGGCATTCACGACAACGCCTGCCGGATTTCCTTTGAATTTCTCTTTGGTAAACGAATCGATCTGATAGACCGTAAGCTGTTTCATAAGTTTTGTTTCTATGAAAATGGGTGCCGGGTTTACTTACACAACCCGGCACTTACAGAATTAGTGGTGGAACAACCGCACACCGGTATTGATGAGCGTGATACCCAGCTTATCGCAAGTATCGATGATTTCCTGATCGCGGATGGAACCCATCGGCGTGGCAATATATTTTACACCGTATTTGTGAGCCAGTTCGATGTTATCTTTCTGCGGGAAAAATCCGTCCGACAACAGGCAAGAGTCTGGAAGCTGGTTCAACATGATTTGGTTGCCGAAAGCCTCTTCGCGTTTTTGCTCGATCAATTGGTCGAGGTCGGTGCGTTTCAGGTCGGTCTGTTCGTTCAGAAACGAGTAGTCGAGTTGCGACTTCTGATACCAGATATTGGCTTTGCCCAGTGCCAGTCCCGAGCAGAGGATGCGCGACTGCTGGCCGGAGCCGATACCGATCACATGTCCGTTGTTGACCACGCAAATGGAGTTCGACATGGTATATTTCAGGGTGATGAAACCCAGTTTCAGGTCGTTCAGAATTTTAGCCGGTACGTTCTTGTTGGCGGTAACCACTTTAGAGAACATTTCGTCCGACACGTGAAGGTTGTTACGTTTCTGCTTTACGGTGATGCCGAACACTTCACGCGATTCCACCTCTTCGGGTTCATAGGTAGCATCGATTTCGAATACCACGAAGCCTCCCTTTTTCTTGGCGGCAAGAATTTCCAAAGCTTCGGGTTCGTAGCCCGGAGCCACGATGCCGTCGCATACTTCCGACTTGATAAGCAGCGCTGTTGCCTTATCCACCGGATGGCTGAGGGCTATAAAATCGCCGAATGATGCCAGTCGGTCGGTACCGCGTGCCCGGGCGTATGCCGATGCCAGCGGTGAGAGCTCGTTCTTAATCAGGTAGGCCTGCTTTTCGGCTTCGGTCAGCGTTTTCGCAATTGCTACACCCGATGGCGTTACGTGTTTGAACGAGGTGGCTGCTTCGGTGTTCAGCGTAGCGCTTGCCTCTTTTACCAGTTGCCACGAGTTGAGGGCATCCAGCACGTTAATTACACTCGGGTTGCCGTTTTTCAGCGTCAAAGCACCTTTCGGGTCAATTATTTCCGCATAATCCTGATAAGGATTCATTCCGTATTTCAGTTTCATAATATAGTGAGGTTTATGTTGTTGTTTCTTATTTTACCATTAAGAAATTGAGGTGATTAAGTGATGTTCTTTATTTCCTAAATGCCTTAATGGTTGAAAAATGTTCTTTTGTATGTATGAGCTTTTATACGTCTTGTCAAAAATAAATATTCATCAGCATAAAGTCGTTTTCAAGGGGCGTAGCCCCGGCATCTTGGTAGCTCCAATCGACACGTCCTATTTTGAGGGGCTTTAGCCCTGATGTCTCAATTTTAATCTGTTTGATATTCCAGACGACAGGGCTATGCCCCTTGGATATCTGTTTTTGTCTTTTCTACCAAGACAACAGGACTCCGTCCCTGATTTTTGTCTGAATAGATTAAAGCTGTAATGGTTGAAATGAACTCTTACAAATCTTCTTCCGTCAGCACTTTCACTCCGTTTTCCAAAAGCAGCTTTGCTGTGATTCCATTGCCGGGGACGACCGATCCAGAAAAGGTGCCGTCGTACACTTGTCCGCATCCGCATGAAGGGCTTCGTTGCTTGAGAATTATGGTGTCAATGCCATACAGCCGTGCAATTTCCAGTACCTGACGGGCTCCAGCTTCAAAATTCTCGGTTACGTCTTCTCCGTCGGCGGTAACCGCGCGGCCGTTTTTGAGCTCTACCGCCGGACGAGGTGTGGACAAGCCGCCCATCTGTTCGGGGCAGACCGGTATCAATACCTCTTCTTTGGCCAGACGCAATACTTTTTCAGGGGGAACGCTCTCGCCGTTATATCGGCAGGCAAGTCCCAACAGGCAGGCACTACAAAGTTTCATGCGATGGTTGTTTGAAAATAATTATTTTTGTGTATCTCTTGGTTCTGTTATTCTTCTCACAAATTCACCCCGCACCTTTTCAAAAGATAGATCATTCCAAAATAGAACAACACCATCACCAGAGTGGAAAGCGTTAGCGATAGGTAAAAGTTCATCCCTTTGCGCAGCAGTACCGGAAACAGGATAA
This sequence comes from Paludibacter jiangxiensis, assembly GCF_001618385.1. NCBI lineage: Bacteria > Pseudomonadati > Bacteroidota > Bacteroidia > Bacteroidales > Paludibacteraceae > Paludibacter > Paludibacter jiangxiensis. The sequence continues at coordinate 545,648 of NZ_BDCR01000003.1, read as the reverse complement.
AAAAACTCAGTGACGGTATCACCAGCCAAAAGATGCCTGACGAAAGGTCGGCAATTTTATGTACATCCTTGGTGTCGATATGCATCCACACGAAAGCCATCAACGAGAGGAGTGGGATGGAAGCAAAGATGCTGCCTACCAGCGAACTTCGTTTCGATATTTCGGAGATGGCCACAATCAGGATGGCCGAGATCAATACCTTGATGATGTAATATGCCATGTCTTTTACCTTCAGGTTATTCTATTTAGGGCTATGTTTATTTGCCTGATACACCTATGCTTTGTGTGCTTTGCGCATTCTCAGCGTTCTTTGCGGTTAATCTCAGATTTTTACCGCAAAGAACGCAAAGTTTTTCGCAAAGACCGCTGAGGAAAACGAATATAATGGATGCGTTTTATTTCGGTGTAATATCCAATAATTTCTTTTATTTCAACTCCTTTTCCAAAAACAGTCCGGTATGCGACTTCTCACACAGTACCAATTTTTCGGGAGTTCCCTCGAATACAATTTCACCACCACCGGCACCGCTTTCGGGACCGAGATCGATAATGTGGTCAGCGCATTTAATCACCTCCATGTTGTGCTCGATGATGATGACCGTGTGTCCGCGGTCGATCAGGGCGTCGAAGGCTTTCATCAGCGTCTTGATGTCGTGGAAGTGCAACCCGGTGGTCGGTTCGTCGAACACGAAGAGCATCGGCGATGTTTTCTCTTCGGAGAGGAACGAGGCCAGTTTCACGCGCTGGCTTTCACCGCCAGAGAGGGTGCTTGATGCCTGTCCCAGTTTGATATAGCCAAGCCCCACGTCTTGCAGAGGTTTCAATCGTTTTACAATTTTCTTTTCGGTGAGTCCTTTGCCTGCGGCGAAGAACTCGATGGACTGGTCGACGGTCATCTCCAGCACGTCGAAGATACTGGCACCGTTATACATCACCTCCAGCACATCCGATTTGAACCGTTTGCCATGGCAATGTTCGCATTCGAGCGTGATGTCAGCCATAAACTGCATCTCTACAGTGATTGTTCCCTCGCCCTGGCACTCTTCACAGCGTCCGCCCTCCACGTTGAATGAGAAGTGCGATGCGGAAAAGCCCATCTGTTTGGCCAACTGTTGTTCGGCAAAAAGACGCCGGATTTCGTCGTAGGCCTTCATGTAGGTCACTGGGTTGGAGCGCGACGACTTGCCGATCGGATTCTGATCCACAAACTCGATGTCATTAGCGAGGTGCATACTGCCGTCGAGTTGGCCATACACGCCCACATGTTCGGCCACGCCGCCGTAATGTTTTTTCAGGGCAGGGTACAGAATGTCGCGCACCAGCGACGACTTGCCGCTACCGCTCACGCCGGTAACCACCGTCATCACGTTGAGTGGGAAGCGTACTGAAATATTTTTCAGGTTGTTTTCATTGGCTCCCTTTACCTCAATGTAGTTGTTCCACTTGCGGCGCTTGGCCGGTACCGGAATCTTCTCTGTTCCGGCAAGGTAATTGAGTGTGTGCGATTGTTTTGTTTTGGCAATGGTCTCCTGCGGTACCGGCAGGGGCGACGTCAGTACTACTTCTCCGCCCAATCGTCCTGCATTTGGACCGATGTCGATGATGTAGTCGGCAGCACGGATAATATCTTCGTCGTGCTCCACTACCACAACGGTGTTGCCCAGATCACGCAACTGTTTCAGTACTTTCACCAGCAGGGCAGTGTCGCGCGAGTGAAGCCCGATGCTCGGTTCGTCGAGGATGTAGAGAGAGCCCACAAGGCTGCTTCCCAGCGAAGTGGCTAAGTTGATGCGCTGGCTTTCACCGCCCGACAGTGTGTTGGAGAGCCGGTTTAGGGTGAGGTAACTTAATCCCACATCGAGCAGGAACTGTATGCGGTTGTTGATCTCGATAAGCAGTCGTTTGGTGATCTGCATCTCTTGTTCGTTCAGTTCCAGCGTGTCGAAAAACTGCTTGAGTTCCGACATAGGGAGTTCTACCAGCTCGGAAATGGATTTGCCGCCGATTTTTACCCATTGAGCCTCTTTTTTCAGGCGGGTGCCGTGGCATTCGGGACAAATGGTTTTGCCTCTGTAACGAGCCAGCATCACCCGGTATTGGATTTTGTACTGATTGGTTTCCAGAAAGCGGAAGAACGCGTCTATCCCTTCAAAATATTTGCATCCTTCCCAAAGCATCTTTTTCTCCTCTTTGGTCAGGTCGATGTAGGGATGGTGAATAGGGAAACCTGCTTTGCGGGCTCCAGCTACCACCTGTTTTTTCCATTCGCCCATCACCTCACCGCGCCAGCAAAGCACGGCGTCTTCGTATACCGAGAGTTGTTTGTTAGGGATTACCAGATTTTCGTCAATGCCGATCACTTTGCCGAATCCTTCGCAACGGGGACAGGCACCTACCGGGCTGTTGAAACTGAATAACTGTTCCGATGGTTCTTCAAAGGTGATGCCATCGGCCTCGAACGATTTCGAGAAGAGTTGTTGGTGGGTTTCTTCTTCGCCCAGTACTTCAAGGACGCAACTGTTTTTCCCTTCAAAGAAGGCAGTTTCGACGGAGTCGGCGAGTCGGCTGAGGGTCTCTTTGTCGGTTTGTGATGCAAGGCGGTCGACCACCACAAAAATCCCGGCTTTCGTTTTCAAAGCTCCGTTTTTTACGGCATCGGCAATACGCATAAACTCTTCACCAACTTTCAAACGGTTGAAACCTTCCTTTTGTAGAATTTCCGCGTGTTTTTCAACTGTTCTGCCTTCGGGAACAATAAAGGGCACCATGACAATGACAGGAGTCCCTTCCTGTAAGGCGGTGAAATAGTTAATCACGTCTTCCACCGTGTGTTTCTTGACCGGTTCGCCCGATACGGGTGAATAAGTTTTACCAACGCGGGAGTAAAGCAGCTTGATGTATTCGTAAATTTCGGTTGAGGTTCCTACCGTGGAGCGCGGATTGCGGGTGTTTACCTTTTGCTGAATGGCAATGGCGGGGGGGAGCCCTTTTATGTAGTCAACTTCGGGTTTGTTCATACGCCCCAAAAACTGACGGGCATATGAAGAGAGACTTTCTACGTAGCGGCGTTGTCCTTCGGCATACAGCGTGTCGAACGCTAATGATGATTTGCCGGAACCGGACAGTCCGGTGATGACTACCAGAGAGTTGCGGGGAATCTCAACGTCGATGTTTTTGAGATTATTGACTCTGGCTCCTTTGATTATAATATTTCCTTTATTGGACATGGATGCTTGATTATGAAACATGCAAAGTTACGCATTAGTTTTCAATAGAGGTTGTTGCTTCCTGCTTTTGGAATCTTATGCGGGGGAGTTTTTGATAGCGTTTTTGAACTTATGTTTTCTTAAATTTCTATTCTTTAAAAACTACAAACGGGATGTGTTTGCCAATTTTATAACGGACAAAATGTCAATTAATTGATTTTAGCCATTTGTTGAAATGTATGCGGATATTTTTAATTCAGTTTGAATTAGTTAATGTTTTTTGCATGTCCTGGTGCTCTATTTTTTGCAATACGGCAACATCATTGTAAACTATTTGCTGTAATTTTGTCCGACTTTTTTCATCTAACCAAAAGTATGACCAAACCGAACAAAGAAACTCCCGTGTTGAAAGGGATTGATGCGATTAATTTTATCAATGAAATGAAAGAAGCAGATGTGAATAAAGCATGTCGTGTGGAAAAAGAACGCACATTTAATCACTTTGCTCAGTTAGCTGCTATTTCTAATTTTCGATAAGCCATGGATTTTTCCACATGCAAGATGATTCGTCTTACTCAGGATCTTCAATTGAAGCCTTTCGATTGTGGACGTGAAGACGTTAATTCATACCTTTTTGACGGAGCCAAATCGTACGACAAACAGTTGTTGTCGGTTACTTATTTAATAGAAAACGCTGACGAAACAATTGCTTTTGTGGCTCTGACAAACGACAGAATTACGCTTGAGTCGACGCCAATCACCGGTAGATGGAAAAAATATTTTTTCGAATACCTGCCTATCGGGAAAAAATATATTAGTTATCCGGCAGTGAAAATGGTTCAGCTGGGTGTTTCCAAATATTATCAAAACCAACAAGTCGGTACGGCCGTGGTCGATTTTGTGAAACGCTGGCTGATGACAAACCGCTTTACAGGTTGCCGTTTCCTTACGGTGGAAGGAATCAAGGAATCGCTTCCCTTCTACGAAAAAAACGGTTTTTACTACATTACCAACGACGACGTAGACTCCGATGCCCGCATCATGTACTACGATTTAAAGCGTTTGGAAGAATTATAATGAAGGTCCCGTTTATCGGGACTTTTTTATTTTTCACTCCTCCTTTTTCTCAAAAAAACATAAAAGCATACCGGTTGTTTATTAATAGCCTCTTTCCGGAATGTATCTTTGCACCCGATGAAGCAATTGTTCCGATATTTAACCATCACCTTGCTGGCCGGTGTTGTATTTCTGGTAGGCAGTGGTGTCAACTACATTCATTACTGTTGTCATGAATGCAGCGCAAAGGGTATTGGTAAAATTGCAAAGGAGCTTTCCATGGCCAGTCAGCCGGCTGCGCCTGTCGAAAAAACTGCTGACCCCGATTGTTGTGCAGCAAAGCACTCGACCCCAAAACCGATGTCGTGCGGACATATGTCACACGCCGGAACGAAAGATTGCTGTAAAATCACCCGACTGCAAATAGATCTGAACGATCAGATAGCTAAGATTTCCGTCAATGCCGATTTTACGTGGCATGTTGATTTACCCAGCAGTCAGCTGTTATCTGCAATTTTCGAATGTCCGGTCGTAACGACAGAACACGTTTATCCACCCCCTTTATACTCCTCCAGGCACCTGCTTAGCCTGAAATCCGTCCTTTTGATTTGATTGAATGATTATTCGGATTGTACCGATCCGGAATCTCTTGTTGTATCTTCGCGTGTAACACGTCGAAGCAATACGTTATTTTTATAATTCAACAAACAAGAATCGAACTCAATAGTCTTGATTCTTATGTCTTGACTCTTGGTTCTAAAAAAAAATAATCATGAAATCAATCAAATTTATCCTCGTAGCCATAATCGTGGCATTTTCAGCTCAACTCAACGCTCAGAAAACAGTGCAAACTGCCTCCCTGAAAGTATCCGGCAATTGCGAATCGTGCAAAGTCCGTATCGAAAAGGCAGCCAAAACAGCCGGTGTGACTACCGCCAACTGGAGTCAGTTGACTAAGGTGCTGAAAATTACTTTCGATGCCAGTAAAACCAATATCGATAAAGTAAGCAAGGCAATTGCAGCTGTCGGTCATGATACCGAAAAGTATAAAGCCGATGCGAAAACCTACAATGCGTTGCCTGGCTGCTGCAAATATCCGAGAGGTAAATAAATGTGCTAATGCTTTAATATGCCAATGTGCCAATTGAATTTGCGTAATGTGAATGCAGATTTAATGGTACATGGTCAATTGTAAATCGTACATTTTATGAACAATCGGATTATCGGTTTCTTTCTCCGGAATAAACTGATAACGATCATTTTGCTCGTTATTTTTGTTGTCTGGGGAATTATTACGGCTCCCTTCGATTGGAACATCTCATTTCTGCCGCGCGATCCGGTACCGGTGGATGCCATACCGGATTACGGGGAGAATCAGCAGATTGTAGCCACCGAATGGATGGGACGCTCACCGAAAGACATTCAGGATCAAATCACTTATCCTTTGACAACTGCGCTGATGGGAATGCCCGGCGTGAAAACGATACGGAGTACTTCCATGTTCGGCATGTCGTTTATCTACATCATTTTCAAGGATAACGTTGAGTTTTACTGGAGTCGTTCGCGGGTGCTCGAAAAGTTGAGTTCGCTGCCGCCCGGCACATTGCCCGAAGGCGTCAAGCCCTCGTTGGGCCCCGATGCTACGGCACTCGGACAGGTCTATTGGTATACGCTCGAAGGGCGGAATCCCAAAACCGGCAAGCCCACCGGCGGGTGGGATCCGCAGGAGCTACGTACCCTTCAGGATTATTATGTGAAATATTCGCTCGCATCGGCCGACGGAGTGTCGGAAGTGGGTAGCATCGGAGGTTATGTCAAAGAGTATCAGATTGATCTCAATCCCGATGCCATGAAAACCTATGGCGTGACGGTGATGGACGTAATGAAAGCGGTGCAAAATTCCAACCTCGACATTGGTGCCGAAACCATGGAAATGAACCAGGTGGAGTATGTGATCCGAGGATTGGGATATGTCAAATCGCTGGCAGACATTGAAAAAGCCGTTGTTGCCGTCAGTGAAGACAATACGCCGATCACGATCAAACAGATTGGGAATGTTACATTCGGACCGGCAACGCGTCGTGGCGGATTGGATAAAAACGGCATCGAAGCGGTCGGTGGAGTGGTGGTGGCGCGCTACAAATCGAATCCGCTGGAGGTGATTTCCAATGTCAAAAAGAAGATTGCGGAAATGGAGCAGTCGCTGCCGTCGAAAACCCTGCCTGACGGAACGGTGAGCAAAGTGACGGTTGTGCCGTTTTATGATCGTACAGGCTTGATCCGCGAAACCATTGGTACGCTGGAAACGGCGCTAACGCACGAAATCCTGATATGTATCATTGTTATTATCGTACTTGTCACCAACCTGCGGGCATCGGCCATCATCTCGGGGCTCTTGCCAATTGCTGTGTTGATGACCTTTATTGTGATGCGGTTGGTCGGGGTGGATGCCAATATCGTGGCGCTGTCGGGTATTGCCATTGCCATCGGAGTGATGGTCGATATTGGCATTGTCTTTACTGAAAATATTGTCCGGCATCTCGAACTGCCTGAAAACAAAAATCTCTCGAAGAAACAATACGACGACCTCATTCTCACGGCAACCACAGAAGTGGCTCCGGCAATCATAACGGCTTTGCTGACCACCATTATCAGCTTTTTGCCGGTATTTGCCATGGAAGCCGCCGAAGGAAAACTGTTCCGGCCGTTGGCTTTTACCAAAACCTTTGCCATTGTGGCGTCCATGCTGCTTGGTCTGATGGTATTGCCGACCCTTGCCAAATGGATATTCTCGTTTAAATTGAATACCCCTAAATTGCGAAAAATCGTCAACGGTATTTTGATCGTAGCTGGACTCCTTTTCTCCATCGTTTGGGGAACCTGGACGGCTTTGGCCCTGACCTTGGTCGGTATCAATAATCTGACCGCTCACTTGTGGAAAGAACCATGGCAACGGTATCAGAAGTATGTCAACCTGGGCATCGCCATTTTGTTTGCACTGTATTATCTGACGGAAGAGTGGTTGCCTTTGGGCGCTCAAAACCATTTTGCGCTCAATTTTATCTTTATCATTCTGATAGTTGGCATTGTGCTGACCCTGTTGTCGTTGATGGTACATTACTACGAACCGGTGTTGCGCTGGTGTCTGGCGAACAAAATGAAATTTCTGGCAATTCCGGTAATTACACTTTTGTTTGGCATTGTGATATGGTTGGGTGTCGATCGTATTTTGGGTTTTGCTTTCGACGGCATTGAAAAAACGGGCTGGCACATTCGCCAAAGCAATGGTTGGCAAAAGGCGACTTCCGTTTTTCCGGGTATTGGCAAGGAATTTATGCCATCGCTCAACGAAGGTTCGTTTTTGCTGATGCCTACCAGTATGCCTCATGCCGGAGTGGAACGCAATATCGAGTACGAAAAACAACTCGATCGGCGATTGGCTTCTATCCCCGAAGTGGAGATTTCGGTTGGAAAATGGGGGCGTGTCAATTCCGCACTCGATCCGGCGAACACTCAGATGTTTGAAAATGTGATCAATTACAAACCGGAATATATTCTGGATCAGGACGGACATCGGCGTCGGTTCAAGACAAATTCCTCAGGTGCGTATGTCCTGAAAAATAATATGACCTACAATCCAGAAAAACAGGGCTTTGCTGTTATCGATACATCGTTGTTGATCCCTGCGGTTCATGGCAATTACTTTCGTCAATGGCGGCCGCAGATTCATAAACCGGACGACATATGGCAGGAGATTGTAAAGGTGACGCAGTTGCCGGGGCTGACTTCGGCTCCAAAACTGCAGCCGATTGAAACGCGTTTGGTGATGCTTTCCACGGGAATGCGCGCACCGATGGGCATTAAAATCTATGGGCCTGACTTGGAGACGATAGAAAAGACGGGCATTGCCATCGAACAGCATCTGAAGCAGATGCCATCCATCGAAGCTTCGTCCGTTTTTGCCGAACGCGGGGTTGCAGCGCCTTATCTTTTGATAAATATTGATCGAGAGGCGATTGCCCGTTACGGATTGAGTGTAAAAGAGGTGCAGGATGTGATTCAATCGGCTGTGGGCGGAATGGCCTTGAGCACTACCGTGGAAGGCCGCGAACGCTTTCCGGTACGGGTGCGCTATGCCCGCGAGTTACGCTCTACACCCGAAGACCTGAAGCATATTCTTGTTCCGGCCATGACCGACGGTTCGCAGATTCCGCTGGGAGAACTGGCTAAAATTGAGTATGCCAGTGGCCCGCAGATGATCCGGAGCGAGAATACGTTCCTGACCGGATATGTTACTTTTGACCGCAAACCGGAATTTGCAGAAGTGGACGTGGTCAATCAGGCCGATAAGTTCCTGAAGCAGCAGATCGACGCAGGCAAGCTCAAACTCGGCAAAGGTGTTACCTATCAATTTGCCGGAAATTACGAGCAGGAGATCCGTGCAACCAAACGGTTGTCGATTGTTATTCCGATCAGTTTATTGCTGATATTCCTGATTTTGTACCGACAATTCAAAACCATAACTGCCTCATGTATCCACTTTTCGGGTGTTTTTGTGGCTTTTGCCGGAGGATTCATTTTGCTGTGGCTGTATGGTCAGGGATGGTTTCTCAACTTTTCGTTTGCCGGAGTCAACATGCGCGACCTCTTTCAGATGCATCCGATCAACCTGAGCGTGGCGGTTTGGGTCGGTTTTATTGCCCTGTTCGGACTGGCTACCAACGACGGCGTGATTATGGGAACCTACATTCATCAGATTTTTGAAGAACGGAAACCCGACTCTGTGCTTGCCGTTCGTGAAGCGGTGGTGGAAGCCGGTAAAAAGCGGGTGCGTCCTGCAATGATGACGGCCGCCGTGGCTATTATTGCCTTATTGCCTGTTCTGACATCGACCGGCAAAGGTGCCGATATAATGGTTCCGATGGCTATACCAACCTTCGGGGGTATGATTATCCAGATCATGACCATGTATGTGGTGCCGGTTTTGCAGGCAATTTGGAGAGAGCGGGAAGTGAAAAACAGCAATATACACCATTAAGGAATTAAGAAAATTCTTAATGTCTTAATGGTTGAAATAAACAACTTGAAAATGAGAACGATATTAATTTTTATGCTATTTGTTTTTATTGCTGGAACGACTAAGGCGCAGGATTCATTGGATGGCTATTTGAAGATTGCCGCTCAAAATAATCCGGCATTGAAGTCTAAGTACAACAAGTACCTGGCTTCGTTGCAGAAGGTGCCTCAGGTAGGTGCATTGCCCGATCCCGATCTGTCGTTCGGTTACTTTATCGAACCGATGGAGGTGTTGGGAGGAAAGCAGCGGGCGCAGATCCAGTTGATGCAGATGTTCCCATGGTCGGGTACACTGAAAGCAGCTAAAAACGAGGCGGCTCAGATGGCGCAATCTGATTTTGAGGCTTTCCGTGCCGAGAAAGAGGAATTGTTCTACAACGTAAGAAAGAGCTATTTTCAACTCTGGTTTACCGACCGGCAAATCATCGTCAATGATTCGACGTTGGTGCTGCTACAAAGCCTCGAAAAATTACTGCTGGCGAAACTGGGCAGTGAGAATGGCAGTATTGCGGCAACCGCTTCGAGATCAGCAACGAGCGAACTGTCGCCGCAAAAAGGGGCTATGGGCATGAATCCCGATGGTAATCCCGACAATAGTGTCCGTCCGTCTCCGGCAATGGGAGGAGGAAGTTCTATGAGCAAAGCAGGTTCGGCTTTGAATGATTTATTGCAATTGCGGACAGAAACTGGAACACTCGAAAACGCGATTGCTTCGTTGAAACAGCGCCGGATGGTGATGGCAACGCAGTTCAATTTGCTGCTCAACCGACAACCGGATGCACCGGTCGATTTGCCGACAGAGCTTGCTGTACCTGATGGCGATTATCAGAGTGCTGCTTTGTTTGATTCCATCAAGCAGAACAATCCTATGCTGAAAATGCCACAATCCGATATTGCAGCCTATCGCTACCGTCAGGTGATGAACCGGAAAATGGGGTATCCGATGGTGGGACTTGGACTGAATTATACGGTGGTGCAAAAGAGTGAGATGAGCACTTCGTCGATGAATGGCAAGGATATGGTGATGCCTATGTTGTCGGTCAAGTTGCCGCTTTACCGGAAAAAGTATACGGCTGCAGTGCGTGAAGCGCAATTACTGGAGCAATCGGCCTCTGAAAATGCAGTGAACGTGCAGAATATGCTTTTTATGGAATTGACTGATACGCAGCTGGCCATCGACGAAGCCAACCGAAACCTGCGGCTTGCAACGCAAAACAGTGAATTGACGCAGCAACGGTTCAATCTGCAGCGAACGCAGTTTGCCGTTTCCGGCAGTGGTTTCGACGAGCTGCTGCGCACGCAACAATCGTTGCTCGACTACCGGATCTCTTTGTTGCAGGCTCAAACCGACAAACGGATTGCATATGCGGAATTGCAGAAACTGGTGGCAAAATAGGGTCCGGTACTCAGTAAACAGTATTCAGTAAAATGACGGTCTTGAATCTTGGTTCTTGACTCTTTGATCTAAAAAATTATGATTCGAAATAAATATATCCAATGGGCGTTGATTTTTGTGGTCGGGCTGGGATTGGGATGGTTGTTCTTCTCTCATTCATTCCAAAATAATCCGGTTACCGCTCAAAAGTCCGAAAGCGCCAAACAAATATGGACTTGTTCCATGCACCCGCAGATCCGGCAGGATCATCCGGGGAAATGTCCTCTTTGTGGCATGGATCTTATTCCGTTGCAGCAAAACAGTGAAGCTCAGAATCCGGCAGTGATTACTTTGTCGGAAGATGCTGTGCAGATGGCCAATATTCAGACTTCACAGGTTATGAAAGGCGCTGCAGCAAAAGATATCCGGCTTTACGGGCGGGTGGAAAATGACGAACGTGCCGTATCGGTACTACCGGCGCATCTACCGGGGCGCATCGACAAACTGTTGATCAATTTTACCGGCGACAGGGTAGTGCAGGGGCAAACCATTGCCATTGTCTATTCACCCGAACTGGTACAGGCTCAACAGGAATTGCTGGAGGCGAAGAAACTCAACGGCAGCGTGCCCGGAGCATTAGAGGCTGCCCGCGAAAAGCTTCGCCAGTGGAAATTGACACCGGCTCAAATCAACGTGGTGGAAAATGGCGGGCGTCCGGTGACGGAGTTTGCCGTAAAAGCGACTACCTCGGGTGTGGTTACCAAAAAAATGGTCAATCAGGGCGATTATGTGTCGCAGGGAGCCGCATTGTATGAGGTGACTGATTTGTCGCGGCTGTGGGTGTTGTTTGATGTTTACGAAACGGATCTGCCCTGGATTAAGGCAGGCGATAATCTTTCGTACGAACTTCAGTCGATGCCTGGTAAAGAGTTTTCCGGCAGAGTGTCGTTCGTCTCTCCGATGGTCGACAGCCGTTCGCGCACGGTCAAAATCAGAGTGGAAGCTCCGAACCGAAATTCACTTTTCAAACCGGGAATGCTGGCTTCGGGCGTGTTGAAAGCAAAGTTGAAAGGCAATGCTTCCGACCTGATCGTTCCGCGTTCGGCAGTGCTTTGGACCGGCACACGCTCGGTGGTTTACGTCAAAGTGCCGAATGCCACTACACCCTCTTTTGAAATGCGGAGTGTAACTCTCGGCACCGATTTGGGCGAGAGCATTATCGTAACGGCGGGTTTACACGAAGGTGAAAATGTGGTCACCAACGGTGTGTTCAGTGTCGATGCGGCAGCACAATTGGCCGGTAAACAGAGTATGATGAACCATCCTGAAACGGCGCCTGTGGTTGTCGGTGAAAAGCCGGCAAAGAACAAGAGCACACAGCATAAAAAGATTGTTTACGTTTGTCCGATGAAAGAAGATGCTGACGTTGTCTCGGATCATCCCGGCAAATGTCCGAAGTGTGGTATGAGCTTGGTGAAGAAAGAATTATAAATTGTAATGCAAATAATTATGAAGACTAAAACAATTTTCATGATGATGGCAATTGCGGGTGTGGTTGCAACTGCTTCTTGTAGCAAATCGGCTCAAAAAAGCGAGGCTGTCAAAGAATCGGCTCCAACCGCAAAGGTGATTTATACTTGTCCGATGGATACGGATGTGGTATCTGATCATCCCGGCAAATGTCCGAAGTGCGGCATGGATCTGGTTAAAAAATAAATGACAGAAAGGGAAAGGCGGCTAACTTAAGTATAAAAGTTAGCCGCATTTTTAAATTTAGGCTGGCAATCAGCAGATATTCTTCAATATAGCCAGACCACCTTGCGCTGTTTCTTTATATGATGCGGCAAGATCTTTGCCGGTACGCAGCATCGTTTTGCAAATTTGGTCGAAGGAAATACGGTGTTTCCCATCCGAAAGCAAAGAATAGGTGCAACAGTTGAAAGCACGATCGGCAGCCATAGCATTTCTCTCTATGCAGGGGATTTGTACCAATCCTGCCACCGGATCGCAGGTGAGCCCCAGATGATGCTCCATGCCCATTTCTGCTGCATATTCTATTTGAGTATTTGTGCCTCCGAAAAGTTGGGTCGCCGCGGCTGCTGCCATGGAACAGGCGGTGCCTATTTCTCCCTGACATCCTACATCGGCACCCGAAATGGAGGCATTTGTTTTCACTAAATTTCCGATCAGGCCGGCAGTTGCTAAAGCTCTTAAAATGCGGGCTTCGGAGAAGTTGTGGTATTTTTTTAGCTGGTACAGTACAGCCGGAACTACCGCACAGGCACCGCAGGTAGGAGCCGTTACGATAAGTCCTCCCGCTGCATTTTCTTCGGCTACTGCCAAAGCAAAGGCATATACCATTCCACGGCGTTGCAATGATTCGCTGTATCCTTTTGCTTTCACATAGTAGTTGGGTGCTTTCCGTTGTAGTTTTAATATGCCGGGCAACGTTCCTTCGTTTTCAATTCCCCGTTCCACGGCATCGCACATGGTTTTCCAAACCTTCTTGAGAAAATCATTGATTGAAGTCCCTTCAAATTGTTCAACGACTTGCCAGAATGCCAGTCCTTCTTTGTCGCAGTAATCAAGAACTTCTTCCATGGTGGTGAATGGATAGATCGCGTTTTTAATTTGGGATTGCCCTTCTTCTGCAAGAGCTCCGCCGCCTACGCTGAAAACCTGCCAGCTGTCTGTGATGTTTTTATTTGCATCCAGAGCGTCGAATTTCATGCCATTCGGGTGGAAGGGTAGGAATATTTTTGGTTGCCACTCAATCTCTACCTGTCTGCCTTTCATCTGGTCGATAATCGCTTTGTCGGTAAGGTGCCCTTTGCCTGTTGCAGCCAGACTTCCGTATAAAGTCACTCTGAAATGGTCAGTTTCAGGATGTTTTTCCATAAACATGGCAGCTGCTTTTGAAGGAGCCATCGTGTGACTGCTGGAAGGTCCGTATCCTATCCGGTATAATTCGGTAATTGAATCCATTCTGTATATTTTTTCACAAAAATAGAGGTTTTTCGACCATTATCAAATTTATTCTGCAAAGTAGTCTGCGGGTATACATTTCAGGGAAAATGGAATAATAAATTTTTGATTGCTGTGGCAGATTAGGATCGACCTCGTCCGATGAGCCAACCAACGGTCAGCGCAAGCTAAAAACAAAGTGAGAGAGCGGGTAGAGTCGCTCTTGTTTGAAGATTCCGACGTAAGGAGGAAGCAAGTTTGAGCGACTTCCGCTCATGAACGCCTGTTTTTTGAGCGAAGCGGGCGAAGTCTTGAATTTTTTGCTTACTTTTTGTTTTAAGACAAAAAGTAAGTCGGGGTTATAGGGGCGGAAGCCCCCTTTTCAAAGTAATAAATCAGGGATGTATGAGAGGTAGATTTCTGACTGGTTCTTTACGTTTTTTTACCCTTCTAAATTGCATTTCGCTTCTCCGTAACGTATCTTTGTATCACTCATCCGGCTTGTTTTAGGCAATGCCGGAATATTTTTTATCGGGTAAATCCCGTTCAATATTTATTGTATAAAAGATTCGTAACAATGAAACGATCATGTTGCGTTAAAATACCTAAGGGTTCCCGATGACTATCGGGGAATAATTTGAGCAACATGGAGTTCCATGCTACTTTAAACAAAAAATTATTATAGTATGAAAATAGGATTTATAGGTTTAGGCAAGATGGGCGGTAAGATGGTACAACGCCTGTTGAATGATGGTCATCAGGTGGTGGTATATAATCTTACTCAACCCGAAGTCGATGAGGCTGTTGCAGCCGGCGCTATAGCAGCTTCCGGTCTGAAAGATTTGGTTGGCAAACTGGAAGGTAAAAAACTGGTATGGCTGATGGTACCTTCCGGGAAACCGGTGGATATCAATTTGGAAGCATTGTCAGAATTGCTTCTGGAAGGCGATATTATTGTGGACGGAGGTAATAGCTACTGGCGCGATTCTGTTGCTCGTGGAGAGAAACTTAAAGAAAAGGGAATTCAGTATATCGATTGCGGTACCAGCGGTGGTGTGTGGGGCTTGCAAAACGGTTATTGTCTGATGTATGGCGGGCCAAAAAAGGCTTGCGATTTTGCAGAACCAATCTTTAAAAGCCTGGCTCCCGAAAACGGATATATCTACTGCGGCGAAGGCGGTGCCGGTCACATGACCAAGATGGTGCATAACGGCATCGAATACGGTATGATGCAGGCCTATGCCGAAGGTTTTGAAATAATGAAGAATTCGCCTTACAATGTCGATTTGGAAAAGGTGGCTAAAGTCTGGATGAACGGTTCGGTAGTGCGTTCGTGGCTGCTCGAACTGATCGGAAATGCGCTTGAAAAAGATCAGGAATTGAGCGATTTGCAACCATGGGTGGCTGATAGCGGCGAAGGTCGCTGGACAGTACAAACCGCTATGGATTTTGACGTTCCCGCACAGGTTATCACCTCTTCGCTTTTTGCCCGCTTTCAGTCGCGTCAGGAAAATTCGTATGCCATGAAATTACTGGCAGCCATGCGGAATCAGTTTGGCGGTCACGAGGTGAAAAAATCATAAGGGAGGACGATTATGGGACAAATACAAGACCAGGTGCTGGTGATCTTCGGAGCATCGGGCGACCTAACTTATCGTAAATTGATTCCTGCATTGTTCGATCTCTTTATGCAGGATTTGTTGCCCAGAAATTTTACTATTCTGGGTGTGAGCCGCACAGAATTCACGGATGCGACTTTCCGCGACAAAATGAACGATGGCATTCGTCAGTTTGCCTACTTCAAAAATCCGAGCAAAGAAAAGCTTACCGTTTTTGATGAAAAACTTCATTATCTTGCCATTGAAACGAAAGAAGCAAGTGAATATGTAAAGCTGCAACATAAACTCAAAAAAATTGACCACGACCATCAAACAGGAGGAAATTATCTGTTTTATCTCTCCACGCCACCGGCTTTGTATGGTTTGATTCCTCAGTTTCTGGCAAAATTCGGACTCAACAAAGGACACAACGGTTTTCCGCGGCTGATTATTGAAAAACCGTTTGGTGAAGATGTTTATTCGGCTTTCCAACTCAATAAATTATTGCTGGAGTTTTTCAAGGAAGAACAGATTTACCGCATCGACCATTATCTTGGCAAGGAGACTGTTCAGAATGTGCTTGTAACCCGTTTTGCAAATGGTATTTATGAACCGCTTTGGAATCGGAACTATATCGATCGGGTGGAGATTACCGCGGCCGAAAGTCTCGGTGTGGAAGGTCGTGGGGGCTATTACGACCACGCGGGAGCGCTTCGTGATATGGTGCAAAATCACCTGTTGCAACTGGTTGCCCTGGTTGCGATGGAACCTCCTACGGAAATAAGTGCCGGAGCTATCCGCAATGAAAAAATGAAAGTGTTTCAGTCACTTCGACCGCTGAAGGAACACGATTTATTCAACAGCGTGATACGCGGCCAATACATGTCATCGAACATTCGGGGTGGTCACTTCAAAGGTTATCGTGAGGAAGTCGGGGTCGATCCGATGTCGCGAACCGAAACTTACGTGGCCCTGAAATTCTTTATCGACAACTGGCGCTGGGGTGGGGTGCCGTTTTATATCCGTACCGGAAAACGTATGCCGACGCGTGTGTCTGAAATTGTCATTCATTTTAAGCCAACTCCGCATAAGCTCTTTGTAAGCAATCCCGATTTCTGGACAATGGGCAATCAGCTCGTACTGCGCATTCACCCCGATGAGGGAATTCTGTTGAAAACCGGCATGAAAGTGCCCGGTGCCGGCTTTGAGGTGAAAACCGTGAATATGGATTTTCATTACAAAGACTTGCAGGAGACCTATGTGCCGGGAGCTTACGAACGTCTTTTACTGGATGGAATGATGGGAGATGCAACGCTTTATACCCGTGGCGATGGTTTGGAGGCAGCATGGTGTTTCGTACAGCCTATTCTTGATTTTTGGAAACACAATCCGAATGCTCCGCTCTATGGATATCCGGCTGGAACATGGGGACCTGATTGTGCCGATAAATTGATTGGAGGAGAGAAACAAACATGGCGTTATCCGTGTAAGAATCTTGCAGATGATGGAATTTACTGTGAATTATGATGAAGGGAGTTTCGATATTTGAAACCAGCGACGAATTGAACCGGGAAGTGGTCAATTTGGTGGATTTTCTACTGGAATCCAGGCCGGTGGTCAATATCAGTCTTTCGGGAGGTTCTACCCCGAAAGCACTGTTTGATTACTGGGCTAAGGTAAAACAAGAACCTGGCTACTGGAAGCGGATTTGTCTCTTTTGGGGCGATGAACGTTGTGTGCCTCCTGATCATGAAATGAGTAATTATGGCATGACAAAAACGCATCTGCTCGATGAAATTCCCATTCCGGCGGAAAATGTCTTTCGCATCATGGGTGAGAATGATCCGGAGAAGGAGGCTGCGCGATATGCCCATCTAATCGAACAGAAAACCCCTTCTTTTGATCTGATTCTTCTGGGGTTGGGAGATGATGGTCACACCGTTTCCATTTTTCCTTCGTCAATAAAGCTTTGGAATGATCCGCATATTTGTGTCGTTAATTCGCATCCTGATAGTGGGATGAAACGGATAACGATTACAGGAAAGGTGGTGAATGCAGCCAATTATGTGGCTTTTTTGGTGACGGGTAGCAATAAAGCAATTAAAGTGAGAGAAATAGTATTGCAAAGGAGGAACTGTTTTAATAAATATCCGGCAGCCAAAGTGCATCCCGCATCCGGCAACCTGCTCTGGCTGCTGGATAAGGACGCGGCTTCTTTGCTGTGATTTGAAGCATTTCATTACCTTTGCAACAAAAATGATTTGATATGTCAATGATTTTATCGGATATGAAACTCAGCGAGGTAATCCTTCAGCATTATGTGTTGATGCCGGTTATTCGTCGTTTTAATATCAAACTGGGTTTTGGAGAAAAAACGATTAAGAGGGTGTGCGAAGAATATAATCTGGATACCGACCTTTTTTTGGCAGTAATCAATTTGTATATTCAGCAAACGTACGTGATGGAGCGTCCACTGACGGTTGGTCAGGTTGCTGCAACGGTCGAATATCTTCAAAATACCAACAATCTTATCATGCAATCGCAGTTTCCTAATGTGGAGCGGCACTTGCGTGCGCTGATGTCCAATAGTTTTGAACACAACAAGACAATTGGGGTGATTAATAATTTCTTTCAGGAAATAAAAAGCGAGTTGTTGGCTGGAATTGAATATGATAACAAGCAACGATTTCCTTATATCGAGCTTTTATGTAGTGGCAAGCCGGAGGCATGGGCGCAAAAGCCAGCCGATTCTCCGGTAAAAGAACCGGTGGATGAAAAAATATTCGATCTGCGCAGTATGTTGATGAAGTACCTGACCGGTGAGGCAGATCAAAATCTTTGCTATGCAGTCTTCTTTGCCCTGTTTACCCTCGAAAACGATATTCGCCAGTACAACAAGATCTGCGAACGGCTTCTTAATCCGGCTATAAATAATCTTGAAAAGAATGCTGAAAGATAGAAAAATAGCTGTTATTACAAGCCATTTTCTGGAAGGCAGGGGATTGTGTTCTCTGCTGACCGAAAATTTCAGTGGAATCGGGATTCGGTTATTGACTTCTCCGGTAGAATTGTCAGATTCTGAGTGTAATAGCTGTGATCTGTTTCTTGTGTCTGCAGACTTGTTTGTTCTTCATTTTGAGTATCTCTTGCCCAGGAAAAACAAAGTTGTTGTTTTTGGAAATACCTTTTCAGCTGAACTTCAGCACTCTTCATTGCCGTTTCTCAATGTAAATACTTCTGAGTCTGATTTTGTGAAACAGATTGATAACTTGCTTAATAAGTCTATTTCTCAGGATAATAATGATGGATTGACTGTTCGTGAAACAGAAGTGTTGACGTTGGTCGCCAAAGGACTGCTTAATAAAGAAATTGCTGATCAGTTGGGGATAAGTTTGCATACTGTGATTTCGCACCGAAAGAACATTGCATCCAAACTGGGTATTAAAACGGTTTCGGGTTTTACGATGTATGCTGCCATGAATGGACTTATTTCTTTAAGCTGATGCCTGCTTCTCAAGCAAGCATTGAATTCCACCTTCTTCTCTATTCCTGCGATGAGGACTATCTTTCAGGTTCTTTTCTCCTTTTTTGCAGGACAAATTACGGAATAACATATACATAGGAATACAACCTGTCTGATTTTACCAATCAGAGCGTCGGTTTAAGCGGGACTTTCAAGCAAAAGGAAGCCTCGCTTGTTTTTTGTATGACGATTGGAAAATGATCGGACTAAGCGTTTGATAGCATGGGGATTCTTGCGGTTTATTCAATTTTTCCGGCAAAATGGTCAGCATGTTTGAAAATGGAACAAATATGGCATAAAGTGAAATGTCAAATGGATATTGAATAAATTTCGATTGTGTTAAAATGATATTAATATATTATTAAGAATGGAAATGTGTCAAAATTGGCCTCTGTTTGCTGTTTTTATAAGTGTATATGATACACTATATGTAAAAGTGTGTAATGTATTGATATGTAATAATATATGTCAAAATTATAAATACTAACGAAAAATAAAAAACAGGATATATAGCAAATAAAACAAAAAATATTTGGAAAACATGTTGTACAACATATAAATTTGCATTGTCAAAAAGAAACAAGTAGTTGATAGATTTCTAATACAAAGCTTACCTGAAAAACACCGGGTGAACTTTGTATTTTTTTTTAGATTGTAGTTTTATTTAGTTTTAGACAAAAAGATTGTGTAACTTTTAATTATTTAGGTTATGAAAAAGATGATGTTAGTTTTAGTAGTGTTCGTAGCAGGTGTAGTTTCAACTTATGCCATTAACCCGGTAGAAACAGGAGTATTTTATACCTTTAACAACGAACCGGTATTTAATCGTTTGATGAAGTATTTGAATGTGGATGACGAACAGGCTGATAACCTGAAGTATATCTTCGAAACAACTGCAAGTAAAATGCAAACAGCAGCCAAAAGCGACAATGACGTTGCTTATAGTAAAGCTGTAAATTTCAATCTTGCAAATGCCAGAAATATTCTTACTCATTCTCAGTACATCAAATATCTGTCAATGATTAATATTACACTTACAAACAGATATCAGGAAATAGCTCTTGGTGAAAAGTAAAAATTATGAATGGTAAAATGCACTGTCAAGGCCCGGCTTTGCCAGGGTTGATAATTGGAAATCTTATAAATGGGTATGCGAGACGTTCGGATACCCATTTTTGTTTTTGATCTTAAATGCTCGTTTTCTCCAGTTTGGAAAGATAGTCATCTTCCATTCTGGCTCCAAGCCCGGGTGTTTCGGGCAAAGAGACTTTTCCGTTTTCTCCATAAACGATTCCGCCTACCACCGGATCTTCAACAAACATCAGTGGTGTGTCGAAATCATAGTGGATAATTAAATCGCTTGTTAATGCGAGATGGGCAGAGGCTGTAAAGGCAAGTCGCGATTCCAGGAAGCCCCCAATTTGAATTTGCGTGTTGTTTTGTTTTGCGATGTCAATTATTTTCAATGCTTCAAAAATTCCTCCCGACTTTCCAAGTTTGATGTTGAAAAAATCGCAGGCGTTTAGTTTGTTCAATCGCTTTGCATCATAGCTGTTACAGCACGATTCGTCAGTCATTATCGGTATGGGGCTCATTTGTTTGATACGTGGTAATTCCATGAATTCTTCCCGAAGGATTGGCTCCTCACACAGTTGAATATTATATTGCTTCATGGCTTGCAATATTTCAGCTGCTTCCTCAGTTTTCCATCCCTGGTTGGCATCTATGCGCATGGGCAACTCCATTCCAATGGCTTCCCTGATTAGCCGTATGCGTTCTATATCAGCCTCTTTTGATTCTCCCAACTTGATTTTGATTACAGTAAAGCCTTGCTCTTTTATCTTAATTGCATCTTGCACCATCTTTTGCGGGTTGCCAATGCTGACTGTATAGTCGGTGTATATGCTTTTAGTTTTAGATCCTCCAAGGAATTTGTAGAGAGGTAAACCGGCATGCTGGGATACAATGTCGTATAAAGCAATATCAAACGCGCTTTTGATGCTGTAGTTTGCATAAATGGTTTTAGTCATGGTTGAGGTACATCCGGCAATGTCGAGGGCATTCTTTCCTTTCAAAGCCTTTGCAAGATACTGCCCTACGATAAATCCAGTCTCCATGCTCTCTCCATTGATAGTCATGAACGGACTGCATTCTCCAAAACCGGAAATTCCTTTGTTGGTGTGAATTACTACGACCACATTTTGTGCATGGGTCAATGGCCCGAGTGATATTACAAACGGTTCTTTTAATTTGATAGGCGATTTGTAGATGTCAACACCACTTATGATCAACTCTTCATTTTCTTTCATCGTCTTTTGAAATTATGTTATGTGTCAATAATGGAAAATACGCGTTTGTTTGGTCTGCAAAAGTTTAAAAAAAAGGCCACCTCTGTATTCAGAGGCGGCCTTTGGCTATATTGACGCTTAGCGTACTGCGGCTTGTGCTGCGGCTATGCGTGCAATGGGCACACGGAAAGGTGAGCAACTTACGTAGTTCATGCCAAGGGTGTGACAGAATTCTACAGAAGAAGGTTCTCCGCCATGTTCTCCGCAAATACCCACTTTCAATTCGGGCTTCGTGGCACGTCCTCCGGCTACAGCCTGACGCATCAGGCCGCCAACGCCTTCCTGATCAAGGACTTCAAACGGATCATTCTTCAGAATGCCTAAATCCTGATAAACTTTCAGGAACTTGCCGGCATCGTCACGTGAATAACCGAAGGTCATCTGAGTGAGGTCATTGGTTCCGAAAGAGAAGAATTCGGCAACTTCAGCAATTTTGCCTGCTGTAACTGCTGCGCGGGGAACTTCAATCATTGTGCCAATTTTATATGCAATGCGTTTACCTCTTTCGGCAAATACTTTTTCGGCTGTCTCATTGATGATTTGAGCCTGAAGTTTCAGCTCTTCAATAACACCAACCAAAGGTACCATGATTTCAGGATGAACGTCAATGCCTTTTTCTTGTACATTCAAAGCAGCTTCGATAATGGCACGAGCCTGCATTTCCGTAATTTCAGGGTATGTGTTTCCTAAGCGGCATCCACGGTGTCCGAGCATTGGGTTAAATTCTTCCAGCGAATTGCAGGCAGCTACAACTTCGTCGAGAGTTAAGCCCATTTCTGTAGCAAGCTCTTTTTGAGTAGCCAGTTGGTGAGGAACAAATTCGTGAAGAGGAGGATCGAGCAAACGGATTGTGACACCAAAGCCGTCCATTGCTTCAAAAATACCTTCAAAGTCACCTCTTTGCATTGGCAACAGCTTTTTAAGGGCTTCGCGACGTCCGGCTTCATCTTTCGAAAGGATCATTTCGCGCATTGCTTTGATGCGGACTCCTTCGAAGAACATGTGCTCTGTGCGGCATAATCCGATACCTTTTGCACCGAATCCACGAGCAACTCTTGCATCGTTAGGGGTGTCAGCATTCGTGCGAACATCCATTTTTGTGTATTTGTCGGCCAATGTCATGATTTCAGCAAAGTCGCCACTAACTTCGGCATCTTTTGTATTTACTTTACCATCATAAACATCACCGGTAGATCCATTCAATGAAATCCAGTCACCTTCATTATAGGTTGTGCCACGCATTGTAATTGTACGGGCTTTGTAATCTATTTTTATTTCTCCGGCTCCGGAAACACAGCATTTACCCATGCCTCTTGCAACAACGGCAGCGTGAGAGGTCATACCTCCACGGGCTGTAAGGATACCCTGAGCGACGTGCATACCACGAAGGTCTTCGGGAGATGTTTCAATACGAACAAGGATAACTTTTTCGCGTTTTTCGGCCCATTCTTCAGCGTCATCGGCAAAGAAAACGATACGGCCGGTAGCAGCGCCCGGAGATGCAGGTAAACCTTTTGCCATCACTTTGGCGGATTTTACTGCTTTAGGATCAAAAATAGGGTGCAAGAGTTCGTCCAGTTTCTGAGGTTCAATGCGCAAGAGGGCTGTCTTTTCGTCAATCATTCCTTCTTTTAACATTTCATTGGCAATGCGAACCATAGCCGCACCGGTACGTTTCCCGTTACGGGTTTGGAGTAACCACAGTTTACCGTCCTGAATAGTAAATTCGATATCCTGCATATCAGCGCTATGGTTTTCCAGTTTTTGCTGAATTTCATTTAGCTCTGCATATGCAGCCGGCATAGCTTCTTCAAGCGATGGGTATTGCTCTTTGCGCACATCTTCACTGATGTTTTGCAGAGCAGCCCAGCGGCGTGAACCTTCTATGGTAATTTGTTGAGGCGTGCGGATACCGGCTACCACGTCTTCTCCCTGAGCGTTGATAAGGTATTCACCGTTAAAAAGATCTTCTCCGGTGGATGCGTCACGGGTGAAAGCAACACCTGTAGCTGAGTTATTGCCCATGTTACCGAATACCATCGCTTGAACATTTACGGCAGTTCCCCATTCTGCAGGAATTTTATTCAGTTTGCGGTAGAGAATTGCACGTTCGTTCATCCAGCTGTCAAATACAGCCATAACGGCTCCCCATAGTTGTTCCCATGGATCGGTAGGAAAGTCTTTACCGGTATTTTCTTTTACGGCAGCTTTGAATTTAACCACCAATTCGCGGAGATCTTCAGTTGTGAGATCTGTATCGTTTACTATGCCTTTATCGTGTTTGGCTTTGTGGATGATTACTTCAAAAGGATCTTCATCTTCTTTGCTGACGGGTTTCATTCCTAAAACAACATCACCATACATTTGAACAAAGCGACGGTAAGAGTCCCATGCAAAACGGGGATTGCCGCTTTTAGCAGCTAAAGTTTCCACAGCGGCATCGTTCAAACCGAGATTGAGGATAGTGTCCATCATACCCGGCATGGATGCGCGTGCGCCTGAACGTACAGAAACGAGTAAAGGATTGGTATTGTCTCCGAATTTCGGACCAGCAACAGCGTCCTCAACTTGTTTCATCGCGGCTTCTACTTCCGGTTTGATAAGTTGAACAACAGCATCTTGCCCGATTCTATAATATTCATTACACATTTCGGTAGTAATGGTAAAACCCGGAGGTACCGGAATTCCGATTAGATTCATTTCAGCCAGATTTGCACCTTTGCCTCCAAGCAAATCTCTCATCTTTCCGTCTCCTTCGGCGGTTTTATTACCGAAAGAATAAACATTTTTTGTACTCATAATAACGTGTTTGTGATAATTAGAAAGTATTGGTTAAGATTAAAAAGTCACACAGGTCGTAATGCTGAACCATAATATTTCGGATTATACATTTTTTGTATATCCTTTTCATTATTATGGTATTAATATCTGAAGATGATATTGTTGTAGTAAAGGTGCGTTTTTTGCTAAATTTTGAGTCCTTACCTACAACTTACTTATCTACAGCTTTCAAGAAAATCATAGTTTCAAAAGTAGCAAATTGTTTGGATAAACGCCGATTCTTTATTCTTTATTAATGTTAAAATTGATATGGTGTAATTGGATGTCTATATACGTTTAAATATCAGTAAAACAGGCTTGTAAATTGGGATACCACTTTATAAAATCCGAACGATGATAAGAATGTAAGTTATGTTAACAGATTTAGGTCTTTATACTTTATATAGAATTGGGAAGATGATACTGATCAATGGATTTTAGATTGTATCTATAATCATGAATACCCGGATTTGTGCAAGTACAAATTAGAAATGTAATAGCCTTCAACGACAGAAAAAATTAAGTAGAGCGCCAGATATGAGTTTTATGGATTTTACAACTTCGATTTCAGGAAGGTTACCCTAAATTGGCCCCATAAAAAAAGAGACCTGAGTTATGTGCTCAGATCTCTTTGTGTAATCTAGTGTCAGATGGACTTTTCGTGCAGAAAAAGGGAATTTAGAATTTCAATATAGCCCCATCATTTGTGACATTCATTGTGGTTTGAACTCCAAAGGGAATTGAACAATTATCGTCAATATGTCCTGCCGGAAACCCAAAGATGGTAGGATAGTTGTACTCAGCGACAGCATCAGCTATTAGCTCGTAAACTGTAGTTTTCATATCTTCATCTTCGTCATATTCATTAAATTGACCAACAATGAGACCTGAAATTTGTTCAAAAATGCCTCCAATTTTAAGATTCCAGATAAACCGGTCAATTTGATATGGTTGTTCTCCAATATCTTCAATAAATAGAATTTTCTCTACCGGATCCAGGTCGAAATGTGTTCCTCTCATGCCGCACATTACAGACAGATTTCCTCCTATTATTTTGCCCTGACACTTCCCGGTTCTGTTTAGCGGATGCGGGGTAATGTCCGAATATTCCGACAGTTCACCAAAAAGTAATTGTTTCAGACGGTCAGCCGCCTCTCCGTTAGCGCTAATGTCTTTTGCCATAACGCCATGAAGCGAAGATATGTCATAAGCAGCAATTGCAAGATGGAGAATAGTGATGTCACTAAAACCGATTAACCATTTGGGATATAGTTCAAAATGAGAAAAATCGACATCGTCAATTATCTGCACAAGACCATATCCACCCCGGCTGCAAAGTACAGCTTTAATGTCTTTTTGGTCAAAAGCCCATTGTAGGTCTTCCAATCTTTCATCACGGGTACCGGCGTATCTTCCGTATTGATTTTTAGCATTTTTACCTATTACGGGAGTCAATCCCCAGGATTCAAGCACACCGGCAGCATTGTCAATCAGGGTCGGATCAATATTTCCGGATGGTGATATAATGGCGATCTTATCACCATATTGTAGATATGGAGGTCTCATGGTCATATGTTTTTTACAGTTTGAAGAGAAAGTTTATCGTTATTCAAAATCCTCTTCTGTATAATTTTGATATAGAAAGTCGTTGTAAGGAAAACGGGTAATATGAATTTCTTTGACCTTCCCATAGAAAAGAGACCTTAAAGCTTCTATGTTTGTTCGGTTTTTGGCAGATATAAAAATACAATTGTCGTGCATTTTTGCCATCCACGTTTGCTCTAATTCTTCAAGGCTAATGTTCTCTTTTGTGAGAGGAGTGAGGTCATCTTCTGCTTTTGGCGTGTATGTGAATGCGTCAGTTTTATTAAAGACAACAATAGTTGGTTTTTCTTCTTTATTGATGTCAATAAGCGTTTTATTCACAATCTCATACTGTTCTTCAAAGTTCGGATGCGAAATGTCGACAACATGTATGAGTAAGTCAGCTTCACGCACTTCATCTAACGTTGATTTGAACGATTCTACCAGATGGTGGGGGAGTTTTCTTATAAAACCAACAGTATCGGTCAGAAGAAATGGTAAGTTATCAATGATGACTTTTCTGACGGTGGTATCAAGAGTGGCAAATAATTTGTTTTCTGCAAAAACATCCGATTTGCTCAATAAGTTCATCATGGTAGATTTCCCAACGTTGGTGTAACCTACTAAAGCAACCCTCACCATTTTGCCTCTGTTTTTTCGTTGAGAGGCCTTTTGCTTATCAATAGCTTTAAGTTCTTCCTTGAGTAAGGAAATCTTTGTGAGAATGATACGTCTATCGGTTTCAATCTGAGCTTCACCCGGACCACGCATACCGATACCACCTCTTTGACGCTCAAGGTGAGTCCACATTCTGGTCAGACGGGGTAACAAGTATTGGTATTGGGCAAGCTCCACCTGGGTCTTGGCATGAGCCGTTTGGGCTCTCTTAGCAAAAATGTCCAAAATCAGATTTGTTCTGTCTAAGACTTTTATTTGGAGAGCGTCTTCAATATTTTTGAGTTGTGCCGGAGTAAGTTCATCATCAAACACAATCATTCCGATCTCTTCATTGTCGATGATGTAATTTTTAATTTCCTCCAGTTTTCCTTGTCCCACAAATGTTTTAGGATGAGGATAATCCAATCGCTGGAAGAATTTTTTTACAGGAATAGCACCTGCTGTTTCGGCAAGAAAAGCCAGTTCAGACAAATATTCTTTTGCCTGCTGTTCGTTTTGTTCTCTGGTGATTAAGCCAACGAGAACCGTTTGTTCTGAATAAATTTCGGTTTGTTCAATCATATATTATTCAAGTAAAAAAACCGTTTGACATTAAGCCAAACGGTTTTTTCTAATATCAAGTGTAAAGACTACTGCAACTTAAAGTTTACAGGAAGAGTATATTTTACACGAACGGGTTGGTTACGTTGTTTTCCAGGTGTCCATCTGGGCATGCTTTGGATTACACGTACAGCTTCTTTATCGAGGCTTGGGTCAACACCACGTACAACTTGTACATCGACGATAGAACCGTCTTTATTAACCACAAACTGACAAATAACGCGTCCTTGAATACCGTTTTCCTGAGCAACTACCGGGTATTTGATGTTTTTAGCCAAATAGCTTGCAACATCGCCATCCGGGAATGCCGGCATTTCTTCTACAATAGTAAATACTTCTTCCGGAGCTTGTTTTACTTCAACTACCGGTTCTACTTTCGGAGCTTCTACCACAGGAGGAGGTCCACCTGTTTCTACCATGATCACCTGTTTACCAAAGTCTTTAGTAACCTGAGTTGTGTCAGTAGTAACTTTAGGAGCCACAAACTTCACCTGCTCAACAATCTTCTCTGCGGGAGGAGGAGGAGGAGGAGGAGGAGGAGCATCCTTTTGATTGGTAATTTCAACCGAAGTTTCAACCTGTACTTTTTTTCCTATGTTTTCCTTATCAAGGAAACTTTTTATCAGAGGGTAAGCAATTACAGCTCCCAGAAGGAAAAGTCCGATAGCCAAGGAAATAAGTACATATTTCTTGTACTTTTTCCGGAGCTGATAAGAACCGTATTCTTTGTTACGATTCTTGAAGACCATTTCTTCAAGTGATTCTATATACTGTTTTTCATTAGTCATAGCCATTTTCTTTCAGTATTAATTCACAACTATCTGGGTTGTGCTTTAAGCAATGTTTTTTCAACACTACTCAAATCAACAATCGCATAGCTAGCTATGTTTGTAATTGCCATTTCATCTACAATCGAGACGATATCTTTGTACTTAGCGGATTCATCTGCTTTTATCAAAATGATAGGACCAACATTATCATCCTTTTTCAGGCTTTTAATGTGTTCATCTGCAGCAGCATCCGATACGTGAATTTTACCTTTAACCCGGCTTTCGTTGTATTCTGTAATTTTGGTGAACAGATCTTTGTTTTTCAACAAGAGAACTTTTCTGATACCATCTTTACTGAAATTAGATCTTACAAATTGAGGCTGGGGTTTTCCCGGTTCAATAGCACCCACATAATAATATACACGATCGCTGTCTGTTAAAAGAATGTTCAACGTACGTCTAGCATCAATCTTAGGCGGTACGGTGTTATCATCCTTCTCAGGCATTGTTATCGTCATTATTTTGGGCTTACTGAACGCGGCGGTAAGAATAAAGAACGTCAACAAAAGACACATCAAGTCCACCATCGGTGTCATATCGATCCGGCCAGGATGTTTTTTGGGGCGTTTCTTTGCACCTTTCTGCGCTTTTTCTTCTGTAACTACTTCACCCATAATTTTTTTATGTTATATCTGTTAGATAAATCTTTTCTCAGTTATCCTATTGTTTAGGAATATCTTTTATTCCGACTTCTTGTTTGTCGTACGTTGTTACGAAATTAAACTTGTTAATTCCGTTCTTTTGAATCAAGTCCAACACTTTCTTAACAACAGGATAGGGTGCGTCTCCATCAGCCTTGATAGCCACTTGTGCCTGAGAGTTTACAGTACGTGCTGAACGTACCCACCAAGCAAATTGGTTGTCAATAGAGTCTGTAGGAATACCAACCTGAAATTTATCGGATTCTTTCGAATCTTCAGTGTTGAGCCATTGTTTCAAATAAGCCATTGGCATACCGAAAGAACTTTTTCTTGAAAATTGTGTAATTTCCTTTGGAGTAAAGTTGATCTTGTATTGGGTAGCCATTGCTTTTAAAAGTTCCGCACGAAAATGTTTGGAAGTGTCTTTCCCGTTGTCGAAATTGAAATAGATTTTTTTATCCGTAGAAATGAAAATAGTCATAATGTCATTATCCGGAGCAACTTTCTCCGAAACTGAATTAGGTATTGTCAATTTTGCCGGATCAACAGGACGAAACGTAGCAGTCAAAATAAAGAAAGTAAGCAGCAGCGAAAATAAGTCCACCATAGGCGTCATGTCTATGTGTGGTGATCTCGCAATTGATTTTATTTTTGGCATGGAATTATTATTTAATTGTTCTTCTAATTAATTTTTTAATAAGTCCGCCTGCTTATTCCCTCTTTATTTTGTGGAAGCTGCAAACGATTGTACTAAGCTAAAACCTGCTTCGTCAATTTTATATGTGAAGTTGTCAATACGGGTTGAGAAGTAGTTGTACAAAATGATTGCCAACAAAGAACCACCGATACCGAATGCTGTGTTGATAAGAGCTTCAGAGATACCAGTTGACAAAGCAACAGCATCAGGAGCACCTGCAGTTGCCAAAGCAGCAAACGCACGGATCATACCCATTACAGTTCCCATAAGACCGGTTAACACTGAAATAGAAGCAATAGTAGAAATGATTACAACGTTACGAGAAAGGATAGGCAATTCAAGAGCTGTAGCTTCTTCGAATTCTTTCTGCAAAGCCAAAATTTTCTGATCTTTTGTCAGTGTAGATTCTGATTGAAGTGCACGGTAACGGAGAAGACCAGCTTTCAATACGTTAGCCAATGAACCTTTTTGTTTGTCGCAACGAACGAGAGCTTCTTCGATTTTATCGTTTTTCAGGTCTTCCTGAATGTTTTTAACGAATACGTTCAAACGACCTTTACCGGCAGCTTGACCTAAAGAAATAAAACGTTCGATTGTGAAGATGATCAATACCAAGTTGATGGTCATCAACAGAGGTACGATAAATCCACCTTTGTAGATAATAGCTAAATAGTTGCCAGGTAAACCTTTTCCTTCAGGGTTGCCACCTTCAAAGTTAATGGGGTTACCCATGATGAAATGGTAAACTAATGCGCACACCACAAAAGCAACTAGAATGGCGACGATAGTCATGGTGGATCTTAGTGCATCCCCCAATTTCTGTTCTTTTTTTTGATTTGTCTTGCTCATTGTAAAAAAAATTTAATGGTTTGAGTTGATAATTTGTTTTCTTACGAATGCAAAGGTAAAAAAATATTTATTATCCCAATGCACGTAATTTTGTTTTTGTACGTAGAAAATTACTTTTTTTATTTTTTTTGAAGTCAGCTCAAAGAGTGTCTAAGATTCTTTTATTTAGAGGTATTACTAAATAAAAGAATCTTAGATGACATGTTAAATAGATTTATTTTTTGACTACGGGACGGTTCATGGTTTTCTCGATCGCGTCATTGATCTTTTTCGCATTGGTGTCGTTAGGATCGATTTCTAGTACTTTATTCCCGTATTCAATTGATTTACGACCGATTTCGTGAGATTTTGTAGCATTGAACTGCACGAAATAGTAATAATTCAGGTATGAATAAGCCTCTTTTCTTTCCGATTTATATTTATCAGCTTCAGCTTGAGTTTTTTCAATCAAAGTTTGATATGCAGTTAATGCAGCTCCGGTTTTACTATCAGGGTCAGTCTGAGAAAGAGATCTTGCTTTCCAAAGGTAGCCACCAATAAATGTCGGAACTTTTTCAATCAACATGGTGAAAGTGCTATCGGCTTTCAGGAATTGCTGAGTTGTGTAATAGGCTGTGCCTAAGTAATAGTAATCCTGAACAGTTTTGAAAGGTGTAGCAAGTTTCTTTTGGTAAGCTTCTATTGCTTTGCTGTACGCTTTACATATGGTAAAGGAAGCTGCAGCTTCTGAAAGATATTCTACACGAATAGTATCTAACGAGTAAGCTTTCATCAGGAATGTGCCGGCAATTGAATCTTGTTTCATTTTTGCAAATGAACGACCCAGGTAAGCATAGTCTGAAGGACGTACGCTTTCTTCAGGTGCTTTTTTGAGAAAAGTTTCCAACGCATCTTTTGCTTCTGAATATTTGCCAATTTCATAGTTTGAATATGCAAGAGCGCGATAAAGGTCAGTATTTGACGCGTTTGAAGAAATTGCATTTTGTGCTTGTTTTGCAACTTCGGCAAAATCTTTTAGTTCAAACAATGTATTGATATACTGCATTTGAGCATCAGTGTTTCCTGAAGACAATTCAAGGAATTTCTGGAAATTTTGTTTTGCTTCGTTTGAATTACCTAACTGAGCGTTAAGGAATCCGAGTTCTTTATATGCAGGAGCATAAGAAGCATCCAGTTGAACGACTTGCTTGTAAGCGGTCAAACCGTCAGGATAATTTTTTGAACGAACCCACAGACGGCCGATGCGTAACTGAGCTGCCGGAGATTTAGGATTGATTCTGTATGCCTTGTTGTAATTATTGATCGCATTGGATCCATCATTCAATAGATAAATATATGCGTCTCCCTCAACCAAATAGATATTAAAGTCTTTCGGATTCAGTTTTTCAGCCTGACGTAAAGCTGAGAAGATAACCGCTGTGTCATTTGTCATGCTGATAACGTAAGCTTCAGCGATTTTAATATAAGCAGTAGCCTGATCTTCTTTGGCCATTTTTACTTTATTCTGCTTGCTGGGCAGTAAAGCTTTAGCCTGATTCAGATATTCCTGAGCTTTAGCTGTGTTCTTTAGAAACAGAGCCGATTCAGCCATACCAATAAAGTTCAATGGATTAACAGGATCAACACTTACTCCTTTTTCAAAGGTTTTAGTTGCATCCGCTGTCGCTTTTTTAATATTAACAGCTACAGTGTCAGCCAAATATTTACGGATGTAATAATCACCGTAATAGAAATAGTTGGTGCCATTCTGAGGTTGTTGCCCAATGAGCGATTGATAGGCTTTGTTTGCATTCTCAAATTGTTCACTTTGCGTAAAACGGATGGCGTCTTGTAAGGTTTGAGCTTTCGTGATGCTCACGCCTGCTACCCACAAGGCTACGCAAATAAAAAGTCCGATTGTTTTTGTTTTTGATGACATAGATGTTCAAATTGAATATTAGTAGCTTATGTTTATTTCTTTAATTCGATAACTCTTATTGGAGCCGAAGCAGGAACCATTCCTGAACGAAGGATAACTGTCTGACCTTTTTCTCCGGCAATAAAGGATGCTAATCCAATGCCTAACCCATTGTAAGTTTGTCTGTTGATGAAATATACATCTCTGACAAAAGGATATGACTGGTCTAATATGTATGCCTGGAATGGTTTGTAGTATGTGTCTGCATCAGTGCTTCCTTCAAATGCCGTAATACCTGCAACCTGAGTTCTCTGCAGGAAATTATGCGAAATAGAGTCCTGAGGATCGCTGATCCAGTTAACGCTTATAATTCCTATTGTACCTTTGTCTTTTTCGACCGCATTAATTACCTGATTATTTGACGTGGATGCAGAAAATGTTGAAGGAAATTCTTTAATTTTGAATTTTTCCATGAAATAACGAACATTGGCTGATCCGTTTTTGTCAAATACCATTTTGATGTTGCCAAGACCGGATTTTGAATCTATCTGATTCCAGCTTTTGATTTTTCCCAGGAAAATGTCTCTTATCTGATCATAAAGGAATTTATTCGTCTTATTGTTTTTGTTTACAATAAAAGCGATTGCATCATGCGCAATTAATGTTGTTGTAGGAACGATTAAATTGGCACGTAAGTCAGCTATCTGTTTTTTAGATAACTGTTTTCCAATGACCATCGTTTGTATAGAGTCTTTTAGGAAAAGGTTTACAATATTGGTTTCAGCATCATAGATGGTGTCGAAAGAAGCATTCTTGTAGAAATTGGTAAACAAGTCAAACTGAGCTTCCATCATGAGTTTGTATGAATCATCGATACCAACCTTGATTTTTCCGGATGTGGGAGTGTCTAAACTCTTATTAGTATTACGTTGTCCGCACGATAACATAACAATGCCAAAAAGTGCAGTGGAAAATAAGACAATAATAAACGGGCGGATTGCATTGCGCTTCATGATAAGATGATTTTAGTTTAGTAAGAGATAATATAAAATCGTATTTTACTCTTCTCCTTCTTGAGCAGATTTGTTTCTGTCTTTTTTTGTCAGAATACGAGCCAGACGGTAGCCTCCATATAAAAGTAAAATGACACCAATGATTATTCGAAGTTCACTTTGTAATCCTCCAAGATAAAATTGATGATTAAAAATAATATACTGAGGATTAATGAGAAGCAATAATCCAAGAATGAAATACATGAGGATTACAGCAAAAGAAATGTATTTTCCAAACTTCTGCATTTGTTCTTTTTACTTAGGTTTTGGTTTACCGTAGGGTTGTTATAAACTGAAAGCTAAAATCACTATAATTTTATTGTTCC
This sequence comes from Paludibacter jiangxiensis, assembly GCF_001618385.1. Lineage (NCBI taxonomy): Bacteria > Pseudomonadati > Bacteroidota > Bacteroidia > Bacteroidales > Paludibacteraceae > Paludibacter > Paludibacter jiangxiensis. Next base: position 512,528 of record NZ_BDCR01000003.1, on the reverse strand, counting down.
TATTCAAAGGAGCAACAATAAGACAAAAGTAGTATTTTTTTTAGTGATTGTAATAGTTTTTGTTTTATTTCTGCTTTTTTTGAAAATAGAAACACTTGGTTATGCTATAACATGCACGGGAACAAGTATTTCCATGCCTTTACGTAGCGCTTTTTCGTTTTGAGGCAGAAGGTGATGGTGGCGTTCAGGCAATGATTTCTTTAAGCCTAACAGAACATCTTCAATTTTTACAATCGGACGAACTTTGAGAAATCCTCCAAGAATGAACATGTTAAATGTCTTTGCCATGTTCAAGGCGATGGATTGTTCAAGAGCATCAATTCGATAGATGTTTATATCTGTCCGTTTTGGTGGGTGAACAAAACCATGACCATCATATATCAATGTTCCACCGGGTTTAATGCGGCTTTCGAATTTATCCAACGATGGCTGGTTCAGGATAATAGCTGTATCAAATTCGTACAAAATAGGTGAACTGATACGTTCGTCACTCAAAATTACAGTAACATTTGCAGTACCACCTCGTTGTTCGGGGCCATATGAAGGCATCCAGGATACTTCTTTACCTTGCATAAGGCCTGAATAGGCGAGGATTTTACCCATGGACAGGACTCCTTGTCCTCCAAAGCCGGCTATAATTATTTCTTCTTTCATCTGTATTGCAGTTTGTAATCAAAAGATCAGAAACCCATGGAGTAGAGTCTCTGATCAAGATTTTCTTATCTGTCTTTTATATCTCCTAATGGATAAGCGGGAAACATATTTTCCACCATCCATTTGTTGGCCTGGTGTGGAGTCATTTTCCATCCGGAATTACATGTAGATACTACCTCTACAATGGAAGTCCCTTTGCTGGCCATGGAATTTTCGAGCGCTTTGCGAATTGCCTTTTTGGCTCTCACTGTTGAAGCTGCTGTGTGAACGGCCTGACGGGTTACGTAGCAAGTGCCATCCAAGAGGGCAAGCATTTCGCTGATCTTTAATGGATAACCTTCCATTGAAACATCGCGTCCGTTGGGACAAGTAGCGGTTTTCATTCCCTCCAAGGTGGTAGGAGCCATCTGGCCGCCAGTCATACCATAGATTCCATTGTTTATGAAAAAGATGGCAATATTCTCGCCACGATTGCAGGCATGAATAGTTTCGGCAGTACCAATTGCAGCCAAGTCGCCGTCGCCCTGATAAGTGAAAACGCAATTTTCAGGGTTGAGACGTTTGACAGCTGTTGCTAAAGCTGGTGCCCGTCCGTGAGCAGCTTCCTGCCAGTCGATGTCTATATAGTTGTAAGCAAATACGGCACAGCCAACAGGCGCTATACCTACGGTTTTATCGGCAATGTTCATCTCTTCAATCACCTCGGCGATGAGTTTATGAACGACGCCGTGACTACACCCCGGGCAATAGTGCATCGGAGTTTCTGTCAATAAGGGAGTTTTGCCGTATATTTGATTCTCGGGTTTGATAATTTCTTCTAAAGTCATAGTAGTAAAATTTACTGGGTGAAAAAAGCTTTCTGCCAGACTGATTTTATTTAATCAATTTGGATTTCAAGGCCTTTACTACTTCATCGGGTGTCGGGGTCATACCGCCCTGACGACCGTAAAATTCTACAGGGGTAACGCCATTTACGGCAAGTCGAACATCTTCAACCATTTGTCCTGCGTTGAGCTCTACCGAAAGAATGCCTTTTACCTGTTTTGCAAATTTAGCAATAGCTTCGGTTGGGAACGGGTAGAGTGTTATTGGTCTCAATAAGCCGGCTTTAATGCCTTCCGATCGCAATATTTCAATCGTTTTCTGACAAATACGTGCGCATGATCCGAAAGCTGTGATCAGGTATTCAGCATCATCGCAAAAATATTCTTCGAAACGAACTTCGTTTTGTTCAACCTGATTATATTTCTCCTGCAAGCGGTTGTTGATTTTTTCCATTTCCTCAGAACGGAGTTCCAATGAGGTAATGACGTTTTGTTGCTTGCGTCCGTGTTTGCCTGTCGTAGCCCAAGGGCATTGTTCTCTTACCTGTTCGTCGGTAAGTCTGGGCTGGTAGGGCGGCAATTGAACTTTCTCCATCATTTGTCCGATGATGCCATCGGAAAGTACCATTACCGGGTTGCGGTATTTGAATGCCAGATCAAAAGCAAGGACTGTGTGATCAGCCATTTCCTGAACGGACGCGGGAGCCAGGGTGATAAGCTTGTAGTCGCCATGTCCACCGCCTTTTACCGTCTGAAAATAATCGGCCTGACTCGGTTGGATTGTTCCCAAGCCGGGTCCCCCGCGGGTAACATTGACCACCACGCAGGGCAATTCAGCACCGGCGATATAGGATAAACCTTCCTGCATCAGGCTGATGCCGGGGCTTGATGATGAAGTCATTACTTTCTTTCCGCAACCAGCTCCTCCATAAACCATATTGATGGATGCGGTTTCGCTTTCGGCTTGCAGAACTACCATTCCGGTTGTTTTCCAAGGCTCTAGCGCCATCAGGGTTTCCAGTATTTCCGACTGGGGAGTTATAGGGTAACCAAAATAACCATCGCATCCACAGCGAATCGCAGCTTCAGCAACAGCTTCGTTACCTTTCATCAATTTAATTTCTTCCATGATTAATCAGTTTTTTACTCTGTAAACCGTAATACAGGCATCAGGACATACATAAGCGCATGAAGCGCATCCGGTGCAAGCTTCTGCCGCTTCCATGTAAGCATAATGGTAACCTTTGGAGTTGGCATCGATGTTCATATTCAACACTTTGGACGGGCAAGCCTCTTTACATAGCTGGCAACCTTTACATCGTTCGGTGTCGATTACAACAGCTCCTCTGTTTTTAGCCATATTTACAAATGTTGGGGTTTGATTGGTTTGTTATGTGGAAGTGTAAATGCCTGGTTGTGTAAGGATTCCCTCTTAATTTGAGAAAGAACTCTGAATTTTAGCATTTTTTTGAATTGGCAACATTCATGTAGCCTCCGCTTGCACATAAAAATGGTTTCGGGGCGCAAATATACCACATGTTTTGCACTAACCGTGCTAAGGAAGGGTTAAAAAGGTTGAATTTGGGGTGCGGAAATCGTGAATGTGTAGAAGAAAAGAGGAGGTTGTTGCAGTGGGTTTTGTCCATAATTCGTTTTGACGGATTATTTTGTACCTCTCTCTAAAAATGAAAAGCTCGCAAATCATTGATTTTGCGAGCTTTTATTATTTTCTGATTTTCTTTTGGCGGAGAGAAAGGGATTCGAACCCCTGGAACCTCTCAGTTCAACGGTTTTCAAGACCGCCGCAATCGACCACTCTGCCATCTCTCCAAAAGCGGGTGCAAAGATAAGAGGTTTATTTTATATCTGCAAATGTTAAGACTGAAAAATGAAATGAAATATGCATTTTTTGTTGGGTGCTGAATGTTGCTCTGTGTAAGTTTTTGAAAATTAATCGTAAAGCTTTTTTGGCTTTTTGTGGCTAAAAGCGAGCGGAAGTGTTGTTTTTACTGAAAAGGGCATTCTTATTGAAATGGGATTGGGAAAAACAGTTATCTTTGCAATGGTTGAAAACGATTTTGAAGCAAAACTATGTCGAATACAGGGCTTTCATTTCCTAAAAAAGAACATCTAACTGGGGAGATTCGTGTTAAACGGTTATTTACTGAGGGACAATCTTTTTTGGCATATCCGCTCCGGGTTGTGTTTCTTCCTGATGAACCGAGGGAAATTCCTTTGCAGGCATTGTTTAGTGTTCCCAAGCGAAGGTTTAAGCGTGCCAATAAGCGAAACTTGCTGAAACGACGTATGCGCGAGGCTTTTCGTTTGCATAAATCATCATTGACCGGAGTTTTGTCACAAAAAGCCCTGACAATTGATGTGGCATTTACCTATGTCGCAAACGAGCCAATTGCTTTTAGTGTTATTGAGCGTAAAATGATTGAGGCGCTGAATATTTTGAAAGAAAAAGCAGTATGAGGAAATTTCTATCGTTGATAGTGTTGTTGCCTATCTATTTCTATCGCTATTGCATATCGCCTCTGAAGCCTCCAACTTGCCGGTATACACCAACCTGTTCTCAATATGCAGTGGAAGCTGTTCGAAAGCATGGGCCTTTGAAAGGAATGGTTCTTGCAGTGAAACGAATATTGAGATGTCATCCCTGGGGAGGACATGGTTATGACCCTGTTCCGTAGCTTCGTAATAAACAGCTTCTTTGAGGATTTGCTTATGTTTTATTGAGTTCCGGTTAATTATTGCGGACTTATATGATAATGAAAATGAGCTTTTTGTATTTATTATGAGTTGGCTTAGTGTTTTTTAACTGGAACGATGGATATGTTAGTGAGTAGCCGAATAATTTTGTTTCTGCCTCAAATGTTAAATCGGAATGTTTGGTATTATTCTGAAATTTAGTTGCTTGTGCGAACTAAAGAGGCTGGTATTTGAAGGTAAAATGTTAAAACGAGTAGCCGGCTTACGAAATAGTGGGTAAACATTTATTTACACGCCGTTGAGTTTTACATTACAACCATTGGCGAAAGATACTTTTATTGGAATAAATAAAGAAGAGAATCCCGGAGAATCGGGTCGCTTCATTCTATAATCAACAAACTAAATTTATGATGAATCCAACAGTTGATATCAGAGAATTAAATGAGCGCATAGAAAAGCAAAGTGCGTTTGTCGATGCCCTGACTATGGGTATGAATCAGATGATTGTCGGCCAGAAGCATCTGGTAGAATCCTTGCTGATCGGTATGCTTTCAAACGGACACGTATTGCTCGAAGGTGTGCCGGGTTTGGCAAAAACACTTGCTATCAAAACACTGGCGCAACTGATTGATGCCAACTATAGCCGTATTCAGTTTACTCCAGACCTTTTACCTGCTGACGTTATCGGTACAATGATTTACAGTCAGAAAAAAGAAGAGTTTGCGATTAAAAAAGGCCCGATTTTTTCTCATTTCATATTGGCCGATGAAATTAACCGTGCTCCGGCAAAAGTACAGAGTGCTTTGCTCGAAGCGATGCAGGAACGTCAGGTGACCATCGGTGATCATACTTTCAAACTCGAAGAGCCTTTCCTCGTTTTGGCAACTCAAAACCCTATCGAACAGGAAGGTACTTACCCTCTTCCGGAAGCTCAGGTTGACCGTTTTATGCTGAAGGTGATTATCAATTACCCGAAGAAAGAGGAAGAAAAAGCAATTATCCGTCTCAATATGTCGGAATCGTTGCCTACAATTAAACCGATGTTGAAACCGGAAGATATTGTAACAGCCCGTAATGTGGTTCGCGAAGTGTATATTGACGAAAAAATCGAACGTTACATCGTTGATATCGTATTTGCTACCCGTTTCCCGGATGAATACGGAATCAAAAATCTTTCCAGCATGATTTCGTTCGGTGGTTCGCCACGTGCTTCTATCAATCTGGCGCTGGCCGCAAAAGCGTATGCCTTTATCAAACGCCGCGGTTATGTGATTCCGGAGGATGTTCGTGCCGTTTGCTTCGATGTATTGCGCCACCGTATCGGCTTGAGCTACGAAGCAGAAGCCAACAATATGACTTCGGAAGAAATTATCAGCGAAATTCTGAACGCAGTTGAAGTACCCTGATTTTCAATGTGCCAGTGAGGCAATATGCCAAAGTGCTAATGTGACGGCTTAGAAAGCCTGCCACAATAGAATTTTGGAATTTGAAACCTGAAATTGGAATAACAATTGAATGGAAACATCGGAATTACTAAAAAAAGTCCGGCAGATTGAAATAAAGACCCGTGGCTTGTCGCGCAATATTTTTGCCGGCGAATACCACTCGGCCTTCAAGGGGCGAGGTATGACCTTTTCGGAAGTGCGCGAATATCAGTTCGGTGACGATATTCGTAGCATTGACTGGAATGTTACGGCTCGTTTCAATCATCCTTATGTCAAAGTTTTCGAAGAAGAACGGGAGCTTACCGTGATGTTGCTGGTGGATGTGTCGGGTAGCCGCGATTTTGGTACAGTGAACCAAACCAAGCGTAGCCTGATGACGGAAATTGCCGCAACGATTGCATTCTCTGCGATTCAGAACAAAGATAAAATCGGGGTGGTCTTCTTTTCGGACAAGATTGAAAAATTCATTCCTCCCCAAAAGGGGAAAAAACATATTTTGTACATCATTCGGGAGTTGCTCGATTTTCAGCCCGAAAGTTCCCGTACAGATGTGTCGCAGGTACTGCAATACTTTACCAATGCCATCAAACGTCGTTGCACGGCATTCCTCATTTCCGACTTTATTGACGGCGAATTTGAACGCGCGATGATGATTGCCAACCGCAAACATGATGTGGTGGCTCTTCAGGTATATGATCCGCGCGAAACAGAATTGCCCGATATTGGTTTGGTAAAACTGAAAGATGCCGAAACGGGAGAACGTTTGTGGGTAGATACCTCGGATCGCCGTTTGCGTATGGCATATCATAACTGGTGGGGAGAAAACCAAATATCCTTGCAACAGGTACTGGCCAAATGTAATGTCGATTCAGTGTCGATCAGTACCGACGAAGATTATGTGAAATCATTAATGCGGCTTTTCAAGCTGAGAAGTTGATATTGTGAGAATTCCCTGCTTAATAAGCTTAAAACATGAGAACATTTTACAGATTATTGCTTTTCTTTTTTGCCCTGTTGCTTGCTCATAATGGATATAGTCAGCAGATTTCGGTAAAGGCATCTATCGATTCGACCTTGATTCTGATAGGAAAGCAATCGCATTTATCTTTTGAAGTAGCTCAGCCAAAGCATATGGTTGTACGGTTTCCATTGCTTGCCGATACGCTGGTTACTGGCGTAAATATTCTTGGCAAACCAAAAATGGATACTGTAGACCTGGGGCATGACCGCATTCAGGTGAAACAAACCTATACCGTTACTTCTTTCGATTCGGCTCTTTACTATATCCCGTCCTATAAATTGATTTCAGGACGCGATACTTTCAAGACTAATGCGTTGTCGTTGAAGGTTATCACTTACAGCGTAGATACCGCCAAACAATCCATTTTCGATATTAAAAAAGTCTATGCGCCTCCGTTCGATTGGGCTGCATTTTTCAGAATGATCCTCATCATTGCTTTGATTCTGATTGTTTTGGCCGCAATTGTATATGTGGTTTGGAAATATGTTCTGAAAAAACCGATACCGTTTATTGAAAAGACGGTACATGTATTGCTTCCTTATCAGAAAGCTATTCAGGAACTTGACCAGATCAGTTCTCAAAAGTTATGGCAGCATGGACGGGAAAAAGAATATTATACTCGCCTAACAGAAGTGATAAGGGTGTATATGGAAGCCCGATTCAATATATCGGCTCTTGAAATGACCTCTGCTGAGATACTGGATGAAGCCCGGATGATTCAGACAGAATATCCCGCGGCATATGATAGCCTGAAAAAGCTTTTGCAAATAGGTGATCTGGTGAAGTTTGCAAAATGGCATCCACAGCCGGAAGAAAATGAACTTAGTCTGAATATTTGTTATCTGTTTGTAAACCAGACAAAGGTGGAAGAAACCGTCGTTGTGGAAGAGCCGGTTGTTGATGACAAAACTGAAGCTGCTGAAGACGCTTCAGTGCCGAAGCTTCACTAAAGTTGAACTGAAAAATTATCTTGGATATGATCTTTAAAAATCCGGAATATCTGTTTTTGCTTCTTATTCTTATCCCTCTGATAGCGGGATATGTTATGAGATTGAGCAAGTCGGATGCCAGCCTGCAAATTTCATCAACGCGTTATTTTGCGGGTTTTAAAAAGACGAAGAGGCTTTACCTGCGGCATGTTCCGTTTGCACTGCGTATGCTGACAATTATTGCTTTGATTATTGTTATTGCGCGTCCACAAACGTCCGATTCAGTGACCGATTCTACTTCTGAAGGTATTGATATAATGATGGCGGTAGATATATCGGGGACAATGCTTGCTAAAGATTTTCGTCCAAACCGTATTGATGCAGCAAAAGCAGTAGCGACTGAATTTATTAACAGTCGTCCTAACGACAATATCGGTTTGGTGATTTTTGCCAGCGAAAGCTTTACCCAATGTCCGTTGACTACTAATCACGCGGCATTGATCAGTTTGTTGCACAGTGTGCAATTTGGTATGGTGGATGACGGTACTGCAATCGGAATGGGACTTGGAAGTGCTGTCAGCCGATTGCGCAATAGCCATGCAAAGTCGAAAGTTATTATTCTTTTGACTGACGGATCGAATAACACCGGCGATATTGCTCCTTTGACTGCGGCCGAAATAGCCAAACAGTTTGGTATTAGAGTTTATACGATTGGGGTCGGTACTCGAGGTGTAGCACCAATGCCGGTTCAAACTCCGTTTGGATTGCAATACCAGAACATGCCTGTGGAGTTTGATGAAAGTACGTTAGCCCAAATTGCTCAAATGACACATGGGAAATATTACCGGGCAACCGACAATAATACGCTGCAATCTATTTATCAGGATATTGATAAATTGGAAAAGCATAAGCTAGAAGTAAAAGAATATAATCGTCGGAGTGATGTTTATACAGGATTTGCTTTGTTGGCGTTACTCTTACTGGGCGGAGAACTCGCACTGCGCTATACAATGTTGCGTAGAATACCATAATAAGCGAACTAAAATCCGGAGATGATTAAAAATTAGACACGATGTTTCATTTTGCACAACCAAATTATCTTTTTTTATTGCTGTTGGTTCCTCTGTTTCTTGGGTTGTTTTATTACAGTAACTTGGTTCGGAAAAGGAAACTGGCAAAATTCGGCGATTACGAATTGCTGAAGGATTTGATGCCCAATGTATCGCAAACACGGCAACGCATTAAATTCTACCTGACACTGGCAGCACTTACGCTTATAATCTTAGCTATTGCACGTCCTCAGTTCGGGGCCAGTACCGAATCGGTAAAAAGAAGAGGTATCGAAGTCATGATTGCACTTGACGTATCCAACTCAATGTTGGCGAAAGATGTATCTCCAAGCCGGCTTGAAAAGGCCAAACAAATGTTGTCGAAGCTGTCCGAATCATTGAGCAACGATAAAGTTGGCGTTATTGTGTTTGCCGGAGAGGCTCAAATGCAGATTCCACTGACGGCGGATTATGTCGCAGCAAAGATGTTCCTCTCTTCAATAGAACCGGGAATGATTTCCCGGCAGGGAACAGCCATCGGTTCGGCTATTGATCTTGGAATTCAGGGATTATCAACAAATGCAAAGACAGGTAAGACCATTATTGTAATAACAGACGTTGAAAACCATGAGGATAATGCGATTGATGCTGCTAAACTTGCAGCGGAAAAAGGTATTATGGTGAATGTTGTGGGTATTGGAACTCCGGAAGGTTCTCCTATCCCAGCCGCAGGGACAATGAGCTATAAGAAAGATCTCAGTGGTAATGTGATTATTTCAAAGTTGGATGAGCAGATGGGAAAAGAAGTTGCAGCTGCCGGTAAAGGAATGTATGTAAGAGCCGATAATTCTAACGGAGCGTTAAAGGCGCTGACTTCTTCACTGGATAAACTGGCAACAGCACCTGTCGAAAGCAAAATTTATTCTTCGCGTGACGAACAGTTTACGACGATGGCATGGTTGGCTTTTTTTCTGTTAGTCATTGAGATTGCTATCCTTGGCCGCCAGAATAAATGGGTCAACAGATTTAAATGGTTTTAATATTGCAACATGCAGAAATTGAATTTGTTGTAATAAAACATCATCGCAGAAAATTATGAGAACTCTTTTTATTTTACTCGGAATGTTGGCATTTGTACCGTCTTTTGCTCAGAAAGAAAGTGCAAATGTGAATGCCGGAAACAAATTATATAATAAGCAAAAATATACTGAAGCAGAAAGTGCTTACAGAGATGCCCTGAAAAAGAATAAAAAGTCGTTTGAAGCGAACTACAATCTTGGAAATGCACTCTATAAACAAAACAAGTACGCAGAAGCATTAAATGCATACAAACAGGCATTGCCTCTTACTCAGGATAAAAAGAGGATGGCTTCTGCAATGCACAATCTTGGGAATTCGCTGATGACACAAAGACAGTATGATAAGGCTTTGGAAGCTTACAAACAATCTTTGCTGCTGAATCCGGATGACAATGAAACCCGCTTTAATTATGCGTTCGCAAAGGCCATGATGAAAAATCAGCAAAACAAGAACAAGAACAAGAATAAAGATAAAAAGAACAAAGACCAGCAAAAGCAGCAGGATAAAAAAGATCAGAACAAGAAGGATCAGAAGAATAACAATCAGCAGAATAATAACCAGAATCAAAACAATAAAGACCAACAAAATAAAAACCAGCAACAGCAGCCTCAGGGTGGTGGCATGTCGAAACAAAATGCAGAGCAGATTCTGGATGCTATTCAGCAAAATGAAAAGAACGTGCAGCAAAAAATGAATGAGCGAAAAGCCAAGGCACGTTCACAAAATCCCGAAAAAGACTGGTAATATGTGTTGTTAATAACAGAACGATTTGGAAGTTATTGACAGCAAAGAAATTAATATTGCCGTTTTAGTTTACAATTCAGCGTATAGAAATCGAAATATAAAATGAAGAAATACAGTCTATTGGTATTCGCACTGATACTGTTGGGTGCCGGTCAACTGAGCGCACAAAAAATTTCTTTTGTGGCGAAGGCTCCTTCATCAGTCGTTTTAGGTTCACCGTTCCAACTATCGTATGTTATAAATACTGCTGCAGATGCAGATGAACTGAGGTTGCCGGATCTGAGTAATTTTGAAATTTTGGCAGGCCCATATACCACCAGTTCGCAGCAGATGATTAATGGTCATTATAGCGGTTCGTTGACAATCACTTATACATTGATGGCCCGTAAACTCGGAACGTTTCCGGTAGGTCCCGCAACTATAACCGTTGCTAAGCAGCGTCTCGTTTCCAATGGATTATCACTCAAGGTGCTCCCGCAGGATAAGAATGCAAAGGCAAATAGTAATAGCGGCGGCGGAGAACCTCAGGGCGGCGGAAGTTCGTCAGTTTCCCTTTCGTCGGGAGACGCTTTTTTGAAGGCCAATGTTACCAAGACAAAAGTGTACGAACAGGAAGCATTTCTTGTTACTTACAAGCTTTATTCTTTGCCGGATGTATTGGGAGTGGAAAGTTTTAAATTGCCCGAGTTTAAAGGGTTTGTGATGCAGAAAATAGATCTGCCGACAGATCAGCGTCCGCAACTTGAAAATTACAAAGGGCACAATTATACAACCTTTGTTCTCTATCAGGTGCTTTTGTTTCCTCAACGCTCAGGAACGTATGACATTGAAAAGGCTTCGGGAACATTTGGTTTTCGTTTGCGTAACCAACGGAAAGTAAAAAGTATATTCGACGATTTCTTCGATACGTACCAGGATGTAAAACGTACACTGGTTGCCCCGTCAATCCGCATAAACGTCACTCCGTTGCCTCTTGCAGGTAAACCTGCAACATTCACAGGCGCTGTTGGCGACTTTCATGTGAATGCGCAGATTGATAAAACCACCATGAAAACCAACGAACCTGTTACGATTCGTATTACTATTTCCGGTACAGGTAATCTGAAGCTGATAAATACGTTGCCACTAAAATATCCGGCCGATTTTGAGGCTTACGAACCGAAGGTGGATAATAACTACAGACCTTCTGCATCGGGCGTTACCGGTACAAAGACAATGGAATATCTTGCTATTCCCCGTCAGCCGGGTGACTTTGTCATCTCTCCCGTTTCGTTCTCGTATTTTGATGTATCGACCCATACGTATAAAACCGTTTCTACACCGCAATATAAGATTCATGTAGATAAGGGATCGGGTAGTTCATCCACAGTAGTTGACAACTACACACAAAAGGAGAATATAAAGGTGCTGAATAAAGATATTCGTTATATCAATACGGGTGATTTTAGTGTCTCGAAGCAACCTGAATTTTTGATTAAATCAGTTGGTTTCTGGTTGCTGTATATCATACCTCTGTTAATTGCGGTGATATTATACTTCCTGTTCCGCAAACAAGCACGCGATAACGCAAATATTGCTTTGGTTCGCAACCGGAAAGCTAATAAAATGGCATTGAAACGGTTGAAACAGGCATCTGTATATCTCAAAGACCAGAAAAAAGAACCGTTCTACGATGAAGTGTTGAGAGCTTGTTGGGGTTATCTGAGTTATAAGCTCAACATTCCGGTTGCTGATCTGACGAAGGAAACAATGAAAGCGGAACTGGAAGCTCATTCAGTAGAGGAGGCTCTTATCGGTCGTTACATGGAACTGCTCAATACATGTGAGTTTGCACGTTATGCACCTGTAACGTCTAATGATGCCCTTGACAAGGTGTTTGCAGAGGCAGTTGCAGTTATTGAAGCGTTGGAAGGATGCATTAAAAAATAACGAGAATGGAAATGTTAAGATATAAAACCGGAATGAAAAGACCTTTTGTTATCTGCATATTTGCATTAATGACGTTGGTCGTGTTTGCTCAACAGGCATCTGTGAAAGAAGCAAATGTATTGTATGCCCAGAAAAATTATACAGCGGCTGTTCAGCAGTATGAAATGGTGTTGCAGTCGCAGGGTTCTTCTGCTGAATTATATTACAATCTCGGGAACGCCTATTATCGTTCGGGTGATATAGCAAAAGCTATTTTGAATTATAATCGTGCTTTGTTGCTAAAGCCGAATTATGATGATGCTGAGTTTAATCTGGAAATAGCGCAGAAGAAGGTCGTGGATAATGTTGATGTAACATCTGTCTTCTTTTTGAAACAATGGGTCAATAATCTGGGCGATATTATGTCGTCCAACGGATGGGCAGTATTTAGCGTTATTTTGTTTATGCTGGCCCTTACGGCTTTCCTTGTTTTTATTTTCGGGCGTTACCGTTCATTGCGGAAGACCACATTCAATGTTGCAATTGCTTCATTTGTAATTGCATTGATATCGGTTGGGTATGCGGTAAAGCAAAGCAATAAAGTGGTTAACTCTACTGATGGAATCATTATGGTGGGTTCTGTTACAGCCAAAGATTCTCCGGCTTTGAATGGAAAGGATATGTTTGTGATGCATGCCGGTACCAAGGTAACGATAAAAAACAGCGTTTCCGGATGGACGGAAGTGGAACTGCCTGACGGCAATGCCGGATTTATCCCTGCTACAAGTATCGAAAAAATATAAGCATTCTAATTAAAACAAATAAGGCGCTAAACATAGTTTGGCGCCTTATTTGTTTTTACTCTCTCTTGAGCCACTTGTCAATAATGTAGTCGGCTGAATATCGTCCCGGGCCCATTAATAAAATGATGATGTAAAGCAGTAGATAGATTCCCGCAAGTTCTTTTGCTGCAAACGGCATACCGGCATGGATGACAAAAAATGCGATGCTCATTCCGAAGATGGAGGGCAATGTTGCAAGGCGGGTGAATAAACCAAGCAAAATAAGCAGAGAACAACCAACTTCAGAGAAAAGCATCATGATTAAGGAGGCAGAGTGGCCGACTCCAAGCGGATCTGGAAATTCTTCGGCAAGAGAGCTGAAATTACTGAGTTTTTCCAGTCCGTGTGTCAGCATAAAACCGGCAGTAAGCAATCTTAATAAAAAGAGTGCGGCATCCATTGTGATGCTGTTGGCTGTTGAAAATATTAAAGACGATCTGTTCATACAGTTAGTTTTTGTTGAATTATGAAGTGCTAAATAATGTTTTAATATCTCAAAGATACATTTGGCGGGAGCAAAATCCAAATATCTTGGAAGAAACATGTATTTGAAGGTCAACGAAAGATCGTCATTCTCTGGATATAGGCAAAACGCAACGGTCAACAATGATCCGATATTTATTGAAATGCCAGATTATTTAATCATTAAAAAAATGCCCTACCTTTGCAATAGAAAATTCCAATGTATATGAACCACGGATTCCTAAAAGTTGCAACTGCAATACCGCATGTCAAAGTCGCTGATTGTACCTATAATGCAACACGCATTCAAGCATTAATTGAAAAAGCGTCTCAGCAAGATGTGCAGATCGTTTGTTTTCCGGAACTATGTATAACGGCTTACACATGTGCGGATCTTTTTCATCAACAATTGCTTATTTCAGAGGCTGAGAATGCTTTACGGAATTTAGTGAAGGAAACGGCTCATCTGAAGATTATCTCAATTGTAGGTTTGCCGGTTAAAGTGGGAAGCCGTTTGTTTAATTGTGCAGTTGTGTTTAAGGCAGGCGAAATCATTGCTGTTGTTCCGAAAACTCATCTGCCCAACTACAATGAATTTTACGAAAAACGGTGGTTTGTTTCCTCTAAAGATGCGATAGTTGATTCGGTTGAGCTGGCAGGGCAACGCGCACCGTTTGGTATTAATCTGCTGATTGGTAAGGTCGATTTCCGTTTTGCGATAGAACTCTGCGAAGACCTTTGGGTTACTGTCCCTCCAAGTTCCTTGCACTCAATCATGGGCGCTCAGGTTATTTTTAACTTGTCGGCCAGTAACGAAATTATCTCTAAGAACGATTATCTCCTTTCTCTAATATCTCAACAATCAGCTCGTTGTATGGCGGGATATGTATATGCCGGAGCTGGTTTCGGAGAATCGAGTCAGGATGTGGTGTTTGCCGGCAAAGGCATTGTGGCGGAAAATGGCCGTCTTGTTGCGCAGGCAGATCGTTTTTCATTTGAAGAACAGTTGCTCGTTAGCGAAATTGACATTGAATTATTGGCTAACGAACGACAAAAAAACACGGGTTTTGCTCAGGATAGCACTGCGTTATTCCCATCCCTTCCTGAATATCGCCTGATTGAGTGTTCTGTCCCCGAAATCGAAACTTTCGTACTTTCCCGTGAAGTTTCTCCGACACCGTTTATTCCTGCCGGCCTGGAACTGGATAAACGTTGTGAAGAGATTTTCTCTATACAAATCGGAGGCTTGGCGAAACGCTTTGTTCATACTCAATCCAAGATAGCTGTTATAGGCATTTCCGGAGGATTGGACTCTACGCTTGCCCTTTTGGTTACCGTCCTTACTTTTGATAAACTGGCGATGCCCAGAAAAAATATTATTGGGATAACCATGCCGGGCTTTGGTACAACCGGGCGGACATATAAAAATGCTATCGACCTGATGAACTCATTGGGCATAACAATTCGTGAGATTGATATTACGGAAGCCAGCCTTCAGCATTTTAGCGATATAGGGCATTCGGAAGATATTCATGATGTGACTTACGAGAATACGCAGGCTCGTGAACGTACGCAAATACTGATGAATGTTGCAAATAAAGAGGGTGGACTGGTGATTGGTACCGGCGATTTATCCGAACTGGCGATGGGGTGGTGTACTTATAATGGCGACCATATGTCGATGTACGGTGTCAATTCAGGCATTCCGAAAACGTTGATTCGTTACTTGGTGACCTGGGTGGCCAACCATAAGGTAAGCGGAGAAAGCGCAGCTACTTTGCATGATATTCTGGATACGCCCGTGAGTCCGGAACTGCTCCCGATGGACGAGAACGACGAAATAGTTCAAAAGACGGAAGATATCATTGGGCCTTACGAACTACACGACTTTTTTCTTTTCTACATGGTTCGCTATGGCTTCAGACCGGCTAAAATATTTTACCTGGCACAACATGCTTTTGAAGGCAAATATACCAACGAGGTGATTCGTAAATGGCTGAAGACGTTTATACGACGCTTCTTTAGTCAACAATTTAAACGCTCGTGTTTGCCTGACGGGCCAAAAGTCGGCTCTATCAATCTTTCACCACGGGGCGACTGGCGTATGCCCAGCGATGCTGTTGCAGCATTGTGGCTTCAGGATATAGAACGACTGTAGTTTAAGGAATCAGCATCTTATCAAGAAGAGCATCTTCGTACTCCCATTGTCCGTCTGTTTTCTTCATGATAACAAAGTATGCAGTGATTGGTGCAGAGTTGCCTGATATATAAAAGATAGCTCTGTTTTGTGCGGCATTAAATCCCACCCGGGAAATATAAGTGCCTGGCCCAAACATACCCGGCGTTCTACTGAGGCCATGTTGTTCTTTCTCTTTTCTGTAAGCTTCTTCCGTATAGATGGAAAAGTCGGGCACAAGTATACGGTCTGTAATCCGGTGTTCGATTCTATTATTTTTTAGATAATTGTCGAACATTGTCTTCGCATCGCTTCCCAAAACATCTTTCAATAGCTTTGGTATTGTCTTGTTTTTGTCATTAATAACTGATGTCATTTCAAAAACAGAACGGGATCTCAGCATATACTCAAAGTATGGTGGATAGTTTGCCTGTTCTTTTGTAGGGGTACTGAAGAAGCCTTCAAAAACTTTATATTCAGCATCAGTGATAGTTGGAGTAGCCTTCTTCGTTGGTTTCTCCTTCAAAGTAAGCGACTTTACAACTAGTTCAAACAGGTTTTGGTGCTTTTGGGCAATGGATATTGGAGTTTCCATTGTAATAACAGTAAATCCTTCTTTTTGAGGAAATATTGCATATCGTTTAACAACGTCGATGGCACTGTCTTGAGAGCCTAAAAGTGGAGAACGTTGTGTTTTGATATCAATACGTATTGCTTTTTGTCCGTTTACCAGAATAGTCTCTGTTTTGCTGTAATCTTCAAAAGGAGGCTTGAAATCAGGGCGTTGTAAGTCAAATAAATATCTTTCGGCGGTTTTGGTTGGTTCTGCAATTGTACTTACAGATAACATTGTTTTGTCGTCATTAAACAGGTAAAGTCGATGAGATTTATCGATCAGCATATCGTCCGACTCTGACTTTTGCCATCCTGTAGGAATCTTTACGGAATACGACTGATCTTTTGGTTGAAATGTTTCAAGCGAAACGGGTCGGTATGCTGCCTCTTCATGTAAACGACTATAGACAATTCCCGGAGTCTCCTCCTCAACCCAAATGGCATGGTTAACTCCCTTTGAAAAATCGTATAGAATGTCGTTTGAAAAAGAATAATCGCCTCTGAATTGCGCCATTTGGACAAACAATTTCTGCTTTCCAAAAAACTGCGAGGCGTCCGGCATTATGTCTGTCACTTCGCCAGTTCGTAACTCGGAAGAAGAGGTTGCCTGCATGTTGAATAACCCGAAACATCCCGGAGCCAAATTGCTTACCGGTGTGCAGGGAGAGATGGTAATCAGGTCGATGCTCCCAACACCTCCAAAAGAATTTGTTGTTTTAAGAGGGTAGTAGAGTTGTTTGGATTTGAAACGATATTGAATTGGCTCAATCATTTTTGTCGTTGAGTCAATATTAACATAATCGAATACAAACCAGTTGATTCCTCTCGAAGTATAATCGGCTGCAATTTTTGCTATGTCCTTAAAGTCGTTTTCAGACTTAATGTTTTTTGAGGCGAGAAAATTAGAAATCCATTGAGAAAAGTCGGCTGTGTTATTGATTTTTATCACAGAGATATCGTGTGCTCCCAGTTGCTCATTGAAAGTGATTTCAACGTTATTGACGTGTGTGGAACTCTTCGTGAAGAATAACTTTTTTAGCTGGTGTTCGTGTATTAGTTTTTTTGCAGATTCAAAAGCCTTTGGAGAAGCCAATTGTACTTTTGGTTCCGATGGAAATGGGATGAAACGGATTAGGCCGGTTGGCTTATCGGCATTCAAATCTGTACCGAGAATGAGAATCTCTTCATCGAAATTGTGGAGAATAATTGCTTTCTGCCCTGTTTCAGTAACCTTCGCGTCACTGATTCGTATTCCTCCCATGTCTGCAAAAAGCGGGCTGGAAAAGCTACTAATTAGTACCAGCGTGAATATGTACGGTAAGCAGCGAAATGTAATATTGAATTTGCCTGACTTCATACACGGTAAGAATAAGGTGATGGTTTAGTTATTAGGCACAATTTACTTGGTTGGCGCTTTTTTTATCCGGGCAATGTAAGGATTTACGATAAATTTGTTGGTGATAGTAAGCGCTTTGTTTGGGTCAATTCCAGCTTCTTTTAAGGAGTAAATAAAACTGACAGGAGACTCCATTGCTTTGCAAAAGTCAGGTCTTGTGCGGTTGATGGTTAGCTGATTCCCTTTTACAACGAATTGAAAATCCTGTTTTTGCGTACAGCCAGAACTGGCAACTGTGATGGTAACTTCCTGTTTGTCGTAATCGAAACTGATACCCAATAATGTTTCAGGTTCGGTAGCTTTCAATATTGGAGTACAAATGAAAGTTGCGATAATCACAATAAACAGCGCTTTTGGAAAAAAGAAATTCTTCATTGGAAATGTTTTTTTGAGTGGAAAACTTATTTCTGAATAGATGTTATGCAAACGTAAGCACTTGGCATGTTCCAATAATTACGCTTATAGACAGTGTAAAATGTTATCCGGTATTTAGTGTTGGGCTTGAGTTGTGTATAGTCGTTGCCTAGGATACCAACCAGATGATACCATGGACCGCTTTTAGACATCCCTTCGACGTGTAGTATCGTATTGTTTTGAGCATTACTTTCAACCCAGGCAGTGGTGGTAATTCTCTCTCTTGCAAAGTTCTGACTGAAGAAATCCTGAGGTGCTTGTTTGCCTTCGGGTAGCGTGTATTTGTCTATGGGCATTTTCTGGTATGTTTCCAGTTCGATTTTTAGAGAATCAAGCGTCTTTTGGAATTCCGCAGCTTCGGCCGGTGCGTTTTGTTGTTTGCGCACGTCAATCCAACGCTGGTAGTTTGCTATTTCGAGCTGGATGGCGGTTTTGGTTGCTTCCAGACAGAGCTTTTTTATCTCGTATTGTGTGGGTTTACTTGTAGATATGGATTGTTGTTGTGCAAATACAACGAAGTAAAACATTAAAGAAACCAACAAAGCGATAGATTTGTGTGTCATGAGGCGTGGTATTTGAATGTTAGTTACGAGATATGAGATAAATCAATTTGTTTGGCTACAAAAACACAGCTATAATTGATTGGAAATTCCTACAAGCCGCACCATGCTATTGTTTTCAGGTGAAAATATGATGAGGCCATCCTGAAAGAACTTCAAAAAGCCTCCATATTGATCAGACAACTTATATACTTTGGTGTTTTTGATATAGAAGATGGATTGTTGCGTTGAGAAAAAAATGATATCATTATGTTTGTCATACGCCAGCGAAATGATTTTGTTGCCGTTTCCCAGCGATGCCATGGATTGTAATTCACCTTCAACGGGATTGAAAGATAGTACTTTTGTTCCTGTTGTGAAAACGAGTTTCCCTTTAACTTCAGTCACCGCTGTAACCGGGACGGGGGATGTAAACAGTTTTATATATCGTCCTCCCTTGAATACTACATAGAAGTTGCATCTTGATATCGGGTCTTTGTCATAAACATACAATAAACTATCTCCGGCTACTACTCCCATGTTGGTATTGGGTAAAGTGAGTATCTTAGACAGGTTATCATTGTTGTCCAAATAGCAAAGATCCTGATTGTGAATAGCAACGACAAATCCTTCCTTGTTGATTGTAAAGGCGTTGATGTGACCATCGAATACACCTCCTAATGGTTGGATGCCTCCCCAGCCTAACAAATAGAATTGTGTGCCGGTGGCCAACAGAATATGATGGTTGCGTGTAACATCGAGGTCGTTAAGCAACGTTCCGTTTATATCAGTATTTTTCAATATTTCTTTTGTGAGCAATCCTTCAAAACGCAATGTGTCAGGGGAGTTGGATCCGTATATTGGTTGCAATCCGACTACAAAAAATATAAGCATTGTGATTGTTGTATGTATCTTCATGGTCTTCCAGATGTTTGATTGATAATAAATAAAGGATAATAGCCTATTTAGTTTGTTCATCTCTGATGGAGGGAGCTTTGTAGATTTCATATAAATCTTTAGCATTTTCAGCAACGTCGATGCCAAGTTTAGAGAATGTTTTACTTATTTTTCCGAATTTGCGATCGAGATATTCGACACCGAGTTCTTTGTATGGATCGTGTGCAACATCCACGGCAGCTTCTTGAATGTTGTTGGTTAATGATTTGTTGATGACTACTTTCACGCTTAAATTTTGTATTTCTACGTCGGTGAGCTTCCCGGTAACAAAAGCGTCCGTAGCATCCTGTACTGCCGTAAAAGTATTGTTAGTGACATTGAGCATAAATGTGCCAATAGCGGCAGGTAGTTTGCCTCCGGGAACTTCTTCTATTTTAGAAAGATAGTATTCGGCTATTTTGTATTCTCTGTAATCTTCCAGTTTAAGTTTTTCAGGAGTTTTCTCTTCTATTCCTTTATTTGGATCACTATAAGCCATGTATCGATAGTCATAACAAAGTTTTAACGATCGGGTCTTGCCATCAAGTGTTGTTATGGTTAAGTTGTTGTTGGTTGGAGTACTGCCATTGGATATTGTTCCAGTCCCTTGACTTGTGTTTCCAGATCCCGGAAAAGGCCGGGGACGGGATGTCGTATTGTTGTTTGTTGTGTTATTGTTTGCAACCTGAGGTGTGGGTTTGACGGGTTTATAAACGGGGGCGTTGTGCGAACGATCATGAGCTGCCCTTGCTTTTGCCAGATTGGATTTTACAGTTGCATTAAACGGATCATACCATTGTGCCTTTTTGAGCATCCTGATGGCTTTGCCGTAATCACCGGAGTTCATGAACCGGATTGCTCTCTCATTGTAGTTGCTTGCTTTTTCAAGCCGCTTGTAATAGGAGGCGGAATAGGAATTGTTGGTGTTTGTATTGTAAGATGAAGAGGTATTTCCTCTGTCAATACGTACTCCAGTCATGTGTTCAAGCTGACCGATAGCGCTTTGAGCGTTTATTTGGTTGCTGGCTGAAGGTATGAATGAGCACAATAGTATCAGACAGAGGACTTGTATGCTGATTTGCGATCTGGTTTTCATGATCTTGTAAAATTAAAGGTGCTTTTGAAGAAAATGATGTTGTATGATTACAGCTCATTCAGAATATCAGCTCTTTTGCTTTGATATTCAGTGTCGGTGATAAGTTTTTTATTTTTGAGGTCTTCCAGTTGCGCAAGCCGTGATTCGATGTCGCTGTTTTGTGTAGTCGTTGTTTTGTCTGTTATTTCTTCGTGATTAATATCTACGTCCATTACCGACAGACCTTTGTTACTAAAGAAGTTTACCAACGAAAAAGTGGTAATGCCCAGCGCAAATAATATGAAAATAATAAAGAACAGAGTAATCACCGTTCCTCCGTCGTCGAAACCTGATTCCTGACTGACAGTGATAAAGAAAACAATACCAAAAATGGTGAAACACAGGCCTGCTACTGCACCCATCAGGGAAGATGCTTTACTTGGCTTTACTTTAGTGTTAAGCTTCATAGGGTTATGTTTTGAATTTGAACAGAGTTTTTCGGTTGAAAAACTGTCTTTAATAGAAGCAGATGCGCAGTCCTATTTGTTTAAGCCAATAAAACTGATCTCCGCCGTAGAGATTATATACAGGACGTACACCGATAGAAATGGCAATGGGAGCTAACGTGCATTGCAATCCGAAAGTGCCGTCAAGTCCGGCAAACGTGTTGTCGTGTTTTGCATTATCATTCCAATGGGTTTTCTTCCAGGATCCCACGTGTCCGCCAAATCCAAGATACCAGTCAAAGGGATATGCAATTGGAGTGTGGACTTCTCCCATTAATGTGAAGTTGTAATATTCTTTGCCAAAACTTCCTATAATGTCGAAGCAATGGCTGGCAGTAGTAAATGCTTTTAGGCTAACTTCGTAGACAAAGTGGTCTGGGTTGGTAATGTCTTTGGAGTTAACGGCAAGTGGGGAGCTGATATAGGTTCCTATTCCCGCAACATATTGGGAATAAAGGGGTGATGAACCTAATAATAAAAAGAGACTAACAAAAATCGTTTTTTTCATGGTTAGTTATGGGTTAATGTTAGTGTCATGCAAAAAGTTTCGCTTAGTTGCCGGGAGGCGGTGGAGTCTGTTCTGCTTGTTGCTTATGTACTTTCTTTTTAGGAGCGCTGAAGGCAAAAGATATTCCTGTTTGCACGTTGCATTGCTTCATTTTGGGAATGCCGCCTTCGGCATACGAAAGGGGCAGATAGTCTGTGATGACGTACCAGTTGAAAGGTCCGGCAATGATGTTTAGTCCTGCCCCAATGTTACTTCCTTCGTTGTTGATGAGCGAGTAACCTACCGACAGGTTTATCCATGACAATGGACGCAGGTTGGCCGAAGCCGTGATAGTGCCGCTTGTTGCAGAGCTTGCAAATCTGCTGTCGTATAGTAGTCCGAATCCTATTTTGTCTTTCAGTATAGAATATTCTGCTCCTACTTTTACATGGGCTGTAAGTGATGAATTATAAGCTGACCCGTTCGGTTTGAAATGGAGAGATTGTTTAAGCGTATCAAGTACAGCTCCGAAATCATTACCACCATTCACAGCAAACGACATATTGTTGAATGTTGTATTTGCTTTTACCGATCCTTCCCAGTCGCTTTTTTGCCAGTGGATAAAGCCGAGATCTGTGATGGCTGCCGAGATGGTCAAATCTTTTGTGAGTTTATAAGCAGCACCTGCATCAATTCCTAATCCTGTTCCTTTGAATTTTGTCGGGCCAAAATCATCTCCGTGCATGTTTGCAAAATCAGGATAACCTTCTTTATCTGCATATATTTTACCGGGGACACTCAAGCGCATGGTTCCGGCTCCGGTCATAGTCGTTTGGGCTTCTGTTCCACTCAGTGAAAGTTGAGAGAACGACATTTTGGTATTAAGTTGGCCAAATAGTAATTTGAGTTTGCCACCAACGCTTAAGCGGGGAGTAACCTGACGTGCATAACCGAATGAAGTTTCTACATAAGCAGTGGCATCAATTGCCAAAGAGGAAAGATCGAAATGTTGCGATGTTGAGTTTTGATTTACACCTTCGAGCAATAATCTGAACATGTCTTTGGGTATGCTTGCAGAAGAAACTACTTTTTCGGATAATCCGAAAGAAAAATAATTCTTGTTTTTGCGGAATCCAAATCCCAGAATACTCAGTGTCGCTTCGGATTTTATTTCTGTGAGAGGTTTAAGGATATGTAAAAAGCTTTGGTATTCAGCCCCTTTGTCAAATGGGGTGACTGTTGATCCATTGACGGATTTAAGAAGATCGCTCATCGCAAACGAATTGTTACCCATGCCTGCATAAACAGACGGCAAACTGATATAAAAATCCTGAGATGGAATAAATCCGGGGTTTACGCCAGTTCTGCCCGGGATTTTATCCATGAAATAAAGCGTGTTTGTTTGCGCGACAGAGTTACCGGCAATGGAAAAAAGTATAGCGATTGCAATACAGGCAGATATATGGAATCTCATAATTGACTATTTTGTAGTATAAATATCCTGGGGATCTTTTCTACAAAAGTATACTATTTATGATATAGATGCAAATTTTTTTTGCTGCAGATTGATGATGAAATGTCAAACAGTATTTTATCTGTGTGATGTTTTTCTGTCTCTTGTATTTTGTTTGTATTGAGTTATATATGGCTTATTGTGATGGGGAAGTGTTGCTTTTTGTTAGCTGTGTTGACGATATGTGTTTATGTGTAATTCTGAATAATGATTAAACACATATTATTTATTAGTTTATTTATTAACGGATATGTGCAAGATATTTGTGTTGTTTAATATATGGTGGATGGCGTTTTAAAAGGCGGTTTTCGATCTTTTGTCAGGGTTTCGATTGTTTTTTATAGTTCCTATTTTTTATACCTTTGTGTTCAACGATAGTTTTGAAGATAATTAAAACCGAGATCAATCATGAAGATAATTTCATATAATGTTAATGGTATACGATCTGCAATAAGTAAAGGGCTGGGAGATTGGCTGGCTCAGGAACAGCCTGATGTGTTGTGCTTGCAGGAAACAAAAGCTCAGCCGGAGCAAATAGATCAACTATTATTTGAGGAACTTGGCTATAACAGTCTTGTTAATTCGGCAGAGAAAAAGGGATATAGCGGAGTTGCTATTTTTAGTAAAACAAAGCCTGACTTCTATACAACAGGCATTGGCGTTGAAAAGTTTGACAACGAAGGACGCGTTATCCGAGCTGACTTTGGCGATTTGACCATTGTTTGTGTTTACATACCGTCGGGGACTACCGGTGATATTCGCCAGGATTTTAAGATGGAGTTTCTCGATGCGTTTACTGCCTATTTGCTGGAATTAAGAAAAGAACGCTCGAATCTATTGGTTTGCGGTGATTTCAACATTTGCCATAAACCGATTGATATAAATCACCCCGAACGTCATACGAAAGATTCGGGCTTTTTGCCTGAAGAGAGGGCGTGGTTCGACCGTTTTGTTGCGCTGGGCTTTATTGATACTTTCCGTGAATTCGATCAAAGCGGCGAAAGATACAGTTGGTGGAGCTTTCGGGCAGGAGCACGAAGCAAGAATCTTGGCTGGCGTATCGACTATCACGTTGTTACGACAGAAGTGAGATCCCGTTTGACGAATGCTTCTATTTTACCCGAAGTGATGTTTTCCGATCATTGCCCTGTTGTGGCTGAACTTGAATTTTAGAATACGATGGATAACGAAGATATACTGTTTATGCGTAGAGCTATAGAGCTGTCGCGCGCGAGTGTGAAGAGTGGCGGAGGTCCGTTTGGAGCTCTGATAGTAAAGGAGGGGGTGATCATTGCTGAAGGTTCAAACTGCGTTACAAAGCATCATGATCCTACTGCACATGCCGAAATCGTTGCCATCAGGGAGGCTGCCGGTAAACTCAATGCTTTTGATTTGTCAGGTTGCGTGATATACAGTTCCTGCGAGCCGTGTCCTATGTGCCTAGGAGCTATTTACTGGGCACACCTCGATAAATTGTTTTACGGAAATACCAAAACAGATGCTCATGATATAGGTTTTGACGACTCGTTTATTTATCGGGAACTCGATTTGAGTCCGGACAAAAGGCAGTTGCACATGACACAAATGCTGGCTGACGAAGCGATACTGGCTTTTCGTGAATGGACGGAAAAATTGGATAAAACTGAATATTGACGATTGTTTTTGGAATAAAACAGAATTAATTTTGTTAAAAAAGAGCTCTTCGGATGAATGTCTGAAGGGCTCTTTGTATTAATTGGAGATGGGGCGTGTATGTTGTTTTGTTTCGTAAAATTCATATTTACAAATAGTTGTTAGTGTGTTGTTGTGTTTGTGAGTTGCATTATATAATTATAACAGTTTCTTAATTGTTTTGAAGTGATAATAGTTATAAATTTGTAACCGTTATTCGATAGTAATAATTCAAATTTGAAATAAGATGGAAAAACAGAACAGTGAAATAGATTCCGTTGCGGAAAATCTGGCTCATATTGTTCCAATTTTGAAGCGGATATTTATCAAAGGGCTTCGAACTAAAACAAATCTGTCTCCGCAAACTTTGTATACTCTGGGTGCTTTGTCGTATCACAGCAAGCTTACCATGAGCGGAATAGGGAACCATCTTTCGGTTCCAAAGCCACATGTAACGGCGTTGGTTGATAAACTGATTTCTGAAGGGTTGGTAGAGCGTTTGAGCGATGAACGCGACCGGCGGATTATTTATATTCAGCTGACAGACAAAGGAAAAGAAACCTTCAGGGAAATCAAAAGAATGATGACGGAGTCGTTTCGTGCTGATCTTAGCATTTTTGACGAAGCTAAAATACACAAAATGTATGAATGCTCACTTTATATCCGTGATACGTTGGATGAGATGGCAAAGTCGCTTCAAGCCGGTTGTTGTTCAGGTAACTAAATAGATACTAAATATAAACTGAAAGGGAATCGCCCTTCTTAAAATTAAAATGGTATGAGTGGTGTAAAAAAAGATTGGAAAGTGTATATTCCTTTGGCTGTAGTTGTTATAGCAGTTGTCGTAGGAGGAATTTATTGGTATGTGGATTATTCAAGCTATTTAAAAACGGATGATGCTTATGTCGCATC
Source organism: Paludibacter jiangxiensis (assembly GCF_001618385.1). Classification (NCBI taxonomy): domain Bacteria; kingdom Pseudomonadati; phylum Bacteroidota; class Bacteroidia; order Bacteroidales; family Paludibacteraceae; genus Paludibacter; species Paludibacter jiangxiensis. Next base: position 486,615 of record NZ_BDCR01000003.1, on the reverse strand, counting down.
CGACAATATTTCAGTAAGTTCGAAGATTATGGGGCGTATTTCGCACCTGTATGTTCAGGAAGGTGACTCCGTAAAGCAAGGTCAGCTTGTGGCAGAACTTGATAGTGCCGATTTGTTGGCACAAAAGAAACAGATTGTGGCCGGCAAAGCACAGACCGAAGCTAATAAGGCACAGACAGAGGCAAAATTTATCTTTGATCAAAAGAGTATCAAGGTAGCCCAAATTGCTTTTGAAAAAGCAAAAGAAGATTTTGAGCGTACAAAAACTCAGTATAACGGTGGTGTTGCAACAAAAGAACAATACGATCATAGTAAAAAAGCGCTGGAAACTTCTCAGGCTCAATATGAAGCAGCAACTGCTCAGTTGCAAGTTTCAAAGTCGCAAATTAAAACAGCAGAAGCATCTATTGTAAGTGCCGATGCACAAATTGGGGTAATATCTACCCAGTTGAACAATACAAAATTATATGCTCCTGCCGACGGTGTAATTGCAAAACGCTGGTTGTTGCCGGGCGATATTGCACAACCCGGACAATCGATTTATACGGTAAACAATAACAACAAGTTCTGGATTCTGGTCTATCTTGAAGAAACAAAGATGGAGAAACTCCACCTTGGTCAAAATGCTATCTTTACAATTGATACCTATCCGGATGTTATCTTCAAAGGGAAAGTATTTACTGTAAGTTCATCCACAGCTTCTCAGTTTTCTTTGATTCCACCCAATAATGCCTCAGGTAACTTTACAAAAGTGACACAACGTGTGCCGGTAAAAATTTCGATTGATGCAACCGAAGGTGGTCAGAAATTATCATCGTTCAAATTCCTGACGGGAATGTCGGCCGTAGTTAAAATTGTGAAGGAATAATGCGGAGAATTTCTACAACACACAGAATACGCCGCAAGCTAAGAAACCGCGAGTCTCTGTATCATCCCAGCAATCCGCGCTATAAGTGGTTTGTGCTTGCCAATGTAATGTTGGGAACCTTTATGGCGGTGCTTGACTCGACTATTGTAAACGTTGGTTTGCCGAAGATTATGTCTTCGTTTGGAGTGGGCCTTGATACAATACAGTGGGTTGTGACGGCTTATATGCTTGCAATGGCGGTTATGTTGCCTACTTCGGGGTGGTTAGCTGATAAGTTCGGGTATAAGAAGGTTTATTTCTGGGGCTTGTTTGTCTTTACATTAGGGTCACTATTGTGCGGGTTGTCAAATGATGAAACCACTCTGATTACCTCGCGTATTATTCAGGGGCTCGGTGCCGGTACGGTACAGCCTTTAGGTATGGCAATTATTACCCGTGAGTTTCCGCCGAAACAACGCGGTGTTGCTCTTGGTTTCTGGACTATTGCAGCGGCAGCCTCCGTGTCATTCGGTCCGTTGCTGGGAGGATATTTGGTCGATAACTTCAGCTGGCAGTTGATCTTTGATGTGAATGTCCCTGTTGGAATTCTGGCATTGTTTTTTACCATTGTCATTCAGCGGGAATTTATCCATCCGAATGTACGTAAGTTCGATTTTATCGGTTTCGTATCGGTTATCATCTTTTTGCCTGTTTTGCTTTATGCTCTTTCCGAAGGGAATGCAGCAAGTAATTCGGCAGGTTGGGGGGCACCGCACATTCTTGCCTGTTTTGCTATCTCGGGAATCGCTCTGGCCGTGTTCCTTACCAGAGAACTGACAACGGAATCGCCGTTGCTGGACATAAGGTTGTTGCGCGACCGTAATTTCGGATTGTCCAATTTGTTTATGCTCATTTTCGGGCTGGGTATGTTTGGTAGTACATTCTTGCTGCCTCTGTATCTTCAAAATTCATTGGGATATACAGCATTGCAGTCGGGAGCGGTATTTTTGCCGGTGGGAATTATTCAGGGGCTGGTGTCGCCGATTGTTGGGCTGGTGTCAGACAAAACCAATCCCAAAATTCCGATTCTTATCGGAATCAGTATGCTGGCCGCCAGTTTCTTTCTCAATTACAATCTCTCCTTTACATCGGAGCATTCGTTTATTATGTTGGCTCTTTACATTCGGGGATTTGGTATGGGATTGATTTTTGCTCCGCTTAGTTCGATGTCATTGCTGACGATTTCGCGCGAGCACATGGCTCAGGCTTCTAGTATTTCAAATACGGTACGACAGATTGGAGGTAGCCTTGGAGTTGCTATTCTGAGTACGTTGCTTACTTCGCGTACCAGTTTTCATGCTCAGGTTTACGGGCAGGCAATTGAGTCGACATCTCAGACATTTCAGAATGTCACTCAAAACATGGCATACTACATTCAGCAACACGGTGGAAGTACATTGCCAACAGCTCTGAAACAAGGACAAACTTTGCTGTTGCAACATGTAAATGTGCAGGCATTCATTCAGGGAGTTGATGATGATTTCTTTCTGGCAGCAGTGATTTCTCTTTTAGGTTTTATCCCTATTTTGTTGTCGCAATCTAAAAAGAAAAGCGTGGTAGTCAAATAAATAGCAAATAAAAAATTGACGTATGAAGCATATTTTTAAATACATAATGATTTTGACTTGTGGATTGCCTGTGGCGTTGACAGCTCAGAATCAAGTGGCTCAGCCTCAGGCAGACTCTTTGTCTTTGGCAGGAGTTATTACCAAAGTAATCGGTAATTATCCCTCGGTGAAGAAAGCAGAACTTGAAATAGAAGCTGCTAATGCTAAGATTGGTCTGGCAAAATCGGCTTATTATCCGAACATTGATATTTCATCTTCTTATTCGCATATCGGACCGACATCAAAGTTCGTGTTGCCGGGTTTGGGAACTTTTCAGCTGTATCCGGCCGACAACTATTCGGCATCGCTGAATGTGAACCAGCAAATTTATGATTTTGGCAAAACTGAAAAGAATATCACATTCGAAAATCAGGCAAAAGTTCTTTCTCAGTTGTCGTTGGAGCAGTTGAAACAAAAGCTGTCTCTTTCACTGGTCGGAAATTATTATTCCATTGTTTATTTACAGGAAGCGATCAGTATTAAGAACGAGGAGCTTAAGACGCTTAGAGAACATTTGGCTTTTGTGGAAAAGAAAGCGGCTACAGGCTCGGCTACTCAATATGAGATACTTACTACTAAAGTGAGAATTTCTAATATTGAAAACCAGAAAACCGATTTGGAGACTAATCTCAAAGTGTTACAATGTCAGTTGAACTCGTACCTGGGAGAATCGCAGCAGTCGAATGTGTTGCTGAAAAAGGATGTTCACGCTCCCGAAATTCTTGAAAGTGCAGATGCTTTGAGTGTTAAAGCCCTGGGACAACGTGATGAACTGAGGATTGTACGTCAGCGTGGTATGATGGTGGATACTCGCCTCAAGATGGTGAATGTCCAAAATAATCCGGTGCTAAACCTTTTTGCTATGGGCGGTTACAAAAATGGATATGTTCCGGAATTGGGAGATCCTAAGGCAAATTATACTGTAGGTGTCAGCTTTAAGCTCCCTATTTTCGATGCAAACAGATCGAAGTATAATCGCCAGCAGGTTCAGACAGACTTGCGCGGAGTAGATCAGGATACCGAACTTGCCCGCCGGAATATTGTAAATGAGGTGGTTGAAAGCCGGGCAAACGTTGATGCTGCTCTGAAAAAGATTGCACAGACAGAATTACAACTGCAACAGGCCCAACAAGCATACAAGTTGGCTGATACTAATTATATAGCAGGGGCAATCACTAATCTCGATTTGCTTGATAGCTCCACTTCGTTGGCAGAGAGTCGCTTGTCTGTGATGAAATCGCGTATTGACTATACCGTTAGTCTTTTGAAACTGAAAATTGCTCTCGGAGAGAGAATTTATTAATAATAGGTTGATAGTAGTTTTTTTAAGCAAAAGGCACTTCCGGTTTGGAAGTGCCTTTTGTTGTTTGGAGGATCCCAAGTGTTGTCTTGAGAAGTTTATTGGGCATGTAATGATTTTCTGATTTTGATAAAATATTTCCAGATAAAGTTCTTGTAATTGAAACGATAGGTTGATATTACATCTTCGAGATAATATTTTACAAAATGAGGATGGTCTTGTAATGCTTTAATGAAGTAGGGTGTGACCGTATCTGCATGTAAAAATTTATGATACAGGTATCCCCATTTCATATTCTTCTTGATCTTACTGCATTTACAGGTGTAAATTTTTTGGAGAGATCTCTTTGGGTTGCCTGATGCTTCAAGAACCGACTCGGAAGCAAAGATTCCCGACAATAGAGCGTAGTAAAGGCCTTCTCCGGTAATTGGGTCGATGAACCCGGCGGCATCGCCAACCAAAATTGTGTTATCCATGACCGACAGAGCATTGATTTTCTTGCCGGAAGGAATAAATGCTCCTTTTGAGGGAAGGCCAGTCGTCTTTGTTACTTCCTGGAAAAACAGTTCAGCTTGTTTGGGTAATGTCTTATTCGTGTTTTTGCCCCCCACACCAATAACGTCATGATCGTTTTTCGGGAAATACCAGCCGTAGCCGTTTTGGACAGGTCCTAGATAAATCCGGAAGGGCTGCTCTTCCGTCGTCTCTTTTGCAACCCGGGCTTCCACACAAAAGTAATCATTCCTTGATATGCCGAAAGGTTTGGTCAGTAAGGAGGAGCATCCGCAAGCTCCTATAAGGTATTTGTATCGCAGTGAATCGTTCCCGAGCAGTATCACATTTTCTGTGAAATTTATATCTTTCGCATTGATACGCGTATTTTCAAGCAGTGTGCCTCCTTTTTCTTTGTACAGTTCAATCAGACTTGTGTCCAGAAGTTTTCTGTCTGTAAAGAAATAAGGCGTGTTTATTTTGGTGTGTGTTATTTGATCGGTTTTGTAGTAGAAGTCCACATTGTCGGACTGTCCAAGAATAAAAGCGCTTTTATCCAATTCCGGACAATAAGTGTCTAACAATTCGATTGTCTTCAGGGTTAGTCCACCACCACACAACTTCTCCCTTGGAAATGACGCCTTGTCAATGATGCAGGTGTTGAATCCATGTTTTTGAAGTTCTATGCCTGTCATGGCACCCGAAGGGCCGCCTCCTATTATCAGAACGTCAAACTCTTTCATTGTTATTTTTATTATTTAATGGTGTTGATTATCGGGTAAATATCCATTCCTTATTGTTCGATAGCTCGGGCCGGAAATAGTATCCTCCTTCCGTAAATCCCTGCAAGTGTTCGGGATTGCTTATCCTGTTTTCTATGATAAAACGCGACATCCATCCGCGAGCTTGCTTGGCAAAAAGGCTGTTGACCGTATACTTGCCGTTGTGCTCCTGTTTGAAAACGGGCGTGATTATTCTGCAATGTGCGGGCAATTGTTTTTGGTTCAGCATTTTGAAATATTCAGCCGAAGCTAAGTTGATCAAAGTGTTATCATCAGTTTTGAGCAATTTGGAAATTTCTTTTGTCACCTGTTCTTGCCAGGTGTCATAAAGTCCGTCAATGAGTTTGGAATTCATATCAAGACGGTAAGGCTGAATGATGTCCATCGGGCGAAGTACGCCATAAAGGGCTGAAAAAATGCGGAGGTGTTCCTGTGTGAAGTTTATGTCATCTTTGCTGAAATCAGATGGATTCAGCTTGTCGAATACATTCCCGGTATAGGCAAACAAGGCCGGCTTTCCCACGTGTTGAGTCGTGGAAAAAGAATGGAAATAGTCGCGGGTAGCAAACGCAATTTTCAGGCTTACACGCTCGCGTTGGGAAATATCTTCGGCAGCAAAATGGCGGAGCGAAGTAATGATCTTGTTGGCTTTAGATGAAAAAATCGGCCATGTCGTCTCGAATGGTGGAGCAGGGGTGTGAAAATTAATTGTTTTTGAAGGAGATAATATAATTAGCATGTAGTTCCGCTTATTTTTTTTATAAATTCGCCGTTCTGAACGCTTGTGTTGCAAAGATACAAGAAATAAATCAGGAGATGCAGTCGGATTGAGCTCTTGTAACGAAAGATTCAAAAAGGTTTGAGGTTGTTTGAGTGAGCATTGGTTATTGTTATCGTTTTCCAGTTATTTCCGCACTTTAGTCTTTATATTTGTGAGACAATCGCTTATTTGCGATGTTTCTGATGTTGATCCTTAAATAAATGCTAAATTTACAATGAAGAATGTCTTGTTTGTTTTGATTCTGTTGCTTGTCAACTTTCAGACAACAAAATCACAGTCTGGCGATGTTGCCGGATACGTTGATCCGTATATTGGCACTGGCGATCACGGTCATGTGTTTTTGGGGGCTCATGTGCCGTTCGGAGCGGTTCAGGTTGGCCCGACAAATTACGTGAAAGGTTGGGACTGGTGTTCCGGCTATCACTATTCCGACAGTATTCTGACCGGATTTTCGCAATTACACCTGAACGGAACAGGTGTAGGCGATTTGGGTGATATTTTGGTGATGCCTTATATCGGAAAGGTACAGTTTGCTCCGGGCACAGATAAAGCCCCATTGTCAGGCTGGGCAACCAAATATACACACAAAGATGAGATTGCAAAGCCAGGTTATTTTTCGGTAAATCTTCGGCAATATCTGATTAATGCTGAAATGTCGGCAACCGAACGTGTCGCTTTCCATAAATATACTTTCCCGCAGTCGACAGAAGCTCATATCGGTATTAATCTGGCAATGGGTATTGGCTGGGACAGGCCAGTGAAAACGTTCATCAAAAAAGTAGATCCTTCTACATATACAGGTTATCGATTTTCAACCGGATGGTCGAAAGATCAGCGTCTTTATTTTGCAATCAAACTATCCCGTCCTGCCGACGCAACATTGTTGTTCGATGGTATGCATCCTAAATCAGGTGACGTTCTGGAGGGAGACTCCGCTGTTTTGGTTATTAACTACCGAACGGACCAGGGAGAGGTGATTATGATGAAAATCGGCATTTCTCCTGTGAGTGAAGAAAATGCATTGTCAAATATTGCGGCAGAAATTCCGGTCTGGAATTTTAAGCAGGTAGTGGATAAGGCTTATGCCAGTTGGAACAAAGAGTTGGGACGCGTGAGTGTTGTAACGAAAGATAAACACCAGCTTCGTGCTTTTTATACAGCGTTATATCATACTTTTACTTCTCCTGTTTTGTTTAATGACCATAATGGCGATTACCGTGGAACCGACAAGGAAGTGTACAAAAATCCGGGTTTCAACAACTATACAGTATTCTCTCTTTGGGATACCTATCGAGCAGCTCATCCTCTTTACACGTTGGTTCAACCCGGTCGTGTTTCTGATATGGTACAGTCGATGCTTGCCATTTACAGACAACAGGGGAAATTGCCTATCTGGCCTCTGATGGGTTGCGAAACCGACTGTATGGTAGGTTATCCGGCTGTTCCGGTTGTCGCAGATGCTATTTTTAAGGGATTCAAAGGAATTGATCCGCAGTTGGCGCTGGAAGCCATGAAGGGCTCTTCCATGCGCGACGATTACGGGATGAACTATATCAAAGCCAAAGGTTATATTCCTGCGGATAAAGAAAAAGAATCGGTTTCCAAAGCCCTGGAATATGCTCTTTCCGACTGGGCAATAGCTCAATTGGCTCAAAAGCTCGGGAAGCAGAGCGATTATGAGTATTATGCAAAACGTGCAAAAGCTTATACCGAATACTTTGATCCGAAAACAGGCTTTATGCGTCCGAAGCTGGATAATGGAAAATTCCGTGAGCCTCTTGATCCGTTCAGGTCGATTCACGAATGGGGTGATTATACAGAAGGAAATGCATGGCAATACACCTGGTTGGTTCCGCAGGATGTGGAAGGTCTGATCTCTCTTTTCGGAGGAGAAAAACCTTTTGTTCAAAAGCTGGACAGCTTGTTCATTGTGCAGGGCGATATGGGCGATAATGCCTCTCCCGATATCTCAGGGTTGATTGGTCAGTATGCTCACGGTAATGAACCTAGTCATCACATTGCATATTTCTATGCATATGCCGGACAGCAGTGGAAAACCGCCGAAAAAATCCGCTATATTCTCGAAAACCGTTATTTTGATAAGCCTGCAGGTTTGAGCGGAAACGAAGACTGCGGCCAAATGTCGGCCTGGTATGTTCTTTCTTCGTTGGGCTTCTATCAGGTGAACCCAGCCAGTGGATGTTTCGTTTTCGGCTCTCCGTTGTTCGACAGAGCATCGCTCGTTCTTCCTGCCGGAAAGAGATTTACGATCAATGTTCGTAAGCCCGGAACCACCAATATTTACATTCAATCGGTAAAACTCAATGGCAAACCCTATAGCCATTCGTTTATCACTTACAAAGAAATTATAGACGGAGGCACTCTCGAGTTTGTGATGGGAGATCAACCCAATAAGGATTTCGGGGCAAAACCGGAAGATCGCCCGCAATCTCGAGTCTTCTGATTTGAGACCGGATTGATTGGAGGTGAGATCAGCATGAAGAGGTGACAGCTTGAGGCAAGGCGCTGAACCATCATTAGATGTTGCAGCTTTGAACTTGAAATTTTGAACTTTATAACTACATAACCTGATTAAATAATTGATGATGAAAAACTGGAAAACGCTGGGGTTGATAATCAGTGTGCTATTTTTTTCAACTCGTTGTATAGCGGGAGAATCGAATATCACTATTATCCCGAAACCAAATCAGCTTACCGTGAATGACGGTGACTTCGTTTTTAAAAACGGGATGACGGTACAGGCTCCATCCGATTGCCAAGGAAAAAAACTGCTGGTAAAGAAGCTGGCTTTGGCAGCCGGTATTACCCTCAGAAATAGTAAAGACGGGCAAAAGGCCGCTATAGTATTTGCTTTGGTAAATAACAACGAACTGGGTCAGGAAGGCTATCGTCTGACGGTGGATAAAAACAAGATCAATATAGAAGCAGCTGCGCAGAACGGTTTGTATTACGGTGTTCAATCGTTGCTGCAACTTTTGCCTCCCCAAATCGAAAGTAAAACAAAAACTGCTGCAGTGTGGAAGGTTCCCTGTGTTGCCATTACCGATGTGCCCCGTTTCTCGTATCGCGGGGTTCATCTCGATTGTTGCCGTCATTTCACAACCATTGACGAAATCAAGAAGATGCTCGATCTGTTTGCTATATATAAGATCAACAAGTTCCACTGGCACTTTACAGAAGACCAGGCATGGCGCATCGAAATTAAACGCTATCCGAAGCTGACTGAGATCGGCTCCAATCGCATTGACGATGGTAAACCATATGGTGGTTTCTATACGCAGGAACAGGTCAAAGATGTGATCAAATATGCGGCGGCCCGCAACATCGAGATTATTCCCGAAATTGAAATGCCGGGCCATGCGCTGGCTGCACTTGCGGCTTATCCCGAACTCTCCTGCACCGGCGGCCCCTTCAAACCACGTACCATCTGGGGTATTGAAGACGATGTTTTTTGTGTGGGAAATGAAAATACCTACAAATTCTTCTACCATGTTCTCGACGAGGTGTGTGCATTGTTTCCTTCGAAAATTGTACACATTGGAGGCGACGAATGTCCGAAGATACGTTGGCATGAGTGTCCCAAATGTCAGGCTTTGATAAAAAAGGAGGGCTTGAAAAATGAGATGGAATTGCAAGGCTATTTCACCAGAAAGATGGAAAAATACCTTATTGCAAAGGGGAAACGCATGTTTGGATGGGACGAAATTCTTGAAGGCGGTGTGGCTCCTACGGCAATGATTATGTCGTGGCGTGGAGAGCAGGGGGGTATCGAGGCAGCCAATGCCGGTCATGATGTGGTGATGACGCCTTCCGGCTACGTTTATCTCGACTTTTATCAGGGCGATTTGCTTTGCGAACCCTTAAAGATTGGTGGTTTTTCACCCTTGCAAAAAGTTTACAGTTATGACCCTGTTCCGAAAGAAATTGCAGCCGATAAAGCTCATCATGTTCTGGGTTTGCAGGGTAATCTCTGGCAGGAATACATGTACGAACCCTCTCAGATAGAATTCCAGTATTTTCCGCGTGTGCCGGCTATTGCTGAGGTGGGGTGGACGCAGAAGGAGAACAAAAATGTGGATGATTTTATCAAACGTCTTGATGATCAACAAGTGCGTTGGGATTATCACAACCTCAACTATTATATTCCGATGCCGGAAGGTAATATGAACTACATTCAATTTGCGGATAAAGTAACTCTGCCCTTCACCAGTAACCGTCCGGTGAAAATAGTTTATACGCTCGACGGGTCGGAGCCTACCGCATCATCGGCGGTTTATGCGCAACCGATTACGATTGAAAAGTCATCGGTGATGAAAATTCGTAGCGTATTGCCTCATGGAAAACTGAGCCCGGTACGTACCATTACCTTGACAAAGGTGACTCCATATCGCGGCGTTGAAAAAATGGAAGGTTTGCAAAAAGGGATGAAGATGCGTTTTGTAAAAGATGGCGATTTCAAAGCGGTTGCACAACTGGCATCGGTGACCAACTGGAAAGATACTGTGGTAACCACTCTGAACGACTTCTTCAAGCTAAAGAAGAAAGAAGAAGCCGGTGGTGCTGCTATTTTTGAGGGTTACATCTATGTTGAGAAAGACGGATCTTATATTCTGCATTGCCTCGGCGATCAGTTCTTCCTTGGCGACAAGCTGCTGATCGAAAATAAGGGCATAAAGAAGAATGCCAAATCGGATGTTGCCGTTCCCCTTACGGCCGGTTATTATCCTATCAAAGTGGTGCTTCTCAACCGAACATTGGGCGGGGTAGTTTCAGCATGGGTGGATGCTCGTCCAACCCTTCGTCCGGTGGATAATACCAATCGCGAAAACCCGACTCCGGTTTACTATTAACCGGTTGCACTTTATACAACAAAGCCGCAGGTAGTTCTTCTAACTGCGGCTTCGTTATTTTACTCCTGAATTTTCCTTCATTTCTTGTGGTTATGGATGTTATCCCGAAATATATTTCCCGTAAGGTAGTTTATTTACCACAAAGATAATGGCCGACGAGATGACGAGACACACCAGAATGGTAACCGGAATGCCGACGATCGGATCGATGAGTTGCCAGTTGATGCCGTAGTCGCCAAGCTGGAAGAAGATGAGTACGTGCACCAGAAAGATGCCGTAGCTGTAGCGGCAGATAAAATCACGCACCTTTACAAACGGACGAAAACGGATGTCTTTGTCTTTCAGTAGCAGAAATATTCCCATGGAATAGAGCAGGATATTGGGCGAAAGGCATTCGTAAAAGGTGGAAGCATACTCATGCTTGAACCGGAGAATCAGGTAGGTGCCGGAGATGGTCGACAGCAATCCCGCAAACAGAAAGCTAAGTGCTAACGTGTTTTGTTGTTTCCTGCTTTTGAAAGTTTTGTTTTTCAGGTAATAACCAAGCACCAGATAGCCAAGAAATCCGCTGAAATAACTCAATTCGATATCCGGTTTCAGTTTTTCAATTATTGGTTGTCCGAAAACGATGGTAAATGCCCAAATACCCAGAAAGTAGAGTTGTTCCTTCTCCGTACTGTTGCGCACCCATTTTCCGATGATGGGGATAAAAAGATAGACGCCGACAATCATGTAGATATACCAGAAGTGAAGCGAACTGCCGTCGCGGAACTGCACGAAAATTTCGCGTGCGATGGAATAGGGCGTCAGTAGAACACCTTCGTCGTGCATATCCCAAAGCGATTTGGCAATGTAGATGCAGCTCCAAAAGAGGAACGGAATCACCAATCGCATCAATCTCTTTTTCAGGAAAACGCCGATGGGATATTCTTTGGATAACAACAACGCGCCGGAAAGCATGACGAAAACCGGTACGCTGAACCGCGACAGGCTATCAAAGATGTTGCCGATCCAAAAACTGTATTCGGAAATGGACCCCGACGACGGTTGGTAATCTGACGAGACGTGGATACCGATTACCCCGATGGTGGCGATCACCCGCAGGTTGTCGTACCAAAGGGTTTTTGCCGCGGACTGCGGTGTGTTGTAATTGGTTTGTGCCATTCCGAATCGGTTGTCTGTTTGGTGCTGCAAAAGTAAGAAAAATTGTAGAGACGCTTCATGTATCTTTACAAAACGCGTGATTAACATGTTATTCTCATGCATTGAAACAGGATAGCTGAACATTAAGTCACAAATAAATATTTCGGCATAGATTGATTTTTTATTAAAACAGTGGGCATCGGCTTTATTCATCAGCTTTTCGCCGGAGAATCGTTACTTTTGCATGCAATTTTACTTTAACCGAAGAATAGTATGCGTAAGAACATTGTGTTGTTGGTATTGTGTTTCGTGGTGGCGTCTGTGGCGAAAGGAGCAACCGGAAACGACAATTATACCATTATTGTTTCGCTGGATGGGTTTCGCTGGGATTATCCCTCGATGTATTCCACGCCAAATTTGCAGTTAATGGCTCATCTCGGGGTGCGGGCAGTGAGTATGAAACCCTCTTATCCGGCATCCACCTTTCCCAATCATTATACCCTGGCTACAGGTTTGGTTCCCGACCATCACGGCATTGTTAACAACTCGTTCTGGGATAAGAAAACAGGGATTCGTTATTCGATGGGAGACTCTGCAACGCGTAACAATCCTGCCTACTATTTGGGAGAACCGATTTGGATCACAGCGCAGAAGCAGGGAGTGAAAACCGGAAATGTGTATTGGGTGGGATCGGATATCGCCATTAAAAATACGCATCCTACCTACTATAAAATTTACGATCAAAAACCGATGATCTCTTTCGAAGCCCGTGTGGATACTGTTATTTCGTGGTTGCGAATGAAGCCGGAAGATCGGCCCCGACTGATTATGCTTTACTTCGATGAGCCCGATGCGAAAGGACATCATTTTGGTCCCCGGAGCCCGGAGGTGGCAAAAGAAGTTCATCGGTTGGATAGCCTGATCGGTGATTTGATGAAGAAAATTAAACAGTTGCCGGTAGCGTCAAATGTGAATGTGATTGTGACTGCCGACCACGGCATGACGGCAATTAGTCCCGATCGTTTTGTGCAAATGGAGAATTATTTGCCTGCCCGTTGGATTGATAGAGCCGAAGGAGCCAATCCTACCTCATTGTTTACCCATTTCGGATATCGCGACTCGGTGCTGATTGCCTTGAATAAAATTCCGCATATCAAAGCCTATAAAAAGGAGGAGGTCCCGGCATCGTTGCATTATGGCACCAGCGATAGGATAGGCGATGTGGTGGTATGCCCCGATTGTGGATGGCAATTCGGTTCTAAACCTTCGCCCAACAAAGGGGCACATGGTTACGATCCGGATGCACCCGATATGCAGGTCGCTTTTTATGCTTACGGCCCCGATTTCAAAAAGGGGTATGTCTCTCAAGGATTTGTCAATGTGGATGTCTATCCGCTGTTGGCCTATTTGATGGGAATCACTCCGGAAAAAACCGATGGTAATTTCGACAGGGTGAAAGATCTGTTGAAGAGCAGATAAGCGTTTGGGTAGAAATAAAAAATGCTCCGGCTTTCATGTAAAGTCGGAGCATTTTTTATTTGATAGGCGGTATCGATTTTTATTTTGTATTGAACACCTGGTTTTTTACCAGTTTGTCTACGTCATACGGTGCCGGATCGCCGCCCAGGTATTTGTGGAACCAATCGAGGTGTGCATCGTAGTAGAGTGGCATCGATTTTACCGTGTTGGGCCAGTGACCGTCGTTTTTCAGGATAATGAGGCGCGACGGAATATTCAGCGTCTGCAAAGTGGTGAAATATTGCAGGCTCTGGTTGTACGATACCCGGAAGTCGAGCTGGCCGGTGATAATCAGGGTTGGGGTAGCAAAGTTCTTTACGTATTCCGAGGGCGACCATTTCTTGTACAAGTTTGAATTCCAGGGCTGACCTTTCAGATCGAAGTTCGGAAACCAGACTTCTTCCGTTGTTCCCCACATCGATCCCAGATCAAACAAGCCCATCATCGAAGCCAGACATTTGAAACGTTTGGTTTGAGCCTGAAACCAGTTCATCATGTAGCCGCCGTAGGACCATCCCATGGCGCCCATGCGGGTAGAATCCACATAAGACAGGTTAGCCAATGCATCGGTTACCTTCATCAGGTCAACAAACGGCTTGCCGCCCCAGTCGCCCGAGATGGAGGTGGTATATTCCTGTCCGTAACCCGTAGAACCGTGCGGGTTGGGGTAGGCCACCACGTAACCGGCACCGGGATATACCTGCCAGTCACCGCGGAACGAGTTCATCCACTGGCTTTGCGGGCCACCATGAACGTTAAGAATGAGCGGATATTTCTTGTTCGGATCGAAGTTGTGAGGTTTTACAATAAACACTTCCAATTTACGACCGTCGGCACCGGCCACCCAAAGTGTGTCGGACGGGCGGATATCCACTGTGTTTTCCAACTCTTCGTTTAAGAAGGTGATCTGTGTGGTTTTGCCTTTGGTTAGGCTCTGGCGATAGAGCGCAACCGGTTTGCCGGTAGAACTGGCAGTGTAGTAAATGTTTCCTTTGTTGTCGAGATCGAAAGCAAAAGTGGCTTTGTCGCCGCTAACCGGAGTGATCTTTTTCGATGCAATTTCAATTTTGTAGATCGGTTGATTGCCCTGTACATCGCCCGAAAAATAAATTGATTTGGAGTCGGCATTCCATTTGAAATCGGTCACCCAGTTGTCGAATGCGTCGGTGATGATTTCTGATGTGCCGGTCTGACGGTTGTAGAGAGCCAGACGAAAACGATCCGATTCATGACCCGGTACCATCTGTTTGCGGTAGGCTATGTATTTTCCGTCGGGAGAATAGATAGGCGAACCGTCCCATGCCGTGTTATCTTTTGTGATGTTTACCGCCTGCCCGCCAGTTACCGGTATTAAATACATATCAGCATTGGTGTTGGCTTCGGGATGATCGGTGTGATTGGAAACAAAGCACAGTTCCTTGCTGTCGGGAGAGAAATTAAACCCGATGCCTCCGCCCAGCATAAAAATGGGTGAAACAAAATTGCCCGGAGTCAGGTCTGTGTAGGTCTGTTTCGCAAGGTTATAGATGATGATGTGCGAACATTTTCCTTCCGAGTAGGATGTCCAGTGACGGAACAACAGGTGGTCGGCCATATAAGCCTGAGTCGGTCCGTTGGCAGCCAGCGAATCGGCAATGGCGTTTGCGCGGCTGTCGGCGCCACATTCGGGATATACGTCGGCCGTGAATGCTATCAGTTGGTTGTCGGGCGACAAAACCGGTCCGCCAATTCCCATCGAAAAATCGGTAAGCTTTTCTGTTTTAGAGTCAGCAAACGAATAGCGATAGACCTGAGGGGCGCCGCTTTCGGAAGAGACGAAATAAAGATTCTTGTTATCGCTGCTCCAGAAAGGGGTGTTGGCTTTTCCGCTGGTGGTAATAGCCACCTTGTTGGTGCCATCGGTATTCATTATGTAAACATTGGAAAACGATTTGCCTTTCGGCAGGTCGTAACTTCTTTCGGCAAGGGCAATCCGGTTGCCATCGGGCGAAATTACCGGGCTTTCCACGCCTTTTATTTTATACAAATCGGCGATGGTGAAGGCTCTTTTCTGAGCAAATGCTGATATTGCAGCCACGCAAATCAACAGGGAGAGAATCGAGATCAGTTTCTTCATATTGATAATGATAATTAGTACTGGTGAAAAACGATTACAAAAGTACATATTTATGCTTAAATCAATGAGTTTTGAGAGATGTTTTTGAAGTGAAGATTCGCAAAAAAAACGATTGAAAATCACGTTTTCCGGTTATTCTGAATATTTCATCGAATTGGCATCTCTTGCAGATTATAGCACAAAAAAATGCCTCTACTAAAAGTAAAGGCATTTTTCAATATCGGTTATCTTACGATTAATATCTTCTGGAACGGTCACCGTAACCACCGCGGTTGCCACCACCCTGGTAACCACCCTGACGGCGTTCTCCATAAGGTCTTTCTTCGCGGGGACGAGCTTCAGAAACAGCAATAGTACGACCGTCAACTTCAGCATCATTCAATTTGCTGATAGCGAGCTTAGCAGCATCGTTGTCAGGCATTTCTACAAAACCGAAACCTTTAGAACGGCCGGTCATTTTGTCAGTGATTACAGTTGCGGAAGTTACTTCGCCAAATTCGGTAAAAAGTTCTCCAAGTTCAGCGCTGTTTACGTTGAAGCTTAATTTTGCTACAAAAATGTTCATTTTGAAATTAGGATTAAATAAAACTTGATTTATTATTGAAGAGAAAGGCAGAGAAAGAAACTCTATAATAATCCTAATCGAGAAATGAAGTGGATTGAATAGCGAATAAACCCGGACTTGTTGTTCAATGATGGTGCAAAGATACGCATAATCCATTGAATTATCATACAATAGGAAAAAAATATTTGATGCGTAAAGTTTCTTTTAGAATTGGATCTGCAAAATATCCGCTTTTGCTGTGTTTCGTTAAACTTTTTTATGGCAGATAATTAGCTGTGGAGCAATTGCAGAACTTATTGAATGATTTCAGATTGACAGGATAGATATGAAGTGGCAGATGCTTCCGCCAAGTACAAACAAATGCCAAACGGCGTGATTATACAGGGGTTTGCGGTTGGCGTAGAATATTGTTCCTATGCTATAAAGAACTCCTCCGCCAATAAGCCACAGAAAGCCTTCGAACGATAGAGCCTCATATACCGGACGAATGAAAAAAACGATAATCCATCCCATTGCGAGGTATATGTAGAGCGATAATTTGGGGTGTTGTTTCCACCATACCAATTTATA
This sequence comes from Paludibacter jiangxiensis, assembly GCF_001618385.1. NCBI lineage: Bacteria > Pseudomonadati > Bacteroidota > Bacteroidia > Bacteroidales > Paludibacteraceae > Paludibacter > Paludibacter jiangxiensis. The sequence continues at coordinate 469,963 of NZ_BDCR01000003.1, read as the reverse complement.
CACAATGCCTAAGACCACAATACCCCAAATAACAGATAGCAATAACCATTTGAGAGAACCTTGTAAGCAGAGCAATATAAATGGTGTGTACGTTCCTGCTATCAGAAAATAGATGGAGATATGATCGAACAAGCGTAAAGTTGTTTTCAATTTTATAGGTTTCACCAAATGGTAGATTGTTGAAACGCTATACATTTCGAACATGCAAAAGGCAAATGCCAGAATGCCGAAACGGGTTTCGGAGATCATGGCGGAACTTCTGAATAACAGGAGGATTGCTATTGTGCTGAAAATAATACCGAAAGCATGAGTGATGCTATTGGCAATTTCAGCCTTTCGTGGAGGAAAAACATGGGTGGTGGAAGACATTGCGCAATTCAAATTATAACGTTGAACGTTTCAATGATTAAATTTCGCGACTGTTAGCATAAGCGAATAAAAACGGAAAAGAAACGGTTCGGGTTGATTAAACCCGAAGCCGCTTAATATCGTCTTTGGTTGTATCCACCATTGTATCCGCTATTGTGTCCACCATTATAACCACCACGATTACCATACCCTCTGTTATTCTGTTCGGTTTTAGGGCGGGCAACACTCACACTAATTTTGTTGCCTTCAAATTCGGTATCGTGCAAATTGTCAATGGCGCGTTGTCCGTGTATGTCATTGGGCATTTCTACAAACCCGCAGCCTTTGGGGTAGCCGGTCATTCTGTCTACCATGACTTTAACACCGGTTACAATCCCGTATTCTTCGAATAACTCTTCCAGACTGTCGTTTGTGGTATCGTCACTTAAGTTTGAAACGTAAATATTCATCAGTATATAATTTGTTTTGCAATAGGCTGATGGACCTTTATGCTGCTGAAGATTCTCAACACCATCCGGGATGTTTTCCGGGAATGTGTCTTGTTATTAAGCCTCTGGAGCGATGAATTGAATGTGTTATTTCGAAAGCTCAATTCGCACAGCATTCATGCCCTTTTGTCCTTTTTCCAGTTCAAAGGTAACAATATTTCCTTCTGAAATATTCTCCGGCGCATTGCTGATATGAAAAAAGTATTTGTTTACACTTCCCATGTCCTTTATAAATCCATATCCTTTGTCTGTGTTGAAGTGCTCCACACGGCCTCTAAGTGGTTCTTTTTCAATATCTTCTTTTTTCGGAGAAGAAACGGCAATAGATTCGAGTTCTACTTCTGTTTTCTTTGTAGGATCCGGCGGGGTGTCGGTAATCATGCCGAATTCGTCTACATAGGCAATCATATCCTCAAAGGATTTGCTACCTCCACTGGCTTTGCGCTCTTCTTTGCGTTTTAGCTTTTCTCTTTTTTTCTGTTCTTTCTTCTTTTCTAATTCTTTTTTATTCACTGAAATTAATTTAGCGGTTATTGTTTATTTTGAGATTCTTTATGCTGGAATAGGCTTTGCATTCAATGTTTTGCCTGTTAGTTTTTGAATATCACGAAGCATACTGCGTTCTTCTTCTGCGCAAAACGAGAGCGCTGTGCCTCGGTTACCTGCACGTCCGGTTCGTCCGATGCGGTGTACATACGTTTCGGCTACATCGGGCAGGTCATAGTTGATGACAATTTCCAGATTGGCAATGTCAATTCCCCGCGCAGCAATGTCAGTTGCCACAATTACCTTGGTGGCGCCCGATTTGAAGTTAGTCAGTGCCCGTTGTCGTGCTCCCTGCGATTTATTGCCATGAATGGCCTCGCATCCAACGCCTTTCTTTCCCAGTATACGGGCAATTTTATCGGCTCCATGCTTGGTTCGCGAAAAAATCAGAACAGATTTGTCCTGTGCTTTTTCAAGCAAAGAAACAAGCAGTTCGCTTTTCTGGGGCTTTTCAACAAAATAGAGATGTTGCTCAATGGTATCAACAACTGAGGAAACCGGAGCAACTTCCACACGTAATGGTTTATTTAGGATCGTTTTGGACAGTTGAGCGATTGCCGGAGGCATGGTTGCCGAAAAAAACAGTGTCTGTTTCTGCTTGGGCAACAGAGGCAACAAACGTTTAATATCGTGAATGAAGCCCATGTCGAGCATTCGGTCTGCTTCGTCGAGCACGAAATGACGAATATGTTCAAGCTTGATATGCTTTTGCTGTATGAGATCAAGTAATCTTCCCGGTGTTGCCACCAGAATATCGGTTCCGCGCGTTAACTGTTCTACCTGAGGACGTTGATTTACCCCTCCGAATATTACCGTGTTACGTAAGCCGGTATATTTTGCATAGTCGGTGAAACACTCGTCGATCTGAATGGCCAGCTCGCGTGTGGGAGTAAGTATCAGAGCCCTGATTACACGCTTGTTTCCTTTGATCTGAGATTGGTCTAATTGCTGGATAATGGGGATCGCGAATGCCGCTGTTTTGCCTGTTCCTGTTTGTGCTATGCCCAGTAAGTCGCGGCCGTCGAGCGCTCCCGGTATGGCCTGCTCCTGAATGGGTGTCGGTTTTTCGTAATTTTTGTTTGCCAGAGCTTTCAATATAGGCTCTGAAATATTAAGTTCTTTAAATGTCATGAATTGTTCGACGACATCCGTCGTCTTTGTTTTAATTAAAAAATGCCAATAAGTTATTTACAAAGGAGATGGTGCGGAATCGGTGTAAAAGCTTATTGTAGGCAAACATCTGTTTGCTGGTCTTGGTTTTTGTCGGGTAAAGCCGATGCAATTTTTACTTGCGTGACCGGTCTTTCGAAACAAGAAAGCTGATTTTGATGTCGATTTTGACGATGGTAGTTCCGCCAATAGCTGACGGAGCAAAACATTGTAGAGAAGGATTCAATACTCACTTGATTGTTCTGGATGCAAAGGTACGGATTATATTTCACTTATTTGCAATAGAAAGGGAACCGTTACAATGTTTCCATCGCGGCGGTTCCCTTTCTGTAGTTTCGTCAACTTAATAAGTCGTCTGCATCCCGTTGTGCTCGTTATACCACATGCCGTTGTATTGCGATTGTTCGACGCTGACTTCAAAGCTCAGGTTTTTATTGGCCTTATATTTCAATCCCACGCCATAGGCATTTTGAGGCACAAAAGGAGCGTAACCGTAGAATTTGTTAGTATTCGTGGAGGCGCTTACCTGTCCGAAAGCCTTGACCGCTACCTTTTCCGAAAGATTATACTGCGCTCCAAAGCTGCACGAAAAATCGGTAAATGGGGAGAGTTGTTTGTTGCCGAAAAAGTAATGCGCAATCACCGGCGACACTTCAAACGTAAGCTTGTTCAAGGGACGAAACAGAAACGAGGTGCCGAACGAAGTGATGTTTTCGTATTTGAAGTTATAGCTCGACTTGCCCAGTGCTACCGAAAATTGTTCGTTGATAAAAAAGGGTCCGCGTGAGAAAACCGGCTTTGGGAGTTGCTGTACTTTTTGCGATAAAGAGTCGTTCAGATAAAATGACGGCAGATTGACCGGAGCCGGAGCAATGGTGCTGATCTCTTGTCTGGATAATGAGTCGGTTGCCGGCATCGTAATCGTCGGTTGCTTGACGCTTTTGTCTCCTGCATAAAGTTTTTCAGGCGATTGCCCGAAAGCCAAAGCGCCGAATAGTGACAGCGATAATATAAGTGTTGTAATTCTCTTCATGCCGGCAAAAATTACGTTGTGAGTATTTATGCGGCAAACTTACGAAAAAAACAAACCGTCGATAATTTCAGTAGTAAATATTATCCTCAATTAACAAGATTTCAGGGCTTCATAGTGATCCTTGGGCAAACCGGGTGGGCATCCAGTGTTTCCAATGCAAAGAGAGGATTTTAACAATTTACAGCGACAGGCGAAGTTTCAGACCTATCATTTTTTCAGTGTGATTAAGGGAACGGAAGGTAAATTTAGGCGAAATTCCAAGTTGCGATTCCTTCCCTAAACTCCAGCTGAACATGCCATTTCGGTGTCTTTTGTTTATTTTGGAGGCTGATATCGGTGCATCAATCAAAGAAGCCAGATAGTCTAATGAAAAAACTACAGCGCTGATACCTCCAATGAAAAATTCCATAAAAGGTTCGTCTTTGTGCGACATGGTAATAGCACAATATGTTATCACACTCAACGAACCTGCTCCTATTGAACTGAATATTATTCCTTTGGTTTTTTGTCCGTTGTAGAACTGCCCAAGACCGGGAAAAAACAGTGAATTAACAAAGGCAGCTCCGGGTTTCTTTGGCAGCAGCGGCTTGTTGCTGTAACGGATTGTTTGGATTTCATCATAGGTATAACATTGTGTCGTTCCGTTTGCAGTTTGAATAGTGATAGATTGGTTTGGGATGCTCTGAAGAAATAGGCCCTTGATTTGCACTCCATTTTTTAATGTTATATAAACGGATCGAACTTTGTTTTCGATAGAATCAGGAACTATTTTTTGAATTTCAGGGTAAGTGAAAATAAGGGCCTTGCCATCCGCATTTTTAATACGTACCAATTCATTGGGGATGTTCTCTGTGATTTCTCCTTTTGCAACTCTTCCATCTTTTAAGTAGATGTGACAAAGCTCATTCGATTGAGCAGGCAGTTGATAGTTCGCAAAGAGAAAGCAAGCAAAAGACAACACAAAATAAGTTATTATCCGTTCCATAAAGTGTTCTGTTTTATGAAGTTTACCTTGTGCTTTGGCGCGCTGTGCGAAATGCTGTAACAAATTTAATGTCAGATGGAAAAATGTGTGTGCCGGATGTTGATTTTAACATGTTAATATTGAACCGTTACGGAAGAATAGTCGATGGTATGTGTAGTCATACGGAAGACGCTAAAAACAAAGGCTGCCTCCTGAATTTCAGAGAAGGCAGCCTTTGTGTGTGAGTCGCAAAATGATGCTTTACGGGTGGAGATAGCAATCGACATGGAATCGATTTGTGGGTATCGTTCTTATTAAATATGTTTTTGAAAGACAGAGTTTTATTCTACTTTCCAATGCAAAACTTATGGAAGATATTACCCAAAATCTCGTCGTTGGTAATGCTTCCCCCGGTGATAAGTCCCAGATAATAAATTGCTTCGCGAATATCCTGCGAGACGAACTCCCCTGAAATGTTGTTGTTCAACCCTTCGATTACCCGCAGGATGGCTTCCTGCGCTTTTAGCAAAGCTTCGTAATGGCGGGCATTGGTTACGATTACGTCACTCGCGTCTATTTCAGGAATATTGGCCGCAGTTATCAGTGCTTGTTGGAGCTTTTCGTAGCCTTGTCCGAATTTGGCCGACAAGAAACAGCAGGGTTCATTCATCAACACCGGCAAAGCTTGCAGTGCCGTGCGTTTTTCTTCTGTCAGCGAATCAATTTTGTTGACAATGAAGATGCGCTGTTTTCCGCTTGTTTTTTCGACGATATCGGTAGCAAACTGTGTCAGCTCGGTGATGCTGCGCGTAGAGTCGAGCACCGGAAGAACGATTGTTGCCTGATCGATTTTGTGGAAGGTGCGTTCTATGCCGAGGCTCTCAATTTTATCGCGGGTGTCGCGGATACCGGCGGTGTCGATAAAGCGGAATTGCACACCGCCAAAAGTCATTACCTCTTCGATGGTGTCGCGCGTGGTGCCATGAATATCGGAAACGATGGCTCGTTCTTCGTTGAGCAGACGATTGAGCAAGGTCGATTTGCCTACGTTGGTTTCGCCGACAATGGCAACGGGGATTCCGTTTTTAACGGCGTTTCCTACGCTGAACGAGTTGATTAGCTTGGTGGTAACCAGTTCTATGTGGTTAATCAGTGTGTTGAGCTGGTCGCGGTTGGCAAACTCCACCTCTTCTTCGCTGAAATCGAGTTCGAGCTCGATCAATGAGGTAAAGTCGAGTAATTCTGCACGCAAGCGATTGAGTTCTTCTGAGAATCCACCTTTGAGTTGGTTGATAGCCAATTTGTGAGCAGCTGCCGATTCGGCGGCAATCAGGTCGGCAACGGCTTCGGCTTGCGACAAATCCATTTTGCCGTTCATGAAGGCGCGTTGCGTATATTCGCCCGGTTCGGCCATGCGGCAACCGTTTGCAATAAGCAATTGAAGTATTTGTTGCTGGATAAATGCCGATCCGTGACACGAAATTTCTACCGAATCTTCGCCCGTATAGGAGTGAGGATTACGGAAAACGCTTAGCAAAACTTCATCTACCGTTTCTCCTTTTTGATTGATAATGTTGCCGAAACTCACCGTTTGTCCTCTTTGTGAGAGTACATCGCGTGTATTATTTTTAGCTTTGAAAATAGTATTGCAGGCGGCAATTGCATGTTGCCCCGAAACGCGCACAACAGCAATTGCTCCTTGTCCGGGAGCTGTTGAAACAGCGCAAATAGTATCGTTATTCATTCGAAAAATCTTGACTTGTGTAATGCATTCCGCTTGTTGGTGCGACTGATTTTCGCTTGTTTTCTTTCTTTAACCGAATGGTCAGGAATATGCCCGAAATGCCGGTGTAGATAAGGGCTGCAGCTCCAAAGTAGCCTATCAGGTTGACAACTCCCTCGGGTTTAACCAGTACCAGAATGCCAAGTCCCAATAAGACCAACGGACTCAGGTAGTAGAGTGCCGACACGGAGCTGTTAAAGCTGCGGAGCGAGGTGATTTCAATGAGTTGCAATATGGCGAGGCCGATGATACAAATGGCAATAACCACAATGAACCATTGCGCAAAAAAAGAGGGTTTGATGATAAATGCCAAACCTACAACCAATGAAACAATTGAGTTAATAGATGCTGTGTGAATCAACATGTTGCGAATTGCATGGCGAAAGGAGAGCAGAAAGGAAATTACTCCGTAAAGTACCAGTAAAATACCGATTCCAACAACAACTCCGGTGGCAAAAGCATCGGGGTACATCCAAAGAAGGACTCCGGCTGCAATGCAGATAATATTGCGAAGCAACATCCAGTCGGTTCGGGCCGTAAAACGGCTTAATATCGATTCTTTCATATGTAATTAATTTAGATCCTGTCCAGCACTTTTTCCACCAGCATCTGAACCGATTCTTTGTAGTTGGGGAATGCGTCATGGATGCGACGATTGGCAATGATGCAGCAAACGGTCACCGCTTTATGTCCCATTAATTTCGATAAGCCGGCAATGGCTGAACTCTCCATCTCGTAGTTCGTGACTTTGAAACGGCCATAGCGAAACGTTTCTATGTTGTCGTTAAGGGTCGGGTGGGCGAGAGGAAGTCTGAGTTCGCGTCCCTGGGGTCCGTAAAATCCGTTTGCGGAAATAGTCACGCCTCTCAGCATGTCGTCTTTCCCGATACGCTCTACAAGTTCCGGATCATTATCGGCAACATACGGAGCGCACCATTGAGGATGCCAGTTGACATGATGCGTGAACGCTTTTTCAAATTCGATATCGCATGCTGCATTTCTGTTGGCATAGAAATTCAGTACTCCATCAAATCCTATTGATTTTTCGGACAGGACATAAGTCCCCGGTCTAATGTCGGGCTGAACGGCTCCTGATGTTCCGATTCTTACCAAAGTCAGTTGTTTGTGCTCCGGTTTTTCTGTTCTGTTGACAAGATCAATATTTGACAGGGCATCCAGTTCGTTGACAACAATATCAATATTGTCGGTTCCAATTCCGGTTCCCACCACTGTCAGGCGTTTGCCTTTGTAGGTTCCTGTAATAGTGCGGAATTCACGATTGGCAACATCACACTCAATATTTTCGAAATAAGAGGCAATCATTTCAACGCGACCCGGATCGCCTACTAGAATAACTTTATCTGAAAGTTGTTCCGGAAGTAAATGCAGGTGAAAAATTGAACCGTCATCATTGATAATAAGTTCCGAACTTGGAAAATGTTTCATATCGATGTTGTTTTGTTTTATAAAATTCATGGGAAATTTCTGGCATTGTCATCATATGAACTACTTCGTCTACAAATAGATGAGGTAGTTTGAGGAAAGCCAAATTTAGTTAATTTTGAGGACAAACAAAAATACGACTTTGTTTAAGAAATTGTGCCTTTAGATGTAAATTTATTATTTGTCGATTTTTAAGAGAGAATCAACGGCTTCTTTTACAAAAGGAAACCTGTTGTAATCCTGATGAACAATCTCTTCATTACAAACAATAATATCCAGATCCATGGGTACAATACCCTGGGCTTTTTGCTCGGGAGTGCGGCCAAGCTGAGCTTCCATGGTCTTCAGCTTTGGCTTCAGTTCCAATGCAGGCAGGCTGCTCTCAAAGCTTACGGCTCCGTTGTAAAACGGTTGCGTGTAATGATCGCCGATTGCCGGAATCCATTGAAAGTTGGAAAAATGAACATTGGCAAATGCTTCATTCAGTAGGAATTGCACCTCGCTAACATTTTGTTCCGCGTTGAAGTTTGATCCGATGGAAACGATATATATATTGGACATTGGATTATGCTTATAAACAGATGACAAAAATACATTAATCATGTCTGATTTGGAAAATATAAATCCGACTTTATGTGGGTTCAAATTCAAGCTGTCTTTTTATTTATGCTATATTGTATTGATATATAGATGAATGCATCTGTTTGTTCGTCTCGAAGTCTTCCTTTTGTGGTTAAAAGTCTTTAATTTTCATTAATGGGCACACGTTTAAACGTTTAACCTGCTATATTTGCATCGTAATAATCATGTTCGCCTTTAATCTGAAAATTCAGCTATGAAGAAAAAGACTTCCTTAAAAGATATTGCAGCGCAGGTCGGAGTATCGACCGCGTTTGGTCTCTTATGTGCTGAACAATAAGAAAGAAGGTAGAATCAGCAAGGAGATTACGGCAAAAATCAAACAGGCCGCTATCGATCTTAATTACCAGCCGAACCATATTGCACGGAGCCTTCAGGCACAAAAGACCATGACCATCGGTTTGATTGTGGCCGATATTGCCAACCCATTTTCTTCCCAGATTGCACGGATTATTGAAGACGAAGCGCAAAAAGCCGGCTACTCGGTGATTTTTGGCAGTTCGGACGAAAAAGCCTCGAAAACCGAAAAGCTTATTAAGTTGTTTCTGAATCGTCAGGTCGACGGCTTTATCATTGCTTTCCCCGAAAATACTCAAACTCAGGCTCAATACCTGAAGCAAATCGGCATACCGTTTGTGATGATCGACCGTTATTTTCCGGAAATTACCTCCAATTGCGTGTCAATCAACAACTATTCTGCCGCAGCTTCGGCAATTAATCATTTGCTGGAGAATGGCCGCCGGAAGATAGGTATTGTGACATATGCCACTGCTTTGCACCATTTGAATGAACGTAAGCGCGGTGCCATCGATCTTTTGGGCGATGATGCCGCTGTGGGAGAGATACGTATCGACCACGTGGCAGAAGATGTTGCGGAAGCGATTGCTGGTTTTCTGGCTTTGCCCGAACCGGTGGATGCCGTTTTCTTTAGCACTAACTTACTGACAGTCGCAGGTTTGAAATATCTCAACTCGCTGAATGTTAAAGTGCCGGATCAGGTTGCTGTTGTGGGTTTCGACGAAACCGACGCTTTCGATCTTTTTTATGCTCCCGTCTCTTATGTGAAACAGCCCATGACCGATCTTGGCAGAGAGGCTGTGAATCTGCTCCTTGAAACCATTGACGATAGTAGTTTGCAAAAGTCGGTCACTCTGGATACCGAACTCGTTGCTCGTCAATCGTCTGTTTTGCTCCGATAAATTTTTTTTGCACGAACGTTTAAACGTTTAAACAAATTCTGTCTTCTGAAAATTAAACCCCAAAAATATTTTATTTATCATGAAAAATGAATCTAAATCAGTTGTTTGTTTCGGAGAAGTGCTATGGGATGTTCTTCCCAATCAGGTGAAACCCGGTGGAGCTCCGATGAATGTGGCTTACCACCTGAGAAAGTTCGGTGTCGATAGCCACATGATCTCTCGTGTGGGTGCCGATGAAATGGGCCTGCGCTTGTTGAATTTGCTGGATCAATGGCAGATACCGGCCGGTTATTGTCCTCGCGATACCGAGCATGTTACCGGGCAGGTGATTGCAAAAATTTTACCCGGAAACGAGATGGAATATACCATTCAGCATCATGCTGCCTGGGATTATATCTGCTGTAGTGAAGAGCAGGAATCGCTTGTTGCAAAGGCTGATGCATTTGTTTTCGGTAGTCTGGCTGCCCGTGGCGAGACTTCGCGCGAAACGCTCTTCCGTCTTCTGGAAAAGGCTCAATACAAAGTGTTTGATATTAATCTGCGTGCTCCGTTTTACAATTCAGAGATAGTTGAACAACTGCTTGAAAAGTGTAATCTGTTAAAGATGAACGAAAACGAGTTGTATCTGTTGTCGCAATGGTATTTGCTGAGTGCTGATAATGAAGCCGCCAGTGTTAGAACGTTGCAGGAACGTTTCGGAATTGACGAAGTAATTGTTACACGAGGAGGGGATGGTGCCTCTTATTATTCTGCTTCGGAAACTTGTTCGATTGCTGCCTATCCGGTTGAAGTTCAGGATACCGTAGGTAGCGGCGATTCTTTTTTGGCTGCATTTCTTGCCCAAAAACTGCAAGGCGCAGCGCCTTATGATAGAATGAAATATGCATCAGCCTTAGGTTCATTTGTTGCTTCACGCGACGGTGCCTGTCCGGCATATACTCTCGATCAACTTAAATTATTTATAGCTCAAAAAGAAGAAGAAGTCGTTTGGTAATCAATTCCTTGAATCATAAAAACACAAAATTATGCAAACTTCAAATTTTAATTCACCCAAGGCCGTTGTGGCCACCACATCGCTCGATGCAAAAGTTCAGAAAGCAAGTTATCTGATCCCATTTGTTCTCGTTATCAGTCTTTTCTTTATGTGGGGAATGGCCGGTAACCTGAATGATATTCTCATTAAGCAGTTCAAAAAGACGTTCGAATTGACAGATTTTCAATCGGGTTTGGTACAATCGGCTTTTTACATGGGCTATTTTTTGTTTGCCATTCCGGCTTCGTTGGTAATGCGCCGTTTTAATTACAAGTCAGGCATTATAATTGGCCTGTTGCTTTATGCCACGGGTGCTTTTCTCTTTTTCCCGGCCGCCAATCTGGCTTCCTATGGCTTCTTTTTGTTTGCTTTATTTGTCATTGCTTCCGGTCTGGCATTTCTGGAAACGGCCGCCAATCCGTATGTATCGGTGCTGGGTGCCCCTGAGACGGCTACTTTCCGTCTTAATCTGGCGCAATCGTTCAATCCTATTGGCTGCGTGACAGGAATTTTGGTGGGACAACATTTTATTTTCTCTGGCGTGGAATATTCGAAAGAACAACTGGCGGCTATGGCTCCCGAAGCGATAAAGGCTTACCACCAAACTGAAGCGTTGGCCGTACAAACGCCTTATTTGGTAATTGGTATGGTAATATTGATTGCAGCTTTGGCTATCGCCATTACTAAATTTCCGACCGTAAAAGACGAAGAAGTTTCCGAGCAAAGTTCAGCAAAAAGCACTCTTAAATTTATTTTTGGCAAACGTCATTTCAAACAAGCAGTGTTGGCTCAGTTCTTTTATGTTGGTGCGCAGGTCTGCATCTGGAGTTACCTCATTCGCTACATACAGGGTACTATGCCCGGAACACCCGAAAAGGTGGCTGCCAACTTCCTTACAATCTCTCTGGTCGTTTTTACCATCGGACGTTTTGTGGGAACTGCATTGCTCAAGAAAATCAAGGGTCATAACTTGTTGGGACTTTATGCCGTAATGAATGTCGCTTTGTTGATTGTCGGAATTTTGTTGCCGGGAAATATCGGAGCCTGGATGCTGGTTGCCACCAGTTTCTTCATGTCGATCATGTATCCCACTATTTTCTCTCTCGGTATCCGCGATTTGGGCCAACACACCAAACTTGCCTCTTCAGTACTGGTGATGGCCATTATCGGTGGCGCTACACTCACCATGCTTATGGGTGCTGTTTCAGACCTTGCCGGTATTGCCAACTCGCTGATTGTTCCGTTGCTTTGCTTCGTGTTTATTGCGTTCTACGCATTGAAAGGCTACAAAGAAAAAGTAGAAAGCAATTCGCATCTCTCTTCTTATTAAATCATCCACACGATTTTTTTACACGAAAGTTTAAACGTTTAAACTATGAAAAACGTCATTTCAATAATAGTTTTTTTGATGGTTGTACATGCCGTGAGAGGACAGGTGGTGATTACCAATACCCGGATGTCGTTCGGAACTACCGGTCGTATCGGAGTCGGATTGTCGCCTACCGGCGAAGGGAATATGTGGAAGCCGCTGAACCTGACCGGTCAGGGATCGCTGGCCGGCAGAATGGAGCAAAATGACTACATGGATTTATTGCCGGCACTCCATTTTACACCGATGTTGAACGGAAAAGACAGCACCAATGTTACGTTTCAGGTTCGTCTGGGTATGTATGCGGCAAATGGCCAGTTTATGGGCAATACCGGCACACGCACCGATGGTGGTCTGACTTTTATTTTGCCCGAGACTTACATCGAAGCACGGAATATTCTGGGTAGCCGTTGGTCGGCCTGGGTGGGTGTTCGTTTCCGCCGCTACGATGATATTCATATTTGCGATTATTTTTATTTCGACGACCATTCGGCGCAAGGTGCAGGTGTTAGTTACAAGAATACGGAACTTGCAATGTATATGCCGGCATCTACCGATTCATATCCATACAATTACAAGGTGACCGTGGCCGGAGCTACTAATCCGGTGATTCGCCAGCGCCAGGTTTATGTGCTTGAACACAGCATTATTTCCAACAATGGGAATACACTAAAGCTATTGGGAGAATTTCACCATGTGGCAGCCTCCTCCGATTCGGCGTCTATGCATTTTAAGTCCGATAACGGTTGGGTGATCGGGGCAAAGTACAACAATGCCATCAAAACCCGTATGCCCGGTTCGTTCAACCAGTTTGCCGTTCGTTACGGAAAGGGAATTGCCAACGGTGGCGACAACGGGACTACTTACACCTGGTCGACTTACGGAGCTCCCGACGAAAATGGGAAATATACCAATGCTTACTCCTTTACCACGGTAGAACATTTTCTGTTGAACCTGTCGCGAAAAATTACCCTCAATGGATACGGCGTGTTTACCCAAAGTAAAGGTGGGGCTTCGAATGATAATAAAGCGACCTACTTCGACGGATCTGAGATTTATAACCGGAAAACTGATTTTGTGGTGGGCATGCGCAGTATTTTTTATGCCACCAACTGGCTGCACCTGATCAATGAGTTGCACTATGCTGTTCGTAAAGACGGCTCCAATCCCGATGCAGCCATGTGGAAATTCTCTTTTGCTCCTACGATTGCCCCGCTTGGCAAACGCGATCCTTGGTGTCGGCCACATATTCGTCTGGTAATGACGTTGGCCCGCTACAACGATTATGCCGCGGCCAACCACTATTCTCCCTGGTTGCAAATCAACAACAAACGCTGGGGAACCTACGTCGGTGTGAAAACGGAATGGTGGATTTTTTAATCGCTTTATAATTAGTAATAAATAATACTATGCCAAAATTCGGATCAACAATACTCTCTTTTATTCCATCATGGACTCCGGAGGGAGGAAAATATGCCATTGAAAAGTGTGCGGAATATGGTTTCGATATGCTCGAAATTATTTTGCCTGCCACGCTCGATTTCGATGCCAAAACTGTAAAAAAACAATTGGACAACGTCGGTCTGGAAGGTAGATGTACGCTCAATCTTCCTTCTGATTGCCACTTGCCTAAACAACCTGAAAAATCTCTTACTTTGATCAAACGAGCAATAGACAAAGTGGCTGAAATGGAGGGCGATTTTCTGGGAGGAGTCCTGCATTCAGCTATTGGAAAATTTACCGGACAGCCTTGTAGTGACACGGAACGTAAGGTAGTGAATCATGTATTTGCAGAGTTGGCCGTTTATGCCGCTGAACGCAATATTATCGTTGCGCCGGAACCAATCAATCGTTACGAAAGCTATGTGTTTACTTCGGCAGATGAGGTCTTGTTTATGATTGATCGCGTTGGATTCCTCAATCTGGGTCTTCATCTCGATACCTTTCACATGAATATCGAAGAGTCTGACTTTTACACTCCTGTGATTAAGGCAGATAAAAAGCTAAAACATCTGCACATTACAGAGAGCGACCGAGGAATGCTTGGTGAAGGGAATGTTCATTGGGATGATCTTTTTCGGGCTCTTGCAACGATAGATTATCAGGGACCGCTGGTACTGGAAAATTTTTCTTCGGAAATACGAGAGTTGGTCGGACCTACTTCTTTGTGGCGACCGTCGAAGTATAATTCTGAAGATCTGGCTAAAGGCAGCCTTGCGTTCATGAAAAATAAGGTGGCTGAGTTTTATATTAATTGAGAAAAAGAGCGGCTCGAATGTGATTGGACTGGTCGGGTTGTCATTGTAAAGTGGCAACCCGTTTTTTTATACAGACAATCCGCTGGATGATTTGCACAGCTTGCTGATTAATTGTAAATTTGCACTCCGAAAAAAAGAAATTCAAAAAGCAAATCTTTTTCATATATGTTTGAAAATCTAAGCGAAAGACTTGAACGGTCGTTTAAGATACTGAAAGGTCAGGGATCGATTACCGAAATCAACGTTGCCGAAACGTTGAAAGATATCCGTAAAGCATTGATCGACGCCGACGTAAACTACAAGGTGGCCAAGACATTTACCGATGAGGTAAAAGAAAAAGCACTCGGTCAGGATGTGTTGACTTCGTTGCAACCCGGGCAGTTGATGGTGAAGATCGTGCACGACGAATTGGCTCGTTTGATGGGCGGTACTACCGTCGATGTCAATATCAAGGCCAATCCGGCAATTATTCTTATGTCGGGTTTGCAGGGTTCCGGTAAGACAACCTTTTCCGGTAAGCTGGCCAGCATGCTTAAGTCGAAACGAGGCAAGAATCCTTTGTTGGTTGCTTGCGACATTTATCGTCCGGCTGCTATCGACCAGTTGAAGGTGCTTGGAGAACAAATCGGTGTGCCTGTTTATGCTGAAATTGGCAACAAAGATGCGGTAGAAATCGCAAAAAATGCCGTAAAATTTGCCAAACAGAACAATCATGACCTGGTAATTGTCGATACCGCTGGTCGTCTGGCTATCGACGAGCAGATGATGAAAGAGATTGCTGCCGTGAAAGCAGCCATTCAGCCGCACGAAACCCTCTTTGTGGTCGACTCTATGACCGGTCAGGATGCGGTGAATACTGCCAAGGAATTTAACGATCGTCTCGATTTCGACGGGGTTGTCCTTACCAAACTTGATGGTGATACCCGCGGTGGTGCGGCGCTTTCTATCCGTACGGTGGTTACCAAACCGATCAAATTCGTGGGTACCGGCGAAAAGATGGATGCCCTCGACACTTTCCACCCCGAACGTATGGCCGACCGTATTCTCGGTATGGGCGATATTGTTTCGTTCGTGGAAAAAGCTCAGGAAATGTACGATGAAGAAGAGAGCCGTCGCCTGAGCAAAAAACTGGCTAAAAATCAATTCGACTTCGACGATTTTATGGGTCAGTTGACTCAGATCAAAAAGATGGGTAATCTGAAAGATGTGGCTTCAATGATTCCCGGTATGGGCAAAGCATTGAAAGATGTTGAATTTGACGACAATGTTTTCAAATCGACCGAAGCGATTATTCACTCCATGACACCGTTCGAACGCAAGAATCCGGAAGTGATTAACGGAACCCGCCGTCAGCGTATTGCCAAAGGGAGCGGAACTACCATTCAGGATGTGAACCGTCTGCTGAAACAGTTCGACGAAATGCGTAAAATGATGAAAATGGTATCGCAACACAAGATGCCGTTCAAAAGAAAATAATCGGATTAACGATGTAAAAATGAACGCAGCTGCTTTCGGGTAGCTGCGTTTTTTTATGACAAAGAATCAAATCGAGCAGATATACGCTTTTGTTTTGGGAATTGTGTATATTTGTGTGGCTTTGAAAATGGCTGATGTCGGATTGAATGCCCGATTATTGGCTCATTAGCTATGCAGAACGTTGTTTGTCTCATTTTCAAATTGAATTCATGCGAAACGTCAATATTAAAAAATTATACTTCAAGGATACCTCGTTTGCTGATTTGATGAATAAACGGGTGTTCAATATTCTGCTGATTGCCAGTGCCTACGACTCGTTTACGCTGGAGGAAGACGGTCGGGTAGATGAGCAGATATTCAACGAATATGTCTCTCTTAACCTGCGCTATCCGCCACGAATTACGTTGGTGCATACCGAGGAAGAGGCTTTTCGGTTACTGCAAAGCCGTTCGTTTGAGTTGATTATTTCTATGCCTTCGGGCGAACACAGTGATACCTTTGAATTGGCCAAACGAATCAAAGATCAGTTTCCTCAAATTCCCATCACCGTTCTTACACCCTTCTCGCGTGGTGTTACCCGCCGGTTGGCGCATGAAGACCTGAGTGCTATCGACTACGTATTTAGCTGGCTGGAGAATGCCGATTTGTTGCTGGCCATTATCAAATTGATGGAAGATAAGATGAATGCCGAGGCCGACGTGAAATCGGTCGGAGTGCAGGTTATTCTGGTGGTAGAGGATTCTGTGCGGTTTTACTCATCTATTTTGCCTTTGCTTTATAAGTTGGTATTCAAGCAGTCGCGCTCGTTTATGACTGAGGCGCTCAATGAGCACGAACGGATGCTGCGTATGCGCGGACGGCCCAAAATTTTGCTGGCGCGTAACTATGAAGAGGCCTGGGAACTTTATCAACGCTATAAACATCATCTACAGGGCGTAATTACCGATGTGAGTTTCAACCGTTCGGGAGTGAAAAACAAATTTGCCGGTGTGGCACTCTGTGAAGATATTCGGTTGGAAGATCCTTATGTTCCGATCATTATGCAGTCATCCGATGAGGAAAATGCCGAGTATGCTGAACGATTCGGAGCTGTTTTTCTGAATAAGAACGCCAAGGTTTTTCAGCGCGATTTGCAGGAGACGGTGATTAATAATTTCGGTTTCGGCGATTTTGTCTTTATCAATCCCTTAACCGGAGAAGAAGTAGCTCGTGTGACGAAGCTGAAGGATTTGCAGGAACTGATTTTCACTATTCCCGATGATTCGTTGCTCTACCATGTGTTGCGCAACCATATCTCGCGCTGGCTCTATTCGCGGGCCATGTTTCCGCTGGCCGAATTCCTGCGGCGCATTACCATCGAGCCTGGCGATACGCTGGGCGATGTACGGAAAATTATTTTTGATGCCATTGTCGATTACCGTCGTATCAAAAACAAGGGAATTGTGGCGGTTTTCGAGCGGGGTCGTTTCGACGAATATTCCAACTTTGCCCGTATCGGTGAAGGATCTATGGGAGGCAAGGGGCGTGGTCTGGCGTTTTTGGATGCCATGGTGAAACGCAACATTGAAGAGAGCGAATTCGGAACTTCGGTGGTTGCCGTGCCCCGTACGGTCGTGCTTTGTACCGATGTTTTCTCCGAATTTATGGAGCGGAACAACTTGTATTCTATCGCCTTGCAGGACGAACCCGACGAGGTGATCTTGAATCATTTCCTTAATGCGAAAATGGCGCAGAATATTGTGGCCGATCTCTACGCGTTCCTCGGTTCCATTGCCGGACCCATTGCAATACGGTCGTCCAGTTTGCTCGAAGATTCGCATTACCAACCGTTTGCCGGCATTTATACCACCTACATGGTGCCTAATGTGAAAGCCAGTAAAACCAATACCCTGCTGGCTGTGTGTGAGGCAATAAAGGCGGTTTATGCGTCGGTCTATTACAAGAGCAGTAAGGCCTACATGAAGGCTACGCGCAATGTGATCGACGAAGAAAAGATGGCTATTGTGTTGCAGGAGGTATGCGGATCGGCCTACGGGACTCATTTTTATCCCTCATTTTCGGGAGTGGCACGCTCGCTAAATTACTATCCTATCGGACACGAAACTTCAGAGGAGGGCATTGCTAATGTGGCGTTGGGGCTCGGAAAATATATTGTGGACGGAGGTACATCGTTGCGTTTTTCGCCTGCGCATCCCAAAAGTTGTCTGCAGGCCAATAATGTGGAGATTGCATTGAAAGAAACGCAAACTCATTTCTATGCTTTTGATCTTTCGCAGGAGCATTTTACGCCGCAGGTGGACGATGGTTTCAATCTCTTGAAACTTACATTGAAGGATGCCGAGAAAGATAATTCGCTGCCGTGGCTGGCATCAACGTTCAATCCGCAGGCACAAGCACTTTACGATTCGATGTTTGAGGAGGGGCGGCGGGTAATTACGTTTGCCAATATTTTGAAACACGATACTTTCCCTTTGGCGTCTATCTTGCAAAAAGTATTACAGACCGGACAGCGCGAAATGGGGCGTCCTGTTGAAATAGAGTTTGCCGTAGAACTCGATAGGAAGAACAAGGCAGGGACGTTTTATCTGTTGCAAATTCGTCCTATTGTGGATTCCATGGAGATGCTAGAAGAGGATCTGGAAGAGATTCCCGACGGCGAAACCATTATCAATTGCACCAATGCACTGGGCCATGGTATTACGCACGATGTTTGCGATATAATCTATGTGAAACCCGAGTCGTTCAATGCTGCCAACAATCGCAAAATGGTGGACGAAATAGAGGTGATTAACCACCAACTGCTCTCCGAAGAGCGGGGTTGTGTGCTGGTCGGGCCGGGGCGCTGGGGAACTAACGATCCATGTCTGGGTATCCCCGTCAAGTGGCCGCACATCTCATCGGCACGGCTGATTGTGGAGGCAGGCCTGACTAATTATCGCATCGATCCGAGTCAGGGAACGCACTTCTTTCAGAACCTGACTTCGTTTGGAGTCGGTTATTTTACAGTTAACCCGTATATCAAAGAAGGTTATCTCGATTTTGCTTATCTTGATGCGCAACCTGCTCTTTACGAAACAGAAAATATTCGTCATGTCCGCTTCGAACAGCCTTTCGTAATTAAAATAGACGGTAGAAAGAGTAGGGGAGTGGTGCTGAAATCAGGAAAGAATTAATTGACACGCGAACTCGTAACCATCAATATCGTATTCATGAAGAAACTAACTTTATTTTTTGTATTTGCCATTGCCTGTTTGAGCATCCATGCACAACAGGCTTTGTGGGGAGCCGGCGAAATCGTGTCGCCTCAAATTAACAGTGACAACACGGTGACATTCCGTTTGAATGCGCCTCAGGCTGTAAAAGTAGAAGTGACGGGAGATTTTCTTTCTCCTCAAAAACAACAAACTTCGTTCGGACTGGTTGACGCACCGGGTACTGCTAAGCTTAAAAAAAACGACAAGGGTATTTGGGAATTTACCACGCCACAACCCCTTTCTCCGGAACTTTACAGCTATTCGTTTCTGATTGACGGATGCAAAGTGACTGACCCTTCCAATGTTTATATGATACGCGACGTGGCCTCAGTTACAAGCGTATTTATAGTTGGTGGTGGACGAGCCGATCTTTACAAGGTGAATGCTGTGCCCCACGGTAGCGTTACCCGTCGTTGGTATCAGAGTCCGTCGCTTGGATTGACCCGCCGCATCACCATTTACACTCCTCCCGGATACGAAGAAAGTAAAGCGAATTATCCTGTGCTGTACCTGCTGCACGGTATGGGTGGTGACGAAGAGGCCTGGATTGCTTTGGGGCGTACCGCGCAGATTCTCGATAACCTGATTGCTGCGGGGAAGGCCAAGCCTTTGATTGTGGTTATGCCCAATGGTAATGCCGTACAGGAAGCTGCCCCGGGCGAATCGTCGCTGGGTTTCTATAAACCGACTTTTCAGTTGCCAAAAACTATGGAAGGATCGTATGAGAAAGCGTTCCCTGAAATTGTAAATTTCATTGACCTGAACTATCGCACGGTGAAGGCAAAATCGGGACGAGCCATTGCCGGACTTTCAATGGGAGGTTTCCACTCTCTGCATATTTCAAAGGAATATCCCGATATGTTCGACTATGTCGGTTTGTTTTCAGCGGCAATTCTGCCCGATAAAGAAAACACATCGCCTGTGTACATGGATATGGATAAAAAACTTCAGGTTCAGTTCGATAAACATCCGAAACTATACTGGATTGCAATCGGAAAGGCCGATTTTCTCTACAAGGCCAATGCAGAGTATCGGCAACGTTTGGATGAACATAAGTTTCCTTACAAATACTTCGAAACTGAAGAAGGCCATATCTGGAAAAACTGGCGGATTTACCTGAGCGAATTTGCGCCGCAATTGTTTGATAAGTAATAAACGTAACTGTGTTTCTTATTGAGGTAGGCGAATCTTGATGAATTTTTTATACATTTGTTTTATTAAAACAGAATAGAATTATTTTGTCTGTTTTGTGAGCTGATTATGTGCCAATCTATTTTACTTAAGCTATTTATGAAACAAAAATTCGTTATGGGGCTGATGTTGTTATCAGTTCTTTTGTTGTCGTCATGTCAAAAAGATACATGGAGACAAGGTACGCTTGACTATAAATTTACTCCGACGACCTCTCGCACTGGTTATTTTGAAGAACGTCAGGTTGCTTATCCCGAAGATATTTCAATTACCGGCTATGCAAATCAAATCAATGATTTCAGCTTCTTGGGTTCTGTGGTTGAAGTTACCGGTGATCTGGTGGCGGGAGATGTGATTCGGGGCCTAGTGATAGATATAGATGGATTAGAACCTTACACATTTTCCAATATTCCGGTTTATAAAAACGGAGAAGTGATTACGATTGCCGATTCACGCAATAATGTCGCTTTCTATAATTTCATGATGAATGCGTTCAATCACATGCGAAACACGGGAAAGCAGGATATTATTGTCAGCGCATATCTTCAGGATCGGTATGGCTATGCTGTTCCGGGTGCCAGAGTAGAAGTGAATATTTACAACGATTTGGATGTTAATGTGAATGATTAACCTCTTTTTGTTCAAAAAAAAACGGTCGGATTTTCATTTGAAGATCCGACCGTTTTGTATATGTGTGAATGGATATTATCCGTTATTACGGGAGTCTTTTACAATCACATCGTGCGCTCCGCCTTCGATGATACTGGTCGACGAAACTAAGGTGATTTTGCCGTTTTTCTGCAAATCGATGATAGAAGTAACGCCGCAGCTACTCATAGTAGAGCGTATTTTACCCAGCGTAATATCAAGGTTATCTTTCAGTTTTCCGGCGTAAGGCACAAAGCTGTCAACGCCTTCTTCAAACTTCAGGCCTTCTGCACCTCCTGCATCATAGCGTTGCCAGTTGCGTGCGCGGTTCGAACCTTCACCCCAGTATTCTTTCATATAGTTACCGTTTACCATCAGTTTGCGGGTAGGACTTTCGTCGAAACGAGCAAAGTAACGACCCATCATGATGAAGTCGGCTCCCATTGCCAAAGCAAGTACCATGTGATAATCCTGAACGATGCCGCCATCCGAACAGATAGGGACATAAACGCCGGTCTTTTTGAAATATTCGTCACGAGCAGCAGCCACTTCAATTATGGCTGTAGCCTGTCCACGACCGATCCCTTTTTGTTCGCGGGTGATACAGATAGAACCGCCACCGACACCCACTTTCACGAAGTCGGCTCCGGCTTCGGCCAGATAAAGAAATCCGTCACGATCAACCACGTTGCCGGCTCCGATTTTTACCTTGTCGCCGTAAGTGTTTTTTACGTATTCCAAAGTTTCTTTCTGCCAAACGGAGAACCCGTCGGATGAGTCGATACACACCACGTCAACACCGGCTTCGATCAATTGTGGGACACGTTCGCGATAGTCGCGGGTGTTGATACCGGCCCCAACCAGCAATTTCTTGTCGGCATCCGAGATTTCGTTAGGGTTGTCCTGATGGCTATCGTAATCTTTGCGAAATACAAAATATTTCAGACATTGGTTGTTGTCGATAATAGGCAAACAATTGAGCTTGTGATCCCATATAATGTCGTTTGCTTCGGCCAATGAGATGCCGAATTCGCCTGTTATCAGCTTGTCAAACGGAGTCATAAACTCTTTTACTTTCTTGTCGAGGCTGTCACGGGTGATGCGATAATCACGGCCGGTGACAATGCCGAGTAGCTTGCTGTCAGAAGCGCCGTTTTCGGTAATCCCGATGGTAGCGTGTCCCGATTTTTCTTTCAGAGCCAGTACGTCAGCCAGTGTGTTTTCCGGAGTGAGGTTGGCGTCGCTGATTACAAATCCGGCTTTGTATTTTTTGACTTTGCGCACCATTTCAGCCTGCGATTCGATGGATTGCGAACCGAAGATAAATGAAAGTCCACCGTTGCGTGCCAGTGCAATCGCCATTTTATGATCCGATACGGATTGCATAATTGCCGATACAAACGGAATGTTGAGGGAGATTGCAGGCTCTTCGTTCGCCTTGAATCTTACAAGCGGAGCTTTCAATGATATCTGGTTAGGAATACACTCTTTGGTGGTTAAACCCGGGATCAGCAGGTATTCACTAAACGTTCTGGAGATGTCATTTAAATAGTGTGCCATATCAGTTTCTTTTTGGAAATAAAATTGGGCAAAGATACAAAAATTAGAGAACTCCGGCAACAGCCCGGAGTGGTTGTTTCTGTCGGTTTATAAGAAAAAAACGGATTGTGTAATGACGCAATCCGTTTAGTTTATTTGTAGTACATTAGGCCGGCTTCGAAGGTTTACCACCTGTTGTGCCCTGCGGAGAAGCAGGCTTCGCAATAGATTCCCGCATCGACGTATCGGCCTCAATATTTTTCATTTTATAATAGTCCATGATGCCAAGATTTCCGCTTCTGAAAGCATCGGCCATGGCCTTGGGAACTTCCGCTTCGGCTTCAATTACTTTAGCACGCGCTTCCTGAGCTTTGGCTTTCATCTCCTGTTCGGAGGCGACAGCCATTGCGCGGCGCTCTTCAGCTTTAGCCTGAGCAATATTCTTGTCGGCTTCGGCCTGATCCATCTGAAGCTGAGCGCCAATATTTTTCCCAATGTCTATATCTGCAATATCAATGGAAAGTATTTCGAATGCTGTTCCTGCATCCAGTCCCTTTTGAAGAACCAGTTTGGATATAGAATCAGGATTTTCCATTACGGTTTTGTGTGTCTGTGACGACCCAATGGATGAAACAATGCCTTCACCAACGCGAGCAAGCACCGTTTCTTCGCCTGCACCACCCACCAGCTGGCGGATATTGGCACGCACCGTTACACGTGCTTTTGTGATCATTTGGATACCATCTTTGGCAACGGCAGTCACCGGAGGCGTATCAATTACTTTGGGATTTACAGACATCTGAACTGCCTCAAACACATCGCGACCGGCAAGGTCAATAGCAGTTGCCATTTGAAAGGAGAGTTCGATGTTTGCTTTGGCAGCAGAAACCAATGCATGAACTACTCTCTCGATGTGTCCTCCGGCAAGATAGTGTGCTTCGAGGTCATCGCGTCGGATGGTGTTTAACCCAGCTTTGTGAGCTTCTATCATGCATCGTACGATGGCATGAGGGGGGACTTTTCGGATGCGCATCAGAAATAGCTGAATCAGCGATATGCTTACTCCTGAAACTTTTGCGGAGATCCACAACAGGAAAGGAACGTAATAAAAGAAAATGATTAGTAGGATGAATAACGCTACTAATCCGCCAACAACAAGAATATCCATAGTTGATGCGTTTTACGTGAGTATTATTAATGTCCGTTTATTGAAAGCCTAAGAGCTGCACGTCAAAAATCAAAGTTGAGTAAGCTGGGATGTTCCCGTAAGCGCTAGAGCCATATCCTAATGTTTGGGGAATGTAAATTTCCCAACGGGAGCCGGTATTCATCTTTGTCAATGCTTCCTGAAATCCGCTTACGAAATAGGAAACGTAGCTTGAGCTTGCTGTGTTAACCCAGGTCGTATCGTTCATTGTTGTATCGAATACGGTTCCGTCAATCAGTCGGCCGGTGTAGACTATTTTTGCATAACTCGATGTATTGGGCTTGAGGCCAACTCCATCTGTTAATATTTTGTATTGAAGACCGCTTTTTGTGACATGAACGCCATCTTTGGTCGCATTTTCTTTTAGAAATTTTTCGTTCAAATCTTTCCAACTATCGCTGGCGCTGGTGCAAGCGCAAACGCATACGGTGATTCCTAAAGCAACAATAATAAATGTAATCCAGCTACGAGTCGACATAAAATGAGTGTTAGAAGATGAGTTGATGGTGCTATATATCTTCAGGTGTGTTTCTGATTGTAATTTTATTCAAGGGTAAGTTCCCTGAATGTATTATTCTGGCTTTCAAAACCAGGCATCAAAGATAGTAAAATTTGAAAGGGTGGCAAAAAAAATCCGGTCACTTCACAGTGAACCGGACTCCCATCTAACCAAAAACCAAAAAAAAATAAAGATTGTCAGCACTGAGGCTGCAGTTATATTGTTGAATGTTAATTTGTTGAACTATTTTTTAGGGTAAGTTAGTTCGTAACGCATAACATTTCCTGTGTAATTTTTAGCTTCTATTACCAATTGAATATTTCCTAAGGGTAATGTATTTGTAAAGTCCTTTAAGTCAAAAGATATGATACCCTTATTTTGTATGACATATCGTTCACTAAATGCATTCTGTCTGAACTCGAGATGTGTTTTGCCGTCAGTAGCAGTTGGTAACAGTGAGTTTTTTACCAGGCTAAACAAGTGTTTAACCTTGTCGCCATAATATCTAAACGAAACGTTAAGATAATTGCCTCCTACCCAGATTTCATCAATATCAACAGGGTCGTTTCCGATGCTGTCCTGATTAGCTGCATTGAGGACTTCTACTTTCTTTATCTCTATCTCGTTTATGTTGTTGATTCTGATTTTACGCAACAATTGTTCGTTGATGGAATCTGACAAAATGGAGTAATTTATGATTACCCGCTTGCCATTTTCGGCTTTGAAGTCTGTTTCGTTTGCTATGGCATAGCTTCCGTTATCAAACTGAACGCCGAAATTGCCGGAATGGTTGGTTTGGTAAACGGTAGCAAGACTAACCCAATACTTGTCCAAAGAGCTTTGTTCTTCTTTGTCACAGGATGTGACGCTCAATAAAGTCGCACAAATGCAAACTAATCCTATTATCTTCATTCAATAAATTACTGCCTTTGTAATGTAAGATGAAAAGAGCTGGAAAACGTTGCATAATTTGGAGTGATTTAATAAATATTAACTATTTCGTATTGTGTTGATAGAAAGTGAAGTCTATGTACATTTGTAATGCGGAGGTTCCGCTGGATGTTGTAAGGTAATTTGAGGAAGTGGTTTGGCGAAAATTATACTTAACGATTCAAAAAACACCAGTGCTGTTTTCACGCTAATTCAAATATAATTGTAACTTTGCGAATCAATACACCTTGCATTTTTACACTTTTAAAAAAAACGTATGAAGTTATTCTCGGGTTTTGTTTTAAGCTGCTTTGTTGCAGTGTTTGTTATTGTTGGATGTAGTGGGTCGTCCACTTACTCCGATCTTGTAAAAACGCAGAAAGCAACAATCAGCTCATATATCAGTCGTAAAGGAATAAACGTAATAGGGACATTGCCTTCAAATTATTCAAAGATTGTTTGGGGCGAGAATCAATACTATTTAAGCTCAACAGGCTTGTATTATCATTTATCTCAGGTTGGGGATGCGGTTGCTATCGACTCAAAAGATTCCATACGTATCGGGGATAATGTTGTTGTACGTTACATAAAGGTTGATCTTACAGAACCGGCTGATACGGTTGAAAGTACATGGTCGACTCTGAATTCGGCCTACCCCAGCAGTCTGACTTACGGTTCTACAGGTTCGGAACCATCTGCATGGCAAGAGGCAATCACTTATATGAAATATTCAGGTGCTCAAGCAGAACTTATTGTTCCCGGAACACTTGGCACTTCAACTGATCAGTCAAATGTAGCTCCGTATTATTATAAGCTGAGTATTAAAAAACTTCCGCGATAATTAAGAACAACTCATATAAAGGCTGCGAATCAATTAATATATTTGGTTCGCAGTAATTTTTTGTACACACCTAATATTTTTGTACTATGACATTAATCAAATCCATATCAGGAATTCGGGGAACCATTGGAGGCAAGACAGGCGATGGTCTTAATCCTCTTGATATAGTGAAATTTACAACAGCTTATGCTACCTGGGTAAAAAGACATACGCAGCAACGTCCATTGAAAGTAGTTGTGGGGAGAGACGCACGTATTTCAGGCGAAATGGTTAATCATGTTGTGATAGGTACCTTACTTGGAATGGGATTTGATGTGGTTAACATTGGTTTGGCTACAACACCAACGACAGAGCTCGCCGTTACAATGGAGAGTGCTAGTGGAGGTATAATCCTTACGGCAAGCCATAATCCCAAACAATGGAATGCCCTGAAATTGCTGAATGAAAAAGGTGAATTCCTGAGTGCTAAGGATGGAGAAGAAGTTCTTCAGATTGCCGAATCGCAGGATTTTGAATTTGCAGAGGTTGATGAGATTGGTAAATTGACTGAAGATTTTACCTATACACAAAAGCATATCGAAAGCGTTCTTGCTCTCGATTTGGTGGATGTGGAAGCGATCTATAAGGCAGATTTCAAAGTAGCTGTCGATTGTGTTAACTCGGTGGGTGGAATTGCAATCCCGGAATTGCTCTCAAACCTTGGAGTTAACAGTGTGGAAAAATTATACTGCACCCCCGACGGACATTTCCCGCACAACCCGGAGCCCCTGCCGGAACATCTTACCGCAATTTCGGATTTGTTGAAAAGCGGCAAGGCAGATGTCGGTTTTGTTGTCGATCCGGATGTAGATCGTCTGGCTATTATTTGCGAAGATGGCACCATGTTTGGTGAAGAATATACCTTGGTTTCGGTAGCCGACTATGTTCTTTCAAATACTCCCGGAAATACGGTTTCTAATATGAGCTCAACCCGTGCGTTGCGTGATGTTACGCAGCAGCATGACGGTGTTTATACTGCTTCAGCTGTGGGCGAAGTCAACGTGGTGACGAAGATGAAAGAAACAAATGCTGTCATTGGCGGCGAAGGCAACGGTGGCGTTATTTATCCTGCCAGCCATTATGGACGCGATGCTTTGGTTGGTATTGCTCTGTTCCTGACTCATTTGGCAAAAACAGGCAAAAAAGTATCGGAACTGCGCGCAACTTATCCTTCTTATTTTATGGGTAAAAAGCGGATGGAACTGACTCCTGCGATTAATGTTGATGAAGTATTGGTAGCTATCAAAACAAAATATGCTCAATACGATATTAATGATATTGACGGGGTGAAGATCGATTTCCCGGAAGGATGGGTACATTTGCGTAAATCCAACACAGAGCCTATCATTCGAATATATTCGGAAGCTAAATCTCCGGCAGAAGCCGATCGTTTGGGTGAAGAAATTATTGCGGAGATTAAAAAGCTGATTTAATATAGTCGTTTAGCTATATCTCTATTTTATGGGTAATACAGCGATGCAAAATAAAAAGCATGTGCGGGCCCTGATTAAAGAGCGCAAACAGCAATTATCGAAAGACGAACAAGTTTATTTGTCTGAGAAAGTTGTTCAAAATATTGAGCAGTGTGAAGAATTTCGCACTGCTCATTCTGTTTTGTGCTATTGGCCTTTGGCAGATGAAGTGCTGATAGATTCGTTAATTGAAAAATACTGGCAGACAAAGCAAGTCTATTTGCCAGTTGTTGCCGGTGATAAACTGGAATTGAAACTTTTTGAAGGCCGCGATAAAATGCAGGTTGGAGCATTCGGAATTTTGGAACCGAGCGGAGAAGTTTATTCTGGAGATGTGGATCTGGTGATTGTTCCTGGTGTAGCGTTTGACTTGCAGGGGCATCGCCTGGGCAGAGGGAAAGGCTATTATGATCAATTCCTTCCGTCTACTAAAGCGTATAAGTTAGGCGTTGCTTTTCGATTGCAGATAGTAGAAAGCATACCTGTTGATGAATGGGATATGCCTGTCGATAAGGTTGTGACAGATTAAAATATATATTGAAGGACCATAAAAAAAGGGCTTCGCAATTTATTTGCGAAGCCCTTTGCTATTTAGTAATTGTTATCAAAGCATTTTCTGAGGATCTAACCACTGGCTTTCAATGTCAAGAAAGTACTTGTAGGTACCAACCGTCAGCTCTTCGCAAGATGCCTCGTCACACACGATAATTCCTTTCGGATGCAATTGCAGCATGCTGATTGTCCATTTGTGATTTACTCCTTCTTCCACGGCCTGACGTAAAGCGCGGGCTTTGTTGTGACCTGAAATAAGGATCAATACTTCGCGGGCATCAAGAATAGTTGCAACGCCTACAGTCAAAGCCGTTTTAGGCACTTTATTGACGTCGTTATCGAAGAAACGCGAATTGGCAATGATTGTATCGGTGGTCAGCTCTTTATCTCTTGTGCGGGAGTATAGCGATGAACAAGGCTCGTTAAAAGCGATGTGTCCATCGGAACCTACGCCACCCATGAAAAGATCGATTCCGCCTACGGCCTTAATCTTTGCTTCATAGCGTTCGCATTCTGCTGTTGTATCTTCGGCATTCCCGTCAAGAATATTCACATTTTCTTTCGGGATGTCGATGTGGCTGAAAAAGTTCTTCCACATGAATGTATGATAGCTTTCGGGATGGTCTTCGGGAATACCGATATATTCGTCCATGTTGAAAGTGATCACATTCTTGAAAGATACAGCTCCGGCTTTATACAGCGCGATCAATTCTTTGTAGGTTCCCAGCGGTGTTGAGCCTGTAGGAAGACCTAAAACGAAAGGCTTTTCCTGTGTTGGATTAGCTTTCCGGATTTTTGATACGATGTAAGCCGCGGCCCATTTTGATACTACCTCGTAGTTCGGCTCAATAATTAGTCTCATAGTAAGTGTAATTTAAAGATTCGTAATTTTGTGTTTCATCTTCACGTTTATGATAGTCTGCAGACTATCTTGTTCATCAGCACCATAACAAAACTGTCAGTAAATCAGCAATACACTTTTTGTTATGATTTAGCCAGCAATCGTCCCAGAGCGATACAGTCTTCGTATTTGTCCTCTTTGAGGCTTTGCTTTATTTCGATGGGGAGACTTACGACATCCCATTTTACCCGTTCTGCAAAAGCTGCCAACAATTTGATGGAAGCATTTGACCAGGTTGACGATCCGAAATAAGCAAATTTACGATTCTTGATATCGCGGGTTTCCAGTTTTGCCAGCAAAGAGGCTATTTCCGGGAATAATTCGTTGCTGTATGTCGGACTTCCGATAACGATGCGGTCATAGCGGAAAATATCACTCAGAATAAACGAAACATCCGTTTTGGACACGTTGTAAATAGTGATATTCTTTTCGCCTTCTTCCGAAAGGCCATACGCGATAGCCTCTGCCATCTGTTCGGTATTGCCGTACATGCTGCCGTAAATAATTACCACGCCGCGTTCACCTTCATACCGGCTTAGTTTGTCTGTGATTTCGATTATTTTATTAACCTTTTCACGCCAAACCGGTCCGTGAGTAGGACAAATAGTCTTGATTTCAATGTCCTTCAGCTTGTTTAATGCATTCTGAACGGCAGATCCGTACTTGCCGGCAATATTTGAAAAGTAGCGACGGCTTTCTTCCAAATGGTTACCGGTTTCAATATCAGTATCAAGCACTCCTCCGTCCAGCGTGCCAAACGCGCCGAACGCGTCTCCCGTAAATAATAACTTGTCGTTAATATCGTAAGTCATCATAGTTTCCGGCCAGTGAATCATCGGAGTGAGGAAGAACTGGAGGGTATGCTTACCCAAAACCAGTTTGTCCCCATCTTTTACTTCGTGCAAGCCATCATTAATTCCGTAGAAACCATCAAGCATTTTAAAGGTACGCGCGTTCCCAACGATTTTAATATCAGGAAACATGCGTCGTATTGCCCGGATTGCTCCTGAGTGGTCAGGTTCCATATGGTTGATAACCAGATAATCCAGATGGCGATCTCCCAGTACACTCAACAGTTTATCCAAAAATACTTCGGCGAAAGAAACCTCCACGGTATCCACCAAAACTGTTTTCTCATCCATTATCAGATAGGAGTTATATGAAACTCCGTGTGGTAGCGGGATGAGGTTTTCAAAGAGCACTTTTTGCCGGTCGTTGACACCTATATAATAAATGTCATCGGTTATATGTCTTGCTTTGTACATAACTAAGTGATTAAAAGATAAACAATATCCATTGTGTATCTTTCCACGGTGTCAGAAACTAAGGTTGAAGGGCAAGTTTTATTACTTGCCCAATTGTGCTGTAACCTGGTTAACTACATTTTCTGCAGTGAAACCAAATTCTTTATCCAATACTTTGTAAGGAGCAGAGTATCCGAAATGATCCAAACCAAATACTTTGCCATTTGCGCCAGCCAGACGTTGCAATGTAGAAGGCAGACCTGCTGTAAGACCGAATACCGGTGTGGAAGCAGGAATTACTTCGTTACGATAGCTTTCGTCCTGGTTGAAGAATAAACCTTCAGAAGGTGCAGAAACTACCTGAACTTCGATGCCTTTTTCTTTCAGGAACGGAACAGCTTCAATCAAAGTTGCAACTTCAGAACCGTTGGCAACCAAAATGATGTCAGCTTTAGTGGCTGGTTTGTAAACGATATAGGCTCCTTTTGCTGCTTGCAAAGCTGATGTGTAGCCGTTTTCAGCAACAAGGTTTTTGATATTTTGACGAGACAAAATCAAACCAGTTGGGGTACATGTATTTTCGAGCGCTAATTTCCATGCAACGGTTGTTTCGTCAGCATCGGCCGGACGAAGCACCAACATACTGTTTTTGCCGTGGTGGTTTTTCAACTGTTCCATCAGGCGGATTTGAGCTTCCTGTTCAACCGGTTGGTGAGTAGGACCATCTTCGCCTACGCGGAAGGCATCGTGTGTCCAAACGTATTTTACTGGTAATTGCATCAAAGCAGCCATACGTACGGCAGGCTTCATATAGTCAGAGAAAACAAAGAATGTTCCGACAGCAGGAATAACCCCTCCGTGGAGAGCCATACCGTTTGCAATAGCAGCCATTGTCAATTCGCATACACCAGCCTGGAAGAATGCACCTGAGAAATCACCTTTGGTGAAGGCGTGTGTCTTTTTGAGGAAGCCGTCTGTTTTGTCAGAGTTTGACAAATCAGCTGAAGCAACGATCATGTTTTCTACCTGACTAGCAAAAGCTGCCAATACTGTTGAAGATGCTGCACGTGTAGCCTGATCGGCTTTCTGTGCAATAGCAGCAAAGTCAACTTTAGGAGCCTCTTTCGAGAAGAATTTAGCCAATTTTTTAGCCAATTCAGGATTTTCCTTTTCCCATGCTGCTTGTTGAGCTTTCTTTTCTGCAGCGATTTTTACCAATTCGGCTTGACGTTTTGCGTAGAGTTCTTCAACTTCAGGGAAGATAACGAATGGGTTTTCAGGATTCCCTCCGAGGTTTTGAATTGTTTTTTCGTATGAAGCACCGCCTTCGCTCAATGGCATACCATGAGTAGCGCATTTGTTTTCGAAGCTGCTTCCGTCCGCAGCAACGGCGCCTTTACCCATGATGGTTTTACCGATAATCAGGGTAGGACGTTCTGTTTCAGTTTGAGCTTTTGTTAAAGCTTCGCGAATCTGAGCGGCATCGTTACCAACGATTGTAATAACATTCCAGCCCCAAGCTTCGTATTTTTTTGCAGTGTCTTCTACACTAACTTCGCTTACAACTGTAGAAAGCTGAATGTCGTTAGAGTCATAGAACATGATCAGGTTGCTCAGTCCGAGAGTTCCGGCAATACGACCTGCACCCTGAGAAATTTCTTCCTGAACACCACCGTCAGAAATAAAAGCATAAATTTTGTGGCTCATCCAGTTGCCAAAACGGGCAGCAAGGAAGCGTTCGGCGATAGCAGCACCGATAGCCATTGTGTGGCCCTGTCCGAGAGGACCTGATGTGTTTTCGACACCACGTTCAACATCCACTTCGGGGTGACCCGGAGTTACACTGCCCCATTGACGGAATTGTTTCAAATCTTCAAGTGAATATTTGCCGGTAAGAGCCAATACACTGTAAAGCATCGGCGACATGTGACCCGGATCAAGGAAGAAACGGTCTCTGTTGATCCATTGAGGATCGCTAGGATCGTAAGTTAAGAATTCGCTGAACAATACGTTTACGAAGTCTGCGCCTCCCATTGCTCCGCCCGGGTGACCTGATTTGGCCTTTTCGACCATACTTGATGCCAAAATACGAATGTTATCGGCTGCTTTGTCTAAAATGGATGTTGTGCTCATAAGTGTTTTTATGTGTTGATATTTGTGTTTTTTTATTCTTCTTCTTCGTTGTAGATGCCTATTGATTTTCCATATTCAAATTCGCCTTCCAGCAACGATTGGACTTCTTCTTCTGAAAGATTAACCACTTTATCTTTTTTGATTGCTTTCATGACAAACAGCAACATGTCATCTTCGTCAATGGAAGCTTCTTCGGTAGAATTTTCTTCTATCAGCCCAT
The DNA here is from genome assembly GCF_001618385.1 of Paludibacter jiangxiensis. Taxonomy (NCBI): domain Bacteria; kingdom Pseudomonadati; phylum Bacteroidota; class Bacteroidia; order Bacteroidales; family Paludibacteraceae; genus Paludibacter; species Paludibacter jiangxiensis. The sequence continues at coordinate 437,523 of NZ_BDCR01000003.1, read as the reverse complement.
TGGCCTCATAAAAATCGTAGATAACATCCAAAATGTAAGCGATGTCATCTTCGGTTACTTTTGCTTTGAGTTCCTGAGGTATGTATTTCAAAATGAATGCAATGGCTTCATCGTCGTCAAATTCCGGAAGGTCATCAATTTCTTTCATAATAGTAAGTTTTAGAGTTATCGGATTTGTGTTTTGTTTTGTGTCGTTTTTTTTGTTTCTCAGAGCGAGTCGGAACAGAATTTCTTCCTCGCAAAATAAACAACAAATTTAATGCGAAAAACTTCTTTCATTTCAATGATTTAGCCGGATACTGACGGCTATGAAATGACAAGAAGTTATTCAAATGTGTGATTTTGAGGTTGTAAAGATAATGATTTTTATCTTTACAACCTAATCTTATGTTCGGGAAAACCTCGTAATTACATGTCTTATTAAAGCAAATACTGGCTACTGATTGATTCGTTGTTGAATACTTTTTTGATGGTGTCAGCAAACAGATCGGCAACGGATAACACTTTTACTTTGCTGCAATTTCCGTTGTATGGAATTGAGTCGGTAAAAATGATCTCTTTCAATACAGAGTCTTCGATGCGTTGAGATGCCGGGTCGGACATAATGGGGTGGGTGACTACCGCTCTTACCGATTTTGCGCCATACTCCATCATCAGTCCTGCTGCCTTTGTCAGTGTGCCGGCGGTATCAACCATGTCGTCAAGGATGATCACATTTTTGCCGGTTACTTTACCGATAATCTTCATGTCGCTTACTTCATTGGCTTTTTCGCGCAATTTGTAGCAAAGTACCATTGGCGATTCCAGGTGCTTAGAGTAAGATCCTGCGCGTTTTGAACCACCCACGTCGGGGGATGCAATCGCTAAATCTTCGATCTGAAGCGATTTGATGTGGGGGACAAAGAGGGTTGACGCATAAAGGTGATCAACCGGTACATTGAAGAAACCCTGAATCTGATCGGCGTGGAGATCCATTGTGATAAGGCGGTCGATACCGGCAGTACTCAAAAGATCGGCAATCAGTTTTGCACCGATTGAAACACGGGGTTTGTCCTTTCTGTCCTGGCGAGCCCATCCAAAATAGGGAATTACAGCAATTACTTTATAAGCCGAAGCTCTTTTTGCTGCGTCAATCATCAATAAAAGTTCCATCAGGTTGTCTGATGAAGGAAAGGTTGATTGTACAAGAAATACATAACAACCACGGATTGATTCGTCATATCTGACGGCAAATTCGCCGTCGGCAAAACGGGTGGTCGTCATTTTTCCCAGTTCACAGCCAAGGCTCTGACAGATTTGTTCGGCCAGATAGCGGCTGCTTGAGCCCGAAAAGACTTTGTATGAGTCTGCTAAATGCATGTGTGTGATTTTTTGTAGGTGGTGAAAATTGATGTTACAAAGTTATATAGAATTTGCAATTAATCCTTGGAATTATATTGTTTTGTTCATGGTAACGAAGAAGGAATGATAAAGCAGTCAATCTCTGTAAATGATTCATGCTGAGAATGGCATAAAAAAAAGGTTTACACGCAATAGTGTAAACCCTTTATTTTAAAGTACCCGGAGGGGGACTTGAACCCCCACAGCCGTGAAGCCAAAGGATTTTAAGTCCTTCGTGTCTACCATTCCACCATCCGGGCATCCTTTTGAGCGAAAGACGGGACTCGAACCCGCGACCCCGACCTTGGCAAGGTCGTGCTCTACCAACTGAGCTACTTTCGCAATCATTGTTCTTTTTTGTCGAATAGAAAGAGCTCTTTTGAGAAGCTCAATGCATATCTGTTTTGCGGTGCAAAGATAAGGATTTTTTTTAGTCCGGAAATATTCGGGCTGACTTTTTTTCTAAAAAACATTTCGGAAATTTTGAGGCGGTAAAATGTCCGTTTTTTTGAAATTTTGGAGGATGTTTTATATAGGCAGGAGGCTTTACGTCTCATTTTCGCAACAATATCTATCAAAAAGGTAGTATGTGTTTCAAAAATGCAATGATTTGATGCAATTTTTGCAACCTGTTTCACGTAAACGGGATACCTTTGTTTTCATAATACTAGGTGGTCTTATATTAATAATTTTAGGTTCAGCGATAGGGATAAGTTTTTTTAAGCAAAAAGGAAAGTGTGGTTTATTTCGAATAACTCGAATATTCCACACTTTTATTTTTCTTCTAATACCTGCATTTTTTAGCTCCGACCATCATCGGGTTGAGCCTGGCTGCGTTGTTTCCTCCAAAGCTGGTAAGAATTAACTATGTTCTGCCACAAAACATAGGCTCCGGGTCCTATTGACGAGATTGGATCAAGGTACGATAATGCCATCCAGATAGTCAACACCGTATTCTTTTGTCCCAGTCCTTGTCCTCCCGTGACCGTTTTGTCATATCGTTTGCCGATTTTTCTTCCTGCCAGAAATTGTCCTATACAGATAAAAAATGTAGAAGCAGCCATTATTATTTCAACAGCATAATTATCCGCAGGCTGTTTCATGATAAACGAAACGGTTTTCCCCACAACAATTGTAAGAGCCAGCGCCCACAGATAGAATGACCATCCATGCAACGCTTGTATTTTTAATTTGACTTTAGGAGCGAGTTTTTCTAATGTAAAAGCGAATACTAAAGGAAGGATCAGCAGAGGAAATACCTCTTTCAGAATATAGAGGAACGACTCGAAAAAAGTGAAATTTGAGTGTTCTCCGATAAATGAAAAAATTATTGGTGCGAATATAGCGACACATAAGTTGCTGAGAATGCTATAAGCGGTCAAACTCGCAACGCTCCCCCCTAACATGCCGGTGATTACGGCAGCGGAAGTGGCTGTAGGCGCTAAAACACAGATCATTGATCCTTGAGCAACCAGAGGATTGAACCCTCTCAGGGTCAGATATACAGCAATACTCCCGAATAACTGAATGGCCAGCAGAAAGAAGTGAAATTTTTCGAACCGGAGCTCTTTGATTGATAGTTTGCAATAGGTGATAAAAAGCATTGCAAAGATCAGGTAAGGGGTGATGAATGATAATTCTGTAAAAAAACGATAGAAGATAATGCCAATACACATGGCAATGGGAAGCATGTATGATTTTAAAAATCTGGTCATTGTGGGTGTTGTGGATGGACGTGATATGTGGTTGCAAAGCTACAAAAAGAGTGCTGTATACAAAAACGACCGTTTTGCTCATATACAAAACGGTCGTCTGTTTTTATCAGAATTTTCTATTGAATAGGAATATAGCGTACGAATGCTTCAATTGCTTCGTAGGCAGCCAACCCTAATTCGTTGTAGAAGGCCGCCGTTGCACGGTTTCTTTCTTCGGAACGTTGCCAGAAAAGGCGTTCGTCGTTGCCTAAGAAGGGCGCACTTTCCATTTGAGACTGGTGTTTGAGAATTGCATTTCGTTTCGAGCGCAGTTCTTCGGGACTCAGAGGAACTGCCATTTCAATATGGTCAATTTCCCATTCCATCCATGCACCACGATACATCCAGATGCGGCAGTCCTTGAACCAGACTTCGTTTTTCAGATCGTCGATGGCTGCAAGTACAGCATCAAGGCAAACTTTGTGCGTTCCGTGCGGATCGGCAAGGTCACCTGCTACGTAGATCTGGTGAGGTTTGAGTTCTTGTAAAAGTGCTTTTACGATCTCGATGTCGGCCTGAGAAATCGGGTTCTTTTTGATGGTACCGGTTTCGTAAAAAGGCAGATTCAGGAAATGTACATTTTTTGAAGATACTCCGACATAACGACAGGCAGCCTTGGCTTCGCCCCGTCTGATCAGGCCCTTCATGGATAATATTTCGGAAAGGGGAATTTGACCTTCTTTTCTGACCAGAAACTTCGATTGTATTTCGTAACGTGCTTTCAGATCTTTGTTGTCGGGTTCGAACATTTCGATGTACCCTTTTACAAAAGAGAGGAAACGGATGATTTCGTCATCGTTTACAGCAATATTCCCCGACGTTTCGTATGCCACATGCACTTCGTGATGTTGGTCTACAAGGCGTTTCAGTGTTCCGCCCATTGAGATTACGTCGTCGTCAGGGTGCGGACTGAATACAAGTACTTTTTTAGGGAACGGAGTAGCTCTTTCCGGACGATACGTGTCGTCTGCATCCGGTTTACCACCTGGCCATCCGGTAATTGTATGCTGAAGATCGTTGAAAATCTTTATGTTACAATTGTAAGCAGATCCGAAGATGTTGAGTAATTCGCTAAGGTTATGTTCCGAATAATCTTTGTCGGTCAGTTTTAATATGGGTTTGTTTACCTGTTGGCACAGCCATACAATGGCACGGCGAATTAATTTGTCGTCCCAATCGCAGGAAGTTACCAGCCAGGGTTTGCTTATTCTGGTCAATTCTCCGGCTGCGTGAATGTCAATGACAAAAGAAGCGTTGTTGTGAAGTTGCAGGAACGATGCCGGAAATGCAACAGATGCCGGTTCTTCAATAGCAGTGCGTACCACAGCCGACTTGTCTTCACCCCATGAAAGCAATACGATACGTTTCGCTTTCATTATTGTGCCAATGCCTAAGGTAATCGAGCTTACAGGAGGTTCTGAAAAGCCAAGATGGCGAGCAGCTTCCTTGCGCGATTCGCTGTTGAGCATGATCAGTCGGGTAGTAGAATTCAGTTGTGAACCAGGTTCGTTAAACCCAATGTTACCTCCTCTGCCAATTCCCAACAGCTGAAGGTCAATGCCTCCCAATGCGTTGATTTTTTCTTCAAACGCTTTGCAGTGTGCCATCACATCTTTACGGTCGATGGTCGCATCCGGCGAAATGATATTGGCCGGATCAATGTCGATGTGATCGAGCAGCATCTCTTTAATGCGTGATAAGAAGCTTTTATCCATAGCTTTGACTAATGGATAATACTCGTAAAGATTGACTACTGCCACTTTTTTGAAACTTAACCCTTCTTCTTTGTGAAGGCGTACCAGTTCCGAATACAATTCGATGCCGGCTCTGCCGCCGGTGAGGCCTAAAACGAACAATTCTCCCTTGCTGTTTTTCTCTTTCATCAACCCCACAATTTCCGCAGCCACTTTTTTAGAGCCACGCAAAGCATCGTCAAAAATTTCCACAGGAACCTTTTCAAAACGCGTTAAAGCAGCCAATTCGAAGGCATCGGTAGGCCGGTAATAGCGTTCAGGGATCCGGTTCAGTGTAATTTGTGAACTTAGATTTGTTCTCATAGCTAATGTTTATAAAAATATTTGATGGTAATAATACCCTTGCCTGATAAACCCGTCGGTTTATAAAAAATCCCGGACTTTATGGAGGAAGCCCGGGACTTTGATCTTAAATAACGCCTTGTGCCATCATGGCTCGCGCAACTTTCATGAATCCGGCAATATTTGCCCCTTTCATGTAGTTGATGTAGCCATCGGGCTGTCGACCGTAGTGTACACATTGGGTATGTATGCTTCCCATTATCTGATGAAGCTTGGCGTCCACCTCTTCGGCAGGCCATCCCAAATGCATGGCATTTTGCGTCATTTCAAGTCCCGAAGTAGCAACGCCTCCAGCGTTGACTGCTTTTCCCGGACCGTATAATATCTTATTTGCAATAAACAAGTCTATTGCTTCAGGGGTGCAGCCCATATTGGATATTTCACCAACGCAGCGTACTCCATTTGCAATCAGATGTTTTGCATCTTCTTCATTTAATTCGTTCTGAGTTGCGCAAGGCAGCGCAATGTCAGCTTTGACTTCCCACGGACGTTTGTTTGGTACGAAAGTTGCTCCAAATTGTTCGGCATAAGGTGCCACAACGTCGTTGCAGGAAGCACGTAATTCAAGTAAATAGTCTATTTTGTCTCCCGAAACTCCATTCGGATCGTAAATATAACCATCAGGACCGGAAATTGTTATCACTTTTGCTCCAAGCTGGTTGGCTTTCAGTGCAGCGCCCCAGGCTACGTTGCCAAAACCGGAGATTGCAACGGTTTTTCCTTTCAGCGAATCGCCGGCTGTTTCAAGCATTTGTTGTACAAAATACAATCCGCCAAAACCGGTAGCTTCCGGACGAATCAAAGATCCTCCGTATTCGAGACCTTTCCCTGTCAAAACGCCGGTTACCGTGTTGGTGAGTTTTTTGTACATGCCGTTCAGGTAGCCGATTTCACGTGCTCCCACGCCAATATCGCCGGCCGGTACATCAGTTTCGGGTCCAATGTGTTTCCAAAGTTCCAGCATAAACGACTGGCAGAATCTCATCACTTCGGCATCCGATTTGCCTCTTGGGTTAAAGTCCGAACCTCCTTTTGCTCCTCCCATCGGAAGAGTGGTCAATGCGTTCTTAAATATTTGTTCGAAGCCCAGAAATTTCAAAATAGACAGGTTGACTGACGAGTGAAACCTGAGACCTCCTTTATAAGGGCCGATAGCGTTGTTGAACTGAACGCGATAACCCAGGTTGACCTGTACCTCGCCGTTGTCGTCAATCCAGGGAACTTTGAACGTGAAAATCCGGTCGGGTTCCACCAGACGTTCGGCTATTTTTGCCTTTTCGAACTCCGGGTGTTGGTTATAAACCTCCTCGATACTTAACAGCACTTCGTGTACTGCTTGCAAATATTCATGTTCGCCGGGGTGTTTTGCTTCCAGCGAATGCATCAGTTTTTCTATATCCATGGTGTGATATTTTTGCTGCAATTTTAAGCATTCTCGGAGCAGAAAACAACTTTTCGAACTGTTATTTGGTAATTTTATGTATTAAATATGCCAAAAATATGTATCTAAAATGTAATTCGGCCAAATTGAAACGAAGGTCATTTATCAATCTGATAGTGTATGTTTTAATTCAATGGACGTGTGACTATATATGCGTGATAATACGTTCACTTTGTATGACATTTAAGAGTTTTTGAAAAATGCAGGTTAGTGTCGGTCATTTACCCAGTAACAAGATCAAAGTGCCGGTTATGACACCTGCAAGACAAATAAATTTGACTTTAATGTTCTTTTCTCTAAAGACAAAAGCTCCGATTGAGAATGATACTACAACTCCGGCTCTTCTAACAGTAGAAAGAAGCGATATCATGGCATCGGGATCGGAGAGTGCAAAGAAATAGACGAAGTCGGCCAGGGTAAGAAATACCGAAATGCCGATAATCGAATATCGCCACTGAAACGGCGTCGATGTTTTACGTTTGGGATACCAGAGAAACAACGTGATGATACCCATTATAATAGCCTGGTAGAAAAGGTAATATACCTGAACTCCCACCCGGTTGAATTCTCTCATCAGAAACTTGTCATAGAGTCCGCTGGCGGCTCCCGTAAGCGCTGCTAAGATAATAAAAAAGACCCATTTATTGTTGTGGAAAACCACGCCTTCTTTTTTTCCAACCATCGAAAAAAGGTAGAATGAAATCAATGTTACGGATACTCCAATCCATTGATAAGGGGATAATCTTTCCGAAAAAATGACCAACGCTCCGAGTAGCGTCCAGAGTGGTCGTGTGGCTTCAATCGGTGTGACAATTGTGATGGGCAGGTGCTTCATTGCGAAGTAACCAAACAGCCACGAAGACAACACCAATAACGATTTCAGTAAGATGTAAAAATGCGCTCTGCCATCCATTGGCGGAACATACAGCAGCGTGCCTTTCATCGTGTCGGGCAAGTAGTGCGACAATACCGGCAGCGGAGATAAAATAAGACAGGAAATAACGATGGACGAAAAAAGTACCGGAATAACCGCGTTTTTTTGAAGCGAAACCTTTTTTGCAACATCGTAGATGCCTAATAAAAGTGCAGAGAGTGCACCCAATAATAACCACATAATCTTTTTGTTTTAAGGGCTATTCCGTCGATTTCATCATCGAAAGAGATAGCCTGTTTGCCTGAATAACTATTTAAACACGTTTTCGCCGGCTGCCTGCCAGCTGTTGATACCTTTCTCAAGGTTGAGGATGCTGACAAATCCGAGTGTCAGTAATTTTCCGGAAGCTACCACACTGCGGTGCCCGGAGCGGCAATAGACCATCACGGCTTTGGTTTTGTCAAATTTTGAAACTTTAGCGTCAAAATCGGGGTCGTTAACCGGGATGTTGACTGCATTTTTCAGATGTCCGGCAGCAAACTCTTCCGGTGTTCTGACGTCGAGCAGCGTGACTGACGGATTTTTTGCCAGATACTCTTTGAACTGACTGACCGATAAATCGGTTCTGCCTTTTTGGTTTTGTTGTGCATTCAGGCTCAAAGCACAAATGAACAGCAAAATGGAGGCTGTAAAGAAAGTTATTATTCGACTCATGATTGTTGGTGTATAAAAAAACTGCCCCGGCACGAATGCTGAGGCAGTTTTATATTAGCTAATTTTGAGATTGAGAATTCCAGTATTCCATTTCTTTCGGGACGCTCATTTAAGATAATCTTGAATCATTGGAATCTTGAATTCTGAAATCTTCTTATTTGCATGCCTCGGCGATAGCAACGGCAACAGCAACGGTTGCACCAACCATTGGGTTGTTACCCATTCCGAGGAAGCCCATCATTTCAACGTGAGCAGGAACGGAAGAAGAACCGGCAAACTGAGCATCACCGTGCATACGACCCATAGTGTCGGTCATACCATAAGAAGCAGGACCAGCAGCCATGTTGTCGGGGTGAAGAGTACGACCTGTACCACCACCTGAAGCAACAGAGAAATATGGTTTGCCAAGTTCGTTGCATTCTTTTTTGTAAGTACCTGCAACAGGGTGTTGGAAACGTGTTGGGTTAGTTGAGTTACCTGTGATGGAAACGTCAACGCCTTCAGCGCGCATGATAGCAACACCTTCGCGAACGTCGTCAGCGCCATAGCATTTTACTTTAGCACGAAGACCTGTTGAATAAGGTTTTTCTTTTACAACGTTCAACGCACCCGAAGCATAGTCAAACTGAGTTTGTACGTAAGTAAAGCCGTTGATACGAGAGATGATCATAGCGGCATCTTTACCCAAACCGTTCAAAATAACGCGCAAAGGATTTGTACGTACTTTGTTTGCCATTTCAGCGATTTTGATAGCACCTTCAGCAGCAGCGAAAGATTCGTGACCTGCTAAGAATGCGAAACATTGTGTTTCTTCGCGCAACAAACGAGCGCCGAGGTTACCGTGACCGATACCTACTTTACGATCATCGGCTACAGAACCGGCGATGCAGAAAGATTGCAAGCCGATACCGATTGCTTCTGCAGCATCAGCAGCAGTTGTGCAACCTTTTTTGATAGCGATGGCAGCGCCTACTACGTACGCCCATTTTGCATTTTCGAAGCAGATAGGCTGAGTTTCTTCACAAATTTTGTAAGGATCAATGCCCTTTGCATCGCAGATAGCCTTAGCTTCGTCGATGTCTTTGATTCCGTATTGATTGAGAGCCGCATTTACCTGGTTAATACGGCGGTCGTAACTTTCAAATAAAGCCATAATTTTTGTTCGAATTAAAAATTAATAATTAATAATACATCATTCTGCATCACGAGATTATTCGTGGCGCGGGTCAATATATTTAGCAGCTTCTTTGAAGCGACCGTACGAACCTTTTGCTTTTTCCAAAGCTTCAGCAGCATTAACGCCTTTCTTAACCATATCCATGAATTTGCCCATGTGAACGAATTCGTAGCCGATTACTTCACCGTCTTCGTCCAAGCCGATGCGTGTGCAGTAACCTTCAGCCATTTCGAGGTAACGAACGCCTTTTGCCAAAGTACCGTACATTGTACCTACCTGACTGCGGAGACCTTTACCCAGGTCTTCGAGACCGGCACCGATTGGCAGACCACCTTCCGAGAAAGCAGACTGAGAACGTCCGTAAGCAATTTGTAAGAACAATTCGCGCATTGCAGTGTTGATAGCATCGCAAACCAAGTCGGTATTCAATGCTTCAAGAATGGTTTTGCCGGGAAGAACTTCGGCAGACATAGCTGCAGAGTGAGTCATACCCGAACAACCGATAGTTTCGATCAAAGCTTCCTGGATAATACCGTCTTTGATGTTCAGTGTTAGTTTACAAGCGCCTTGTTGTGGTGCACACCATCCCACACCGTGAGTTAAACCGGAAATATCTTTAATTTCCTTAGCCTGAACCCATTTTCCTTCTTGAGGAATGGGAGCTGGTCCGTGGTTAGGACCTTTTTTTACCACACACATTTGTTCTACTTCATGTGAATAAATCATACCCTCTGAAATTTAAAATGTTGATTATTAAGTGTTTAGTTGACAGCTATTTGATATGCAAAGCTAACGAAATTTTTTGATAGCGGCAAATGGGAGGTGTGTATAATAAAAGTGAAATATGGTGCTATTTTGCTTATAGGCATGCATGTGCTTATCCGAAGTGAAAAAATGTCATCCGCAAGCAGTAAAGAGCCTATCCAAAGTTGGTGCTGGATATCCGGGAGATAGGAGGTGGTCTCTTGGTGGTGAATGTTCATTTGCGTATATTTGCGCGATGCATTTTCCGATCAGTTGGGATGTGATGAATAGCAATTCTGCGGATCCCGGTGACGGAACTAAACTAATTTATGTGATGATGAATCGAAAGATAAGGCTTGGCCTTTTGCTAAGTAGCGTGATGATGACAGCTTTTACCTATGCGCAACAGCAACCAGCTGTTTCCATTATTCCCCAACCCGAACGCGTAACCCTGCGCGAAGGAACATTTGCTCTTGACGCGCAAACTCAATTGGTGGCTTCGGGAAAAGCGGCCATGAACTCGGCGCAGTTTCTGGCGCAATATCTAAAACAATACTATGGGCTTGATCTTGCCATAGTGAGTAAACAAAACAATTTGCAAAACAGTATCCGTTTGGCTGTAAGAAAGCAGGCGGGTAGTGTGCCCGGGCAGTATACCCTGGAAAGTTCGCCTACAGGAGTGATGCTTCAGGGTGCCAATTCCGAAGGACTTTTTTATGCCATACAGAGTCTCATTCAACTATTGCCTCCTGCAAAAGGTGACAAGCTGCAGATAGCCTCGGTATCCATTACCGACAAACCGCGGTTTTCGTACCGTGGAATGCATCTGGATGTAGTGCGGCATATGTTTCCGGTGAGTTTTATTAAACGATACATCGATTTTATCGCGCTGCACAAGATGAACTATTTTCATATTCATCTAACCGACGATCAGGGATGGCGACTTGAAAGTAAAAAATATCCTCAATTGAATAGCATCGGATCGTGGCGTGAGGGTACCATTATCGGCCTTTATCCCGGTACCGGTTTCGATTCTACCCGTTATGGTGGATATTACACACAGAAAGAGATGAAAGAGATTGTGCGGTATGCTGCCAAGCGATACATTACTGTGGTTCCTGAAATTGATATTCCCGGCCATTCGTTGGCGGTGTTGGCTTCATTTCCGCAGTTTGCAACCGACACGGCTCTGCATCCGAAAACGGCTACCACCTGGGGTATTTTCAATAAGGTGAATAATGTGCTGGCTCCTTCTGACGAACTATTTGTTTTTCTGAAAAATGTATATGAAGAGTTGATGCAAATTTTTCCATCGCCCTATATTCATATTGGAGCCGACGAGTGTTCGCACAAATGGTGGAAATTATCGCCTGTTGTGCAGGAATTTATAGAAAAACATAATCTCAGGGATGAAAAGGGGTTACAGCGCTATTTTGTAGAGCAGGTCAGTGCGGTGATTCGCAAGCACGGTCGTACCCCCATTGGTTGGGATGATATGCTCGATGATGGCAAACTGGCAGATGGAATAACCGTGATGAGCTGGCGCAATGCAACCAACGGAATAAAAGCTGCCAACTTGGGACATAACGTAATCATGACGCCTTACCGGAATAGTTACTTCAATGTTCAACAGAGGAAAGGCGAGGAGCGTTTGGCGCATAAAGATTGGTTGGTAACAGCATCGAAGGTATATAATTTCGAACCGGTTCCCGATTCGATTGCTCCATCGGTTGCAGCCAATATTCTGGGCGGGCAAGGCTGTTTGTGGACAGAATACTTTGCCGATGACAAGGAGGTGGAATATGGTATTTTTCCACGTATGTCGGCAATTGCAGAAGTTTACTGGAGTAATAAATTGGTGCGGGACTGGAACCGTTTCAAAACCAAAATGGAGGAACAGTTTCTTCGGTATCAGTTGTGGGATGCCAAATATTGCAACTATTTGAGCGAAGAAGAATAAAAATTAAGCCCTGAAGGTTTCAACAACTTTCGGGGCTTAATTTTTTATTTACCGGTGTCCCGGTCTGAGCAAATCATTTATGGTTTTCAACTGATGGCGCAAGTATTTCAGATTAGCTTCGCCGATCTTCGGTTCCGGTCCAGGTTACGGCTATCGCCTAAACAGGAACTAAACAACGGGCAAACCTGGAACAAGTGAGGAAAAATGGAGGTTGAACCAATGCTATGAGATTCAGATATTCATTTGTAAAAAAAACGCCTCCAGCTGAATGGTTCAGATGGAGGCTGACATAATTTATTACTTGTCTGCAATCTTCTCGGGCTTGCAAACGTATTTTTCTTTGGAGGCTTTCTCTCCGCAGCGCTTGCACTGATAGTTTTCTTCTGCTTGTTTTTCTTCAAGCTTTGCTTTGTCGGTGGTCTTACAAATTGTTTTGGACATAGGCATTGATCTTTTAATACAAAGTCACGAAGGCGCAAAGATTAATTTATAGCTATGCTTAGAATCGTAATAGATAATAATCTTAGTATGTTATTAATTTTCTGAGTCTTGGCCTCTTTGCGTTGAAAAATATGTTACTGGTGTTCCGGTCTCAATAAATCATTCACTGTTTTTACCGGGCTGAAAGTCTCTACCGGAGTGTCCACAAAAATGGTGTTCCAGTCGCTCATGGCACCGTTCCAGAGGCCGGGCAATTCAAGAGCTTTCAGCTCTTTGCCGCTTTTGGATTTGGAAGAGATAAAGCCGGTGTTTTTATCTACATATTTTGGCAAGTCGAACTTCTTTCCATTGTAATCTTTAATGGCACAAACCAGATCAACCGGGTTGAAGTGTGTCGCTTTTTTCATCAGCTCTACCTTTTCGGGATCGGAGGTGTCGATTTGAGAACTTTCGAGGATTTGAGGAGAAGCCGTCCCATCCGTGTTAACCGCAATGTATGGGCCGCCGCCGGGTTCGCCTTCATTTTTTACCATGCCGCACACCCGCAACGGACGGTTCAGTTTGTTGTGCAGATATTGAATCAGCTCTTCGCGGCTGTAGCCTGCAATAGCCGGATTGTGGATGGAAAGGCGGGACGCGCAGAATTGTTTGATAACTTCCAGTTTTGCATCCGAAATCTCTTTATTGTCCAGTTCGTGAAGGAAACCGAAAATCTGTTTTTGGGTTTGCACAAGTATGCCGGCCAACAGACGTTTGTAGGTAATGGTCGGTTTTTTCAATTTATCGGTAGTGACATTGTCAATATTTTTGATGAAAACCACGTCGGCATTAATGTCGTTCAGGTTTTCGATCAAGGCTCCGTGCCCACCCGGACGGAACAGCAGTTTGCCATCTTCGCGGAACGGTTGGTTGTCTGCATCGGCGGCCAGTGTGTCGGTCGAAGGTTTTTGTTCCGAAAAAGAGACGTGATAATGAAGGTTGTTCTTTGTAGCAAGGATTGCCAGCTTTTCTTTTACATGCTGTTCGAACAGTTTGCGGTGCTCGGTAGAAACCGTGAAATGAATGTTGACTTCACCTTCGTTGTTGGCGGCATAGGCGGCGCCTTCTGCCAGATGCTCCTGAACCGGAGTGCGTACTTCATCGGGATAACGGTGAAAAAGCAATAATCCTTTCGGTAGATTTTGATAATTCAGTCCTTTTTCTTCAAGCAGGTTGCGCACGATGGTTTTGTATTCTCCTGCCTCGATAAGTTGAGGTATGGTGCGGCCTTCGTTATGAAAACAGATTGTGTTCAGTGCTTCATAAAAAGCGAAATATTCAATTTCGGAGAAAAACTTCTTTTCAAAATCAGATGCGGGAGTGTCAGATTCTCCGTCGATAAATTCAAACAGGTTTTTGAACATGCGACTTGCAGCTCCCGAGGCCGGAACAAACTTTACAATTTTCTTCTTTTCGGCAAGAAAATCAGTCCAGAACTGGATATAATGATCGATATGAGAAGTTTCAATTTTTAAAATTCCGTCATTGATGGCGGCTGCTTTTTCTATTTGCAGGAAAGGAAATCCGGCAGCGAAACGGTTCAATTGTTCAGTACAGGTTTCAACTGAAATTCCTTTGGTTTTGAGTAGTTCCAGATCAGAGTCGAGAAATGTATTCATGGACGTGAACGTTTATAAAGTTTTATAAGACTAATTTGATGTAAATTCATTGTCAGGTTGGAAAGAGAAAGGGATTTTTCCATACGAAAGCAAAGAAAAAATGTGTAAAAAAGTCAGGTAGACTCAAATAAATAAATACCTTTGCATATTCAGGAAAAAGAGTGATTCAACCGTAAAAACGTTGCAAGTTAGCTCTTTTTTATCACAATTATATTCTGTTTTTACTAAGATTTTATCATGTTCAATAAAAAAACCATCGTTTACACATCCGGAACTTTCGATATGTTCCACTCCAATCACCTGAAAATGATTAACTATGCCAGAGGGTTGGGAGATATTCTGATTGTTGGTGTGAGTACCGACGAATTGGTTAAGTCGTATAAGGCTGCTCCGATCATTCCTTTCAACGAACGGATGTTGATTATTGAAGCACTCAAGGCTCCGGATCTTGTGATTCCCCAGCATACGCTCGATCATACCGAGATTGTAAAGAAACTGAATATTGACGCTTTCGTTGTGGGTGATGACTGGTTCGGTAAATATGATTACCTGAAGGATCTGGGAGTAGATGTGTTCTATTTCCCTTATGGCGACGGTGTTTCGTCCTCATCGCTGAAGAAAACTATTTATGAATCATACGACCAGCAGCTACACGCTCAGCGTAAGGCAAAGCCAACTTTTGTAAAGCAGGATGAAGAGTAAGACAGCTCTGGTAACCGGGGCAACCAAAGGAATCGGGAGGGCAGTTTGTGAACGACTCCTGAAAGAAGGCATGTCGGTTGTGATGACCTATTCATCCGATGAAACAACAGCTTCTCTGGTTTGGAACGAGTTCGAACAACGTTTCCCATCAAAAGTGATGTTGTTGAAAGCCGACATTTCCGATCTCAGTTCGATTGATACAATAAGCCATTTCTTAGCGGAACAGCAAATTTCGCTTAGTTGCGTCGTATTTAACGCCGGAATGACAGACAGAAGCGACTTTCTGCAAATTGAACCCGAAAACTGGCTAAAGGTTTTCACGGCCAATGTCCATTTTCCTGTTTTTTTGATGCAAAAGCTTTATTCCTCTTTTGAGGAAGGTGGTTGCGTTGTGTTTACCGGTTCGTTGATGGCTATTCATCCACATTCTGTTTCGTTGGCGTACGGCGTCACTAAAGCTTCGGTTCATGCGTTGGTGAAGAATCTGGTGAAATTTTTTGCAGGTAAACGTATACGGGTTAATGCTGTGGCTCCTGGATTTGTGGATACCGAATGGCAAAAAACAAAACCGGTCGAAATTCGAGACAATATTAACCGCAAACTGGCGATGGGGCGTTTCTGTACTCCGGAGGAATTAACGGACGTGTATTGGCTGCTTATCAATAACCAATATATGAACGGAGAGGTCGTTGTTTGCGATGGCGGATACAGTTATAAGTAGCCGGCTTTGTGTGCTAATCGACTGGCTTAATATATCTTAAAACTTATGTGGGCTTATTAAACCTGCATATTCTTTTTTTTTTCTAAATTTGCAGCAGATATTTACTTGTTAATTTGCAGGAAAGTATCGTTACAAATAAAGTACGCAATGGACACAAAATCATCGGTTACCTTCAAAGACTCTTTAAAATCGTGGGATACGGAAAATTGGCTCGACAGAGTTTTTTATCGTCCTATCGGTTTTCAGATAGCTTTACTCCTCAAATCAACTCCTGTTACTCCGAATATGATTACCATCATTTCCATTTTTGTTGGAATGATTGGTTGTATTCTGTTTTACCCGGATGATAGCCTAGCAATTAACCTGCTCGGCTTTGCTTTTTTAGTGTTTGCCAATATTTTGGACTGTGTCGACGGGCAGTTGGCTCGTATTACCGGTATTAAATCTAAAATTGGCAGAATATTGGATGGCTTTTGCGGAGATATCTGGTTTCTGACATTCTATACCACTATTTGCCTGCGTCTTATGCATGGAAATGACCGCATTTTGTCTGCTTATGGCTACGAATGGGGATGGTGGGTTTTTCTGATTGCTCTTGTCTCGGCATATTCTCACTTCAACCAGGCTGCAATGATAGATTACTACAAAACATTGCATCTCCATTTTCTGAAAGGTGGAAAAAACAGTGAGTTTGAGGATGCCGATTCAGTCAAAAAACATTTTCAGTCGCTCAGTTGGAAAAAGGAACCTGTTGAAAAATTCTTCCTGAAGTTGTATCATATCTACACGTTGAATCAGGAGCGCAGAACGCCTGAATTACATCGCTACATTAAACGTTTACACGAAACATATCCAAACGGATTTCCTGAAGAAAAAATTGAGGAATTTCGTTCCGAAAGCCTGAAAATGATGCCTTTACTGGATTGTTTTACTTTCAATGCAAGAAGTTTTGTTATGCTTGTTACTTTACTGCTTGATGTTGAATGGTTTTATTTTGTATGCGAAATTGTTATCCTCAATCCTTTGTTGGGTTTTGCAATCAATCGCCATGAGAAAATGTGCCGTAGTTTAAACCAACTCTAACGTTTTGCATGGGAAAAATCAGCACAAATCTCGGACGAAATCTATTCTTCGCTTTAGGCTTGGTAGCTATGGTGGTGATTGCCTGGTGTATCGGTTGGGATACCATCGTGGCACACGTGCAAAAGACCGGATGGTGGTTTATTGCCATTATCGGCATGTGGCTTCCGATCTATCTCATTAATACTATGGCCTTTAATACCATTATTCGTGATGATGCGCCGGAGCATCGTATTGTACCTTTTCTTCATGTTTTCAAAATTACGTTGAGCGGTTTTGCCCTCAAAGCTGCCACTCCATTAGGATTTGTCGGCGGAGATCCTTATAAGATCATGGAGTTCAAGCCAATGCTGGGTGTGGAAAAAGCGACTTCGTCGGTGCTGTTGTACACCATGACCCACATCTCGGCACATTGCATTTTCTGGGCGTTATCTATCGTAGTGGCTGCCTTGTTTCTTCCGATGAAACTTTCGCTGAGTATTGTTTTGCTTGCTTCGTTTGTGTCATTCGTCATTTTACTGACACTTTTATGGAGAGGTTACCGGAGGGGAATGGCTGTAAAAGCATTCAATTTCTTTGCACGTTTACCCTTGCTGAAAAAATGGGTAGAGCCATTTAAGGATAAATACCAGAATCAGCTTTCGAAAATAGATACCCAGATATCTTATCTTTATGGAGCCCGCCGGAAAGCATTTTTTACGGCACTTAGTCTGGAGGTAATTGCCCGTATAATGAATTGCCTTGAGGTATATGTAATTTTAAAGCCGGTTAATGTGGATGTAAGTCTCGTGGAGTCGGTGGTGGTTTACTCGTTTATGAGCCTCTTTACTAATATATTGTTCTTCTCTCCGATGCAGATTGGAACCCGCGAAGGCGGATTTGCATTGGCGCTCAGGGCACTTTCTTTGCCTGCCGGTCTTGGTATTTACGTGAGTCTGGTAACCCGTGTCAGGGAATTGTTCTGGATGGGCGTGGGAATATTATTAATGAAGGTCAAGATGAGAACCAATTATCTGGCGGTTAAAACCGAACAATCAGAATATGTAGAAACTCCACAAAAGATGGTGCCATAGCTTGCGTATGAAGCGGACAGTGATCGATGTTGAATTTTTAGCGAAGAAATCTCTGTTTTTCAGAGGCCGGTTAGGACGTTGGCTGGGTAAAGTTGTACTACATCTTCTTGCAATAGACCGGATCAATTGGGCTTACGGGCGGTCATGTGATCATACGGGAGCCGCTTTTGCAGAAGGCCTTTTGAAAGATTTTGGTGTCGATTACCGGGTGGGTAATGCCGAACGCCTCCGGCACCTGCCTGAAGGTCCTTTTATTACTGTCTCTAATCATCCCTACGGAGGATTGGATGGTATTATGCTCATTCATTTGATGGCAGGTATTCGCCCCGATTACAAAGTGATGGTGAATCAGATACTGACATTGATTGAGGCAATGGATGAAAATTTTATCTCGGTTCAACCTCGTATCGGACATAATACAACGCCTTCTGCGGCAGCAATTAATGGTATGCGAGAAACATTGCATCACCTGAGAGACGGACACCCCGTAGGGTGTTTTCCCGCAGGAGCTGTTTCAATGTTTAGTTGCAAAACACTTCGGGTGCGTGATCGTCAATGGCAGGAGGGCATTCTGAAATTGATTCAGGTTGCAAAAGTACCGGTTCTTCCCATTCGTTTTTATGATAAAAACTCAATATTCTTTTACTTTCTAGGTCTGATTGACTGGAGAATACGTAGTTTGAGAATGCCTTATGAGCTATTCAATAAAAAAGGACAACGACCGCGCATCGGGATAGGTGAACTGATAACGGCTGAAGAAATAAAACAATTCAAAGATGCCAAAGCTTTGGGAGATTTTCTCCGCAACAAAGTATACGACATGCCGCTTCCGACAACTTTTACTCCTAAAACAAAGTTGGATGTACAGGACAAAACGGTTTAGTTAAGTTCGAAATCTAACACGCTTATAATAAAATAAATAATACAATGCATACCTGGTTTGAATGCAAAGTCCGTTATGAAAAAACAGGGGAAGACGGACTCCCCAAAAAGGTAAATGAACCTTATCTGGTGGATGCGCTTTCGTTTACAGAAGCCGAAGCCCGTATCATAGAAGAAATTAAGCCTTTCGTGAGTGGTGAGTTTACTGTAAGCAATATCAAAAGAGCACGTATTGCCGAACTGTTCGACAACCCCAGCGGTGATAAATGGTACCGAGCAAAGGTTAACTTTATCTCTCTGGATGAGGAAAAAGGAATAGAAAAGAAAACGGCCGTAACAATGATGGTGCAGGCAGCTAACCTGAAGGATGCTTTAATGCTTCTTATTGAAAAGCTGGGCAATACGTTGTCGGATTGGGAAATAGCCGCTATAGCCGAAACAGCTATTATGGATGTGTATCCGTATGCCGGAACACAGCGTGAAGAAACCGGAGAAACTTCCGATTAAATTGCAGACACCTTTATGCTCAGGTTGTAACTTTGAGCTTGAATTGAAAATCAGCGATAGCTAAACTTGAATTTTGAACTGTTATATCATGTCGATTGCCGGTAATTTGAACGCCATCAGAGCAACACTGCCTTTTCACGTGAAGTTGGTATGCGTCTCAAAATTTCATCCAAACGACTCCATTTTAGAAGCCTATGCAGCTGGTGAAAAAGTTTTTGGAGAGAGCAAGGTTCAGGAAGTATGTCAAAAATATGACACCCTTCCAAAAGATATTGTTTGGCACTTCATTGGTCATCTTCAAACTAATAAAGTTAAGTTTCTTGTTCCTTTTGTTGCGCTGATACACGGCGTTGACACTCTTCGTTTGCTCGAAGAAATCAATAAACAGGCTGCAAAGGCCGGCCGCACGGTCGATTGCCTACTACAGGTGCATATTGCCCGCGAAGAAACCAAGTTCGGGTTCTCGCCAGAAGAAGTGAACGATGCTCTGAATTCGGGTATTTTCGATACTCTGAATTCGGTACGCATCCGGGGGCTGATGGGCATGGCTACTTTTACCGACAATGAAGCTCAGGTTCGTGCTGAGTTCCGTTCACTCAAAACTCTTTTCGATCAACTTAAAACTTCTTATTTCTCCGATAAACCCTGGTTCGATACTCTATCAATGGGAATGTCCGATGATTATCGCATTGCCATTGAGGAGGGAAGCACCATGGTTCGTGTCGGTAGCTCGATTTTCGGAGCAAGACAATATTGAACAATGTGACAATTCCCATATGCCAATTAACTTTGTGTGTGAAAAATTGGCTCACCCTTTCAATCGTAAATTGTCAATGATTAAATTGTAAATTCCAATGACTTATTCAATCTTTCATATTGCCCAATTACTCGGGGGAAAGTCGCTTTTGCGCACCGAGGGCAATATCAGCCGCCTGTTGACGGACAGTCGTTCACTTATTTTTCCGGACGACACACTCTTTTTTGCTTTACGTTCCGCCAGTAACGACGGTCATCGTTATGTGCGCGATCTCTATAACCACGGTGTACGCCATTTCGTGGTAAGCGACTTTCAGTCCGATTTCGATTCGATGCAGGATGCCAGTTTCCTCATTGTAAACGATACGTTGCAGGCTTTGCAGCAGTTGGCGGCCTTTCATCGCAACCATTTTTCGTTGCCGGTAATCGGCATTACCGGAAGTAACGGTAAAACTATTGTCAAGGAGTGGCTCTCGCAATTGCTTCACAACGATTATAATACCGTTCGTTCTCCGCGAAGCTATAACTCGCAAATTGGAGTTCCGCTGTCGGTTTGGCAAATCAACGAACAGAATAATCTTGGGATTTTTGAGGCCGGTATTTCAAAAAAAGGAGAGATTGAACGACTGGAGCATATTATCCGCCCAACGGTGGGTGTGATGACAAATATCGGGCAGGCACATCAGGAAAATTTCTCCTCTCTGATCGAGAAATGTCGCGAGAAATTATTGTTGTTTACCGATGCTCAATGGCTGATTTCGTGCAAGGATCATGCCGTGGTGGAGAAATGTATTTTAGAATCTGGGTTGCGGTGCCGCCGGTTTATTTGGGGGTACGATCAACTTTGCGATTTACAGGTGTTAGGCATAGATAAAATCGGCAAAGTAAGTACCATAACCTGTAAGTTTGGCAATGAAACCATCATTTACAGCATTCCGTTTACCGATGATGCTTCGGTGGAAAACAGCTTGCACTGCCTGTCGACATGGATTTTGCTCGAAACGGTAATCGAAAATAAACCGTTGAATATGCAGCTTATTGCATCCCGCATGAAGTTGCTGGAACCGGTAGCCATGCGTCTGGAAGTGAAAGAGGGTCGCAACGATTGTCTGGTAATCAACGACAGCTACAATGCCGACATCAACTCGTTGAATATTGCTCTCGATTTTGCCCGTCGTCAGGCAGCAGACAAACAGATGAACATGACGCTGGTGCTGTCGGACATTCTTCAGAGCGGTGAAGTTGCCGAAAAGCTATATGCCAATATTGCCAACTTGGTGCAAGAGAGCGGAATCAACCGTCTGATCGGTATTGGAACCGAAATTTCAAAACAACTCGATAAATTCAATATTCCGCAAAAAGAGAGCTTCAACAGCACCGAATCTTTTTTGGGATCGGGGCGTTGGAAAGCACTGAAAAACGAGGTGGTTTTGCTGAAAGGTTCGCGTAACTTCCACTTTGAGCAAATATCCGAACAACTGGAAAATATTACACACCAAACCACGCTGGAAGTGAACCTGAGCGCTTTGGTGCATAACTTCAACTATTTCCGTTCCAAACTCCGTCACGAAACGAAAATCGTCTGCATGGTGAAAGCCTTTGCTTATGGAAGCGGTTCGGTGGAGGTAGCCAAAACCCTGCAACACCATCGTTGCGATTATCTGGCGGTGGCTGTAGCCGACGAAGGAGCGGAACTGCGACGCGAAGGAATCACTTTGCCTATCATGGTAATGAATCCTGAGCCCAACAGTTTCAATCTGCTGTTTGAATACCAACTGGAACCCGAAATTTACAGTTTCAGCCTGCTTAATGCCTTTATTAAAGCGGCAGTTCGCCACGGCGAGAGTCATTATCCTATCCATGTCAAAATAGATAGCGGAATGCACCGTCTTGGTTTTGAAAAACCGGATATGGACGAGCTTGTGGGCATTTTGAAAGATCAGGAAACGGTGCAGGTACAGTCGATATTCTCGCATCTTGCCGGTGCCGACAGTCCTGCTTTCGACGATTTTACTCATCAGCAACTCGATCTGTTCAAACACTGTGCCGATACCTTACAGAATGGCATTGGCTATTCGTTCCTGCGCCACATCCTCAATTCGTCGGGCATTGAACGTTTCCCCGAATATCAGTTTGATATGGTACGTCTGGGAATCGGTCTTTACAGCATTAGCGCGGTAAATTCGCCCGAAATGGAGACCGTTTGTACCCTCAAAACAACCGTACTTCAGGTGCGGAAGGTGAAAGCCGGCGAAACGGTAGGTTACAGTCGCCGCGGAGTGCTGGAACACGATAGCGAGATTGCCGTGTTGCCATTGGGTTATGCCGACGGATTCGATCGCCGCTTCGGAAACGGAGTCGGGAAGGTGCTGATAAACGGAAAACTGGCTCCGGTTGTGGGAAATATCTGTATGGATGTCGCCATGATCGATGTTACCGGCATGGACGTACACGAAGGCGATACGGCTGAAATTTTCGGCAAGGGGCGCAACATCAGCGAACTGGCCGATTCGATTGGCACCATCTCGTATGAATTGCTGACCAACGTGTCACGTCGTGTAAAACGTGTTTATTTTCAGGAATAATACAATTTAGCACACGGAAAACACAGACTATACGGAAATCGATTAGTTTCATCTCTGTGTTCGCCTGTTTCTTCCGTGTATTCTGTGTGCGTTTTCTACTATAACAATAATAATCCCGCAATCGTTTATCGGCGACTGCGGGATTTTGTGTTATTTATGATGGAATGGTTATCTTTGTTCTTCATTGATTTGCATGGTACGGAAAATCATACATATCGACATGGATGCCTTTTATGCCTCAATCGAACAGAGGGATAATCCTGATTACCGTGGCAAACCGGTTGCGGTTGGCTATCCTGAAGCGCGTGGCGTGGTGGCAGCTGCCAGTTACGAAGCACGCCGCTATGGAGTGCGTTCGGCTATGGCATCTACCACGGCATTGAAAAGATGTCCGCACCTGATTTTTGTTCCTCCGCATTTTGATGTTTATCACGCCGTCTCCGATCAGATACGGCAGATTTTTCTTGATTATACTGATCTGGTGGAACCGTTATCGCTCGATGAGGCTTTTCTGGATGTGACGGAAAACAAAAAAGGGAATCCGTCGGCAACGATTATTGCCCGCGAAATCAAACAAAGGATCAAAGAAGAGACCGGACTGACGGCTTCGGCCGGAGTCTCGTTCAATAAATTTTTGGCAAAAATTGCTTCCGACTACCGCAAGCCGGATGGCCTTTTTGTGGTACGGCCTCAGGCAGCCGAAAAATTTGTGGAGACTTTACAGGTGGAACAGTTTTTCGGAGTTGGTAAGGTGACGGCTGAGAAAATGCACAAACATGGTATTCGTACCGGTGCTGATCTGAAAAAATGTTCGGAAGCGGTGTTGGTCGACCTTTTTGGAAAGGCCGGTCATCAGTACTATCTCAATGCCCGTGGACTTGACTACCGGGAGGTGGAACCTGAGCGCATCACCAAATCGGTAAGTGCCGAGAGTACTTTTGACCACGATAAAGATTCGGTGCTGCACCTTCAACTGGAACTTTACCAGGTGGCGTTGGAAGTGATGAAACGGATGGAAAAGGAACAGTTTTTCGGTCGTACGGTGACTGTCAAAATAAAATTTGCCGACTTTAAGATTATTACCCGAAGCAGAACCTTGCCCGAGGTGGTGAAGAACTTTCAGCAATTGTGGTCGGCAGCTAAAACCATTCTTCGAAATACCGATCTGGGTGGTCAGAAGGTGCGTTTGCTGGGACTGGGAATCAGCAATGCGGGAGAAACGGTAGGTCGTAAGTCGATTCAGTTGCAGCTGGATCTTTTTTAAATTGAATTTTTGAGAATGAATACGAGTTTATTTCGGAAAAAAGATATGGCTTCATTGCAGGCCGAAGTAGAAGCGGTACATACGCACGGTGTGCTGAAAAAGGTGCTGCGGGTGCGCGACCTGACTTTTATGGGCGTGGCGGCGGTGATTGGAGCCGGTGTCTTTTCTACTATTGGCACGGCGGCTTACAATGGTGGCCCCGGAGTGATTTTTCTTTTTATCATTACAGCCGTTACCTGCGGCTTTACGGCACTGTGTTATGCCGAATTTGCCAGTCGGGTGCCGGTGGCCGGTAGTGCATACACCTACTCGTATGTCACGTTCGGAGAGCTGATCGCATGGATTATCGGCTGGGCGCTGATTTTGGAATACTCCATCGGCAACATTGTGGTAGCCATCAGTTGGAGCGCCTATTTCAACAATTTGCTGGAGGCAGTGCATATTCATCTGCCGTCGTGGCTCACCATCGGATGGCAGACGGCAAAAGCCAATTACCACGAGTTGTTAGCTGCTGGCAAAGATGTTTCTCATACGGCATATGCGCAGGCTCCGGTTATTGCCGGTTTCCATATTGTGATGAATTTGCCGGCTTTCCTGATTGTAGGCTTCGTTACACTGCTGGCGTACATCGGCATCAGCGAGAGTAAGAAAAGTGCTAACCTGATGGTCGGTCTCAAGCTTGTGGTACTGGCCTTTATCGCGGTAGTGGGTTTCTGGGTGATTTTCTCTGATGACAAGATGACCAACTGGTCGCCCTTTTTGCCCAACGGTGTGACAGGCGTGCTCAAAGGTGTCTCATCTGTTTTCTTTGCCTATATCGGGTTCGATGCTATCTCCACCACTGCCGAGGAGTGTGCCAATCCCAAGCGCGATTTGCCCCGCGGTATGATATATTCCCTGTTGATTTGCACTGTGATCTATGTGGTAACGACGTTGGTCATTACAGGACTGGTTTCCTATTCCGATTTTATGGGCGTTGCCGATCCTTTGGCCTATGTGTTCAACGCGATTAATATGCACAAAGTCGGCTTTATTATTTCGGTTAGTGCAGTTATAGCTTCCACCAGTGTACTGCTGGTGTTTCAGATCGGGCAACCGCGCATCTGGATGAGCATGAGTCGCGACGGCTTGCTGCCAAAACGTTTCGGGAAGATCAATAAAAAACGGCTTACTCCGGGCTTTGCTACCATCGTCACCGGTTTGTTGGTGGGTATTCCGTCTTTGTTTATCGACGATTTGCTGATGACCGACCTGACCAGTATCGGTACGCTCTTTGCTTTTGTGCTGGTGTGTGGTGGCGTATTGCTGTTGCCAAAAATTGAGAAAGAATCAGGTTTTCAGTTACCCTATATCAACGGGCGATGGATTATTCCGGCTTTGGTGGGACTGTTTTTGCTACTTTTCCGTCAACGCCTTGCCACAGACTTGTTGCATGTAGAGGCGGAAAATCTGGAGGAAATTCTCTTCCTGCTCTTTTCTGCAATAGCCATTGTCGTGGCAATTCTTTCGTTTGTAAAACACTTCTCGTTGATTCCCATTTTGGGCGTGTTGTGCTGTCTTTACCTGATGATTGAAATTCCCATCAACAGTTGGATTGTCTTTTTCGGTTGGATGGGTCTCGGATTATTGGTCTATCTGCTTTACGGACGAAAGAACAGCGCGTTGAATCAATAGCCGCTGATTTACATAACAAAAGACCCGAATTTTCGATTATCATGGAAATTCGGGTCTTTCTTTTTTCTTATATTTCGATGGTAGCTCCCAGTAGTTTCAGGAACTCGCGTATAAAGGCGGCGTGGCCGGGCCATGCGGGCGAGGTAACGAGGTTGCCATCCACAAAGGCTTTGTCGGCGGCAATGGCATGGAATTCGCCACCGGCCAGCGTTACTTCGGGACCAACGGCAGGGTAAGCGGTCAGTTTGCGTCCCTTTACCACATCGGCTGCGGTGAGTATTTGAATGCCGTGACAGACGGCGGCTACCGGTTTGTTATGATTGAAGAAATAGCGCACGATGTCGATCACCTTGTCGTTGAGGCGCAGATACTCGGGAGCACGGCCTCCGGCAATCACCAAACCAAGATAATCACTTACCGTCACTTCGTCGAAACTATAGGTAAGGGTAAAGTTGTGACCCGGTTTTTCGGAATAGGTTTGGTCGCCTTCAAAATCGTGGATAGCGGTTTTCACCGTGTCGCCCTTTTTCTTTCCTGGACACACCACATGCACTTCGTAACCTACCATTTCCAACATCTGAAACGGTACCATCGTTTCATAATCTTCGGCAAAATCACCGGTGAGAAACAAAATCTTTTTCTTCATGGTCAAAACATTTTAGAGGGTGAAACATTATAGTTGATTGTGTAATCAATGCGGGTGTTTATTCCTTGCAAATATATGTTTTAAATGTTACAAACTGATGATGTTTGTTCGTTTAAAACGCAAAAAGACTTATATTTAGCAAGCATGAGCCAGCCGGCAATCCGAAAAATTATTTCCGCAAAAATAGTGGTGTATTATGGAAACCTTCTGTTGACGCACCTTTCCTCTCTGTTCCCGACAGCTTTCCGAATGTCCTTTTATTAGTGATAGCTTTCTGATAAAAACACCTCTTCCGAATTAGTAACATTTTTGTGTTATATATTTATAAATGACTTTAAATCAGCAATATATGTCTTTTGTGTAGCGCAAATTTTCTATCTTTGCATCAAAATCAATAATTGGAAGAGTATTGTCATTGCAATCAATGAAAATTGGGCAATGACATTCCGTTGAAATAAGTATTTAGGAACAGACTTGGTATATTTTTCTGCCTTGAGGAAGCATTTCGTATGTGTTTAGCAGGTCTTTGAATAGAATCCTGTTTATTCACAGCTTCGACTCTCCGTCAATTGTTTATAAGCATAGTTAGTAAGTCTCCGTAAAGTTTTGTTGTCATGGAGAGATGGTTTCCATCTTTCTTTACCTGCAGTTGGAATATCCTGTAATCATGTTGTTTTAAGCATCAATGATTGCTTCGTATTTCCAATAATGCTATTATTTACATTCTATAAAGTTGTTTTGTTTGTCATTTAGTAATTCTTACAGGCCGGAAGCATAAGTATAAAATCACGGTTCCCCCACGTGAAAAATGTCGATTGAGATTGCAGGAAAGGGGCTTGAATATCCTGTATAAAGAACATTTTACACCGTGTGCTGTCAATAAAATTGATGGTACAGGGATGTATTACCCTTATTAAAAAAAAGAAAAGAGCGAGATTAGAAACCATTTTAAAATGTAACGTCTCCATATTAAGTAGAAAATGAATTTTGTGTATCAAGTATGAGAAGAATTATTTTATTGTCAATTAGCCTTTTATTGATATGTGCCGTTAAAAATACATGCTTTGCGAAAGTCTATTATGTTGCAAAAAACGGGAGTGACTCACGAACAGCCACTCAGGCGCAAAACATAACCACCCCAAAACTGACAATTGCATCCGGACTAACCTGTCTTTCGGCAGGTGATACTCTGTATATACGTAGCGGCGTTTATGCCGAAACATTGAATCAAAACATGATTGCCATTCCCAGTGGCACTTCATGGAGCAAGCCGGTTACTGTTGCCGGATATCCGGGCGAAACGGTTACTATTCGTCCTAACGCAGGAGTTGATGAAGTGATTCGCTTGATGGGGCCTGCAGGTGGAGCGAAGTATCTGATTTTTGATAATCTGCATCTCGATGGGATTAATATTGCTGATAATGTGGTAAAAATCACATACACAGGATCCGATCCGTCGTACACGGCAAACCATATCATGTTTAAGAATAGTGAAATTTTTAATGCTCCTAATCAGGGCGTTTTTGTCGACCACAACAGCGTAGGCAATAAATTTATCAATTTACAGGTTCACAACAACGGAACCACCGATTTCCACCATGGATTGTATATAACCGGAGCGAATAATCTGGTCGACGGGTGTGATATTCACCATAATGCGGGCTGGGGTGTGCATGTATATAGTGATACAGGAATAGCTGTAGATAGTAATGTTGTTCGAAACAACAGTATACACGATAATGCATATGTCGGAGGTCGTGGCTGCGGTATCATTCTTTCTTGCGGCAAAGGGAATATGGCTTACAATAACCTGATTTGGAATAATAACGGAGGTGTTCAGATCGATGTGGCGGTAAATGCCTGTGTGTATAACAATACGATTTATTCAAACAATAAGGGATCGGGAGGATATGCCGGAGTGAAAATTCAGTCAGGGAGCACCGGAGCAAGAATTGAAAACAATATTTGTTGGCAAAACAATGCCGGAGCTATAGAAAATATGGGTAGTAGTACGACCCTCACCAATAACCTGACAACAACCGATCCGCTTTTTGTCGACGCGTCTATTTCTAATTTTTACCTCAAATCGACTTCTCCGGCGATCAATGCGGGAGTGAATTTATCGCCCACCGTGACAAGCTATTATGATGGAACTGCCAGAGTGCAGAGCTCGACTTATGTCGTTGGTGCCTTAGGAACTTCTGTTGCAACAGCAGACGAAATTGTGAATGCCACAGCACAACTTAAAATATTCCCGAATCCATCAGACGGGAGGTTTACGATAGAAACAGGTACAGATCAAACTGTGAGCTTACTAATTATTAATGCAGCAGGAGTGCCTGTTCATCAGCAATTGTTGAATAATAGTAAAGCTGATGTCGATTTAAGCGGCAAGCCGAAAGGTATTTATCTCTGTCGATTGCAAAGCGGGACGAAAGTTCTGGGAGTCGGGAAAGTTATTATTAACTGATTGTTCGTTCTGTAAAATAAAAATGCCCAAGGTGTAAGTCACAACTTATACCTTGGGCATTTTTTTGTGCCATATTGTCTGTTAATCGACTTTTTTTACCTTTTGCTTCTTACCGAAGTTAATTTCTTTCACGCTTTTTGTTCTGAACAGCAATGCGGCAATGGAAATGCCGATCGCTAAAATTGCCAGTAGCGATAACGTCAGCATTAGGTTGTGTCCGATTTGTACCATAATGTCAGGCGTTTTCTGCACGATTGCCGGGTCAGTGAGTTTGATGCAGCCCAGCATGGTGCGATAGGCATAAAGTCCCGGAATCATAGTGATGAAAGCAGGCATGGTGAAAACCACCGGCGGATGGTGCACCTTGTGGGCGCAATAGATACCCAGAATGCCAATGGTGACGGCGCTGATCATGGTGGCAGTGATGAGCACTACGCCACTTTCCAACAAAACAAAGCGCAGGCTATGTCCGAGTGCACCGAGCAAACCTGCCATCCAGAGAATGCGTTTGGGTGAACCGAAGAGGATGCCCCAGCAAAAACCGACCACAAAAGCCAGTACGAAATCGAGTAATATGCGAAGTAGAAGTTCTGAGGTCATGGCTAAAAGTTATTAAGTCCCAACAAAGAGATGCTCAACGTCATTCCGACAGCAATGCAAAGCAAAATGGATGCCCCGAATAGTGCCCGGTTCCATGCCGACGAGAGATGTCCCTCTATCAGGTCGATCAGCGAATTGATGAGAGGTACGCCCGGTACCAGATAGAGTACGGCAGTGGCCAACGCTGCCTCCGGAGCCGGTCCCCAGTGAAACACCATATTGGCACCCGACACCATGGTGGTGACAAACGAGGCAATGACAAACGAAATCATCGGGTTAAACTTGTGATGCATGATAAATACCCTGACGATCGATCCTATGAAAGCACCCATGCAAGCTACAATCGCGTCGATAAGGCCTCCTCCGGCCAGCACACACAGACAGGCACAGGAGAATCCTACTGCCAGAGCCACCGACCAGTAGCTATAATGTTTGATTTTTTTGATGCGTTCGGTCTCCTTTTTTACCTGCTCGAAGTTGAGATCGCCATCGGCTGCTTTCCACGTCAGACTGCTGAACTCGGTAAGCAGTTCTAGGTGTACGGAGTGGGGCGGGGTGGAACGGTAGCGGGTAACGGTGTGGTATGGGTCGTGTTCGCTGGTGACGGTCATTGCCACGCCGATAAAGGTGAGTTGCATCTGTACGTTCAGTTCCCATCGCTTTGCCAGACGATCCAGATTGCGGGTGATGCGTCCGCAATGGGCTCCCGAAGCCAGCATGGTGGTGGCAATGTCGAGTGCCAGATCGGCAAACTCCGTGGCATGAACGTATTCGTTAGTTGAAGAAGGTATATTTTCGGTCATTCGTTACACTGTTTACTTCGCAAAGATAGTTCCTGAAGAGTGGGTTTTGCAAGAAAAAGCTCATATCCTCTTCTCAACTATCGAAAGCAATGGCTAATATTTCAGATTTATCACCACCAGTTCCGATTGAGTGCCAATGCGGTATTGCGGTCCCCAGATGCCCAGTCCCGACGAAATGTAATACTGCGTTTTGCCTTTGCGCAAATAACCGTGTGCCTGCTCAAACTCTCGTTTTACGATGAGGTTACCCGGGAAAAACTGCCCTTCGTGCGTGTGCCCCGAAATTTGGAGGTCGATGCCGCTTTGCTCTGCCTCTTCCAAATGGTGTGGCTGGTGATCGAGCAAAATGGTTGGTAGTGCCGGATTGAGACCTTCCGTCAGGTATAGCAACGGTTTGCGGTGAATATTGGTACGGTCGTCGCGTCCGATGATGTAGAATGCACTGTCAATCAATGCTACATTGTCGGTCAGCAAACGAACCCCTGCTTTTTGGTAGAAATCGTCGATAGCTTTCAAATTGCCCGAATAGAATTCATGATTACCGTTGATGGCATAAATTCCTTTCGGCGCATGAATGTTCCGCAGTTCTTCCTGCATCTTTTGTTTTACAACCGGTTCTACTGCCCGATCAAAGAGATCACCTGCAATCAGCACGATGTCCGGATGTTGATCGTTAATCATCTGTACGTACTGTTGTAGTTGTTTTTTCTGAATAGAAAAGCCTACATGCAGATCGCTCACAGCCACAATGCGCAGTTCTTTGCCTTGTTTTGGCTTATTGGTCTCGAGATTGAGCGTTACCACTTCGGGATGGTTGAATTTGTAATTGCCTGCAATCAGAGCGATGGCTATCACGCCGAAACTGGCCATTAGCCACCAGAACCGGAAGGCCATCATGCCCGGCGGGGCAAAATGGGCAAACGAGTTGATGATACGCACCAAATCGGCGGACAGAAAGGAGAGCAACAGGTAAATCATTACCAGAAAGTAAGTGTCACCTGCAAACGAGATGGCTGATGCCATGCCCAATGACATCGTTTGTCCTAAAAACAGTGCGACAAAAAAGGAGGCAAAAAGAAGGACACTCAGTCCAGCATAGAGTTGTCGCCAGTATCCCTGAGTGGGCAATACCTGCCATCCACGTCCAATCACGTAGCCGAACATGGCCAGGAAGATACCAAACATTATGATGAAAAATCCGTATTTCATACTATAGTAATTTTTTATTTAAGGAAGTATGGAACTTTATGTTGCTGATATTGTTATAATACGATTGAAAAGCAACATGTTCGTTTCATAATTGTAATAGTGTTTTGTCGTTATGTGAGTAACTCTTCTCTCTTCCGGCAAATTCCGTGCCGGAGAATAATGTGCGACGAATGTAAGAAGAATTTGTCACTGGAGAAAGTAATTTTCAAATAAGCAAGATCGGACAAGATGGGTCGTTTGTCGAAGGTGTATCTTTGCAGTGTCAAACAACAAACGATTATGCAGAACAAACTTACCACACGGGAGGAGTATCTCCGGCGAATCAATATCGTAACGGAATATATCAACAATCATTTGGATGAAAAACTTGATTTGAGTAAACTGGCTGATTTGTCGAATTTATCTCCGTTTCATTTTCATCGCATCACCAAGGCATTTCTGGGCGAACCGATCGGAGCGTACATCACCCGGACGCGGGTGGAGACGGCAGCGCGGTTGTTGCGCTATACAGAACTCCCGGTGCAGGATATTGCCTTTAGCGTTGGGTACGAAATGCCCTCTTCCCTGTCGAAGGTATTTAATCAATATTACGGCATATCGCCGATCGAATTCAGAAACAATAAAAATTTTACCATCATGAAACCAGCAGTTATCAATCCGGCGCTAAACCTGAAAGCTCCGAAAATGGTCGATCTTGCAGATCAGAATCTTATTTACATCCGCCATACGGGCGACTATTCTTCGCTCGATTTTTGCGGAGCCTGGACTAAGCTCTGGGGGTGTGTCAAATCGCAGAAGCTTTTCACAGCTGGAATCGAACACATTTGCATCTATCACGATGATCCGAAGGTGACCGAACCCGACAAATTGCGTACCGATATTTGTCTTGTTATTCATAAGCCCGCTCAACCAGAGGGTGAGATTGGTGTAAAAACAATGCCGGGAGGGAAGTATGCCGTCTTCCTCTATCAGGGCTCTTACGATAACCTGGGCTCGGTGTACGATACTATTTTCGGTTACTGGTTGCCCGAAAGCGGAGCGCAGTTGCGCAATGTTGCCTGTTTTGAAAAATACCTCAACAATCCGGACAAGACCGAGCCGGCCAAACTGAAAACGGAAATCTATGTTCCGGTGCAGTAAACAGAGCGTCTTTAATAAAGCATTTACAGAGAGCATGATCCTTTATGGGTTATGCTCTTTTTTTTTCTTTTTATGCAGAACGTTATAAAATCGTAACATTTTGTTTATGTCGGGTTAATATAATAAAGCTCCCTTTGTATCGGGATTTTGGGTGTTTGAAAGAACTTTATGATGCGATGGAAAATATTAAATATTAACTAAATAGAATGTATGTGTAAGATGAGACTGTTGAAAAATCGGATGAGACTGGGCTTGATTCTGATGGCATTTATGCCGGTGATGATTTATGCTCAGAGTGTAGTGAAGGGAAAAGTGACTGATACTAAGGGAGAACCTTTAATCGGAGCTACGATTGCCGTAAAAGGTACCGGCGAAGGAAGTGTCACTGATGCAAACGGGGAGTTCTCGTTCAAAACGAAGAAGACTCTTACGGCAAAGAATATGGTGGTCTTTAGTTATGTGGGATATAAAACCCGCGAGCAGGTTTATGCCAATGGTACCATCAACATTAAACTGGACGAAGATTCCAAACAACTTAACGATGTAGTCGTGACGGCGTTGGGTATTAAGCGAGAAGAAAAAGGGTTGGGGTATTCGACCCGGACGGTGCAGGGCGATCAGATTACCGGATCGATGCCCAGTAACTGGTCGTCGGCTCTCAGCGGTAAGGTGGCAGGTCTGAATCTCTATTCGGCCGGTGGCCCGTTATCATCCAGCCGTATCTCTTTGCGAGGTGATGTATCGCTTAACCCGGAAGGGAATAGCGCGTTGGTAGTTGTCGATGGTGTTCCGATGAGTAGCCCCCTCACCAATCCGGGTGTGGCTTACGGTGCCGGTTCGGCTGCCGAACTGTCAGTCGACTACGGAAACGGGTTTTCGGATATTAATCCGGAAGATATTGAGAGTATTCAGGTGCTGAAAGGTGCCAGCGCGGCTGCTTTGTATGGTTCGCGTGCGGCAAACGGTGTTATTATGGTTACCACCAAGTCGGGTAACCGCGACAAAAAGGGGATCGGGGTCTCATTTTCGTCGAATATCAGCATGGAAGATGTGATGCGCTGGCCCGATTATCAGTATGAATTCGGACAGGGAACACCGTCGAATATAGGCAAAACCGGAACAATTTATGCCGGACAACAATACTATTCGTATGGTACCGCACCCGATGGAAATGCGAGCACCAGCGGAACCAGTAGCGCATTCGGACCTCGTTTTGATGCCAACCAGTCATACTATCAGTTCGATCCGGTGACTCAAACCCGCGCCACTACCGCCACTCCGTGGGTCGCCTATAAGGATAACCGCAAAGGTTTGTTTCAGAATGGCTATACACTGACCAATTCGGTTGCTATCGATGGTAAGGGTGATAAAGGCTCGATGCGTGCTTCCCTTACATACACCAAAAACGAATGGATCTTGCCCAATACCGGTTTTGAACGGTTGGTGGCCAGTTTTTCAGGACAGCAACAGGTATCACGTGTGTTAAAAATCAGTGCTAAGAGCAGCTACACCTATCGTCAGTCTGACAATATTCCGGCGGTGGGATACAATAGCAACTCCATTTCCTATTTTCTGATTTTTCAGAACCCGAATGTCAATCTCGACTGGTTGCGCCCGATGTGGAGAACCGGACAGGAGAAGGTCAAGCAGTTGCAACCCTATAGCACCTTTATCGGGAATCCGTATGTGACGCTTTATGAAAATGTGAATCCTTCCGAAAAGCATAGCAACACGACATCGTTATCGGCCAACCTGCAACTGTCGCGCAAGCTGGAGTTAATGGTTCGTTCGGGCATCCAACTATCGGCAGAGATGTGTGAACAGCATCGGGCGGTGAGCGATGTGGTTTATCCCAACGGTTATTTCAAAAAGCAGAATATCCTGAATTATGAGTTGAACAGCGACGCGTTGCTCTCGTACCACGATAGTTTTACCAATGGAGTCCATATGAATGTATCGGGCGGAGGAAATATGATGTATCAATACTACGATATGCTGTCGGCTGCGGTCAACGGACTGATTACGCCGGGTGTATACATGCTGGCCAACGGCGCTTCCAATCCGTTCGTATCTACCGTGATAAAGAAAAAGGCGATCAACAGTGTCTACTACACCGCCAACTTCGATTATAAAAACAGACTGTTTC
The DNA here is from genome assembly GCF_001618385.1 of Paludibacter jiangxiensis. NCBI lineage: Bacteria > Pseudomonadati > Bacteroidota > Bacteroidia > Bacteroidales > Paludibacteraceae > Paludibacter > Paludibacter jiangxiensis. The sequence continues at coordinate 403,026 of NZ_BDCR01000003.1, read as the reverse complement.
TGGATATCACAGGACGTAACGACTGGTCGTCGACTTTGCCCAAAAACAGTCGCTCGTTCTTTTATCCATCGGTGAGTACCAGTGCTTTGATGAATGAACTCTTTACCCTTCCGACGCAGATCAGCTATCTTAAACTGAGGGCTTCGTGGGCTCAGGTGGGTAACGATGCCGATCCGTATAAAACCTCGCCCTACTATACAACCAGCGCATTTGCCGGATCGGTAACGATGCCGACCACGTTGTATAACCAGAATTTCAAGCCTGAAATTTCGACGAACTTTGAGACAGGTATCGATTTCAGAATGTTCAAAAATCGTGTCGGTCTTGATCTGACATTTTACTACAACCGCACAAAAAACCAGATATTGGATGCGCCGATGGATCCCACCACAGGATATTCGCGGGCAACTATCAATTCGGGAAATGTGCGTAATCGCGGCATCGAGGTGGAGCTGAACGCGACGCCGGTTCAGACACGTTCTTTTCAGTGGAAATCGACCGTTACCTGGTCGAAGAATCAAAACAAAATTCTGGCTCTTGCTGCCGGATCGGACGAAAATCAGCTTATCAGCAGTATCGGTAGCGCTTCCATTATCGGTAAAGTGGGCGGAACCACAGGTGATTTGTGGGGATATAAACTGGTGCGTAATCCGAATGGTGATGTGATTATCGGATCCAACGGTTTGCCGGTACGTAGTGCTCAGATTGAATACGTGGGTTGTGCCTATCCTTCTTGGAAAGGTGGTTTTTACAACGAATTTACATATAAAAACGTGAAGTTTAGCTTCCTGCTCGATGGTCAGCTGGGCGGTCTGGTTTATTCGCATTCGTTCTACAAAATGGTGGAGCAGGGTAAACTGGCGTATACTCTGAACGGACGTTTACCGGGAACATCGTATTATATCGGATCAGACGATCCACGTATCAAAAACAATCCGAGCTTGTTTCAGCTGGGAGGTTACTATATGGTAGCCAAGGGCGTGGTGCAAAATGCCGATGGTTCCTACAGCCCGAATACAACCATGGTTACTGTGGGCTCTTTTTATCCCGAATATAACCGTATGGACAATGTGGAAACCAACTCTTTTTCGGCAACATATGTCAAGCTGAGAGAAGCTCGTGTTGAGTTTAATTTGTCGAAGAAACTGTTGAGCGCAACGCCGTTTACCAAAGCCTCGATTGCATTCTACGGCCGTAACCTGTTGTGCATATCGCACTATCCGATGTTCGATCCGGAGACAGTGGCATTAAACGGTTCTGCCCTTGTGCCGGGTATCGAAACCGGATCGCTGCCTACCACACGCTCGTTCGGCGCAAACATCAATATCAGTTTCTAATTCATACGCAAACAAAGAATAACGATGAAACGAACATGTCGCTTCACAGCACTCAAGAGAATTGGGATAAGTTCAGCGACATGAAGTTCCATACTACCTAACACGAAAAAATTATTATAGTATGAAAACAACAAAGACAATACTGTTCGGTTTATTGGCAACCATTACCTTGCTGATAACATCTTGTGGTAATTTCGACACACTCAATACCGATCCTACCCGCCTCACCAGCTCCAATCCGGGAACGTTTCTGAATCCCGTTTTGTATGGCATGGCTACTTACAACTGGAACCGATACGACGATTATACCTTCCCGTTGCTGCAAAGTGAGGTTTCTACCTCAAGCACAACCGGTGTAGGTTGGTATTTTATCAGCGATGCTGCCGGAGACGGTACCTGGACAAATTATTACCAGTGGTTGAATAATATCAAATCGATGCAAACCGTGGCGGAGACTATGCACGAGAATAATTATATCGCTGTCGCAATGACGCTGCGCAGCTGGATTTTTCAACTGCTTGCCGATTCGTTCGGTGATGTGCCCATGACAGAGGCTTGTCGGGGCGATGAGCAGCTGTTTACTCCAAAGTTTGACACGCAAAAAACGATTTACCAGAATGTGATTAATGATCTGGATTCGGCCAATAATCTTTTCAATACGGCGTCGGGCCTGAAATACAACACGGGAGGCGAGTTGTTGTATTCGACCGATGCGACGTTGACAGGCGGAGCATCTGCCGGCATTTTGAAATGGAAAAAATTCTGCAATTCACTTCGCATGCGGGTACTGCTTCGTGTTTTGAATGTGGATGGACTGAATGCTCAGGCTAAATTGGTGGAGATGGTAGGCAATCCGACCAAATACCCTGTATTTTCGTCCAATAGCGATGCAGCGTTGCTTTCGGTGTCGGGAGTTTCTCCACAGTTGGCTCCGCTGACACGTTCGCAGGACTTTACGGCGTATGCTTATCTGTCTGAGTTTTTTATCAACAACCTGAAGAACTGGAATGATCCGCGTCTTCCGATTTTTGCCACGCAGGCAACCAATAGCGGAGTGAAATCGTATATCGGTTATCCGAGTGGTTATAAGGTGGTGCCGTCTTTCAATGCTTCGCAGCCGAATGTGAACCTCGCGATTGCGCCCATGAAACTGACCCTAATGAATTATGCAGAGGTGGAACTGATTAAAGCCGAACTGGCACAGCGCGGAATTATAGCCGAAGATGCCAAAACGCATTATCAAAACGGTGTAAGTGCGGCTATCACACAATGGGGTGGGGTTGTACCTGCAAACTATTTTTCAAATAGTGCAGTTGCTTATGACGGCACGCTCGAACGTATCATGTTGCAAAAATTTTATGCGCTTTTTTTCTGCGATTGCCAGGCGTGGTACGAGATCAACCGGACAGGCTATCCAGTGTTGCCTCGTGGCGACGGTGTGGCTGTAGGAAATAATTTGCCTCATCGGTATAAATACCCAGCTGTATTGCAACGTACTAACATGAAAAATTATCAGGCAGCCAAAGCCAATATGGGAGGCGACGATTTCTCTGTGAAGCTTATATGGCAGAAATAAATTTTAAACTCAATAAAATAAATAGTAACGATGAAAAAATTGATTTACATTGGCCTGTTGCTGGTGGGAATGCCTCTGATTGCACGGGCGCAGACTTATACGGATATCGCGGCAGTAAGTCATGCCTCAGGAAACGAAGCAATCCGAAGTACAGCTTCGACGACAACAGAAAGTCGGACGCACTATCTCTTTACGATTTACGGCTCCATTCCAAATCCGAAGGTTTCTTTTGAAGAGGAACACTTTCTTGGTGGTGAGCTGACGGCAAAATGGAATGCTTTCAATCAAAACTACACGCATGTGTATAGTGTTTCAATCGGACCCTCTACATCGAATACGGAAATTGTGAAACCAGCTGTTTACAATGCTGTAAATAAGGTGAATGCTTACTATAAAAAAGCGGTCAAAAAAGGATTGGTTTCTAAAGAAGAGGCGATCCGTAAACTGAACCACATCTTCGATTGTGCTAATGTGATTTGCTTTGACGACCAATCGGAGCCGTTTGAACATGCAGTGAGTAAGGCAAATTCTCCTGAAGATATTATTTCCCTGTTTGATTGTGTGGATATAAAAGTAATTTGATGCAATGGTACATAAAATAATGAAAATGAGAAGATTTATTGAGTGTGTTGCTCTGTGTTGTTTGATGTTGCTATTGCCTCTGGCTGCTTGTCAGGCTCAGTTTGTGGGCGGGGAATCGCAGCAATTGTCAGGTGTAGTTTTGCCCGAAAAAGAGGGGATGACCGTCAAAGGGATAGTGGCAGATGAGGCAGGAAAGCCGGTTGCCGGTGTGGTGGTGAATGACGGATTTCATTTTACGACAACCGATGCTGCGGGAGTCTATTACCTGCCGTCTGATTTGATACGCAGTAAATATGTTTCTGTATCGGTGCCGGCGGCTTACCGGATTCACGCAAGCAAAGGCGTGGCCGATGGCTATTACGCCCGACTGTCCGGAGGGCAGGCAACAAATCGATGCGACTTTGTGTTGCAGACACGTCCCGATCGTTTATCTGCGTTTGAATATGTTGCCATGTCGGATCCACAGGTGCGTAACTACACGCAGTTGGATCGTTTTCAGAAGGAAACGGTTCCCGATTTGAAAAAGACATTTGCTCAGTTGGGGAATCGCGAAGTGTACGTCATGACTCTGGGTGATAACGTATGGGATGCCATGGATCTTTTCCCTGCCTATAAATCGGCTATCGGTTCGTTGGGCGTTCCGGTCTTTTCTACTATAGGAAACCACGATTTTAATCTGGCATATAATAGTCTTCAGAATTCGGAAGATCCGTCAAAGCCTTTTGCCGAAGAGATTTATGAAGCGACTTTCGGTCCTGTGGCGTACTCTTTTGATCTCGGAAAAATACATGTGGTAACGATCAGCGATATCGACTATTTTCAGGATAAAAAATACAAGGAACGAGTTCCTCAGGATCAGCTTGAATGGCTGAAAAATGATTTAAGCTACGTAAAACCCGGAACCACGGTATTTCTGAATATGCATGCTCCGGTTTTGAACAGAACATTCAATGGATCGGGAAACATTAAAAATCCGGCAGAGCTGTTGGATATACTGAAAAATTACAATGTGCATATATTTACCGGTCATACTCATTTTTATGAAAATGAGGAGGCAGCGCCATCGATATACGAACATAATATCGGCGCGGCTTGCGGAGCCTGGTGGGTCGGCGAAGTGAATCGTTGTGGTGCGCCGAATGGCTATCTGGTGGTGGATGTGAATGGTGACAGTGTAACGTGGCATTACAAAGCAACCGGACAAGATTTGTCGTATCAGTTTCGTGTATACAAACCGGGAGATTTTCAGATGCAGCCGGAATATCTGGTGGCAAATGTGTGGGATTGGGATCCGGCGTGGAAGGTGCAATATTATGAAAACGGAGAGCTTCGGGGGGCAATGGAGCAGTTTGCCGACGAAGATCAGGCCTTTATTGATATGAAAAAAGGTAAGCCGGAAGGCTATAAAACGGCTCATTTGTTTCGCATCAAGCCGACCAAAGGTGTTAAATATATTAAAATAGAGGTTGTGAATCGATTTGGAGAAGTTTATGATAAGAATATAAAGCTTTAATATTGAGTGATTTTGGCAAAGCCATCTGTAATGTAAAATGCAGGTGGCTTTTTTTTTGTATTGGCAATTGCTCTCTCTCTCTTGCAACGTTTATTTCTTTTATTTCATCTGTATATTAAAGCTATTTGACAAATATTAGATTAAAATACACAGGATCCCTTTGGTTTCTTCATTTTGTCAGAGTACTTTTATCTTATATAATGATTCAATCAATAAAGAGATTTGCTATGCGGAACTATTTCTTGTTATTTTGTGTTGTATTATTGGGGGCATGCACCCAATATCAGTACATTACTATCGATAGTAAGGTGTATCGGCCAGATCAACAGTCTTTTGTCTGGGAGAACGATACGGTAAGAATACGTTATGTCTTTTCCGGGTATAACTGTCCGTTGACTATTCAGGTGTATAATAAAATGACGCAACCTTTGTATGTCGACTGGAAAAAATCGGCAGTAGTTTATGGAGATGGTTCGCGTCTTAGCCTCTGGAATGATCAGATGAGTGTTAGTTCTACCACAGTTGGTGGGACGATGCGTATGGGCAACATTGCAGTAAATAGTGCTCAGACGGTCGGTATGATTGATAAAAGAGAACAAATTAGCTTTATTCCTCCCGATTCATACGTTTCTGTACGCCCGTTGGCCATTATGAGCAACTTTATAAAGCCCTTACCACAAGAATTGAAGAAAAGAGTGCCATTTGGCGATGAGGACGGCTCAAAAGTAGATAAATATAATTTTACTCCGGAGAATACACCTTTTACTTTCAGGTGTTTTCTGACATTGTCGACCAACGATAGCTTCAATAATTCGATTTACATTGATCAGCCGTTTTGGGTGTCCGAAATTATGCAGACATCTATGGGGCCATCTTCTGTGCTGGCTTCAGACAAGATGTTTTATGTCAATAGAACAACAACTTTCGGGCATATCATAGGAGGTGTTGGTACGGTCGCTGTCGTGGCTGGAGCTGTTTATCTGGAAGCTGCAACCGAACCCGGTCCTCCACCGCCACCGCATCACAGAAGATAAGAATTTTGGTTTGGGTGCAATAAAAAAAGAGTCGTCCGTTGCTGTAATGGCAAGGACGACTCTTTTCACAATCACTCACTTTTCAACCGTCAGGTATTTCTCAATACATGATGGTTTTTTTGATTCAGAGGGCTGAATCGATATATTTCAGAATTGGCAAAACATGATTTGGTTTGAGATCAGGGTATAGGATACTCATCAAAAGCGTAAAGCACCGTCGACAGGTATCGTTCGCCGGTGTCGGGCAACAGTGCAACAATGGTTTTGCCTTCGTTTTCAGGACGCTGTGCAAGCTCTAAAGCTGCATAAGCGGCAGCTCCGGAGGAAATACCAACCAGTAAACCTTCTGTCTGTGCCAGTTCGCGGCTTGTTTTGATAGCATCGTTGTCGGCAACCTGGAGTATTTCGTCTACCACTGCCGGATTATAGGTTTTGGGTTGGAAACCAGCTCCGATTCCCTGTATTTTGTGCGGACCAGGAGCGCCTCCTGATAAGACTGGCGACGATTTCGGTTCTACGGCAACAATCTTTACCGAAGGGTTAAATTCTTTCAGCGCTTCGCCGACACCACTAACGGTTCCTCCGGTGCCTACACCGGCAACAAAAATGTCAACTTTACCATCGGTGTCGCGCCATATTTCCGGTCCGGTGGTACTTTTGTGAATAGCGGGGTTGGCGGGGTTTTCAAACTGTTGCAAAATAATTGAGCCTGGGGTTTTCTCTTTCACCTCTTCGGCAATACGGATTGCTCCTTTCATGCCTTCGGTTCCCGGAGTCAGTACAATTTCGGCACCCAATGCTTTCAGCAGGTTGCGTCGTTCGATGCTCATGGTTTCGGGCATGGTCAGAATCAGCTTGTATTCTTTCACAGCCGATACAAAAGCCAGGCCGATACCAGTATTTCCACTGGTCGGTTCAATGATGGTTGCTCCCGGTTTCAGGGTTCCTTTTGCTTCCGCATCTTCAATCATTGATTTCGCAATACGTTCTTTTACACACCCAAGCGGGTTGAAATATTCGAGTTTGAAAACAACATTGGCTTTGAGGCCATGATTCTTAGCGAAATTAGCCGGTGCCAATAGCGGCGTATTACCGACTAAGTCTGTCAGTTGTGTTACAATTTTTGCCATGATAATAATATTATTATGAGGTAGATACGCACGGCCGTGTGTATCTACAATGGATTATTAAATTTTATCCAATGCCTGGGCCAGATCGCCCTTGATGTCTTCGATATGTTCGATACCCACCGAAATACGCAACAGGCCAGGTTCCACACCCGATGCCTTTTGTTCTTCGGGTGAGAGTTGCTCGTGAGTGGTCGCTGCCGGGTGTATAATCAACGATTTGGCATCGCCTACGTTGGCCAGATGACTCAGTAGTTGTACGTTGTCAATCAGTTTGTCTGCATTAGCAGGATCTCCTTTTACCTTGAAAGTGAGCACACCGCCAAAGCCGTTTTTGAAATATTTGGTAGCCAGTTGGTGGTATTTGCTGCTTTTCAGTCCGGGATAGTTTACATATTCCACTTTCGGATGCTGTTCAAGCCATTCGGCCAATGCCAGAGCATTACTTACATGACGTTCAACCCGCAAAGAGAGTGTTTCCAATCCCTGGATTAACAGAAATGAGTTGAATGGACTGATGGCGTTTCCCCAGTCGCGAAGGCCTTCAACACGGGCACGAATATTAAATGCGATATTTCCGAAAGGGCCGTTGAAACCAAATACATCCCAGAATACCAATCCGTGATAGCTTGGTGATGGCTCGGTAAATGCCGGAAATTTTCCATTCCCCCAGTTGAATTTGCCACTATCTACTATTACACCTCCAAGCGAAGTTCCGTGGCCTCCGATCCATTTGGTTGCCGATTCTACTACGATGGTAGCTCCGTGTTCGAGTGGCTTGAAGATCGCACCACCGGCGCCAAACGTGTTGTCCACAATCAGTGGAATGCCGTGTTTGTCGGCAACGGCGGCAATGGCTTCAAAATCGGGTACATTGAGGTCGGGATTACCGATAGTCTCCAGATAGATGGCTTTCGTTTTGTCGTCGATCAGCGCTTCAAACTCTTCAGGTTGATCGTATACAGTAAAGCGGACGTCAACACCCAGACGTTTGAATTGATTCTTGAATTGGTTATAAGTTCCTCCGTAGAGGTGTGGGGTTGAAACAAAGTTGTCTCCTGCTTCAACAATATTGTTGAGGGCAATGAACTGAGCTGATTGCCCTGATGAGGTGGCCAAAGCACTTACTCCGCCTTCGAGAGCTGCAACACGTTTTTCAAACACGTCGGTGGTAGGGTTCATCAAACGAGTGTAAATGTTTCCGAATTTACGTAGTCCGAACAGATCGGCGCCTTCTTTTGCGTCGTCGAAAACATACGAACTGGTTTGATAAATAGGCACTGCCCTCGATTTTGTGGTTGGGTCTGCCTCTTGTCCTGCGTGTACCTGCAGCGTTTCGAATCGTAAGTCTTGTGTAGCCATTTCTTTTTGTTTTAGTATAAATTTATACTGCAAAGGTAAAGGGTTAGTCCATGCCGGAAAATCCCCCAAGAATGGTAATTTTATACCACATGTGTGGTAGGTTCAGTAGCATCGGAACACAATCCAGCGTCCTTCTTCAAAGTTCAGAGAAAAAGATTCTCCCAAAGCTTCGTTCAGTGTGCCCTGCCACCACGACGATAACGGCTTCCCTGGAATCGGATATTTCAGATTGCCCACTGTGAGCCGGGCCCGACTGTCGAGTGCAAAGATAGATATTTGTTGCCCCTTGTGACTGGGCAGAGAACCACTCCGGGTCATTACGGTGAAAACGCCGTAATCGGTCATCATTTCAATGTCGGGAAATGTTTCGGCATAGTCGGTCAACAGGGAAATGTTGCCGAGTGTGTGGTCTTCGCGTAATCCGGTGGCTCCGATAATGGTGATGGCTGTAGCGCCCTGCTCTTTACAAAACAGCACAGCTTTGGTCTGGTCGTTGGTCTCCTGATCGGCCGAAGGGTAGAGCCTGTCGGCATATTTTTCCTTGAATGTTTCGGGCAGACTGTCGAGATCCCCTACAATATAATCGGGTTCGCGGCCGAATTCCGTCAGCTTTACCGCCGCGCCGTCGCAGCATACCACGCATTGGGCATTCCGTAAATGAGCCAAAGGAGTCTCATGCGTGGGAAAACATCCGTCGGCCAGTATGGTAAACGATTTTTGAGACATCAGAATGAATAAGCTATTTGAAATGAAAAGATGAGAGACCGGCTGCTTTTCAAATCACTGGGCTGGTTGAATGGAATCTGATACGATACCGACGGTGTAAATGAAAAGTCCGCGATTTTGTACGATATGGATGTGCCGAACGCCAGTCCGGTCAGGGTATATTTTGTATTAATAGTCGTGTAATCAACTACTTCGGTGGTGGTAGTAGTTGTTGTCCCGGTGTTGTTTTTTGCCTTCCCGTTTGCATTGGCGTTGGCTTTTGCAATCTTTTTGGTAATCTTATTCTGCTTCACATACTCCTTGTAAAAATTGGTAGTACCGAAGCTTGCGGACATACTTAGCGGAATTGATAGCTTGTCTGATGAACAAAAAATATGTTCGAAGTCAAATGAATGAGACAGATCCAGTCCGGTGTAGATATCCTGAATAGAACCGAAACTATACGACAGATTCAACGAAGGAGCTATGACCGGATTGTCCCAGCCGAATGACGAGGAAAGCTCGTTCGGAGAACTCGCACTTACTTCCAGATCGGAATAATACTTGGTAAACGTATATCCCAGACTGGAAGACAGGTTGCTTCCCAAATCAAAATTATAGCCGATACCGATGGCAAAATTATCGATGTTTGATTTTTTGAATGTGGGAAAGTATGCGCAGGAAAAGTCGGCGAAGAGTCCTTCCTTATAACTGTAGTGCAGAGCCGGTTTCAGATAAAAAATATTCGCTTCCTGCTTCTTTCCCTTGTTTATCTGATTGTTCCCTGTGGTAACCGATACCTGAAAAGAATGTGCCGTAGTGGTGTCGGTCTTTGCATCATTGGCAAACAGAAAAGGAACGTTTATAAACAGAGAAGACAGTGTTAGTATGAAAATAAAAAGTCTGATTTTCATAAGAAATAGTTTAAATGTAATAATCGGCCACATCTATAATTCCTGCCCGAATAGCGTATTTGGTGGCTTCGTGTATGTTATTTACCTCCAGTTTTCGAAAAATATTCTTCCGGTGTGCGTTGATGGTGTGAAAACTCAGGTTTCGCTCGGCAGCAATTTCTTTAGTGGTTTTGCCCGAAGCAATCATTTGGAGGACTTCCCGTTCTGTAGCCGTCAGTTTGTGCTCTTCGCCTGCAGGTTCCGGGGTTGATTTGCTGGTGAGAATGTTGAATGCTTTGCTGCATATAAACCGTTCTCCACGAGAGGCTTGTTCTAATGTCAAAACCAGTTCGTTATAAGAGCAGTCTTTGAAGATTACGCTGAAATTTTCGCTGCTGTATACCACCCGTTTCAGAAAGTCGCTGCTCAGATCTTCGGAAAGCATTATCCAATGGGCATTCCGGAAGCGATCGGAAAGATTTATCAGTTCCGATGCGTCGGAGAAGTCGAATAGTGTATAATCTAAAATAACGATAGCATCATGTCGTTGCAGAAGGTGTGTTGTAAGTTCTTTTTTAGAGACAATTTCAACGATTTCATCCACCCACTTCATGCCTACCAGCGCATGGAGAATGCCTAACTTGGTTAAATCCTGATTGTCGCCGAGAAGTATCCGTTTTTTGTCGTTTTGCATAGCGGGAAGGTGTTGAAATGATGTTTGGAAAGAGTCCTTTTTCTTCCTCTAACTTTTTGCTTTTGCATTGGAAGGAGAAATATTGAACAAAGGTACCATTTCTACGGTTACATTCGACGGATCGAGGTCTAAAATTTGTGTGTCGGAGGTCGAAAGTTTCTTGATCAGGTAATAAAGCGTGAGTATTGTCTTTTTGATTGGAGGCATTTGCATGTCGCCGCGAAGTACCCGTTCTACCACCACAAACCTGAAATCGCCTTCTATGTGGTTGGCGGCCAATGATGGATAACGGCTTTCTAGATCTACCTGACCCTTGTTTTCCATCTCTTTGGCAATCTCATGAATATAGCGGTCGATATGAAGTCCCCGTTTGAATCCCGCATTGATGTCAATTCTGAATATCTTCTTGGGGAAGAAGGTTTTAACTGTATAGCTGAATTCATACGGCTCGTCACTGCGTGTCAGATACACAAACCAGTAGGTGTCGGCGCGCTTGGGTTGTTTATTGATCAGCGAATAGAGAACCTTGCTCTCCATCTCGTTCGGATATTTTGCCCGGGTAACATATACCAGGTGAGTCGCAAATTTAGGAATCGTAAGGTCGTTGCTGATCTGCTCCAGCACGGGAATGGATCCTTTAATCGGTTCGTAGGTCACACAACGGTTTTTGATGCGTCGGCCGTTGTACCAAACGTACATAAAGGTAAACATACAGCCCGCAATGATGATACTTGCAAAACCGCCATGCATGAATTTATTTAGGTTGGCTATCAAAAACGAAGTCTCCACCGTCAGGAAAAAGAGCGTGAGCGGTATGGCCATCCAGAGCGAATATTGCTTGCTGCGGAAGTACAGGAACAACAACGAGGTGGTCATCAGCATGGTGATGGTAATGGAGAGTCCGTAAGCCGCTTCCATATTCGCCGAAGAACGGAATCCTAGTACCATGACCAGACAGAGTACCATCAGCATGTGGTTGATAGCTGGGATGTACATCTGTCCCTTGAATTCGGAGGGATATTTAATGTAGATGTTGGGCCATATATCCATGGAGATGGCTTCACTGATAATGGTAAACGAGCCGGTAATCATTGCCTGACTGGCGATGATTGCCGCCAATGGAGCCATGACAACTCCAAACGGTGAAATCCAGTCCGGCATAATGGCGTAAAACGGATTCACATCGGCAGGTATATTTCCTCCCTGTGAGATGATCCATGCTCCCTGTCCGAGATAGTTCAGAATTAGCATTGTTTTGACGAAACCCCACGAAACCCGTATGTTTTTCATGCCGCAATGCCCCAGATCGGAATAGAGCGCATCGGCTCCGGTAGTGGCCAAAAACACAGCACCCAAAATAACGAAGGCGCTGGGAACTTCTGTCAGAAACCGGATGGCATACCAGGGGTTGAAAGCCTTGATGATCCAGGGATTATAAGAGATGGCCATTGCACCGAGAAAACCCAGCAACAGAAACCAGACTAACATTACGCTGCCGAACATTTTTCCCAGTGATGAAGTGCCGTAGGGTTGCAGCATAAAAAGCACCAGCAGAATGGCTATGGTAACGGGCAGTACCGGAACATACGGCAGATAGGTGTGTACTCCTTCTATGGCTGAAGTAACGGTAATGGCAGGTGTGGTAATGCCGTCAGCCAGTAGGGTGGAGGCTCCAATGGCGGCAAACACATATCCCCATCTGAACTTTTTCCGGATAAGAGCGTACAGCGATAACACGCCGCCTTCTCCTTTGTTGTTGGCCCGGAGGGTAATAATAACGTATTTGAGTGTGGTTTGAAGAGTCAACGTCCAGATTACGCATGATATGGCTCCCACAACAGCATCGGCGGCCGGCATGTTGAGACCGCTCATAATAGCTCGCATTACGTAAAGTGGAGAGGTGCCGATGTCACCATAAACGATGCCCATCGCGACAATTAATCCGATGGAACTGAAAGGTACTTTTTGAGTTTTATCTGCCATGTGTTTTTCGCGAATTGCGGGACGCTAATTTACACAAAACTTTGATAGGAAGAATGGATCTCCGACAGAAAGATTGCGGTAGAGGATAAATTGTCTGGTTGTGAACTGTTTTGAGCAGTTGGTGGTGTGTTTGGACGAAAAAGAGGTTGCATTTTGTCAGAATGCAACCTCTTGTGAAATTTTTAATTCTCGTTATTTTATCTGAGCCATTGGAACATTTTCTACCGTAACGTTCGTTGGGTCGAGATCCAATATCTGCGTGTCGGAGGTTGACATGCGTTTCATCAGATGATACAATACCAGAATAGAACGTTTGAAGGCCGGCATTTGTGCATGCATACGCAAGATGCGTTCTACCACCACGAACCGGAAATCGCCTTCGATATTGTGGTGCGACAGCGAACTGTAGCGACTTCCCAAATCAACAAGACCTTTTTCTTCCATCTCTTTGGCAATTTTATGAACGTAAGCATCCATGTGAACGCCCAGCTTAAAGCCGGAAGTGATATCAATCCGGAAGATTTTTTGAGAAGCAAATGTCTTTACTGTGTAGTGGAATTCGTACGGATCGTCACTACGATATAAATACACGAACCAATAGGTGTCGGCACGTTTGGGTTGTTTGTTTATGATGGAGTAGAGGATTTTGCTCTCCATTTCGTTCGGATACTTCGCGCGGGTAACATATACCAAATGGGTTGCAAATTTAGGTATGCCTTCGTCGTTGCTGATATCTTCAATGACAGGAATATAGCTGCGTATTGGCTCGTAGCTCACGCAACGGTTTTTGATACGTCGGCCGTTGTACCAGATGTACATCAGAGCGAACAAAATACCGGCAATAATCAGGGTGGCAAAACCACCATGAGCGAATTTGTGTAGATTGGCAATAAGGAACGAGGTTTCCACCGTTAGGAAGAACAACGATAAGGGGATGCTCATCCAAAGCGGTTTGTTGGTCGCTTTGAAATAAATAAAGAGCAAAAGCGTTGTCATCAGCATGGTAATGGTAATTGACAGTCCGTAGGCAGCTTCCATATTGGTTGAAGACTGGAATGTGATTACCATCAGAATGCAAAGTATCATCAGCATGTGATTGACGGCCGGGATGTACATTTGGCCTTTTACTTCCGAAGGATATTTGATGTAAATGTTAGGCCAAATATCCATTGAAATAGCTTCGCTAATGATAGTGAACGAACCGCTGATCAGAGCCTGACTGGCAATGATTGCCGCCAAAGTAGCCATAATTACCCCGAAGAGAGAAAACCAGTCTGGCATCATTGCAAAGAAGGGATTAACACCCGGTACTATTTTAGCCGGAGTGGAAATGATCCAGGCTCCCTGCCCAAGATAGTTGAGAATAAGGGCGGTTTTTACAAAAATCCATGATACACGGATGTTGTTGTAGCCGCAGTGTCCCAAATCAGAATAGAGGGCTTCAGCTCCGGTAGTACAAAGGAATACAGCTCCCAAAATTACAAAGGCGCTGGGCACAGTCAGAAGGAAATGTATCGCATGCCATGGATTAAAGGCTTGTATGATAGCCGGAAATGCAAATATATGGGTTATTCCCATCACCCCCAGCATGGTAAACCATATAAGCATAATGCTACCGAAGGATTTCCCCAGCCAGGCAGTTCCAAAGGGTTGTATGAAGAAAAGGATCAGCAGGATTCCAATGGTAGTGGGTAATATTGGCATGGAGGGTAATATGCCATGCATACCTTCTACTGCTGTAATAACTGTAATAGACGGGGTTATAACACCATCGGCGAGCAATGTGGCTGCTCCGATGGCGGCAATGACATACGCCCAACGGTATTTCTTACGCAAAAGGGCAAACAAAGAAAGAATGCCACCTTCACCTTTGTTATTGGCTCGTAACGTAATTAATACATATTTGACCGTAGTTTGGAGAGTCAGTGTCCAAATGATACAGGAGATGGAGCCTATGATGTAATCCGGAGTTACGTGATGGGTGTCGCCTAAAATGGCCTGCATTACATACAAAGGAGAGGTCCCGATGTCACCGTAAACGATGCCGATAGCAACTATCAGGCCGATAACGCCAAAAGGCACTTTGTGTTTAACGTCACTCATATGATAGAATATGTGGAAAATGGCTGCAAATGTACGTTATTCTCTGTACGTATGAAAATAAACGGCTCAAAATTGTCTGTTTTTGTAAGTAAAGGTGAAAAAATGAAAGCGAATTTAACTCCAAACTATTATTTTAATGTAAAATGATAGTTAAAAATACAATCCTGTCAGATTTGTGCTACATTTTTTCTTAAATATGCAATCGGATTTTTCTTTCAATAGCTTACATTTGCTGGCGAAAGATTTATTACATATTCTTTTATATATTCATTTTAAAATTCAAAACATTATGGAACCAGAAGTAGCAAAGAAAGGCCCTTTTGCTGTAGAACTTGAAGCCGGGAAAGAGTACCACTGGTGCGCCTGTGGTAAAAGTAAAAATCAACCATTTTGCGACGGATCGCACCACGGCAGCGAATTTACTCCGGTAGCTTTTATTCCCGAGAAGGCCGGAAAATATTTCTTGTGCGGTTGCAAGCATTCGCAAAACAAACCATTCTGTGATGGCACTCATGCCAAACTTTGAGTAACCGGCAACCATTACAGCAAGGAAGACGAATTTTACCGCCTTCCTTTTTTTGTGCTTAATACCGGATTAACTTACCGTTTGGTTTGTTTTCTTATCTTTTGATTGTGAGTTAATTATTCCTTATTGGATTAAACTTGTCGATGGCCGGTAAGTCAAACTGACAAACACTCTCAAAATAGAGTTAGTATTAACGTTTAATTTTTTGACTTATGAAGACAAACAAAATTCTGGGCTTAGCCCTATTGTTCTCTGCCATTAGTGTGGGAGTTGTATCTGCTCAACAAGAACAGAAGCCTGTTAATAATCCGCAGGACAGGATTGCAAAACATGTTGACCGTATGAAACAGGAACTGAAACTGACTGATGCCCAGGTTGCCATGATGAAAGATCTGGAACTGTCAATGCTGAAAGAGCGCCAACAAATGCAGAAGAATGTTCAGGATCTCCGCAAAGATTTTATGTCTAAGATGAAAGGACATGAAGCTGATATGCAGAAAATTTTAACTCCTGAACAATTTCAGAAATATCAGGCTAAAATGCAGCGTATGAAGGGCCGCATGGAAGGATATAAAATGGGAATGCGTGATGCACGAAAAATGGATCGTCCGGCAATGCGACATGGTATGAATGGCAACGACAAAAAGCATCAGGCTCCGTCTGATGTTCCATCAACTGATAAGGATGCCCAATCGCAGAAATAAACTGGCGTTTCTTTATTGGCACTTATGATGGTTCCGGGTTTGTTTGGAACTGTCATCAATCCTTTTGTCTGCTCTTTCTTTATGGAAGGGTGGATGAAAGGATTTTTTTTGCATGAAATTTTACCTGACTCCGGCTCTATCATAGATTACGCATATAAGAAATTGGCAAGGAAAAGATGCTAAATTTGTAATAAAGGCTAAGTCAGATTAGAGCGGCCTTGTCCGGAGAGCCAAAAAACAAGAGAGGCAAGCGTAAAATTGTCCATTGTTTGAAGCTCCTGACGCAAGGAAGGGGCAAGTTTGGACAATTTAGCTTGACGAGCGCCGGTTTTTTGAGCGAAGCGGGCATAGCCTTGAATTTTTTGCTTCCTTTTTGTTTTAAGACAAAAAGGAAGTCAGGGTTACAGGGGCAGAAGCCCCTTATTTAATTCTTATAATGCGTAAACCCTACCGACTCTATTCAACTTTTGGAAGGATCATACTATCCACTCTTTTTTCCTCGCTTTTCCACATTGTTCCACACCTGAATGAAGGTATTTGATGTTGATTAATAGTGGTTTGTCTATATTGGCATGGTTGTTGATCGTTATTGGGATATAACCAATACAAATCACGAAACACTATTTTGAAATGGAGTGTTAACCCTTTAATTTTTTTGATTATGAAACGAGCATGTTTTTACCAGAACACAAACTTGCATGAAAATCAGGACATGCGAGTTCCATCCGGCAACTTAAAAACAAATTATTTTCGGATGAAAAGGACTAAGATTATCTTTTTTATTTGTGCCCTTAGTTTAGTTTGTTTTTCTTCGGCACATGCGCAGGTAAGGGTAAATGTGAATCTTGGAATACAACCAACCTGGGGGCCCGCATCATATGACTATGCAGAGTATTATTTTCTGCCCGAATTGGGGATCTATTATTCGGTTCCTGAACGTGTGTTTATCTATCCTCATGGCAACGGATGGAAGTTTGCCAAAAGGCTGCCGGGGCGTTACCGCCATTTTGATCTTTACTCAACGTATAAAGTTGTGGTAAATGAGCCCAGACCGTACATGCGTCACGGATATTACGTAGAGCACTACCGCGACTACAGAAATATGCATCAGGAGAACCGTCGTGATTTTCAAGGTGATAATGGACTGCACAGGGGGTGGGAGAAAAATGGGAAAGCTCGTGGCTATGACAGAGATGATGATCGGGGCTACGATCACGACAATGGTCGAGGTAACAGAGGTCATGGTCACGGACACGACAGAGATTGATGTTCGATTTTTTTTAACTCAATAAATCATACTATAAATATGAAACGAGCATGTAAATGCTTTACATCCAAGGTGATGATAATATTAGCATGCGAGTTCCATACTTCCTTAAACAAATAAATTATTATCGTATGAAAAAGTATCTTGTACTAGCAGTATTTGCATTTGTTTCGGTAGTCGCTTTCAGCCAAAATTCATTGGCAATGGGACGCACGCAGTTGAATTTTGGTGTCGGTTTTTCCGATTGGGGAGTGCCGGTTTATTTCGGCTTCGACCATGCTGTGAGTCGGGATGTGACTCTGGGAGGAGAACTTTCTTATCGCTCTTACCGCGAGGATTGGGATAACTATTATTACGATCACTCGATAGTCGGAATTTCGGGTAATGCGAATTACCATTTCAATAATCTTTTGAGAATTCCCCGTAACTGGGATTTCTATGCCGGACTTAACCTCGGGTTTTATGTCTGGAATTCTCCCGATATATACCACGGTTCGCATACTTCGGGTCTTGGCCTTGGAGCACAGATCGGGGGACGCTATTTTATTTCCCGAACTGTTGCTCTTAATCTCGAATTCGGCGGTGGCAATGCTTTCTCCGATGGAAAAATTGGTTTGACAGTGAAGTTGTAATTTGTTTTTTACAAACGAAAAGCCCCTTGAACAGATTATCCGTTCAAGGGGCTTTTTTATGGTTTAATGAGCTATTAAATCAACTCAATAACTTTGGCTACAGCCTGATCGAGTCCTTCCGGTTTTTTACCTCCGGCAGTTGCCAGGAACGGTTGTCCGCCGCCACCGCCGTTGATAAACTTGGCAGCTTCGCGTACCATGTTGGAGGCATTGTATCCGGCATCCACCATCGGTTGACTGAGGAAAATCGTGAGTGACGGTTTGCCTTCGAATACGGTTCCGGCAACGAACAGGAATTTCACATCGCTGAATTTACCTTTGAACTGTGAAGCAAGGCCACGTACCAGATCGGGGTTTTCGTCGCCCTGATGACGAATCACTTTCACACCGTTGATCTCTTCCGCACGTTGTATAAGAATGTCGCGCAATTGCAGCATCTTTTCCTGCATGAAGCTTTCTATCTGCTTCTTCAAGGATGCATTTTCGTCCAGCGCTTTTTGTACGGACTGGAACATGTTCGGCGCGTTATTGAACAACAAGTGGATGCCTTTCAACAGGTCCTGCTGATTCTGAACAAATTTTTCGGCACCAACACCGGTTACAGCTTCAATTCGGCGAATCCCGGCAGCTACTGAACTTTCGGCAGCAACTTTGAAGAATCCGATTTCGCCGGTAGCCTGAACGTGTGTACCACCACATAGTTCAACGGAAGAACCGAATTTCACCACGCGGACATGATCGCCGTATTTTTCGCCAAACAGCGCCATGGCTCCCAAAGCACGTGCTTCGGCAATCGGCATGTTACGGTGTTCGTCGAGCGGACGGTTTTCACGAATCTTGGCATTTACCAGCTCTTCCACCTTGCGAATCTCTTCGTCGGTCACTTTCTGGAAGTGAGAGAAGTCGAAACGCAATGTGTCGGGCGAAACGAACGAACCTTTTTGTTCAACATGGCTTCCCAATACTTCGCGCAATGCTTCGTGCAGCAGGTGAGTTGCCGAGTGGTTGTTCTCCGTAGCCTGACGTTTGTCTCCGTTTACTTTTACGTTGAACGTTGCCGTAAAATCGGAGGGTAATTTAGCCGTCAGGTGAACGGGTAGGTTGTTTTCGCGTTTGGTATCGAAAATTTCTATCGTCTCGTTGCCGTCGGCCATGATGCCGCTGTCGCCAACCTGACCACCCATTTCTGCATAGAAAGGAGTCTGGTCGAGCACTATCTGATAGAATGATTTGTTCTTTTGTTTTACAAGGCGGTAGCGAAGAATGTGAGCTTCGGTTTCCAGCAAGTCGTAACCTACGAAAGCCGTTTCTCCGTCGCGAACGCTCACCCAGTCCCCGGTTTCCACGGCAGCTGCGTTGCGGGCACGTTCCTTCTGCTTCTGCATTTCGGTGTTGAACTCATCGATGTTGACTGTCATTCCGTTTTCGCGCAAAATCAGTTCCGTCAAATCGAGAGGAAATCCGAATGTGTCGTAAAGTGTAAAGGCATTTACCCCGCTGATTTCGGTTTTGCCTTCTGCTTTCGTTTCGTCAATCACTTTGTCGAGCAAACGGATGCCGGTTTCGAGCGTGCGAAGGAACGATTCTTCTTCTTCCTTAATTACTTTCGAAATGAGTGATTGTTGAGCCTGTAATTCAGGATAAGCAATACCCATGCTGTCGATCAGAGCAGGCAACAGTTTGTACAGGAATGCCTGTTTTTGGTCAAGGAAAGTATACCCGTAACGCACGGCGCGGCGCAGAATACGTCGAATAACGTAACCTGCCTTTGCATTCGATGGTAATTGCCCGTCGGTAATTGAAAATGAGATGGTGCGGATATGGTCGGCAATAACGCGCATTGCGATATCCGTTTTGTCGTTAGCACCATACTTGATGCCGCACAACTTGCCGATTTCGCCGATGATCGGTTGGAATACGTCGGTGTCGTAGTTCGACAGTTTGCCCTGCATAGCCATACAAAGGCGTTCGAAGCCCATTCCGGTGTCGATTACCTTGGCTGGCAGCGGTTCGAGCGAACCATCGGCTTTGCGGTTGTATTGCATAAACACCAGATTCCATATTTCGATTACCTGCGGATGGCTTTGGTTGACTAAAGTCAGACCGTTCACCTTAGCCCGTTCACTGTCGGGACGGATGTCAATATGAATTTCGGAGCAGGGACCGCAAGGTCCTGTATCACCCATTTCCCAAAAGTTGTCGTGGCGGTTGCCGTTGATGATGCGGTCGGCAGCGATGTGCTGTTCCCAGTATCCGGCAGCTTCGTTGTCACGTTCCAGCCCTTCGTCGGGCGATCCTTCAAAAACGGTAACGTAAAGGCGGTTTTTATCCAAACCAAGAACTTCGGTAAGGTATTCCCACGCCCATTCAATGGCTTCCTTCTTGAAATAGTCGCCGAACGACCAGTTGCCCAACATTTCGAACATGGTGTGGTGGTAGGTATCGTGTCCTACTTCCTCCAGGTCGTTGTGTTTTCCGCTCACACGCAAACATTTTTGCGAATCGGCGATGCGCGGGTACTTAATCGGGTCATTCCCCAGAATAATATTCTTGAATTGGTTCATCCCGGCATTGGTGAACATCAGCGTGGGGTCATCCTTGATAACCATCGGCGCCGACGGCACGATGTGGTGCTGCTTGGATTGAAAGAAATCGAGAAACGATTGGCGAATTTCTTTAGAAGTCTTCATTGTATTGAGTTTGTAAACGGTTTCTTAGTTAGCTACCTTGTCGAGGGTAGTTGCAATGCGTCCGAAAATTTCATCAATTGTGCCGGTACCTTTGATGTGTGTGTATTTGCCGGCTTCCTTGTAATAGTCCATTACAGGAGTGGTTTGGTTGTGATATACTTCGAGACGGTTTTGAATTACTTCGAGGTTGTCGTCCGAACGACCGGTTTCCTGTCCGCGTTTCAAAAGACGGGTAATCAGTTCCTCTTTTTCAACGTCGAGTTCGAGCATGACAGAAACATCCTGATTGTTCTTTTTCAGCAGAACGTCGAGCGCTTCTGCCTGAGCAACCGTGCGGGGAAATCCATCAAAAATAACACCTTTGCGTCCGGCGGCCGTGTCGGTAAGTTTCTTGGCAAGCATATCGATAATTACCTGGTCGGGCAACAATTGACCTTTGGAAATGTAGCTGTGGGCCAGTTCTCCAAGCTCGGTTTTTGCTGCGATTTCGGCACGAAGCATATCGCCGGTCGAAATATGAAGCAGGTTATACTTTTCTGTGATACGTTCGCTTTGGGTTCCTTTACCTGAGCCCGGAGCTCCAAAAATGATAATGTTAAGCATGATGTAAATCCTTTTGCGCCTTCACCCTCGTGGAGACAGTTCATTAAAATGGTTAGCTTTTAATGTGCTTTTTCCGGTATTAATGTATAGATTTCTTTAAGGTTACGGCCATAGCCGTCATAATCGAGACCATACCCTACAATAAAATCGTTGGGTATTTCCATTGCAACATAGTTTAGTTCAATATCGCATTGCAATGAGTTCGGTTTCAGGAAGAAAGTGGCAACGCGAATATCGGCAGCTTTCTTCTCTTTCAACGAATTGATAATTTTTTGCATCGTGAAGCCTGTGTCAACAATGTCTTCAACGATTACAACCGTGCGGCCTTCCACGCTTTCGTTCAGACCGAAAATTTCTTTCACAACACCTGTCGTCGAAGTTCCCTGATATGAAGACAATTTGATAAACGTGATTTCGCTCGGGATATTGACGCTTTTCATCAAATCGGCGGCAAACATAAATGCACCGTTGAGTACAACAAGAAATAACGGGTCTTTGCCAGCCAAATCCCAGTTGATACGTTCAGCAACATTCTTAACGGCTTCCTGAATTTTTTCGTCAGGGATTGATACCGAAAATACTTTGTCTTTTATTTTTATAGTCTTCATACAGAGTTACTTTTGTAATATATCTCAATTGAAATAATTTTTTCATTCCGCGAAAAAATTAAGTTGCAAAATTACAAAAAAGAGACTGAAACACGGTATAAATAAGGAATTAATTGTCGTTAAGTCTCTTGATAATGTTATAAGCCTGATATATACCCAATTCGCCGGCTTTGCTCAGATCAATGTTCGCTTTTTTTGCATCGTTGAGAAACAGATAGGCAAGGCCTCTGTTGAAAAATGCTTCAGCAAAATCAGGTTGAGATCTTAGAGCTTCTGTATAAATATCGATAGCTGATTCAAAGTCTTTTTCCTGACAGTACAAATTACCAAGGTTGAAGCGGGCAAAAGCAAATTCAGGAGCCAACTCTATCACTTTTTTGTAATCCTTCGCAATGGTTTCGAAGTCATGTTTATAGAGTTTTTCATCTTTAAACTCTGATTTAACCTCTTTGTTTTCAGGATTGTTTAGCTTGAAGTCTAATAACTTATACAATATGTTGGCTCGGCAAAAATAGGCCATCGTAAAGTCAGGACGTAGCTCAATAACCTTGGAGAAATCCTGAACGGCATTCGTATAATCCTTTACCAACGCATAGTTTATGCCACGTACAAAATAAGCGTCGGCATTTGGCTTTCTATTGATTTCGGTGGTCATGTTATCAATTGCCTGAAAATGCATTTGAATCATCTCCTGAGTGAGCGAAATTTCGTCATTCGTGATTTTTAACTTAGCGTTCAGCTTGTGCTGCTTGTTGTAATCGTCTATTACAGAGAAATAATATCCCAGACGCTTCAGTTCGTTTTCTTTGCTGTAATAGCTTAAAACAAAGTTGGGTTCGTTCGAAATTTCTATGTTGACATTCTGTATTGCACCCCTTAAACCACCTTTTTTAGGAGCCTCGTCGGAAGGATTTCCTCCCCGGGCCAGTACGTCGTTGAAGATAGAAGCCTTAGTTTCATTGCTCTTGGTACTTTTTGCCATCTGAGCCTGAGTATTAGGTTCTTCCTCTTTCTTAACCGTATTTCTGGGCTTTTTCTTCTCAATTTCCTGTGCCGTCATTTGGTCAAGATAAGCGCCTTTTGCATCATGCTGTAGTTGCTTTACTTTGGCTCGTCCCCAAAAGGCAGGAGAGAATCCTGGGTAGCGGGCAATGATTTTGTTGAAATCCAGTGTAGCCTGACGATAATCTCCAATTTCGGTGTTAAGTAGAGCCCGTTGGTAGAGCGCTTCGTAATTTTCCGGTTCAGCCGCAATTACCTTGTTGAAGTCCGAAACGGCATTATTCAGGTCACCGACTTCCGAACGCAACATCCCCCGGTTGAGGTGGGCAATAATGCTTTTGTCATCGAGTTCTATAGCTTTGTCATAGTCCGCAAATGCTCCGCGATAATTTTTGTTCCAGTAATTTAGAAGTCCGCGGTTGATGTAGTCTCCTGCATATTTTGATTTCAGGGCGATGGCTTTATCAAAATCGTGCAAAGCGCCTGAGTTGTCGTGTTGCATCATCTTCAATGTTGCCAAAGCACTCCAGCCGTTACATTTGGTGCTGTCGGCCTTGATGGCATCAGTGAAGTAGGTCATTGCTCCAATGGTATCGTTTTTCTCCATCAGAATCTGGCCTTTGTCCATCAGTAGATCGCTGTCTTTGTTCTTTTTCGTCAGTTGGTCTATGTCCTTCAGCGCCAGATCGTATTTCTTCTGTAAATCGTAGACCCATATCCTCAATCGCAACAAATCGTCGTTCACCGGGTTGTATTCCAGGTACTTGTTGAGGTCCGATTCTGCTCCTTCGAGTTCCT
Organism: Paludibacter jiangxiensis; assembly: GCF_001618385.1. Taxonomy (NCBI): domain Bacteria; kingdom Pseudomonadati; phylum Bacteroidota; class Bacteroidia; order Bacteroidales; family Paludibacteraceae; genus Paludibacter; species Paludibacter jiangxiensis. The sequence continues at coordinate 379,287 of NZ_BDCR01000003.1, read as the reverse complement.
TTAGCTTAATGCGCGAAAATCCTCTGGCATAATATGCTCCCGGAATAAAAGGGTTCAGGGCCAGTGCCGAAGAACAGTCGGCTTCAGCTCCCGCAAAATCTCCCAGTTGAATCTTGGCAATACCTCTGTACAAATATGGATCCGGCAAATAAGGTTTTACGCTGATAATTTGGTTGAAATATTGGATGGCTAACACATAGTCTTCAAAGTAGAGGGCATTTTGAGCGATAGCCATTACCCTGTCTGTATTGAGTTGAGACCAGGAGGTTCCTACTGAAAACAGGATAAAGAGGAGTGAAACAATCTTTTTTTTCATACAGGTTTTCTAAATGTTCTTTAATTCTCCAAGGTGTGGTTTTGAATTTGACTTTATACCTATAAAAAGAGTGCAATCACGCCAAAGTGAGAATTCTCACTTTAGCATGATTGACTTATATCAGCTGTGCATTTTCTGCTAGAATTGTTCCACAGCGGTAGAAGAAGGTTCTTCAGGAGGTGCTTGTCCTCCGCATCCTTCATCCGGATTATATGTTGGTGGAACTTTGAAGGTTTCCGTTTCAGAATATCCCAGCGTCGGGTCTCCATAAACTTTTCGCATGAATATTGCCCAAATAGGTAATGCCATGCTGGCTCCCTGTCCATCACTCGTGTAATCGAAGTGGACGGCTCTGTCTTCTCCACCGACCCAGGCACCGGCTACAAGACTGGGCGAGAATCCGATAAACCAACCGTCGGAGTTGTTTTGGGTTGTACCGGTTTTACCTCCAAGCTGTCCGCTGAAACGATAATTATATCTTAATCGCCCGGCGGTTCCGTTGTCAACAACGCCGCGAAGCAATGTCAGCATTTTATAAGAGGTTTGCTCACTCAGAATTTCATTCATTTTTGGTTCAAAGGAGGCAACTACAGCTCCGTTGTTGTCTTCAATGCGGGTCACGTACATAGGGTCAACGCGAACGCCTTTGTTGGGGAATGCAGTGTAAGCATCCACCATTTCCTGTAAAGAAACTTCAGCCGGACCAACACATAGCGACCATACCGGAGGAATATATCCCCGTATACCAAACGAGCGCATCATTTTTACCATTGCCATTGGTGTGAAATTGCTCATCAGTCGGGCAGTGATGTAGTTGTTCGACTGGGAAAGACCCCATTTCAGAGAAACCATTTCGCCAACTCTGCTCTGGCTGCCGTTTCTTGGTGTCCAGCTTTCGCCGTTGCCCAGATTTAACGTAATTGGCGCACACAGTATCTGGCTACAGGGCCAAAAACCTTCTTCCATGGCTAACGAATAGAGGAATGGTTTGATGGTAGAACCGACCTGACGCCGTCCCATCGAAGCCATATCATATTGGAACATATTGAAATCGGGGCCTCCTACGTATGCTTTTACGTGACCATTGTTTGGATCCATACACATAAAACCACATCGCAAGAAATATTTCAGATAACGGATGGAGTCCATCGGAGACATTACCGTATCTATTTGTCCTCTGTACGAGAAAACCTGCATGGAAACTTTCGTGCTGAAAGCTTTTTTGATGTCAGCAGCGCTTGCACCTGCACGCTTCATATTACGATACCGGTCGGATAATTTCATTGACCGGTTCATGATATCGTCAATATCCTGCTCGCGTAAAGTGCGGGAGAACGGAGCGTAACTCCGGCCTTTCTTTTCTTTGAAGAATTTGTCCTGAAGTGATGTTATTTGTTCATGTACAGCTTCTTCAGCATATTTCTGCATCCTTGAATCTATCGTCGTGTAAATCTTTAATCCGTCAGTATAAAGATTGTATGGCGAACCGTCCGATTTGTGGTTTTTATTGCAGAATCCGTATAAAGGATTGGTTGCCCAGGCAATAGAGTCATCCACATATTGTTGCTTTTGCCATGATGCATAATCTGCTTTTTCGGGTTTATCGGCAGTCAGAATTCTTCTCAGGTATTCACGGAAATAAGGAGCCGCACCAATCTTATGGTCTACACGCTGGTATTTAAGTGTAAGCGGTAGTTTGCTTAACGAATCTACCTGAGCATGAGATAGCATGTTGGCTTTTTCCATCTGTTGGAAAACCGTGTTGCGTCGTCCCCGGGTTCTTTCGTTGAAACGTAAAGGATTATAATAAGCAGGGTTTTTGCACATCCCAATCAGAGTAGCTGCCTGTTCAATAGTCAGTTTATCCGGTGTAGTGCTGAAGTAAACCTGAGCTGCAGTGCGTATTCCAACGGCATTGTTGAGGAAGTCGAACTGGTTCAGGTACATGTTGATGATCTCTTCTTTGGTATACAGCCGCTCCAGCTTGACGGCAATCACCCATTCGTTGGGCTTCTGCAACAAGCGCGTTATGAAGTTGGGCGCATGAGGAGAATAAAGCTGTTTGGCTAGCTGTTGTGTCAGCGTACTGGCACCACCGGCACTTTTAATTTGAAAAATACCGCGAAGAACCAGAGAGCGTGCCAGTGCCCAGCCGTCGATACCGGAGTGATCGTAAAATCTTGAATCTTCCGTTGCTACTAACGCATTAATCAGGTTTGGCGAAAGATTCTGGTAGATTTCGCTCATTCTGTTGCCTGAGCTCAAAGAGAAACTTCCCAACAGCTTCATGTCCGACGAATAAATCTCAGAAGCGTAACGGTTGCGGGGATTTTGCAATTCGCTGATTGGAGGCAAATAGCCAATCCATCCGAAAGATATGGCAATAAACAGCAGTACAACAGCCAATAAAAAACCTGCAAAACTTAGCCAAAACCATTTCAGCATTTTTCGGGCTTGTGGCGTTATTTCTTTCTTGGTCATATTATCTATTATTTTTCAAGTTCAAAGCTTCAAGTTTAATAACCTTTCAACCTTCAAATCTATATATTAATCCAGTTTCAGCACCGCTAAGAATGCTTTCTGAGGTACTTCTACCGAACCGATTTGTTTCATTTTTTTCTTTCCCTTCTTCTGCTTTTCAAGCAATTTACGCTTTCGGGAGATGTCACCACCGTAACATTTGGCCGTCACATCCTTACGTACAGCTTTTATAGTTTCACGGGCAATGATTTTAGCACCAATGGCAGCCTGTATGGCAATGTCAAATTGCTGACGTGGGATAAGCTCTTTCAGCTTTTCGCACATCCGGCGGCCGAGAGTATACGCATTGTCAACGTGAGTAAGCGAAGATAAGGCATCTACAGGTTCTCCATTCAATAAAATATCCAGTTTCGCCAGTTTTGATTCACGAAAATCGTGCATATGATAGTCGAATGAAGCATAACCTTTCGAGATACTTTTCAGTTTGTCGTAAAAGTCAAACACGATTTCTCCCAGTGGAATATCGTAAATCAGTTCTACTCTGTTGGATGAAATGTAATCTTGTTTGATCAAAATGCCACGTTTACCCAGGCAAAGTGTCATGATCGCACCAAGAAAGTTGGTCTGCGTAATAACAGAAGCCCTGATATAAGGTTCTTCGATATGGTCGATAAGAGTAATGTCGGGCAACCCGGAAGGGTTGTGTACCTCAATCATATCGCCTTTTTTAGTGAAAACACGGTAGCTTACATTCGGAACGGTTGTAATAACATTCATGTCGAACTCACGATCGAGTCGTTCCTGAATAATCTCCATGTGGAGTAATCCCAGGAAGCCGCAGCGGAATCCGAACCCAAGCGCGATGGAAGATTCCGGTTCGAAGGTGAGCGAAGCGTCGTTAAGCTGAAGCTTTTCAATGGACGAACGAAGATCTTCAAAATCTTCCGTTTCAATCGGGTAAACTCCGGCAAATACCATCGGTTTTACCTCTTCAAATCCGGCAATGGCTTTTTCGCAGGGACGTTTTACATGCGTAATCGTATCACCCACTTTTACTTCTTTAGAGGTCTTGATCCCCGAAATAATGTATCCTACATCTCCGGCGCTCAATGAAGTGCGTGGTGACATATCCAGTTTGAGTACGCCGATTTCATCCGCTTCGTACTCTTTCTGGGTAGCAACAAATTTAACTAGATCGCCTTTGCTGATAGTCCCGTTGATGATTTTATAGTAAGCAATAATTCCGCGGAATGAATTGAAGACCGAGTCGAAAATAAGGCATTGAAGAGGAGCTTCAGGATCGCCGACCGGTGGTTTTATCCTGGTTACGATGGCCTCCAGAATTTCATCAACGCCAAGACCGGTTTTACCGCTGGCACGAATAATTTCTTCCCGCTTGCATCCTAGCAATTCAACAATCTGGTCTTCTACTTCTTCGGGCATGGCGCTGTCCATATCCATCTTGTTCATCACCGGAATAATCTCCAGATCATGTTCAATGGCCATGTAGAGGTTGGAAATGGTTTGTGCCTGAATGCCTTGTGTGGCATCAACAATCAACAGAGCGCCTTCGCAGGCAGCTATGGAGCGGGAAACTTCGTAAGAAAAGTCTACGTGACCCGGAGTGTCAATCAGATTGAGAATATAGTTATCGCCATTGTGCAGATATTCCATCTGAATGGCATGGCTTTTAATAGTTATACCTCGTTCACGCTCCAGGTCCATGTTATCGAGTACCTGAGCCTGCAAATCTTTTTGAGAAATGGTATTGGTAACTTCCAGTAGACGATCTGCCAGAGTACTTTTGCCATGATCGATGTGGGCAATAATGCAAAAATTTCGTATATGCTTCATTCAAAAGGGTTTGTCTTTCTTCGAGTGTGAAGTGTATTTAGAAGCAAAAGTAAAAATAATATCTGTCGTGAGCAATAGCTGGATTGGCAATTTTCAAACCGGCTATAATTGGGCTTAAATGGTATGATTCTTCATTAAATTGTAATGATTTTTTAGATTTGCTGACGTACTTTTGTAGTCCAAATTAAGGAACTATACGTAAAGAATTAACATTTGAAAGTGAGTTGTTGTTGAAAACTTCTAAAGAAAAATGTGTGTAAATTGAATATTTATAGATATTTTTGTGGCGTTCAATTTGTTATCTTCTTGCTAATGAACATTTTTGCATTTTCAGCAGATTATGTTTATTATAAATCCTTTCCTTTAAAAATAATACTAGACAAAATCAGCCTTTATACTGGAAATTATTTAAACGTCCAATTTAATTTTATTTTTATGAAAAAAACAGGTAAACGATTAGTGCTAATGGCGTTGGGGTGCATCATGGCTTTATCGGCTATGGCGCAGGTCACAACAGCGAGTATTAACGGTCGTGTTGGAGATGATAAAGAGGCGATAATCGGGGCTACGGTTCAGGCTATCCACCAACCTTCTGGTACGTCGTATGGTGCAATTACAAATGAAAAAGGGAGATATTCCATTCAGGGTATGCGTGTGGGGGGACCATACAAAATTATCATTTCTTATGTGGGATATAAAAAAGTTGAATACAATAATATTCAATTGTCGCTTGGTGACCCATTGACATTAAATGTGAATCTTAAAGAGAACGTAAAAGAATTAAATGAGGTTGTTGTGAGAGCTAACGCAGGTGTAAAAAGTGCCGGCGGTGGAGCTGCCACAAACTTCAAAGAAAATCAAATTGTAAATGCCCCTACCATTGACCGTAGTATTTACGATGTGGCCAAGTTGTCTCCACTCGTTTCTTCTGCTAAAATTGGTGGGATCTCAATTGCAGGTTCCAATAACCGTTATAACTCTTTCCAGATTGACGGTATGGTAAGTAATGATGTGTTCGGATTGGCCAGTTCAGGTACCAACGGAGGACAGACAGGAGCAAACCCCATTTCACTGGATGCTATTCAGGAAATTCAGGTCGTAGTTTCTCCTTTTGATGTTCGTCAGAGTGGTTTTACCGGTGGTGGTATCAATGCAATTACGAAGTCAGGTACGAATAAATTTTCTGGTTCTGCTTACGGATACTACACCGATCAAAATATGTATGGAAAATGGGATCAGATCAATAATGTGAAAGCAAAATTGGGTACACAATCTACCAAAACAGCGGGATTCACATTCGGTGGACCGATTATTAAAAACAAATTGTTCTTCTTTACAAGTGCGGAATACAAGTACGATACTTATCCTTCTACCTACTTCCCCGATTATACTACAGGTTATTTGACTGCTGGTGAAGCTAAAGCTATTGCCGATAGATATGCTCAGATTACCGGGAATGCAGATACTTATGGAAAGCGTAGTGTTAATACAAAGGGATTGTCTCTTATGGGCCGTATTGACTGGAATATCAATGCCAATAACAAGTTCTCTTTGCGTTATCAATACAACGACTCTTATAAAGATACTTACAGTTCTGGTTCTACTACCTATTATTTTGAAAATAGTGGTTATCGCATGCTCGATAAAACCAATTCGTTTGTTGCAGAATTGAATTCTAAACTCAGTAATGTATTGAGCAATGAAGCTCGTTTTGGTGTTACGTTTGTTCGGGATAGTCGTGATGTTGCTTATCAAGGACCTAACATAAGCATTAGTAAGCTTGGTGGTGGTGTAGGAACAACTACAGGTAAGACCACAGCTTATATTGGAACGGAGTATTCTTCTGGAGCGAACAGACTGGATCAAAATATTTATACATTAGAAGATAACCTGACATGGTATCACGGAGACCATACTTTTACCTTCGGTACGCATAATGAATTTTATCGAATGAATAATTTGTTCATTCAGGCATCAACCGGAGCATATTATTATAACTCGCTGACAGATTTCGTGAACGACAATGCTTATCAATTCAAGTATAACTATTCTGACTATGATTTGACAGGTAGCTATAAGTGGGCTGGTACAGTAAAAGCAGGACAGTTTGGTCTCTATCTGCAAGACAAATGGAGTATAAATAACAACTTTAACGTTACTTATGGTGTACGATTCGATGTTCCTATGTGTTTCAATAAACCTACAGCTAATGACGCATTTAACCTTAGTACCTATTCCACTACTTATGGTGTAAAGGTCGGAGAAGTTCCTTCTACAAAAGTTATGATTTCTCCTCGTGTAGGTTTCCGTTGGTATACCGATGACAGTCATAAAACATTGGTTCGTGGTGGTGCTGGTTTATTTACAGGTCGTGTACCTTTTGTATGGTTGTCGAACATGTGGAATAATACCGGTATGGAAATGAAGGGAACTACTATTACAACGAATGTTCCTAAATTTGGTACTTTTGGTAATGATGCAGTTGCAGCTATGAAATCGGCAAGTGGCTCTGCTTCAAAACCGACTATCAACACCGTTTCTAAAGATTTCAAATATCCGCAAGTATTCCGTGCGAACCTAGCAGTAGAACAAGCATTGCCGTATGATGTTAAAATGACGGTGGAAGGTTTGTACTCCAAAACATTAAATAATGTGTGGTTTGAAAATCTGGCTCTTGTTGACAATGGTAAAAAAGTTTACGCTGTTAGTGCAGATGTTCCTAACTCGGCTACCAATTATTTCGCTACAAATGCCGGTAGCTATTACGCTATTATCAATCTTAAGAATACCAACAAAGGTTACTCATATTCATTAAGCGGTAAATTGGAAAAGAGCTTTAAGTTTGGGCTCGATCTTATGGCAAGCTACACCTTTGGTCATGCTTATTCTGTTAACGATGGAACAAGTTCTGTTGCTCTTTCTAACTGGCAGTATAACTACGCCAAAAATCCGAATAATTCCAGCGAAATGTCTTATTCTGTATTTGATATTCCTCATCGTGTATTGGCACAGGCATCATATACAACGCCTAAATATTTGGATAATCGTTTGGCAACGACAGTTTCTCTTATGTATAATGGAAGTACAGGTATGCGCTATTGCTTAACCATGAACGAAAGTGTTGACTTTAATGGTGATACACAAAAAGGTAACTCCTTATTGTATATCCCAACTCAGGATGAATTGGCAAAAATGACCTTTGCTTCAGCGGCAGATCGTACCAGTTTTGGTAACTGGATTGAAGGTGATAGCTATGCAAAGAATCACCGTGGACAATATGCTGAACGTTATTCAAACAGTGCACCATGGGAAAATCACTTTGATCTTCATTTTGCAGAAAGCTTCTACTATCTAAAAGGCAAGAGCAATAAGATTGAATTGTCTTTAGACATTATCAACTTTGGAAATATGCTGAATAAAGAATGGGGTGCTGTTTATGGTAGTGACTATACAGTACAGCCATTAAAAGTTACTGCAATGACGAAAAATGCTAATGGAGATTATGTTCCTACTTATTCTTATCAGGATGATAAGGTGTACAAAAGTAGTTTCTCAAGTCGCTGGCACATGCAGGTTGGTTTGAAAGTTACTTTCTAATCTCGAATTTTTATATCAACAAAAAAGGCGTCCATTGGACGCCTTTTTTGTTGAATAACCAAGAACTTACTCAGTATAAATCAGTTTGCTGAGAAGTTCTGGAGCAAAAACTTCCTGAGCTATTTGTTGTAATTTTTCCGGGGTGATGAGTTTTAGTTTTTCGGCTGACTCTTCAATGGAATCAAACCTGTTGAAGTGAAGGATGCTTCGGCCTAAACTCAGAGCCAGATTTTCCTTGCTTTCTGTTGCAATGGTCATTTGCCCAAGGAGCTGTTTTTTTGCTTTCTCAACGAAATTTGACGTCAGAGGTGCTTCCCTAAGCCTCGACAGCTCTTTTTCGATAAGTCGGGCACATCGGTTCATATTCTTAGGGTCTGAGCCAAAATAGATGGTCAGAGCACCGGTATCGGTATAGGGCGCGAAGTTTGATTCGACGTTATAAACTAATCCGCTTCTTTCGCGCAACGAAAGGTTGAGCATGCTGTTCATGCCTGGACCTCCCAGGATATTATTCAGCAGGTGCAGGGCTATTCTGTCGGGGTGATGAAGCGTATATGCCCGGTTGCCGAGTATGTAATGAGTCTGGTGGGTGTCGCGGTTTGCTTTTTTTGATTGAGGCTTGTAAAGCTCCGGTAATTGACGAATGAGAGGTGCTGATCCGGCTGGAATCCCACTGAGGTGCTTTTCTGCCAAACGAACAATCTTCTTAAAATCGGTATTGCCAAGCGAAAAGAAAACCATTCTGTCGGCGGTGTAGTTGCGATGGTGGAATTCCACGATGTCTTTATGGGTGAAATTCTTCAGGGAATCGACACTTCCTAATATGTTTCGTCCGATGGCGTATTCGTCGAAAAGTATTTCTTCAATTTCGTCGAATATCAGGTCGGAGGGCGAATCGTTGTATGATTCTATTTCATCCAATACAATATCAGTTTCTTTAATCGTTTCCTTTTCGGGGAAAATAGAGTTGGCCGCCATATCCGAAACTAATCCAATCGCTTTTTCAAAATAACGCTCCAGGAAAACGGAGTAAAGAAATGTTTCTTCCTTGGTGGTGTATGCATTCAGTTCACCGCCAACCTCTTCCATGGAGGTGATGATGTGCCATGATTTGCGGTGTGAAGTGCCTTTGAAAATAAGATGTTCTATGAAATGAGCCATGCCATGTTCATGGGGCAATTCGTCGCGGGTGCCGACATTGATTGCCAGCCCACAATAGGATACAGGTGATGGATCGGGCTTATGAACTATCCGGAGTCCGTTAGAAAGGGTATGTGTCAGATATTGCATGTGTAGTGTGCTGGTTTGGAAATATGCCAACGGTTAATTCTTCCTCGTAGAGTAGGGAAGGCCTACGGCTGTGGAGTCTTGCAAGCTGAAATGTTGAGCCTATTCGTTGGTATTCAAAAATAAAAGCCGCCCGTATAGGCGGCTTTTCCCAATTATATAAGTTCTTAATTAAGCGTTTTTAGCTTTGGTAACGATAGCTTTGAAAGCTTCCGGATGGTTCATAGCTAAATCAGCTAATACTTTACGGTTCATTTCGATACCGGCTTTGTGGAGAGCTCCCATTAGTTTAGAATAAGAAAGTCCTTCCAAACGTGCAGCTGCGTTGATACGCTGAATCCATAATGCACGGAAGTTGCGTTTTTTGTTTTTGCGGTCACGGTATGCATACTGTAACCCTTTTTCCCATGTGTTTTTTGCTACGGTCCAAACGTTGCGGCGAGCACCGAAGTAACCACGGGTAAGTTTCAATACTTTTTTACGTCTTGCCCTTGAGGCGACATGATTTACTGATCTTGGCATAATAAAATGTTTTGTGAATGGTAGCGCCGCATTTTACTGCGAACTTGAGGCTAAACATTCGGTTACTAAAGTGGAATTAAAGAGAGTGTGCTTATTTAAGACACAACATGAATTTAACGTTATTCAAGTCTGTTGAATCAACCAAACCTGCGTGGGTAAGGTTACGTTTTTGCTTGTTGGTCTTTTTAGTCAAGATATGGCTTTTGTAAGCATGTTTTCTCTTGATTTTTCCTGTTCCGGTAAGGGTGAACCTTTTTTTAGCACCGGAATTAGTTTTCATTTTTGGCATGTTCTGTTTTTATTTTAATTGAATAATTGGGACATTTTTAGCGAATATCGGAGATGCTCATTTTTATTTCGCAGGCTTTTTCGGCGAAAACATAATAATCATTCGTTTGCCTTCGAGTGTGGGTAATGAGTCTACTTTTGCCAAATCTTCGAGATCGCTCGCAAAACGAAGCAGAAGCACTTCTCCCTGCTCTTTAAACAGGATGGAACGACCTTTGAAGAATACGTAAGCTTTAACTTTGCACCCTTCTTTCAGAAATTCCTGAGCGTGTTTTAGTTTGAAATTATAGTCGTGATCGTCTGTTTGCGGTCCGAAACGGATTTCCTTCAAAACCACTTTCGAGGCTTTCAGTTTCATCTCTTTTTCGCGTTTCTTTTGCTGATAAAGAAACTTTTGATAATCTGTAATCCTGCAAACAGGAGGAGCTGCATTCGGGGATATTTCGACCAAATCTAACCCCAAATCATCGGCTTTACGTAAAGCTACTTCAATAGAATAAACACCCTGTTCGACGTTTTCGCCTACTAACCGAACTTCTCTTTCGCGGATGCGTTCGTTAATCCGGTGCAGTTCTTTTTTTTCGACTCTTGTTATCCTTGGCGCTGCTATGGCTTGGTTCCTCCTTTAGTTTTAATAGTGAAATGATTATCTTTTTTTGAGCGTGCAAATATAGTGGTTTTTTTGTTTCAAAACAAGTTATAACATTCTATTTGAAAGAAATATCTTGTTTTCTATGACAAACTTATGATTGCGAATTGGAGTTTTTGATATTGTTTGCTTGTTCACCTGACTCGTTTATTGCTGTTTCTCTTTTGTGAGAAACCATTTGGTGTGCTCTGGCTTTGGCAAGGCTTTTCTTTATTTGCCGGTGATATGCCCATACGCATAACAACAAATAGATCAATGCTTGCAACCAAAGTGTGTGATATTCTTTTGAAATTGTCTGGATATCAGCTCCCAGCGTATTTATTTTTATATAACCCTGAATTCCGTGCGTGCTTGGGAAAATCCATCCGAAAGCTTTCCAGAAACCATTCATATTGTAGTAAGGCCATGAAACTCCTCCCAAAAACAGAAGTATAAGTGAGAAAATTCCGAATGTCAGCATTCCCGTTTCCCTGTTTGGCAGGAATGTGGAAATGGTCATGGCAAAGAATATCGATGCAAGCAAAAACGGGATTACCAATCCGATTATATCTATCGAATCGCCGAGATGCGGCAGAGAGAACAGTTGTGGTATCACCTTGAGCACATAAATACTCCAGGCCAGATAGATGATAAAATATGCCGCACTTTTGCCCAGGACTACCCTAAGCGTTTTCCCTTTGTGGACAGAGGTGCTTACGAGGGCGTGAAACCGGTTTTCTTCGCGGGCCGTACCGGCAAGAATGGTGATTCCGAAGAAAAGTGTCTGGTAAAGAATCAGTACGAGTACGGCCGGAACCAAAAAGCTTGCATATCCGGCTGTCTCGTTGTATAGTACAACATCATTGTAGGGGACCGGTTCTGTAATGATTTTAGCCGATTCTCCGGTGATGCCCTGTTCACCCAGACGTTTTACCTGAATGTCTTTCCCCATATCAAGGACAACATGGTTGGTGGCTTGCAATACAGTTCGATAGTAGAGAAAACTGCTCATGTCGCAATACACAGAAATATTGGCTTTTTGCCCAGTATTAATGTTTTTGCCGAAATTGTCGGGTATGTAGATGACTCCGTTTACAAGTCGTTGGTTAAATGCTTTTTGAGCGTCATAAAGCGAAGTGTATGTGCTGAATACGTCTACTTCGGGAGTGGCGTTCAGGTGTCTGATTAATTCTGTCGATTCATGGCTGCGGGAATTATCTACAACAGCAACAGGAAGATTTATCAGGGTTTCATTTTTGTAAACAAGAGAATAGAGCAGAGGATATGCTAATACGGCCATGATGAAAATGATCACAACGCCTCTGTCGTGCGAAATCATTTTCATCTCATTGACGAAAATGTCGAACGTGTCTTTGCTGTTGGATTTTAATCGCTTGATTCCGGAAAATCGGGTTATCTTCATTTGATTGATTCCTTTTATTTGATAGGGTAATTCTGATAAATGGCTGCCTTTTTCAGTCGGACGAAAATGATTGCCGGCAGCAATGTAAATGCAAGCAAAATAACATACGATCCGAACGAATATCTAATGTCTACTCCATGCAAAGCCTGATTGACGTAAATGTTGAAATAGTGCCTGATCGGATAGATGTAGCTGAAAATACGCACAGGGTATGCCATTTGTTCAATGGGGAATGTGAATCCGGTAAACGTAAAACCGAACATGCCGTAAATCATAACGATTGATACTGAATCGCGCAATACCGGGAGAATTCCGATGATAAGTAGTCCTACAGACTGGCATGCTATCACATAAAACACGGTTGCCAGCAGCATCCAAAACAGGCTGGAGTTGAGTGGAAAATGCAAATATCCGAACAGAATAATGTTGGATAAAAATCCCAGGCAGATGAAAATGGCCGTGTAGGGCAGTAGTTTGCCGATCAGTGCTTTTGAAAAAGAGTTATTAGCCGTTCGTAACCAGTGGCGTGATGTACGTTCCTTGAATTCGATGCCAATGACGAAAACCGTAGTCATCAGTATTACGAACTCCAGCACTCCGGGAAAGAAAACGTTCAGGAAATAATCGCTGTAGTTCGACCATGGATTGCCAATCATATGGGTGTCGATGGAGACCGGTTGGACGATGCCGGGAATGAGGCTTTCGTCCACTCCCTTGGCTCTTAAAACCTTCTGCTGAACTCCGCCGGAAGTCAGAAGACTCATCGTGGAAATGTCTTTTAGCAATAAAGATCCTGCTGTGAGGAAAGCGTCGTTGATGTAGAATGTGATGGGCGGTCTTTTATTTGCCTGTAATTTTTCGGAGAACCCCTTTTCAATCTCCACAAAAGCGTAGATGTTTCCTTTTTGCATTTCAACCCGCGCCTCTTTGAAATTACTCAGTCTCATCACAATTCTGGCTTGTTGTGTTGCATCAAGATTACGGCAGAATTGTCGTGAAATTTTGGAGTTGTCATGGTCGATAATACCAACAGGCATTTTCATTAATTGCCCTTCGTTGAAGAAAGATATGAAAAAGATATAGCAAAAACTCATGATCCCAAGTGTGAGAATCAGGTACATGGGACGGCTTTTCATTTTTGCCAACTCTCGTCTGAGTGTGGCGCCGATGACTGATGCTTTTTTATCGGGCATGTAAGTTCTGAATTTAGTGATGAAAATAATCGGTTTAAGATAGTGGGTGCGATAGCGCCTGAACGAGGCGTTATTTCAATGTTTCTTCCAAAAGGGCACTCATTCCGGGACGAAGACCTTCAACTTTGCTTGTCGGACGGGCACGTACTTCGAATGTCTTGATGTCAAATTGTCCGGTCGTTTTGGTTGCTTTCCAGGTGGCGTAAGAAGCCAATGCTTTGATGTATGTTACTTTTACCTGTACGGTTTTATTCCCCAAAGCGGGAACTTTTACGTTGAACGTCGATCCCATTTTTATAGAGGAAAGCAAATCTTCACGGATGTTGAAGGTGAACCAGATGTCGTTCAGGTCAACAATGCTCATGATAGGAGCGCCAGTGCCGACCAGTTCTCCGCGTTTGGGATATATCTCGGTAACTTCGCCGTCAATCGGAGATACAAGACAGGTTTCATGAAGATATGCCCTAACTTCCTGTACGGCACCTTTGGCTCTGTTTACCATTGCCAGTGCTGCGGCTTTGTCTTCGTTTTCGGTACCGTTCATAGCCATGTCGTATTGTGTTTTTGCAGCATTTGCCTGAGCCACGGCTGCTTTGTACTGCGCTTCTGCTTCATCGTGTTTTTGGGCAGTTACAACCCCTTTGTCGAACAGTCGCTGAACACGGTCGTACGATTTTTTTGCAATATCAACACCCACGACTGCTTTTTGCCACATCTCATAAGCACCAGCTATTTGTTCCTTACGGGCACCTTTATTGGCTTTTCTGTCCTGCGCCAGAGCTGCATCTTCTGCTGCTGTTGCCTGTTCCAGTTTTGCATTCAGTTCAGGACTGTCAATGACAACAACGGTGTCGCCGGCTTTAACCTTTGCTCCTTCTTCGGTCAGGAATAGTTTTATTCTGCCCGGAACTTTTCCCGAAACTCTCACTTCGGTAGCATCGGCTTCTCCCTGAATGGTAATAGGTTCTGGCCTGAAAACGAATAATCCGATAATGAACAGAATGACGAGAGCCCCCAAAAGGCTGATAAGTCCTATTCTCAAATCTTTATTGTTGATGTTTTCTTTTTTCATGTCAGTGCGAATTTAGATATTTAATGAGTTTGGTTATTTTTTTATTGTATTGTTTGTTGCGGGAGCTTTAAGTGTTCCTAACGACTTCTCGAGGTATAAGTTGCAAAGTTTTACATCGATGATGGCATCGATGTTTTCGGATTTCGCAGATAACCATGCTGTTTGAGCTGCTAACAAATCGGTCGAAGTAATTACTCCGGCTTCAAATCCTTCGGTAGCATAGCGCAGATTTTCTACAGCCTGATCGATGTTGTGTTGAGTGGTGGTTTGCTTTTTGATGCTTTCCGCTGTTTTGTACGAGCTTTGTTTGATTTGGAGCTCCATCTTTTCTTTTGCTTCCTGTAACTGAAGTGTTGCAATGCGATATTGCGATTTTGCAGCATTTAGCGTGTGCAATTTGTCTCCGAAATGGAACAACGGAATATTGGCAACCACTCCGACGGTGAACATTCCTCCGAATTTGGTCTCAAAACCATTGAATGAGTTGGGATTGGACACAAGATAATTGCCTGTTAATGCAATGTTGGGCAGAAACCGTGAGAACATCGCCTTTTGATTGGCTTTGGCAATGCTTTGCATCTGTGTCAGTGCTTTTATTTCGGGGCGGTTTGCCAATGCCTGATCTATGGGAATTAATTGAGGTTCCACAGCTTTTGTGTCAAGACTCTGGTCTGCCAGACGGTATTGTTCATCCAGCGGCATTCCGCATACCTGATTCAGGGCCATACGCGACAGGTTTAGTCCGTCTTCAGCTTTGGTGAGGGCAACATCGGCTTCGTTGAGCTTAACTCTCACCTTGAGAGCATCTGCTTTTGTGGCAACTCCTTCGTCTACCATTGTTCGGATGTCGGAATCCATTTTTGCAATCAATCCCTTGTATTCTTTGGCTAAAGCAACTTTGCTTTCAAGCGATACTACGCGCCAATAGTCTTCGTCTACTTCCTGCAAGAGTTCGGTCATTTTGTTTTCCTGTTGTGCACTCGCAAGGTGTTCTCCGTATTTTGCAATGTCGTATAAAGCTTTGATTTTGCCTCCCATAAATATAGGTTGTGTGAAACCGATGGTTCCGACAAATACATTCTTCATATCGAATTCCATTGCTTCTTTCGGGAGTAAGGCTTTGTTTTTCCATTCGATTTTATCCGGGCTGGTGGAAGGGTTGAAAGGTTTACCGTTGGCATCTAGTGGAACAGGAGTCCCGTTGACGACAGTCCACGAATTGTTCCAGGATGCTCCATAATTGGGCGTGCCGTTGGCATTGAGCGAGTACACCGGCAGGTATGCATCTTCAGCAAGAAGAGATACATTTTTCTGGTTCCATGTGTATGCTGCGTTTGCCGAGAAGTTCGGGAAGAATTGTGTAAAAGCGGCTTGTTTGTATTGTTGAGCGACTTTTACATTTTCTTGTGCTATCTGGATGCTTTTATTGTGCGCAATTGCCATCTGTCTGCACTCTTCCAGTTGAAGTGTCTTTTGACTATACAGCGATGTTGCAAAAAGTGTAGATAAAACTAAAACACAGATTTTTCTTGCCATAATCGTAAGTTGAGATTTGAATAGAAGTTGTTTGTGCAACTATTAGTATAAAAAATTTATTGGAGGTTAGTCATTATTTTTTTGAGCACAACGCGGCAAACGTTCAGCTCGTCTTCAGTAATATTATTCAGGGTCTTTGTTGCAATGTTCTGGACTATATCCGTTGCTTTCTGTTGGAGTTTGTAACCGTCATCCGTGAGATGGATGAGATTGTTGCGCCGGTCGTTCTTGTCAGCCATTCGCATTACAAGGCTTCGTTTTTCCAAATTGTCAATTAGCCGGGTCATGCTGGGCTTGTCTTTGGAGGTGAGGCTGCAAAGAGTTTGCTGACTTACTTTGTCTTTTTTCCATAAGCAGGCCATTACCGACCATTGTTCTGTAGTGATGTCGATGCCTTGTTGGGAAAATGAGCGTAGAAATGTTCGGTTTATAGCATTGGAAACTTTGCCGGTTAATATGCTAAAAACTTCGTCTTCATGTACTTGTACCATATAGTTAGTTCTTTTATAGTTGCATAAACAACTGTGCAAATATACAACGAAACTTTCGGGTGATATTTTGTTTGTGAATAAAATATAGTTAAAAAATACAAATAAGATAATTAATATGGTTAGGTGTTTGATAATTAAATAGATGAATAATATTGTTTGTGCGTTGGTGGATGTTTCGACCTTGGAATATTAATGGCCAATTTAGGAGCAAAAAGGTTATCTTTGCAGCCTTGATTTACAAACTTTCATTATGTTTTTATTGTATAATTCGGGCATTGCCCTGTATCAGGCTGGTATTAAATTAGCCGCCAAATGGAATGAAAAAGCCGGATTGCTGGCGAAGGGGCAAAACAGTAGTTTCTCCATACTTCAGGATAAGATTATTCCGGGACAAAAATATGTGTGGTTCCACGCATCATCATTGGGTGAATTTGAGCAGGGACGTCCTCTTATTGAGGAACTAAAACGCCGTTCTCCCGAGAAAAAGGTGGTTCTGACATTCTTTTCGCCTTCAGGTTACGAGGTTCGGAAAAACTATACAGGAGCGGACGTTGTTGTCTATCTTCCAATGGATACTCCGGGTAACGTGTGCCGTTTTCTGGATATTGTAAAGCCCGAAAAAGCCGTGTTTATTAAATACGAGTTTTGGGCAAATTATCTGACAGAGTTGAAGAAGAGAGGAATCCCCACATATCTTGTTTCTGCTATTTTTCGTCCGCAGCAGGCATTCTTCAAATGGTATGGTGGTTGGTACCGCAAGCTTTTGTCTGCTTTTACGCATTTGTATGTTCAGGACAATTCATCGGAAGAATTACTCAAGACCATAGGTGTAACTAATGTAACTGTTGCTGGTGATACCCGTTTCGATCGGGTTGCCGAAATAGCTGCACAGGCGAAAGAGTTGCCTTTAGTTGAAGCCTTTGCTAAAGGACGACGCGTTTTGGTGGCTGGTAGTTCCTGGCCTTTGGATGAAGATATTTTGTTCGATTATTTTAATTCGCACGACGACTTATTTCTGATTGTAGCTCCACACGTCACAAGCGAATCTCACATTGAGGATATATGTCGCAAGCTGAAACGTCCTTTTGCCCGTTATACCAAAACAGACGAACAATATGCTGCTCAGGCCGATTGTCTGATCATAGACTGCATAGGATTGCTTTCGTCCATTTACCGGTACGGACAGATTGCCTATATCGGTGGTGGTTTTGGCGTGGGAATTCATAATGTGCTCGAAGCTGCCGTGTATGGCGTACCTGTTATTTTTGGCCCAAATTATCATAAGTTCAGAGAGGCTTGCGGACTGATTGATGCCGGAGGTAGTTTCTCTGTTTCTGAATCGCAACAATATGTAACCCTGATGGATAAGCTGCTGCAGAATAACGACTATTTATTGGAATGTGGAAAGAACTCGGCAGATTTTGTGAATGGAAATTTAGGCGCAACAGATTTAATAATGCATAAACTGGCATAATTATTGTAGTAATATCGGCTTTGAGCAGTGTAACCTGACCGTTTTTTCGCTAATTTTATAGCCCGATAGAGAATTTCTCCAAAGTTTATTCTCAGTTTTATTGTAGACGAATATATTCAGTTATGGATAAAATAGTAACCATCTATTGCAAAAACACTAAATCGTACCATGATTTTCAGGCCGGTAGTTCCCTTCTCGAGATTTATCGGAAATTGCAGGTAAAACTCCCGTTTCAGGTAGTGGCAGCATTGGTGAATAATAAGGTGGAAAGCCTTAATTTTTTGGTGTTTAAGCCTAAAGATATTTCATTTATCGATTTGAGCACTTCATCCGGAATGCGTGTATATGTACGCACATTGTCCATGGTGATGGCTAAAGCCGTAAATAACCTGTATCCCAATGCTATTCTTCATATTGAGCATCCTGTCTCAAAAGGGTATTACGGCAATGTGACGCAGGATGGAAAGGTGATAGCTGTAGATCTGGAGGCTATAAAAGAGAGGATGCGGGAGACTATCGAAGAAGATCTGCCCATCATGCGCGAAGAACGACAGACTCCCGAAGTGATTGAAATGTTTCGTCAGCGCGGACAATTTGATAAAGTGCGTTTGCTCGGAACTCTTGGCGTTCCTTATGCCCGTTATTTTCGTATGGGACATTTTATTGACTACTACAGCAGTGCTCTTTTGCCTTCAACCGGACAGGTGTCCATATTCGATGTAGAACCTTATCAGGATGGTTTTCTGCTGAGAGTTCCCAATCGCGATAATCCTGTGAAACTGGAAGATTTTGTAGATCAGCCGGTAATGTTCAATGTTTTCAAAGAGTTTATTGCATGGAATTCGTTGATGGGTATGCGTAATATCGGAGATCTTAATCATGCAGGTAAAAAAAACCTGACCTACACCTTGATAAATGTAGCAGAGGCGTTGCATGAGAAGAAAGTGTCGCAAATTGCCGATATGATTGCTCAACGTAAAGAGACCGCTCGCTTTGTATTTATTGCCGGACCATCGTCGTCGGGGAAGACTACTTTTTGCAAACGGTTGGGCGTTCAATTGGCTGTTGCCGGGATTCATCCGATCAGTATTTCGCTCGATAATTATTTCGTGAGCCGTGATCAAACACCGAAAGACGAAAATGGCGATTACGATTACGAAGCGCTGGCTGCTCTTGATCTGGAGTTGTTCAACGACCATCTTCGTCGTTTGTTGAAAGGTGAAGAGGTGGAGATTCCGACTTACAATTTTGACGATGGTAAACGTTATTATAAAGGTGATAAAATAAAATTGAAACCGGAAAATGTGCTGTTAATGGAGGGTATTCATGCATTGAATCCTGACCTGACAACCGCCATCCCGGATGAGAACAAATTTAAAATATACGTCTCGGCGCTGACAACTATAGCGCTTGACGACCATAACTGGATATCGACTACGGACAATCGTTTGATACGAAGAATAGTACGTGATTACAGGTTTCGGAATTACAGTGCGCGCGAAACCATCTCACGTTGGCCCAGTGTACGTAAAGGAGAAGATAAATGGATTTTCCCTTATCAGGAAAATGCGGATGTGATGTTCAATTCTGCTTTAATCTTTGAACTTGCAGTTTTGAAGAAACACGTGGAGCCCATTCTAGCCGAGGTGCCGCAGAATTGCGATGAATATACCGAAGCGCACCGCCTGATTAAATTTATGCGGTACTTTACGCCTATACGCGACCGTGAAATTCCCCCGACATCGCTTCTGCGTGAATTCTTGGGCGGAAGTAGTTTCAGATATTAAAAAGGAATTACCGTATTTTGAAATATGCTTAAACAACAACTGGCACAAAAACAACAACTTAAGCTGTTGCCTCAACAACTTATGCTGGTGAAGCTCCTCGAAGCCACTACAGTCGAGTTGGATGAGCGTGTCATTCAGGAACTGGAAAGTAATCCGGCGCTCGAAGAATCGGCCGGAGAAGACTCAAATAATGATTCTGACAATCAGGATGATTTCGGATCGAATCAGGATAACGGAGATATGGATCTGGGAGATTATCGGAATGAGGATGATATTCCAGATTATAAGTTAATTGCCAATAACCGTTCGAGAGATGAGAAAAAAGAGGACATACCGTTTTCGGCCGATCTTACCTTTCATGAGTTTTTGCAGGATCAGGTAGGACTTCGTTCGCTGACGGAATATGAACGTACTTTGGTGGAATACATTATTGGAAATATTGACAATGATGGTTATTTACGACGTTCGACCGACGACATGAGCAACGACCTGTTGTTTCAACTTGGACAGGATATAAGCGAAAAGGATCTGAATATTGCAATTGCTTGTGTGCAGGAATTTGATCCGCCCGGGGTTTGCGCGCGTTCTTTGCAGGAATGTTTGCTGCTTCAGCTACGTAGGGAAGAGTCCGATTCAGAAGCTTGTAGATTGGCACAGGTAGTCATAGAGAAGTATTTTGAAGAGTTTGCCCGTAAGAATTATCAAAAAATAATGTCGGAATTGGGGATCAAAGATGAGGCGATGAAACAGATCGTTCATGAAGTGTTACGTCTCAATCCAAAGCCCGGAAACGCATGGAGTACCTTGCTCGAAAAAAACAAGGAGATTGTTGTTCCTGATTTTATTGTTGAAAATGATAACGGCGTTCTGATAGTTACTCTTAATGACCGAAATCAGCATTCGTTGCGCGTGAATCCGGATTACCAACAGATGCAACAGCAACTGACCTCCGATAAAGCAGTTAACAGAAATGTAAAAGAAGCCGCGCAATACGTGAAGCAACAAATTGAGTCAGCTGAGATCTTTATTGATACTTTAAACCGGAGAAATACAACGCTGCTCACTACCATGCGGGCGATTATAGAACTCCAGCGTCCGTTCTTTCTGGATGGAAATGAGGCCTTGTTGAAGCCTATGATATTGAAAGATATAGCGGAGATAACAGGCTTTGATCTTTCGACGATTTCCCGTGTGAGCAATAGCAAATATGTGCAAACTGAGTTTGGAACCTTTCCGTTGAAATATTTCTTTTCTCAATTGGTGCAGACCGAATCGGGCGAGGAGTTCTCAATTCATGAAGTGAAAAATGCGCTACAGGATATTATTGAAAACGAAGATAAAAAGCATCCTTATTCGGATGAGAAATTGGCCGAATTGCTTACCAAAGAAGGTTTTGATATTGCCCGGAGAACGGTAGCTAAATATCGCGACCAGTTGGGGTTGCCTACTGCTCAATTGCGAAAACAGATTTAACAAGTTAAACTACGATAGAAAAATGATTAGAAAATTAAGTGTTATAGTATTGATATTGATCTCGTGCCTGAGTGTAAATGCGCAACTCAAACGTGAATATGTGCCGGATAGTTTATGTCAGGGTTTTCAGAAAACAACACTTGACATGGGCAATGACTACAACGGCAGGGTGGTGGCAACTCTTGTCAGAAAACTGGCTCCAGATACAACTACCCGTAAAGCAGTACTCTATATTCATGGCTACAACGATTATTTTTTTCAGGCTGAAATGGCCGAAGAATATATTAAGCATGGGTATAACTTTTATGCGGTCGATTTGAGAAAAAACGGTCGGTCAATTTTACCGGGTCAGGTGAGGGGCGATGTTAGAAATCTTGTTGAATATTACAACGAAATAGACGAGGCTCTGAATATCATCCATCGCGAAAAGAATACCTTTGTTGTGCTCAACGGCCATTCCATGGGAGGACTAATAGCTGCGCTATACGCGGAAGACCGCATTGGAAAAGAGAAATTCGATGCTGTTTTTCTGAATAGCCCATTTTTTGCATGGAATTTAAGTCCGATCCTCAGGGCAACCATTTTGCCGATTGCAGCAAGTGAAGGAGCTACCCGCCCGGAGAAAACACGTAAGGCTTCTGATGTGAGTTGGTACGGCGAAAGTCTTCATAAAAACTTTAAGGGAGAATGGGATTATAGCCTCACTTTGAAACCGTTGATTGCCCCAGATGTAACTTATGGCTGGATTCATGCCGTGAATGATGGCATCAAACGGGTGCAGGCCGGACTGCATATCGCAAAACCGGTATTGGTAATGCATTCCGATCGATCCATCAATACTAAGAAGTGGAATGATGATCTGTTTAATGCCGATGCAGTGCTCAATGTTGAAGATATTCACAAATATGCACGCAACATCTCGACCAATGTCAAAATTATCGGAATCACAGGAGGGATGCACGACTTGGTACTCTCCCGTAAGCCGGTACGCGATCAGGTCTACAGTCAGTTGTTCGACTATTTGAAGCAATATGAGCCGAAAAAATAACTAGATACTTAATTATCACGGCAAATGAAACGCAGATTTAATCCGGTTCTTTTTTTATATCAATGGCTGATATTCATTCCATTGTTTGCAGTTGCCACTGTTTTAACAGCATTGTTTACGATGTTGTTTGCGGCATTGTTTCGCGATAAGGAGATAACTTATCTGCCAGCCCGTGCCTGGTCGCGTTTTGCATGTTATGGAATGTTTATTACCGTACATGTGGAAGGGGCGGAAAATATCTCGAAAGAGGAATCGTATATCTTTGCTGCTAATCATCAGAGCGGATACGATATTTTTCTTGTCTACGGATGGCTCGATTCGCGTTTCAAATGGATCATGAAGAAAGAGCTGCGCAAGATTCCGCTCGTGGGAGCAGCATGCGAAGCCGCCGGCCATATTTTTATAGATCGTACCAGTCCGATGTCGGCAAAAAAAAGCATAGACGATGCTAGTCGTAAATTGGTGAACGGTTCGTCGGTGGTTATTTTCCCTGAAGGAACCCGTTCCAAAGATGGCAAATTGGGCAAATTCAAGCGCGGGGCTTTCTTTCTTGCTTCCGAAATAAAACTGCCGATCGTTCCTTTGACGATAAAGGGAACATACAAGGCATTACCTATATGGAGCTATCTGATCCATCCGGCCAAACTGACTTTGGTCATTCACAAGCCAATACCTTATGAACCTCTTTTTGATCAGGATCAACAATTACTAATTGAAAGGGTTAGAACCGAAGTTGAAAAAGGCATTTAAATATCGGATTGTTTTTTGCGTGCTGCTTTTTACAGTGGCTTGGATTTCTGTTTGCGGACAGGCACCCGTCATGTCATCGAAACCGATAAATGTTTCATCGGTCAATTCTCCGGATGATGATTATTGGCCGACGATCTCAGCAGATAACCATTACTTTGCAACAACGGTAAGCCATCGGGGAGAGTCTGTATATCAGGCAACACAGGAAGATTTGACGATATTTGAAAAAGATTCTGTCGGAAACTGGAAACCCGATAGCGTGTTGACCAAACCTTTGAATACACCTTATAACGAGGGATCGCCTGCATTTTCAGCTGACGGGCGTTACCTCTTTTTTGTTGCTGCCGATCGAAAAGACGGCTTGGGCAGTTGCGATATCTATTATGTCATTCGGCACGGCAACCGTTGGTCGCAACCGATTCATGCAGATGCTCCGTTGAATACCCGTTTTTGGGAGAGTAATCCATCACTCTCAGCCGATGGGCGAACGCTCTTTTTTGTATCCAACAGGACGGGCGGAAAAGGCGGAATGGATATATGGAAGTGTGCGGTAGCCGTGCAATCGGATGGACTGCTACGGTTTTTTAATGCGGAAAATCTGGGCGATAGCATCAATACGGCAAAAAATGAAATGTCGCCGTTTATTCATCCGGATAACGAAACGCTCTATTTCTCGTCCAACGGACATGGTGGATATGGCGGAAACGATATTTTTGTTGCCCGGAAAAATCAAATAGGACAATGGAAACAACCTGTAAACCTAGGCAATACGATCAATACTCCGGGAGATGATACCGGCTTTGTTGTTGAAACAGGAGGTCGTTACGGTTTTTTTTCGACCAATGGTTTGGAACAGAATGGGAAAGGCCGTGAGATTTACAAGGTGGAGCTTCCGGTAGAAGTCCGTCCCCGATCTGTGATTTGCTTTGAAGGGATCACTACTGATGCTGCAAACAAGGAACCGTTAAGGGCATTGGTTGAGGTGACTGATTTAAGTTCCGGACAAAAAATACAGACTCTTTATGCGGATGACGTTACCGGAAAGTTCTCAGTATGTTATCCGGTTGGTAAAAAATACGGACTCACGGTGTCAGCCAAACCTTATTTGTTTGAATCGTTTGAGCTTGGAGACTCGTCAAAGAATGTGAAAGTAGCGCTGCAAAAGATTGCCAAAGGCAGGAAAACGACGTTGAGGAATGTCTATTTCGCCTTTAATTCCTGGCAGTTGCAGCCCGAATCGATGCCCGAACTTAAACGCTTGGGGCGCTTTTTGCTCGAATATCCTTCGGTGAAAATTTTAATAGAAGGACATACCGATAATGTTGGCACAGAGAGCTATAACATGGAGCTTTCAGGAAAAAGAGCCAAAGCGGTTGTCGACTTTTTGATGACGGGAGGAATTGCAGCCGACCGTGTCAATTTCAAAGGGTATGGCGCGACACGTCCGCTTGCTACGAATGACACCGAGCAAGGCAGGGCATTGAACAGGAGAACGGAAATTGAGATAGAGTAGTGAATTACTGAAAAATAAATAGTTGACAAATTCAAGAATAACTATGTATCGTGTATTTATTTCTTTAGCTATTGTGTTGGCTTTGTGTACCGGATGTTCAAAAAAAGATCAGGTGAAGCGGGTGCACTCCAAACATACGGTTTACGAAATGTATCTTCAGCGGGGAATCGGAAGTCTGAATAACTTTAACGCTACCCACGATTCTTTACAATTGATTGCTGCCGGGCATTATCTTGACAGTGCGTCTCATCAGAAAAATTTGCTGAATTTCATCGTGGTACCCAGAGTGACGGTTTATCTTTTGAGGGCACAACTGGATCTGGGGCGTAAGTATGTGGAAAGTATTGATGCTCGTCAATTTCCGCGGCCTTATTTGAAAGAGATGTACCGGCATTTTTTGGATGCATTGATGTACAACAAACAACGTGATATTGAAAACCGGGATGCAAGTATGAAAAAAGCGATGGAGAGTGTTGAGCAGTATCTCTCAACTCATCCCAAGGATAAAGATGCAATTTCGGATATGTTCTCTTTGAAATTGTATTCAGAACCTTCTGAAAAGTTATTTGCAGATATGGATGCCTATGTGAAAAAATATCCTGAAAGTAAGTTGGTTGTGGAGGATTTGAGGAAATCGCTGAAAGCCGTTATGAAAAAAGCAAGACAATAATAAAATTCTAATTATAATGCAGTTAAATTTAAAAAATCCGTTGGTCATTTTCGACCTGGAAACAACAGGTATGAATATTGCTTCCGATCGGATAGTTGAAATCTCGTACCTGAAAGTTTCTCCAAACGGGAAAGAAGAGTGTAAAACTTTAAGACTAAACCCCGAAATGCCTATTCCGCCTCAGTCGACTGAAATTCACGGTATTTCGGACGCAGATGTGGCCGATTGTCCGACATTTGTCGAAGTGGCTAAAAATTTGGCAAAGGACATCGAAGGATGCGATTTGGCGGGCTACAATTCCAACCGTTTCGATATTCCGCTGTTGGCCGAAGAGTTTATTCGTGCCGATGTGGATATTGATTTGATGAAACGCAAATTTATTGATGTACAGACTATTTTCTACAAAAAAGAACCCCGAACACTCTCTGCCGCTTTCAAATTCTACTGCGACGGTGATCTGGAAAATGCCCATAGCGCAGAGGCCGACACCCGTGCAACCTACGAAGTGTTGAAAGCTCAGCTTGATCGTTATGAAGACCTGGAGAACGATGTGAACTATCTCTCTAAATTCTCGTCGTTTAACCGTAATGCCGATTTTGCAGGGCGTATTGTGCTGGATGATAATGATGAAGAAATTTTCAACTTTGGAAAATACAAAGGACAAAAGGTGGCTGATGTTTTGAAACGTGATCCCGGTTATTACGGCTGGATTTTGCAGGGCGACTTTACCCTTCATACCAAAAAGGTAATTACGAATGTGAAACTGAGGAGTTTCAATAAATAAGTAGATAAAAGCTGTGGTTGTAAAATCACAGCTTTTTTTATGCATTCAAATGTTTTCTGATTGGTGGTTTTGTTTTGGGGTCATTTTAAGCTAAAATAAATTATCTTATATTTGTTGGATTCATTCAAATGTTTTATTTTTACAGCTTAAATTAGAAAAATAAAAAACATTTTCTGTTGTGTGCTGCTGTAGACAGAAAATGTTTGTTTTTTTTCTATGTGATCTCTGAATTATACCTGTAAAAACACCACTAATGAGAAAAATAGTACTCTTCTTTGTTTTAATTCTATTTAGCCTGCAAGCTTGGGCCGGCGACACTTTCACCGTAGATGGCGTAACCTATACCATTACCGATGCCACTAATAAAAAGGTGGCAATAGGAGATAGATCAACCGCCGCTATCAGTACATCCACATCCGGAGCATTTACAATTCCTTCTTCGGTAAGTTATAATGGAGATACATATGCGGTAACCCAAATATACTCTTTTGCTTTTTCTTGTTGCTACAGTTTAAACTCGATTACCATTCCTTCATCTGTTACGGCAATAGATAAAACTGCTTTTGTTTACAGTTCTTTAGCATCTGTTTCGGTCGATAGTGAAAATTTGAATTTTAGTAGCAATGATGGTGTGTTGTTTAATAAAGCACAGACTGCGTTGATTCGATATCCACCGAATAAATCCGGAGCATCCTATGTTATCCCTTCATCTGTTACTTCGATTGGAGATGGTGCTTTTGAGGAATGTTCTATGTTGACATCTATTAATATTCCTTTTTCTGTAACCTCAATTGGAAGTTCAGCTTTTGCATTTTGTGATAAAATAACAAATATTAATATATCTTCATCGGTGACGTTTATAGGTGATCAGGCTTTTTATTATAATGAAGCTTTAGCATTCATTTCAGTCGATAGTAATAATTTGAATTATAGTAGTAATGATGGAGTGTTGTTCAATAAAGCACAGACAACGTTGATTCAATATCCATGGAAAAAGCCGGGCGTAGCCTATGATATTCCTTTATCTGTTGCTTCTATAGGGGATTATGCTTTTAGTGGTACCGCTTTGACCTCCATTAGTATCCCCCGATCTGTTACTTCAATTCGGCATAGTGCTTTTGCTAATTGCGATGCTTTAATCTCTATTACCATCCCTTCTTCTGTAACCTCGATTGGAAGTAATGCTTTTTTTGGTTGTGCCGCCTTAAACTCTTTGTCTGTAAATAATGTTTCTCCGTCTAATATTACGTTAGATCTTTTGGTATTCTCGGGAGTTTCCACTACCATCTGCACGCTTTACGTTCCAACCGGTTCGAAACCGCTCTATGCTGCTGCCAATCAATGGAAAGACTTTGTCAATCTCATTGAGGGTAGGTTAACTCCGCGGATTGACATCAGTGTATCCCAATCAAACATATGTTCAGGTAGCCCAGCTACTTTTACAGCAACATCAACGGATGGAGGTGATAGCCCGGCTTATCAATGGAAATTAAATACAAAAAATATTCCGGGAGCAACAAACTGTATCTACTCTACTACGACGCTAGCTAATAACGATATTATCTCGTGCGATGTTTCTAGTACATTGTCTTTTTTAGTATCTAACTCGGCAATGAGTAATGTGATAACAATGAAGGTTACTCCTAGTGTTGCACCTGTGGTGAGCATTGCCTCTTCGGTATCCAAAATTTACCCGGGGGGATCAGTTACTTTTACGGCGACTCCAATAAATGGAGGTACAACACCTTCTTATCAGTGGTATCTCAATGGAGATGCTATTTCTGGAGCCACAAATAGCACCTATACAAGTACAACTATTAAGGATAATGATGAGATTTACTGTGTTTTGACCAGTAGCTTTCCGTGTGCCACAATACCGACTGCAACCAGTAATACCATAACAATGTCGATGATTTCTGTTGCACCATTGGTGAGCATCAAATCTTCGACAACCAAAATTTATTCCGAAGGGTCGGTTACTTTTACTGCAACTCCGACTAATGGAGGTACAGCTCCGGCTTATCAGTGGTATTTGAATGGCGTTGCTATTTCAGGTGCTACAAATAATGTTTATGAGAGTGCAACCCTAAAGGATAATGATGAGATTTCCTGTGTTATGACTAGTAACTTTCCTTATGTAACGACATCATCAGCAACCAGTAATACCATAACAATGGAGGTAAGTAACTTTTTTACATCCGCTGGAATTGGCTATTATGTTACATCACCTTCATATCCTTATACTGCCAAGGTAGCAAATGATGGTGAGGTTTCTTATACCGGGAATGTTGTGATACCATCTTCGGTGTCTTATTGTGGTACAACATTTAGAGTTACATCTATTGGCAATTTGGCTTTTTGTGGAAGTAACGATTTACTTTCGGTGACCATACCATCGTCGGTTACTACAATTGAAAACGGTGCTTTTATTGATACTAATGGTTTGACATCTATTGCTGTTGATGCTTCAAATCCAAATTATTATAGTAATAATGGTGTTTTATTCAATAAGCAAGCAACAATGTTAATTACATGTCCGGAAGGTAAATCTGGAAGTTACACAATTCCTTCGGGAGTTACTACCATAGCGGATAGTGCCTTTATTCAATGTGATAGATTAACATCGGTAACGCTACCTTCTTCATTGACGACCATAGGGGATAAAGCTTTTATGAATTGTAGCAATATTACATCAATCACATTTCCTCTTTCAATAAAGAACATAAAAGATGAAGTATTTACTAATTGTACCGGATTGAAGGATATTCATGTTAAAAATGCATCGCCTTCTGATATAGAATTAGGTGTTAGCGTTTTTTATGGAGTATCCGGTTCTGATTGTATTTTGTATGTTCCAACGGGATCTAAATCTTTTTATTTGGATGTTTATCCATGGAATACGTTTCAAATAGTAGAAGATGCTAATTTATTTGCAGTGTATGTCACAACAGGTAGTGTCGGTGGAGTCGCAACGGGCGGAGGAACCTATGAATTAGGCTCGTTTTGTAGTCTTAAAGCTACTCCATCTGTAGGTTATGGATTTCTGGCTTGGATGGAAAATGATACAATAAGATCTACAAGTCCAATTTATTGTTTTCCTGTAAGCGGAACGCATACTTTTGTTCCTAACTATGGTAAAATCTGTACAATTTCTGCATCTGTAAATCCGAGTGTCTGTGGAGTTGTAAACGGTGCAAGGTCTTATGTTGCTGGGCAATTGTGTTTACTTACCGCTACAGCAAGTTCTTCATACGTTTTTGCTAACTGGACGGAGGGTGGCTCTGAGGTTTCAAAAGATGCCAATTATACATTTAAAGTAGACGGGGATAGAACCTTGGTTGCTAATTTTGTTCCTTTGAATAATACGATTTCTGCGACATCAAGTTCAATATCAAATGGTGCAGTGTCAGGAGGTGCAATATATACCTACGGTTCTTCCTGTACCCTAACTGCCATTCCAAAATCAGGGTATGTCTTTACAGGTTGGACGGAGAGTGGAAGCGTGGTGTCCACTAAGTCTAAATATACGTTTACAGTCACTTCGGCACGTGCGCTGGTTGCTAATTTTGAGGCTGTTAAAGTAGTGGTGACTCAGCCTGATGGCAGTTCGGTAACCAGCTATCCATCCTTTTTCTCTAGTACTGCCACGGTAACTCCGGCAACCGGATTTGTGTATAGTGTGGATGGTAGGGCTTATCAATCAGCTAATGTGTTTGATTATTTGGCTATCGGTACTCATTCTATCATACTGAAGAGTGTCGCTGATAGCGTGGTGTCGTCTCCTGTATTGGTTTTTGTCAATGCGGCAGGCGTTGCTACATCTAAAAACTATAAGGTGAAGGGAACTAACTGTAGTTGTCGTGATACAAATGACGGCAAAATAGAGGTTACTCTGGATAAACTGTATGAATATGAAGTTAGAGTGGTTGGTACTAATAATAAAACGTATGATAATTCAATCATA
The DNA here is from genome assembly GCF_001618385.1 of Paludibacter jiangxiensis. Taxonomy (NCBI): domain Bacteria; kingdom Pseudomonadati; phylum Bacteroidota; class Bacteroidia; order Bacteroidales; family Paludibacteraceae; genus Paludibacter; species Paludibacter jiangxiensis. Next base: position 349,136 of record NZ_BDCR01000003.1, on the reverse strand, counting down.
TTTACAGATAAAACATTTAGTTTGTCCAATCTCCCGGCGGATACCTACACCCTGACTTTTAAAATTGATTTTCTGGAGAACTATGAGCAAACATTCAAGGTTATAATCTCTCAACCCGAAGATTTGAGTGTATTGAAAGTAAGCGCAGCCCCGAATAGTGCACAGTATTCTGTAAGCGGAGGAAGCAATTATTTCGTTGTGGTAAACGATCAAACCACAGAGAATAATGATGGAAATATAAATGTCTCTTTGCAGCCGGGCGAAAACAGGATAAAAATATATACGGATAAGCTTTGTCAGGGTGTGTATGAAGAAACGATATATAACGATGTGAGCGGGCAGCTTTCGTTCTTTCCTAATCCGACAAAGGGTAAAATAACAATAGGTATTCCCGAAGAGGACAAGGATGTGACGATAGATTTGTTTTCGTTGAATGGTCAATTATTGCGAAAATATAAATACCAGATTCCTCAAAACAAATTGGTCAATATGGATATTTCTGACTTCTCAAATGGAACATATATCGTTAAAGTTAACGGCTCTGTTATTCACAGAAGCCTGAGGGTGGTTAAGCAATAGATTCATGATGAGCACGAAATTATTAATGATAACACAAAACAAATGATACATAATATAAGAATATCCAGCATTGGCAGTTTAATACTTGGCTTTATTTTGTTGAGTTGTGGTGGGGGAAGCGACGAGCCCACTCCGGTTCCGGTGCCGGCTCCGGGTATTACTACGCTATCTTTGCCGGCAAATAATACCGCCTGCTTACAGGGGACTTCGGCAACTACCACCACCGCTTCTGTAATTTTTTCGTGGGGGACGGCGAGTAATGCCGTGAGTTATCAATTGGTGATTAAGAATTTGAAAACGCAAATTTCTGCTGCATATACAACTACAAAAACGGGTGATACTATTAGTTTGGCGATCAATACCCCGTATGCATGGAGTGTGTCGGCAATAAATTCGACAGGCAAAACAACCAGTGATAGTTGGAAATTTTACTTGTCGGGTACGGCATCAAGTAGTTATGCTCCGTTTGCAGCCGATCTTACGTCTCCAGCCTCGGGAGCTGTTATTAATTCAAACGGAGCGGCTTCGGTTTCAGTGGCGTTTTCGTGGACTGGGAGCGATCCGGATAATGATATAGCTAGCTATGCTCTTTATTTGGATAATGTCAATGCTTCGACACAGGTGGTTGCTTCCCAAACAGTAACCACATCAACGCAAATATTGGCAAGGGCGAAAACGTATTATTGGAAAGTCATAACAACCGATAAAATGGGTAATACTTCGATATCAGCGATTAATTCATTCAGAATAAACTAGACACTAGTCAAGCTGGTGTGTAATTTGATATTTTTTATTGGCATAAAATTTCGGATTTTATCTTTTTGAGCAGAAAAAGTTACAAATCATTTGCATAATCCAAATAAAGAGCTTATCTTTGCACCCGTAAAATCAAATAAATGACATCATTCAATTCGATACTACTAAGCCTACTACTCTTGTGCTACAAAAAGCAGAAGTGAGTCGGCATGTGATTATAAAAACATTATCTCAGAAAACGAAAAAGCCTTTCTCACTTTGGTGTGAGGAGGCTTTTTTAATAATATGACAATCAACTAACACTTCATCTTATGGACAAATTATTTATTTTTGATACAACGCTTCGCGACGGCGAACAAGTGCCGGGCTGCCAGTTGAACACCGTGGAAAAAATTCAGGTGGCAAAGGCGCTCGAGGGTTTGGGTGTCGATGTGATCGAGGCCGGGTTCCCGATTTCCAGTCCGGGCGATTTCAACTCGGTGGTCGAAATTTCGAAAGCCGTTACCTGGCCAACCATTTGCGCGCTGACCCGTGGTGTGGAGAAAGATATTGAAGTGGCTGCAGAGGCATTGAAATATGCCAAAAATAAACGTATTCATACCGGTATCGGGACTTCCGATTATCATATCCGCTATAAATTCAATTCCAATCAGGAAGAGATTCTTCAACGTGCCGTAGCTGCCGTGAAATATGCAAAACGCTATGTGGAAGATGTGGAATTTTATGCCGAAGATGCCGGTCGTACCGACAACGAATACCTGGCCCGCGTGGTGGAAGCTGTGATCAAAGCCGGTGCTACCGTGGTCAACATTCCTGATACGACAGGTTATTGTTTGCCGGTAGATTATGCTGCTAAAATCAAATATCTGTTCGAGCATGTTAACGGTATTCAGAATGCGATTATATCGACACATTGTCATAACGACCTGGGTATGGCAACTGCTAATACGTTGGCTGGTGTGATGAATGGTGCCCGTCAGGTGGAAGTTACCATCAACGGTATCGGTGAACGTGCCGGTAATACTTCTCTGGAAGAAATTGCCATGATTTTGAAGAGCCACAAAGAGTTGCTGATCGATACCAATATCAACACGCAGAAGATTACGCCGATGAGCCGCATGATTTCGAGTCTGATGAATATGCCGGTTCAGCCCAATAAAGCCATTGTGGGGCGGAATGCATTTGCACACTCATCCGGGATTCATCAGGATGGCGTGTTGAAGAATCGCGAAAGCTACGAAATCATCGATCCGAAAGATGTGGGACTGGACGAAAATTCTATTGTACTGACAGCCAGAAGCGGACGTGCTGCATTGAAACACCGGTTGAGCGTACTGGGCGTGGATGTTAAAGATAATGAACGTTTGGACGAAATCTATCAGGAGTTTCTTAAATTAGCAGACCGTAAGAAAGATATCAACGACAATGATATCCTAATGCTTGCCGGTAAAGAGCGTTTGGAAAAACAACGCATCAAACTGGAATATTTGCAGGTAACTTCGGGCGTCGGCATTCGTTCGGTGGCCAGCATCGGACTCAATATTGCCGGTGAACATTTCGAAGCCGCAGCAACCGGGAACGGACCTGTAGATGCGGGAATCAATGCGTTGAAACAAATTATCAAACGCAAAATGACTTTGCACGATTTCCTTATTCAGGCAATTACAAAGGGGAGCGACGATGTTGGAAAAGTACACATGCAGGTTGAATATGAAGGCAATATGTACTACGGATTTTCGGGTAATACGGATATCGTTGCAGCTTCGGTAGAGGCATACATCGACGCTATCAATAAATTCATTCAATAAAACCGGTAAGCCGGATGAAATACTTCGGTTTCGGGCTCTGTTCCATTAAACCAGGCAATATGACAACAAAGCCAAAACAAACCTTGGTGGGGCGATTCAATCAGTTTATTTTCCACGACCTTTGGCACGCGGATACAAAATTGTTGCCCAAATACAAGGCTTTTGGCTACACAATGATGAAAATAGGGTCGGTGACCTACGACGAGTGGGTGAAGGGCCGGTTGGTGTACCGGGCTTCGGCATTGACTTATTTTACATTGCTTTCTATAGTGCCGGTTTTCGCGTTGTTGTTTGGCGTGGCTAAGGGTTTCGGGATGGATGCCCTGTTGACGCAATGGATGCAGGAGCATCTCGATTGGGCGGGTGATGCCTTGCCGACGATCCTTGATTTTACCAAATCGTTATTGGCTCACACCAAAGGAGAAGTCGTAGCCGGAGTGGGATTGCTGTTCTTGTTCTATTCTGTAATCCAAATGTTTGGATACATAGAAAAAGCATTGAACGATATTCGTCATGTTGAAAAACAGCGAACCTGGGTGCGGAAATTTACCGACTATCTGGCAATGATGATTCTTACTCCGGTCTTTCTGATTGCCTCGTCGAGTGCGATGATTTATTTGTCGCACACATTGCAGTCTGTGACTGATCAGGCCGAAATCAACTGGTTGTTCAAAGCGTTCTTTTCGTTTGTGCCTTACCTGATGAGCTGGTTTTTGTTTGCCTGCATGTACACCATTATGCCGAATGTCAGGGTTAAAATTAAACCTGTAATTATTGCCAGTATTATTGCCGGAACAGCGTTTCAGTTATTGCAGTTTGTTTATATCAATTTTCAGGTAGGTGTGGCTCGCTACAATGCTATTTATGGTAGTTTTGCCGCTTTGCCGCTGTTGCTGATTTTTTTGTATTACACCTGGAATATTTTTCTTCTGGGAGCCAACATTGCCTATACCATCGAAAATATCAAACGTATTGAAATCGAGCGTAGCGTCGTCTCTTTGTCGATACGAAAACAGAAGATTGCCTATCTTTTTCTGGTTCACTATATTGTGAAATGCTTTGAACGGCGTGAAGATCCTCCGGTGGTGCTGACGCTTGCCAAAGCGATTAAGTTGCCCGAGCATGTGGTACAAACGATGCTGACGAAACTGACAGAATCAGGAATCATACGCGAGGTGATAATACCGGATGCCGATAAAACGGGCTACCAGCCGGCGTTTGCCATCTTGCAGATGACTCTCGGAATGTTGATGGAAACCATTGAAAAGAAAATAGACGAGCACGGCTCGCTGCGTGACGTTGAAATCACTAATCAGCTCGAAGATATTCTCGACGAGTACGATACACAGTTCTCCAAGGCCAATGTGCTGATAAAAGACCTGTAATGAGTGGTTAGTGGTTAATTGTCAACGATTAATGAACTATGAAAGAGGGAATCTTAAAACAGAAAAGCTTTGAGTTTGCCATTCGGATTGTGAACCTGTTCAAATATCTGAATGAAGAGAAGTCTGAGTTTTTGATGAGTAAACAACTTCTCCGCAGCGGAACATCAGTTGGTGCAATGGTGCGGGAAGCCGAACATGCCGAGAGTAAAACGGATTTTGTGCATAAATTAGCGATTGCACAAAAAGAGATTAATGAAACGATTTATTGGTTGGATCTATTGCAAGCAACGGCTTATTTGACCGAACAACAGTTTGAAAGTGTCAATAAAGATGCGATTGAACTTATTAAACTATTGACAAGCAGTATTAAGACAACTAAATCCAGATTAAATTAATCACTAATAACTAACAATTCATAATTATATTTCATGTCTAAGACTTTATTTGACAAGATTTGGGACGCGCATGTGGTGACGGCAGTTACCGATGGTCCTACGCAGATTTATATCGATAGGCATTTTTGCCACGAAGTAACCAGCCCTCAGGCATTCGATGGCCTTCGTAAACGCGGTTTGAAAGTATTCCGTCCGGAGAAAACTACTTTGTCTCCCGACCACAATATTCCGACTCTGAATCAGGATAAACCAATTCAGGATCCGATTTCTAAAAATCAGGTAGATACACTCTCGAAGAATGCCGCCGATTTCGGCCTGACACTCTACGGATTGGGACACGAAAAGAATGGTATTATCCACGTAATCGGACCGGAAAACGGTTTGACACAGCCGGGTATGACCATTGTATGCGGCGATAGTCACACCTCTACTCACGGCGCATTCGGTGCCATTGCGTTTGGTATCGGTACCAGCGAGGTGGAGATGGTGCTTGCATCGCAATGTATTTTGCAACCGCGTCCTAAAACGATGCGTATCAACTATAACGGCAAACTGAAACCGGGCGTTACAGCCAAAGATATTGCTCTTTATACTATCTCTCAATTGACAACCGGTGGTGCAACGGGTTATTTCGTGGAATATGCCGGCGAAGCCATCTGTAACCTGTCGATGGAAGAACGTATGACGGTTTGTAACCTGAGTATCGAAATGGGTGCCCGTGGAGGTATGATTGCCCCTGACGAAACTACTTTCGCTTACGTACAAGGCCGCGAATTTGCTCCTAAAGGCGAAGCCTGGGACAAAGTGCTTGCTTACTGGAAAACCCTGAAATCGGATGACGGTGCTAAGTTCGATCGCGAAATCTCCTTCGATGCAGCATCCATCGAACCGTGGATTACTTACGGTACTAATCCCGGCATGGGGATGGCTATCGGAGGTGCAATTCCTACCATCGATCAGATTGATGAGGCTGGTCGCATTTCGTTCGAAAAATCGTTGAACTACATGGGCTTTAAACCCGGTGAAAAACTGGAAGGTAAACAAATCGACTACGTATTCCTTGGTAGTTGTACCAATGGTCGTATCGAGGATTTCCGCGCTTTTGCCGCTTACGTGAAAGGCAAAAAGAAAGCCGATAACGTGATTGCATGGTTGGTGCCGGGTTCATGGATGGTCGAAAAGCAGATTCGTGCCGAAGGTTTGGATAAAATCCTTACCGAAGCTGGTTTTGAATTGCGTCAACCGGGATGTTCGGCTTGCCTTGCTATGAACGAAGATAAGGTTCCTGCCGGAAAATATGCCGTATCAACCTCTAACCGTAACTTCGAAGGACGTCAGGGTCCGGGCGCTCGTACCATTTTGGCAGGTCCGCTGGTAGCTGCTGCTGCTGCTGTAACCGGCAAAATTACCGATCCGAGAAACTAAATCTCAGCACACAGAATACACGGAGACGACGGAATAGTAAATAGTATTCTTGAGATTCTGTTGATTCAGTGTTATCCGTGTGCAAAAAGCGATTAGGTATGAGTGCAGTATTCAAATCGAAAGTGCCTATTCAGGTTCGTTTCAACGATGTGGATATCATCGGACATGTCTCCAATACCGTGTATCTCAATTATTATGATGCCGGTAAAATGGACTATTTCGATCAGGTGATACCCGAAATCGATTTTAGTGGATTGGCTGTTGTGGGGGCTTCGATAAAGATCGATTATCTGAAGCCGATCTTTATGCGCTACAATATTTATGTCGAAACCCGTATCTCTGTCTTAGGAAATAAGAGTTTTACGATGGAACATTTGCTGATTAACAGCGATAACGGCGATCTTCTTTCAACGTGTACGGCGGTTGTGGTCTGCTTTGATATTAAGGCTCAAACCAGTTGTGTCATTCCTGACGATTGGCGCAAACGCATCATCGAATTTGAAGGCGAACAACTGATAATTAAATAAGCACACAGACTACACTGATTTTACAGAATGACACAGAATCAATATGCTACATGAAGCACTGACAGAAGAAATAATATACTGGTTTTATCAAGTGCATCATAAACTTGGATTTGGATTTCTTGAAAAGGTATATAAAAATGCACTTTATCTGGAATTAACAAACGCTGGTTTGAAATGCGAAACTGAGAAGCCAATTAATGTGTATTACAATGGCAAGGTTGTCGGGGTCTTTTATGCAGATATTGTGGTTGACGGTAAAGTTATCTTAGAGTTGAAGGCCGTCGAAAGTATGTGTAAAGAACATGAATATCAGTTGATAAATTATTTAAAAGCGTGTGAATTGGAAGTGGGTTTGCTTTTGAATTTTGGTAAGAAAGCAGAAATGAAACGACTGATTTATACCAACGATAGAAAAACAGTAAGTTAAAACGAGCATTCTGGAAATGCGGATCCGTATATTCTGTGTTTTCCGTGTGCGAAAAAAATAAAAAATGGAAAAATTTCAAACCATCACATCTTCTTGTGTTCCACTCCCTATCGAAAATGTGGACACCGACCAGATCATCCCGGCGCGCTTCCTGAAAGCGACTACCCGCGAAGGTTTTGGTGACAATCTTTTTGCCGACTGGCGTTACGATAAAGCCGGTCAGCCAATTAGTAACTTTGTGTTGAACAACCCAACCTATACCGGCCAAGTATTGGTAGGTGGCAAGAATTTTGGTAGCGGTTCAAGTCGCGAACATGCCGCCTGGGCGATTGCAGGCTACGGTTTCAAAGTGGTTGTGTCGAGCTTTTTTGCCGATATTTTCAAGGGCAATGCGCTTAATAACGGCGTGCTTCCGGTTGTTGTATCGGAAAAATTTTTGGCAGATCTTTTTGCGGCCATTAATGCGGATGCTAAAACAACGGTCACAGTGGATCTCGCTGCACAGACTATCACCAACAATGCCAATGGTGCTGTGGAATCGTTCGATATCAACTCTTACAAAAAGGAGTGTTTGCTGAATGGATTGGACGATATTGACTATCTGTTGAGCAAAAAAGATAAGATTGAAGCCTGGGAAACAGCTTCTATTTGATAATATTTTAGCACACGGAAAACACAGAAAAAACGGAACACACCGAATGACAGGTCATCCGTTCGCTCAGTGTTTTCCGTGTGCTTGTATTTTGTAGTTGTTTGCAGCTTTATTTACATAGCTTGGAGACCTTTCGATTAACGGTAAAAGGGATGTCTAAGAGGCTTTAATATCTGCCTGTTTTTTACGTTTTTAGCACCCGAAAAGCTTAGAAAAAAGAAAAACACCAAATGACCGGTAATCCGTCCACTCAGTGTTTTCTGTGTGCTTGTTTTTTTTGAAAAATTATTTCTTCGCCGGTTTGACCGGAAACTTCTTAAATAGTACTGCACTAGCCTTAGATATCTCTTCCGGGCTTTTTAGTGTCAATGTCTTCGGGCTCATCTCTGCACTGACAGCTGCTGAGTAGAGCAACATCTTGTTTTGAACCGCAACGATGTTAATCACCCAAATACCTTCCTTGTAAATGTGTGTTGAAGTGTACCCTGTATAGGGACGACGGAATGCGTATGGATGATACATCCCAAAGCGTCCGTAGTAGTAATCGGGATATAAGTTGGTGGTGATGTCGGCATTACGTTCGACAAACAGACTGAAGCTGATTTTTAGATCAGAAGCCGGATCTTCGGCATAACCACGGGCTGCCATCTCGCTGCGGATGCCATTCGCCAGATTATTATACTCTTCTTCCGAAAGTACAGCTTTCCCCTTCTTTGGCATTCGCATTGCTTCTGCAAACGGAGCGATGGAGAACGTTCTATACGTTGCGATCTCGGCTTTGTTTAGGACTGCGCTGTGTTCCAGTTTATAAGTACTAGCACAGCTACTGAGAGCAACCGTGACGGCAATCAAGAATGAAAATAATGCTATTTTTTTCATATCCATGTAAGTTTGATGGTGATTTTACATTTACGAATGTAAAAGTAACGGTTGGTTTGTTATATTAGTCTTTGTTTGGTAATGTTTTAGCACAATTTAATAGCAGAAAGGGCCTGACTTGCATTTATTAAGTATAAGTTAAGCCTTCAAAGGTGTTTTTATTAAAAGAACGGCCGTTGTCTAAGCTTAATTCTGAGCTCTGTCTACTTGGTTTGAGAATAATTATTTGCGGAATAAAGCTGTTGGAAGATTGTGGCGGAACGTAAATCTGTTTTTTAACATAATTCCTATGATGAAAAGGTTTTTTCGTTGGAAATAAGCTAATTAAATGCTACCTTCGTCCGGTTTCTTTTCTAAAAAAGAACTATTTATACCGTTTTTTCACAAAATCTAATACAACACAACCATGAAAAAAGCAATCTTATTGTTTGTTTTAAGCTTTGCTGTAATCTCGGTAGGCTATTCCCAAAGCCTCAAGATTAATAGCGATCAATATTTTGAGATGCCAGGACTTAATGTAATGGTGTTTTACGATATTTATCCGGAAGGGCATCAGGGAGCTATCGGAATTATCCAGAACGGAACCCGTGTGGCCACCAATGGAGACCTGCGGCTTGAACCTACTCCGGGACAGTGGCAACCGATTCCGGCAAGTGGTAAGAGAGAAGTCTTTCCCGACAAAAACGAAATCAGCATCAAATGTACCTACCCGGACGAAAGCCGCAACCGCAAAGGCTTTAATCCAGTGATCTATCCCGATTTAAATTTTAGTTACAATGTAAGGGTTATTGGCGAAGGTAAGAAATTTCGTATCATCGTTGATTTGGAGAAGCCTTTGCCAAAGGAATGGATTGGCAAAGTTGGATTCAACCTTGAGCTGTTTCCGGGCAATTTATTTGGTAAGGCCTGGTATGTGGATGGCAAATCGGGAATCTTTGCCAAACAACCGGTTAGTCCGATGCAACAGGATAATGACGGAGCGTGGCAGGCATCGCCTATGGCTTCAGGCAAAAAACTGACCATTGCACCGGATGCTCCCGATCAAACGATGGTCATCACAAGCCTCAAATCGGATATTCAACTACTTGATGGACGGTTTTACCACAATAACGGATGGTATGTGGTACGCTCGGAAGTGCCTGAAGGTGCCTTTAAAAATGCAATAGAGTGGGTGGTCGAGCCGAATGTTGTCCCCAATTTCAAACAAAAACCGGTGGTTCATATCAGTCAAATCGGTTATTTGCCCGACCAACGAAAGGTCGCTAATGTTGAACTGGATGCTTCGGAGACTCAGATCAGGAAAGTCTCTTTGATTCGTCTTGCAGAAGATGGAAAACCTGAAGTTGCGAAGTCGGCTTTGCCCGTAAAATGGGGTAAATATCTCCGGTTCAACTACTATCAATTCGACTTTTCGGATGTGAAGAAGCCGGGTATGTATCAATTGCAATACGATAATTATACTACCGAGCCTTTTAAAATTGATAATGATGTTTATCAACGAGGAGTGTGGCAACCGACTCTGGAATACTTCTATCCGGTGCAGATGTGCCACATGCGTGTGAACGAGGGTTACCGGGTATGGCATGGGCTTTGCCACATGGACGATGCGTTGATGGCTCCCACCGATACCAACCACTACGACGGTTATATGCAGGGACACTCTACGCTGACCCGTTTCAAACCTTACGAACAGGTGCCGGGGCTCAACATCGGCGGATGGCATGATGCCGGAGACTATGATCTGCGTGTCGAATCGCAAGCCGGTGCCGTACATAGCCTTGCTTTGTTGTACGAAGAATTTGGCCTGAAATGGGATCAGACCACCATTGATGAGACAAACAGAGTGGTTGAGATTCACCGTCCCGATGGGAAACCGGATGTTCTGCAACAAATAGAACATGGCGTTTTGTCGATACTGGGAGGTTACGAAAATCTCGGGCGGCTCTATCGCGGCATTATCGATCACGAGTTGAGACAGTATGTTCTTCTGGGCGATGGTTCCACTATGACAGACGGGCTCAAATACAACCCAAAGCTCTCTAAAACAGAGAAAACAGGTGCGGAATCGGGGGCGAGCGACGATCGCTGGGTATTTACCGAAGAAAACCCGGGCAGGGAGTTGTCGACCATTCCGGCATTGGCTGCTGCTGCCCGCGTTTTGAAAGAATATAATGATACATTGTCTGCCAAATGTCTCAAAGCCGCTCTTGAACTCTATGCTAAAAATAATACCGCTTCCGACAGTCGTGGTTGGGGCATCGCGTTCAACAAGGTGAATGCAGCCTGCGAACTTTATCTTACAACGAACGATCCTAAATACCTTGCCGATGTTTATGCTGCCAAAGAAACTCTCTCTAAAAGCCTGTTCTCTTCCGCAACTTATATTTCCAGAGTGTGGAATCTATTGAAGAATGAGGAATTTAAAAATGCTTTATTGCCGGCTTACCAACGTTTGAACGATCAGGTACAAAGTCAGAACAAACAGAACCCGTTTGGAGTTCCTTACCACATTGCCATTTGGGGAGATGGATGGTCGATTGAGCAGGCCGGTGTTCAGCAATATTTTCTGCATAAAAACTTTCCGACTATTTTTTCTTCCAATCTGATTTTTAATTCACTTGATTTTGTATTGGGCAACCATTTTGGCGAAAATACTTCGTCGTTCGTATCGGGCGTTGGTGCGCGGTCGGTGACTACGGCTTATGGACCAAATAGGGGAGACTGGTCGTCTGTTCCGGGCGGTGTAGTATCGGGCACTGGCATTATTCGTCCTGACTTTCCGGAGCTGAAAGTGTGGCCGTTTATGTGGCAACAAACCGAGTATGTGATCGGTGCCGAGACTACTAATTTTATGTTTTTGGTATTGGCTGCAGAAAAGCTGAAGGGAAAATAATATCAAAATTTTGAGATACCTCTAACCTTTAATCTTATAATCACAATGAAAAGAACGGTACTGTTTTCTGTTTTGCCATTTTTGTGCTTGATGGGTGTCAAGGCCGGCAATTACAAGAATTTTCGCGTGACGACTTATGTCATTGTTCAGGATGTGAATAAAATGGGCGATGAAAAGAAGCTGGAAGCGGAATGGAGTGAATTCACAAAGAGCGTAAAACCCGATAAAATCTATCTCGAAACTTTTCGTGACATGAATTTCGTGGACGAAAAAGCACTTCAAACGGCGATCAAATTTTTTAAAAGCAAAGGTGTTGAGGTAGAGGGCGGAATTACTTTCAACTCCCGGGGTTCGGTAACCGGACGTTGGGAGACTTTCTGTTACAGCAATCCCGAAACGAGAGTGCTTATCAGGAAAATTTCAGAGATTGCGGCCAAATACTTTGACGAAATCTTGTTGGACGATTTTTATTTCACCAACTGCAAATGTAAGCTTTGCGTTGCAGCAAAGGGCGATCAGAGTTGGGCTAAATTCCGAACCGCATTGCTCGATCAATCGGCCAAAGAACTGATTGTAGATCCGGCACATGCCGTAAATCCCAAGTGTAAGGTGATCGTGAAATTTCCCAACTGGTATGAGCATTTTCAGGGACTCGGTTTTGATCTTGAAAAGATGCCCACTATTTTTGACGGTGTCTACACTGGCGACGAAACCCGCGACCCGAAAGGCGAACAGCATTTACAGCCTTACGAAAGCTTTTCTATTTATCGCTATTTCAATAACCTTCGTCCCGGCTACAACTTCGGCGGATGGGTCGATAACGGTGCCAGTTATCTTGATATGTTTGCAGAACAATTGTGGATGACTCTGTTTGCCAAAACGCCGGAAATCACCATGTGGAACTATGGCGCAATGAAGGGAACCATTCGTGATACCCCCCGTTCTTGGAGCAAATATAAAACTTCATTCGACTACGACGATATGAAAGCAGAGTCAGCTTCACGCGGTGTTACCCGGCTTACGTATGGCCGTGTTGCCGATTACGCCTTTGAAAAAGCAGATAAGATTTTGGGTAAACTGGGAACGCCAAAAGGGATTAAATCGTACAAACCCTTTAATTCCGTAGGCGAGGATTTTCTTCAGAATTACATGGGAATGATAGGCGTTCCGGTGGAAATTGTGCCCGCATTTCCAGAGAATAATGAGCTTGTGTTGCTCACCGAAACTGCGTCTAAAGATCCCGATATTGTCGCTAAAATCAACAAGCACTTGCTCAACGGGGGCGAAGTGGTGGTTACTTCGGGCTTTTATCATGCGATGCAGGGCAAGGGTATCGAAAATATTTGCGAAATGGTTTACACAGACCGTAAAGCCGACATAGATACCATTATTGTACCGAGCGGTTGGTGGAGAAAGCCATATAAGACTGCGGTGACAATTAAAATACCGCAAATGACCTATATGACCAACGACTCATGGGAAGAGATTTCTACCCTGAGTTATGGTAACGGATGGCCTTTGCTACAGCGGAATTACTATGGAGCCGCCAATTTCTTCGTGTGGGTGATTCCTGAAAATTTCAGCCATTTATACGCGTTGCCTGATGCGGTGCTGAATAGTCTGCGCAACTTTATGGACAACGAAATAGGGCTGCACATCGAAGGTCCGTCGCAGGTGGCCTTGTTCCCCTATGATAACGGTACTTTTGTGGTAGAGTCCTTCCGCGACGAACCCGTGACTATTAACGTGGTAACCCGCAAGTCTAAAAGCATAAAAGATCTCGATAGCGGAGAGGTGATTAACGGCACCAATTCGCAGGGAGAACGTGTGTTGGGACGGAAAAATTATGAAGTGACCAAATACAGCGTTGTTGTACAGCCGCACTCTTTCCGCGGATTCTCTGTCGATACGACCAACTAACACGGATAGTGAACGATTTAGAATCAGTTCAGTAATAATGAAGGGCAGCCATACAAGCTGCCCTTTGTCGTTTTAGATTGTGTGATTTCAAAAGCCGATAATTAATTTTGAAAAAAATAGGATGTCGGTGTAAGTTTTTTTGTTTTTTGCGTCTAATATGATAAAGCATTTGAAACTCAAATTTGGCGTTTGATAAATTTATATACCTTTGTTGTGTTAAAAAATAATTGAATATGATTCTTTTAGAGTTAGTAAAGCAAGAATGGATGAAAGGAATTCGTTCGTCGGGATTCTATAAAAATGTTGCTGTGAGCATTTTTCTGGGGGTGTTTTCACTCTACATAGGGGGCTTATTATTCTTTATGGGTTTTTCTCTAAATAAAATATTGGAGGAAGTGCCGGGTGGAACTCCGATGGAGTTGTTCAATGGAGCCATGCTTTACCTGTTACTCACAGGCTTGTTGCTGCGCTTCATGATGCAGCAATTGGGTACGGTCAACCTTAATGCGTATCAGGTGTTGCCGGTTAACCGTTCTCTTCTGATTAATTTCCTGTTGCTAAAACCACTGGTTAGTCTGGCTAATTATGTGCTGCTGTTGGTGGTAATTCCTTTTGCGGTGCGTTCGGTGGCAGCTTATTATACCGGAGGAGTAGCACTGAGGTTTGTGGTGGCATTCGAACTGATGGTTTGGTGCAACTCCCTGCTGGCATCGTTTCTCAAGCGCCGGTTCGGTTCGGGATTATTGTCATTCGTATTGGTGTTGGTGGCTTTCGGTGCGATCTTTTTACTTGAATACCTGCATGTTTTCTCTCTGTTTGCCATTTCCAGGGCACTTTTCGGGTTTGTAGTGATGAACCCCATCGGATTGCTCATTCCGGCAGGAGCTGTTGTCCTTGCTTTTTTGCTCAACAAATGGTTTTTTGCTCAAAATTTCTATCCTGAAAAATTCAACAGCAAGTTGCAAAATTCACGCACGGCAACTGCCAACCTGTCGTTCCTCGATCGCTTCGGAATTATCGGTGAACTAATATCTGTGCAGCTTAAATTGATGTTGCGGCACAAAAGGACGCGTACTTTATTGTTTTTTTCGGCGATTTTTCTTCTTTACGGCTTGATGTTTTATACCAACGATCATCAATCTGATGGGATGCGCTTTTTCTGCTCCATGTTTATGACAGGTATTCTGATGTTTATTTACGGACAATGGTCGATAAGCTGGGACAGTGCCCATTTTGACGGAATTTTGACAAAGAATATTCCGACACGGACTTATGTCCAGTCCAATTATTACCTGATGCTGGCATTCAATGTCATCTGTTTTATTCTGACTACGCCCTATTTTTTGTTCGGTAGCAAGATTATTTATATGCACCTGACTGCATTTTTGTTCAATACAGGTTGCAACATCATCTTCCTGTTATTTTTTGCTACGTTCAACAATAAAAGGGTCGATCTTTCTCGTTCGTCGGCAATGAATTATCAGGGAACTACCTATAAAAGTTTTCTTATCGTTTTACCCATCATGTTTTTCCCTATATTGTGGGTCAATGTATTGGCGTGGCTTACATCGTTGACGGTTGCATTATGGTCACTGGCAGCAATGGGTTTGATAGGACTTATTTTTAGAAAATCCTTGCTCAATCTTTGCGTAAAGCAATTCAACAGTCGTAAATACATTATTGCGC
The DNA here is from genome assembly GCF_001618385.1 of Paludibacter jiangxiensis. Lineage (NCBI taxonomy): Bacteria > Pseudomonadati > Bacteroidota > Bacteroidia > Bacteroidales > Paludibacteraceae > Paludibacter > Paludibacter jiangxiensis. The sequence continues at coordinate 333,804 of NZ_BDCR01000003.1, read as the reverse complement.
AGGGATTTCGGGAGGTAGAGTAGAAGCATTTACATTCCTTCAACCTTCAACTTACAACTTACAACTTACAACTCATATGATACAAGTTTCCAATCTCAAGAAAGCATACAACGGAGTAACCGTTTTGAACATTCCGGTATTGAACATCCCCAGAGGCGAGAGCTTCGGGCTGGTAGGTAACAATGGGGCAGGGAAGACCACCTTTTTTCGCCTTATCCTCGATTTAATAGAAGCCAACGATGGCGAAGTACAAATCGACGGACAGAAAGTTGCCCGCAACGAAAGTTGGAAACCGTTTACCGGTTCATTTCTCGACGAGGGCTTTTTGATTGATTTTCTTACACCCGGCGAATATTTCAAATTTGTCGGTAAGCTCTACAACAAATCGGAGGGAGATATCGCTTTGTTTCTGGAGTCAATGGAAGAGTTTTTTAATGGAGAAATCAATGGCAGTAAAAAGTTGATTCGTGAATTCTCAAAAGGAAATCAGAAAAAGATTGGTATTGCAGCAGCGCTTCTTGGTGATCCTCAAATTTTGATTCTGGACGAACCCTTCACTGCACTCGATCCGTCGTCGCAGATACGTCTGAAACGCCTCCTGAACGATTTGCAAACCCGTCAGGGAATAACGATGCTCATCTCAAGCCACGATTTGAATCATGTCACTGAAGTATGTAAGCGAATTGTGGTACTTGAAAAAGGCGATGTGGTGAAAGATATCGCTACCGGCGAAGATACTCTCAAAGAGCTTGAAAGTTATTTTGCAGTATAACCTTATCTCGGTTAGGACGACCTCCGTTGGGGCGACCCTTGTGGTCGCCCTTTTACTTTCCTAAGGTCAACCACAAGGGTGACCTTACCCTTTATTATCGTATCGTTTCCCAGCTGACGGGTAGTTGGAGATCCGTTGTTGTCGGAGAGTTGGTCATCAGGTTGACATTTTCTATTTTTTGACCGATAGATTTGCCGGCTCTGACGGAGAAGTTGATGGTGGCAGTTTGTCCCGCCGCAATGCCTTGCGGTTGTAATTGGGCAGTAATGCAGTTACAGTCAGAAAATATCTTGCGGATAATCAACGGCAACTTACCCGTATTGCGTATATCGAACTTTCCTTTTATTGTTTTCCCGCATTTTATCTTGCCGAGTTTCACTTGCTTTGTCTGCAGGGTCGCAACCGGAGTAGTGGCTTTTTGAGCAGGAGTCAATTTTGAAAAATCCTCCGAAATAAAGCCGGTGATGTTCAGGTTGTTCCTTTGGGAGCCCGAAACATCGTTGTTTACGATCAATATTGCCTTATCGCTTCTAAATCCCCAATCGTTTATCAGAGAAGTATTGCATGTGAATTGAATGTTGCCTTTTTGGCCGGGAGAAAGCGTTTTCGGCTGTACCAAAGCGGTGATATGTTTGGGTAAGTTCCCGATAGAAAGCGTCAGTGAAGAATCAGATGTGTTCAGCACAGGTATTGAAACCACCTTCATTTCTCCTTTGTGAACCTCTCCGAATGGTATGATGGTCGACTTTAGTTTTAGTTTTCCGAAAGATACCGGAAAAGCTTGAGCCTGCGACAGGGGTTGGGCAATAACAGTTCCATGGATGGAAAGCTGCACGATGCTTTCCGTTGAATTGTTGTTAACGGTAATTGTCTTGGTGAATGTTCCCGGTCTGCCTGTAGCAGAATAGGTGACAGTGATTTTTCCTTTGGCTCCGGGAGCTATGGGTTGTTTTGTCCAGCTGGGTGTTGTGCAACCACACGAAGCAGTCACTTGTTGAATTACCAGTGGTGCTTTCCCTGTATTGGTGAAAACAAAGTCATGTGTCACCTTTCCGGTTTCTTCCTTTATGTTGCCAAAATCAAATCCTCTTGATACAAATGAAATGACAGGCTTCTCTCTGTATTGAGAAAAGCCTGTCATTGCGATGCACAAGAATAAACTGAAGAGTAAACTCCTGAACATTGAATTAGTGTTATTTCGTTGCAGTAACCTGAGCTGTAGCTTTCGGGGTAACCTGTCCTTTAATAATTAAAACCACAGGATTTTCAGCCGAGTTGTTGGTTACGGTGATGCTTTTTTGAAATGAACCCGGACGACCAGCTGCCGAATAGGTGACAGTAATAGTCCCTTTTGCACCCGGAGCAATCGGTTCTTTTGTCCATGAAGGAGTAGTGCAACCACAGGAAGCTGTAACTTGTTGAATTACCAATGGAGCTTTTCCTGTATTTGTGAATGTAAATTCGTGTGTGATTTTACCGGCTTCTTCTTTTACAGTACCAAAGTCATAGCTTTTTTCTGCAAATGATAAAACAGGTTTTGGACCGTCTTGTGCAAAACAAAAAGCTGTAAAGCAAAGCAATAGAGCAAAGAAAGATAATCTTTTCATGTCGATGATAGTTTAATTTTTATAGTGTACTAGATTCTTCTCAAATTGATTTTTCTAAAGCGCACTCGTTTGATAATAAGCATCAAAGAGTAACGCAAAGTTATGAAAAAAGATAAATTTTGATTTTACACGAATCATAAAAAATATTTATTTCTATGAATGCAATGCGTCAGGCGTTTGTAATGAATTGATTATAAAACAAAAAGACCCGAAACGAGTTGCGTTCGGGCCTCCTGTATGAATTATTTATGCGATCAGAATCTGCAAAGAGAGTCGATATATTGATAAATTGGAGTAACAAAGCCGATTGCAATCAAACCGATGAGGCAAATATAAAGGGCTGTTGTTAACTGACGGTTTCTGTTGAGAGGTGCTAAATGAGCCTCATTTTCATCGATAAACATGTATTTTACAACGCGTAAATAGTTGTAAAGTGACAATACCAGATTCACCCCGGCAAATCCTAACAAAACATACAAGCCGCTTTTCATTCCGGCAGTCAAAAGGAATAATTTACCAAAGAACCCTGCAATAGGAGGAACACCTGCCAAAGAGAAGAGCGCTACCGCCATTATCAAAGCATAGAAAGGATTCGATTTGTAAAGCCCCTTGAATGATTGAAGCGATTCGGAACCGGTAGAGTCAGCTACTGCGCTGATAACACCGAATGCAGCGATATTGCTTAATAAGTAGATCAAAACGAAATACACTACCGAAGCAGAACCGATTGTTGAGGCGGCAGTAATACCCACCAAGACAAACCCGACCTGAGCAATGGATGAAAAAGCAAGGAATCGTTTAGCGTTTTGCTGACGCAGTGCGAAAAGGTTACCCACCGTCATACTGAGGATGGAAACAATGCTGATGCCCAACAACCAGGCTTCTTTCAATCCTCCGAAAAGAGAATAGAGAACTGTAAGGAAAACGAAAATAACTGATCCTTTACTGATAACCGACAGGAAGTTGGTTACAGCGATAGGAGAGCCTTCGTAAACATCGGCAGTCCATAAGTGGAAAGGTACGATAGACATTTTGAATGCAAATCCGGCAAGGATAAATGCAAAGGCAAAAAGTGTCAGTACGTTCGGGTGCAGGTTGGCAATTACTGATGCGAAAGAAAGGTTTCCAACAGCTCCGTAAAGCAACGAAATACCGAACAACATAATACCTGTTGAGAACGCGGATGACAAGATCAACTTGATACCGGCTTCAGAAGAACGTTGTTCTTTAAGGTTGAAGTTCGACATGGCAGCAATAGGAATTGTCGACATTTCGAGTCCCAGATAAAGCATCAGGATATGTCCGCTTGAAAGCATTACATATACACCGAAGATACTGCCGAGCATTAACAGATAGAATTCCAAACGGTATTTTGACTGCTCAAGCCATGCATATGAAGTAAGAGAAATCAACAGCAAACCAAGATTGATGATGTTTTTTTGTAAAACTATCAAACCGTTAGTGCGGAAGAAATCTGAAAAATAGCTGCCTTCACTCAAGGGTAACCAACCGGCGATAAAGTTAAGCAACAGAAGCACGTTCATTGTGTTAAGGAAACACTTTACGTTCGTGTCAAAACCGCGCAGCGACATTATAAAAATTGCCAGAATGAGGGCTGCAAGGATAATCTCGAACCGAAACATCAAAACTATATCCATGTATCTTTAATTTACTGTATTACAATTTCAGTTATATTATGGCAGATCTTATTTGCCTACCACGGCGATAAAACGACTTACGATTGAAGTTGTATCTGCATCGATCAGGTGAATGAAAAGGAATGGTGCCAAACCGATGATTAAAATACCAAGTGTCAACAGAACTGCTGCCGAACGTTCGCTCCAGGTAGCGTCTTTGAATTTGAGGTATTCTTTATTGGTAACAGTTCCCCAAATAGCAAAGCCAACGGCACGAAGAATATAAACGGCAGTTACAACGATAGAAGCACAAGCTAAAATTGTGGCAACCCGGTAGAATACTCCGGTACGTTCCCATGAGCCGACAAACACAGTCATTTCAGAAACGAATCCACTGAAGCCGGGAAGACCGAGTGAACATAACCCTGAAATAATAAATGCAGAACCGATAAATGGCATCTGTTTCAGCATACCTCCCAGTTCGTCTGCCTGACGGGTGTGAGCTCTGTCATAAATCATACCGATGCTGGCGAAGAAGAGGGCTGTCATGATACCGTGCGATACCATTTGCATTACCGCTCCGGTAACCGCCGCTTTTGTCAACATGGCAATACCAAGAATAACAAACCCGCAGTGACTAACGGATGAGTATGCGTTCATATACTTGAGGTCTTTTTGCATCATAGTAGCAAAAGCACCGTAGATGATTGCAATGGATGCTGTAATGATGAAGATCCAGGAAAGTTCCTGAGCTGCATCAGGCAATAAATAAGTGGCCACGCGTAAACAACCATAACCACCGAGTTTCATTGAAATACCGGCAAGGAACATCGAAGCTGCTGTAGGTGCCGAAGAGTGACCGTCGGGCGCCCAGGTGTGGAACGGGAACATTGCAGTAAATACTCCGAAACCGGTAAAAAGCAAAATATAAAGGATGCGTTGAGTTTCAATTGGAATATGCATTTTAGCTATTTCCTGGAAATCCCATGTCTGTGCACCTGTGAAGTAGAACAAGCCTAAGATGCCGATGAAAACAAGAGCAGAACCAAACATCAGCATTAAAGCCAGTTTCATAGCACTGTAATCTTTACGTCCGCTTCCCCATACACCGATCAACAAATATTTCGGGATTACGGCAAGTTCGAGGAAGAAGAACATTACAAACAGGTTGGTAGAAATAAAGAACCCATAGGCACTTAAGCTGAGCAATAAGATCAGGAAGAAGAACTCCTTAACCTGTTTGCCAATTTTCCACGAAACCAGAATGCCGGCAACTACCACCATGGCAGTCATCAGAATCATCACCAGAGAAATTCCGTCAACGGCTGCGCTAAAATAGATTTGCAACGGAGCAAACCATTCGTAGCTGCTTTCAAGCAACATTTGCCCGGTTTCACCTGCATTGCGGAGGCTTACATAATAAGCGGTAATGCCAATTGCTAAAAATAACTGTACAATACTTCCCGAAAGCGCTGTCCATCTGACAACCTTATCCTTCTTTGCAACCAGAATGCCCAGGGCTGTAATGACGGGGAAAACGAGTAATAATGATAGAATATCCATTGGGTATTACATGAATTTGATGATTAATAAAGCAGCAAGCAATAACACTCCTCCGAGGAAGAACATGGTGTAAGATTGCAAGCGGCCGGATTGCATCGGTTTGATAGCTCTTGAAGTAGCAACTGTTGCTTCGGCAGAACCATTGATGAAAAGGCCATTCACTACAGTACGGTCAAACCATGCAGCAGGACGTCCTACTAAGTTGAACAATACTTTTTTGGTAATGAAGAGATATATTTCATCAATATAGAACTTGTTATAAGAAGCTTTGTAGAATGCATTGATAGAAGATGCGATTTTATCCGGTACATCGTTCTTTTTAGCATACAACAGGTAAGCAATTCCAATACCGATTAAACCAAATGCTACTGGAGCAATGGAGAAAGTCAAATGGAATGGTAGTTCCATCGCTTTGCCGTCTGCACTTACAAAGGAGCCGAAAGGAATCCAACCTGCGAGTGCAGCACCTACTGCCAGAATGATCAAAGGAATATTCATTGCCCAGGTATGACCTTCGTGGTTGTGACTGTGTTCGGGAACCGGATTGTGCCAGAATATACGGAAGTACAAACGGAACATATAATAAGCAGTCAGCCCGCTGGTAAATAAACCAACATAGAAAATTGTCGGATGGCTATGGAAAGCGGCGGCCAAAATAGCTTCTTTACTGAAGAATCCAGAGAGACCGGGAACCCCGGCAATCGCCAAACATGCAATCAAAAATGTAATGTGAGTGATAGGAAGCGATTTCCGCAGACCACCCATATCTTTCATTTCGTTGCTGTGAACCGCATGGATTACAGCACCGGCTCCAAGGAATAAAAGAGCTTTGAAGAATGCGTGAGTGAAGAGATGGAACATTGAACCGGTGAAACCTTCGCTGTTTTCAGCGCCCCAACCGGCAACTCCAAGTCCGAACATCATGTATGCAATCTGTGAAATGGTAGAGTAGGCGAGTACCCGTTTAATATCGGTTTGTGTACAAGCGATCAAAGCAGCAAACAGGGCTGTAAAGGCACCAATGTAGGCAATAATCAATAAAGCGTCCGGAGCTGAAATGGCAAATACAGGGAAAAGGCGGGCAACTAAGAATACCCCGGCAACAACCATCGTTGCTGCGTGGATCAAGGCCGAAACAGGAGTAGGGCCTTCCATAGCATCGGGCAACCAGATGTGCAACGGGAACATGGCCGATTTACCGGCGCCACCCATAAATACAAGTAGCAGTGCCCATGACAGTGCCGACATGCCCATAAAGCTGGTAGCTGTGAAGTTTGCAAGATAAGGAGAACCAACCTGAGTCAAACGTTCAATAATGGTAAAGAAGTCGAGTGATTTTGTATTGTAGCTCAACATCAGGATACCGATAAGGAAACCGAGGTCGGCAAAACGTGTTACGATGAATGCTTTTTTGGCAGCTGCAATGGCCGACGGTTTTGTAAAGTAGAACCCAATCAGCAGGAAGGACGAAACACCGACTAATTCCCAGAAGATGTACATCTGGAAAATGTTTACAGCAATAACCAAGCCCAGCATTGAGAAAGAGAACAACGACAGGTAAGCATAATATCTTTCAAAGTATTCTTCACCTTTCATGTAGCCGAGACTGTAGATGTGAACCATTGATGAAACAATGGTGATCACAAGCAGCATCATGACTGAGATAGGATCGAGAACAATACCCAGATCTATCGAGAGATTTTCAGTGAATTTCAACCATTGGAATTGCAGGGCAATGTGTTTTTCATGCACACCACCTACCAAACCGAAATCGAAGAAATAACCGGCAGCAACGTATATAGCAAGAATAGCTGTTGTTACCAATGACGCACAGCCAATCAGACCTGAGACCCGGTTGCTGAGTCGATTACCGAACAGACCCAAAACAATAAAGCTGAGTGCCGGTAAGATTACAATTAAAAGTGCAGATAAATCGTAGCTATTCATAGTTTAGTATTTCATTGTTGTGGTATCTTCAATATCAATGGTCTTGAATCGACGATACAGATTAATGATAATAGCAATGGAAATAGATACTTCTGCCGCAGCAACCACAATGATAAACATGGTGAAAAAGACACCTTCCAATTGATGCGGGAAAAGATACTTGTTAAAGGCGATGAAATTAATATTCACGCTGTTGAGTATTAGTTCCACCGACATGAGCATCGTAATCAGGTTACGACGGGAGAAAAAGCCGTATACGCCCAAAAAGAAGAGCGTGGAACTTAATATTAAAATGTGCGATAAGGGGACTTGTTCCATATCTTTATATATTTACTCGATAATAGGTTTATTAATCAGCCTTTGAAATTATTTTTCCGTTTCCTGGCTCTTTTTAATAGCAATCACAATGGCTCCGACCAAAGCGGCCAGCAACAGAATGTTGATTACTTCAAATGGGAAAACATAGCCATATTCGCTATAGTTCAACATTTGTAAACCGATGTTATGGACATTGGGCTCAACAGGAGTAACGCCAACAGCAGGTTTGAATACAAATTGAGAAACAACCCATGAGGTAAAGCCTAAACCGGCTACAGCCAAAGTTCCCGAAAGTAGTTTTTTGCTTACCTTGGCTTTGGGCAGTTTCTGACCGGAATGGTGTGTAAGGAAAATAGAGAAAATAATCAAAACTATGATCCCGCCTACATAAATAATGATCTGTAGAGCACCGATGAAATCAACATCCCAAAGGAAATAGAGACCGGCAACAAAGGTCAACGATAACAACAGGCTGATAGCAGCTCTGAAAATCTTGCGGCTGAACACGGTCAGCGCTCCGAAAACAACCACTAAGGTTGCCAGGATATAGAATATAATTGTCGATGCACTCATTATTCTTGAACTTTAGCAGTTACTTTTGGTTTTTCTTTCAGTTTTGATCCCGGCTGGTTAAGTATCTTTGTCAGAGTACTACGATCAAAACAACTTAATTCGTATGAATTGGTCATTTTGATGGCATCTTGCGGGCAAGCATCAATACACTGTTTGCAGAAAGTACACATTTCCAGGTGGTATACCCACTTGTCGAGTACTTTTTTCTTTTTGCCATCTTCCGTTTCCACCTGTTTCGAAATGATCTGGATGGAATTGTTGGGGCATGCCAGCTGACAAAGCGTACAAGCAGTACACTTATGTTCGTTGTTTTCGTCGTGAATCAAAATCACTTCTCCGGCGAATTCATCAGCCACACTTGGATTAGCACGGTTGTCCGGATAATTTTCGGTGATGATAGATTTCCAGGGAGTAACGAAATACTTTAGGGTCAACAAAAGTCCGTTTGCAAGTGATACAAACGCAAATGCGACCTCTTTCAAATAGTTATATAGTGCTTTCACTCTTTTATTAATTACGAATTAATGACTATCGAATGACTCACGATTAAAAATGTAATCCCAGCACAACGATTAGTGCAATGATTACCAGATTCACAATACTCAACGGTAAGAGGTATTTCCATTCCAGTTTCAATAACTGGTCAATTCTCAAACGGGGGAATGTCCAGCGGAACCACATCATAAAGAAGATGATCAGGAACAATTTACCGAAGAACCAAACCAAAGGCCAAGCCAGAGAAACCCATGAAATCCATGCAGGCCATGTTTCCATAAATTTCAGTGCCATAATATCATTAAAGGCATGTGCCCATCCGAAATCGAACGGAAGGTAGAACGGCTGCCATCCTCCAAGGAAGAGGGTAGATGCTACCATTGATACCACGCCCATGTTGATATATTCGTTCAGGTAGAAAATACCAAACTGCATACCGGAATATTCAGTATGATAACCTGCTGTCAACTCAGATTCAGCTTCGGCTAAGTCGAACGGAGCACGGTTACATTCAGCTGTACTTGCAATGATGTAAATGATGAATGCAAAGAAAGCAGGAAGGTGTCCTTTCAGAATCCACCAGCCGTTTGCCTGAGATTCGATGATGCCTCCGGTATTCAGTGTGCCTGCCAAAGCAACGATTGCTACAATAGATAAACCGGCAGACAGCTCGTAACTTACGATCTGAGCACCACTACGCATTGCACCCATCAGGGCATATTTATTATTACTTGACCATCCGGCCATTAATATACCAATTACCCCCATCGATGAAATAGCAGTAACAAAAAGAACTCCGATATTGGTATTCCATAAAACTAACCCGGGACCCCATGAAATTGGAGCCAGAGCTAACAATGAAACACACAGAGAAAGAACAGGAGCAACTACAAATAATAATTTGTCAGCTCTGGTTGGAGTAAAACATTCTTTCAGAAGAAGTTTGATGATGTCGGCAAATAACTGGCAAACACCATGCCAACCTACACGGTTTGGTCCGTGGCGTAACTGCATGTGTCCTGCAACTTTACGTTCCATGTACACCATGATGATAACGCAGACTAACAGTGCAACTACGGCAGCAACTGAGGCGACTACCAACTCGATGAGAAATACCAGCCAGGGTGCCATGCAACTCGAGAGTAACTGGTGAATCCAGGCCAAAACATCCGAAAATTGTATCATTGAAATCATATCTCTGTTTTTATCTGTCCATGTCAGGGATTACCAAATCTATTGTTGCCATGTTTGCCATAAGGTCGGCAATCTTCATACCTACAGAAATCGGTTTTACAGCTCCGAGGTTTGAATAACACGGGGTACGGAATTTCATGCGGTAAGGTTTCGCTCCTCCATCGCTTACGATGTAAACTCCTAATTCACCACGGGCGGATTCAACACGTTGATAGTATTCGCCAGCCGGTAATTTCAGTACACCTTTTAGTTTTGTGCGATAATCACCGGTAGGTAGGTTGTCAAGCAACTGTTCGATAATGTGAATAGATTGATTCATCTCTTCCATACGAACAACGTAACGAGCCCAGTTGTCGCAGCCGTAATCGATTACTTCTTTGAAATCAAGCTTTTCGTATCCGTCGTAAGGATAGAGTTTGCGGATATCGCAGCTAAGACCCGAAGCACGTGCTGTTGGCCCTGTACACCCAAGAGAAATGGCTTGTTCTTTTGACAGGATGCCAATGCCCTGCGTACGGTGTTGGAAAATAAAGTTGCCGGTAATCAGCTGGTCGTATTCTTTACGGTAATCTTTGATGCTTTTGATCAATGCCTTGAGTTTAGGAACAAAGTCAGGACGGACATCGTTCATTACACCTCCGGGGATGATATAGCTCATCGTAAGTCGGTTGCCTGTATTTTGTTCGAATAATTCGAGGATACGTTCCCGGTCACGGAATGCTAAAAAGAATGGGGTTACCGCACCGATGTCCATTGCGCAGGAACCCCACCATAATTCGTGAGAGGTAAGGCGCTGTAGCTCATCCATTATTATACGGATGGCTTTTGCACGGGCAGGAACTTCTATTTGAGCCGCTTTTTCAATAGCCAAAGCACAAACATGGTTATTGATGTGAGCCGAAAGGTAATCCATACGGCTTGTCAAAAAAATGGATTGCTTGTATCCAAGCGATTCTGTCATTTTTTCGATGCCTCTGTGGATATATCCGAGGTGGGGAAGAACGTCTTTGATGATTTCGCCGTCTAAAGTAGCTTCAACACGCAATACACCGTGGGTGGCAGGGTGCTGGGGGCCAATGTTGACCACAAATTCTTCAGTTTTCAGCTCTGATGGGGTTACTATTGGATTTTCCATTCTATTTTACAAAGAAATGATTCTATCGTCTTGATAATCTTTACGGAGAGGATAACCTACCCATTCTTCAGTCAAAAAGATACGGCGAAGGTTCGGGTGATTGGCGAAACGGATGCCAAACAAGTCATAAATCTCGTCTTCATACAGGTCGGCAGCTTCCCAAAGGGAATAAACCGATTCAATCACAGGGTTTTCACGATCTTCCAGTACCACTTTTACCATCATATCATGGTGATAGTAGGTTGAAGAGAGATGGTATACCATCTCAAATTCAGGATTGCGGTCTACTGCTGTCTCGCAAAACAGGAAGTTAAACTTTGTTTCGGGAGCATCACGTAATTGTTTCATTACAGGGATCAATTCCTCTTTTGTAATGAACAATACCGGAAAATCAAATGTCTCATCAACTTTCGAATTCGGGAAAGTTTGTTCGAGATAATGTTTCAGTTCCTCTTTTATCATTTGTCTTCTTCCTTTTTCTTTTTGGGTTTTTGAATAACGTAAGCTTTTGATTTACGGATCTTTTCCTGCAGGGTCATCATGCCGTGAATCAACGATTCGGGACGGGGAGGACAGCCTGGGATATATACGTCAACAGGAACGATTTGATCCACACCTCTCAAAACAGCATACGAGTTGTAATAGAACGGACCGCCAGAAACAGCGCATGCGCCCATTGCAATCACATATTTCGGATCGGGCATCTGGTCGTACAGCCGCTTGAGTACAGGAGCCATTTTGTAGGTAATAGTACCTGCAACCACAATCACATCACACTGACGCGGGCTGGCACGCATTACTTCAAAACCGAATCGAGACCAGTCGTATTTAGCAGATACGGTGCTCATCAGTTCAATAGCACAACAACTTGTACCGAACGATAAAGGCCAGGGTGAGTTGCTACGACCCCAGTTGGCAATTTTATCGATGGTAGTAACGATGAAATTTGTTCTTCCAAATTCATCTTTGTATAAGTCCCCGTCAAATTCAGGGATATATTCTTTTTTTACATCCATGAGAGTGCTTTCTTTTTATATGCGTACAAAAGTCCAATGAAAAGGAAACCCGTGAAAAGGAGAATTTCGATGAAGGCAACCATGCCTAATTCCCTGACAACTGTTGCCCAGGGGAATAAAAACACAATTTCCACGTCGAACACTAAAAATAACAATGCAAAGAGATAATAGCCAATATTAAATTGAACCCATGTCAAGCCTTTGGTTTCAATTCCACACTCATAAGGTTCGCCCTTTTGAGGGTTGGTGGAAGAAATACCGAATATTTTTCCGATATAAATCATTATAACAGCCATGGCTATTGCAATGATTAGCAGAGCGATAAGTGATGCGCTTCCCATAAATCAATAATTATAGTTTTAGAGCGCAAAGGTAATAATTTATACTATTATATACTATCTATTTGAGGAAGAAATAAGTGTGAAATTTACATCATGCTTGTAAAACATTGTTTTTTACTGAAATACCCCTCTGTATATTGATTAGGTTGTGTAGTTTATTTGTGTTTTTTTAATAACACGCTATGGAAATGTAGGGGGATGCAAAAAATAAATTTGCAAATTAGTTTGACAACGGAGGATAAGCCAGTATGGAATACTAAGTTTGGATATTACTGCATTGAATTTATAGAATATTTATTCCGTAAGTTTGAATTAAAATTTGGAATATTCGCTAAAAAAACCTATTTTGCAGCCGAATAACAATTACAGGCTATGACCAAAGAAAAATTTCAAATTGAATATGTTTTTCAAAATATCTCCTTCAATGTGCTGTGGAATAGTATCAGTACACCGATGGGGCTTGCTGACTGGTTTGCTGATAAAGTAGACGTTGATGGCCGGCTCTATACCTTTGCATGGGGAGATCATGGTCAACAGGCAGAACTTGTGCTACTGCACGGTGGTTCGTTTATTCGATTTCACTGGATCGATGATGAGAACGAAAAGACCTATTTCGAGTTGAAGGTGAGTGTGGACGAATTGACTTCTGCCGTGGCGCTTGTGATTACGGATTTTGCCGAACCGGATGAAAAGCATGATGCCATCCTGTTGTGGAATAAACAAATAGAAGATCTTAAACGGAGCGCCGGAATTTGACGTTCCGTTTTTTTGTCTACAGACTTAAAAAGTTTTCCAAAATTTTTTGGCCTACATCACCTGATTTTTCGGGGTGAAATTGAACCGCAAAAAAATTATCTTTCTGTAGAGCGGCACTATATTCGAGCCCATATGTTGTTGTAGCAATGGTGTTCGCTCCATAAGCGGCATAATATCCGTGAACAAAGTAGACGTAGCTGTGTTCCGGAATGTTAGCAAAAATCGGAGATTTCAGCCCTGATATGTCGTTCCACCCGATTTGAGGTACTTTTCCTGCGCTTGCGGGGAATTTTTTTACCTTTTGAGGTATTAATCCTAAGCAATCAACATCATTTTCTTCAGAATGAGAGCATAGAAGTTGCATTCCAAGGCATATTCCCAGTGTTGGCTGTTGCAGGGAGCAGATGACCTTGTCAAGTCCTTTTTCTTTAAGATATAGCATGGCAGAAGATGCTTCTCCCACGCCGGGGAAAATCACTTTGTCGGCTGCTTTTATTACTTGTGGATCGTCACTGACGGTTGCTTTGATTCCGATACGCTCCAGTGCAAATATTACAGAACGGATATTTCCGGCATTGTATTTGATAATGACTACGTTCATAAGTATTGTTTCTTTCAAAAAGTGGAGTAGTGGCAAGTGAATTATCCCTGTTTAAAAAGAATTTGCCGGGGTTTTCACAAACACCGGCAAAAGTAATCAATTTTCAGGTAAAAAGATGAAAAAGTGAATGTCAAGTTGTATGCTCTGTTGTTATTTTGCTATTTTTTCTAAATCTTCGTGAGTCAGGTTTCCTTTCATAACAATCAAACTCATTTCGGAATCGTTTTTAACTATTATCAACAGGTGGGAAACACCTTTACTGTCAGTGAAACCATATACGGTCGATTGATCTGATTTGTTTCTTGTCTCCATCATTTGCTCGTAACTGCCTCTTTTGATAAGGCTGTTTAGATCTTTCTGGAAACTTGCTTTTGCCTGACTGTTATTTGTTGTATTGAGAGTTAATATCTTCATGCTCTTTATTCTACCCAAAACCTCTTTAGTGTCTTTGTCGATGTTGCTGCCACCTAACCATTGAGTAAGGTTGAAAAGTCCTTTGCTGATAGATACGTACTCAAAACTTTTGTTTGTTGAATATTTTTCAATTAGTTTGTCGACGGTTTGTGCTTTCAGTCCTGCAACAGAAAGAACAATCATCAAGAGAATCAGTTTAGTTTTCATTATGCTTAATTGCGTTGTTAGTGTTCAGAGAATCGGTTGTTGAGTCGTGTTTGTTGAAAATTTCCATTACGCTCAGCTGTTTGCCCACCCTCCCGATTTGTTGAACATGAGATACGCTGTTGTTGAATTTTCCGGTAACTAAATGCAATTTCTCAGCGGCGATCATTAATGCTTTTTCAGGGTCATTTACCCTTTTGCCATTGACAATCATGTAATTGTTTTGGCGTTCGATGTAGTAGATAGATCCCATGGCCAGTATGACACAGGCCGCTGCCGCTGAACTCCATACAGAAATATGATATACCAGTCCGTGGTGCTTTCTGCGTGGTGTTACCTTTTGTTTGAAATCTTCGTCAAATGCAGAATTGGGTAAGGTTTCGGCTTCCAATCCGGCAAAGCATTCAAACAAAGGTTTGTATTGCTTTAGATCTTCTGCAATTTCAGTTTGTGCAAAATATTGTTGGAGCAGGTTTTCTTCGGCCAGCGAAGTGTCTCCTTCAAAATATTTCTGCAATAATTCTTTTATGTTATCCATGACAATCGATGATTGACGGTTTGTTTTACTTTCCTAAAAATGACTTTCGAATGCTTTGGCGAGCTCTTGACAGGTAAACTTTTATGGCGTTTTCAGTCATTCCTGTAATTGCTGCTATTTCATCCATTTCCAGCCCTTCCACATCACGAAGGTGAATCACAATTCGCTGTTGTTCGGGCAGTTCGCTGATAAGTTGTTTTACATTCTTTACAAGATCTTTTTGTTCGGTCTGTTCGTAAGGAGAAGGTTCTGAAGAGAAGCTTTCATCGTTATCTATCAGATCACTGAACTGTACCCTGTTGCGGGATCTTATTCTGTCAATACAATGATTTCTTGCAATTTGTAATGTGAGCGCCGTGAGGTTTTCTGCTTTTTCCAGTTCTTTTCGCGACGACCACAGTTTTAAATAAATATCCTGCACCGCATCTTCTGCTTCGTTTGTATTGTTGAGCAGTGCTTTTGCTAATCGGTAGATTTTGTTCTTTAGCGGCAGGATTTTTATTTCGAATTGCTGTAAATCCATGTACAAAATAGATGACGATAGAATCGTATAAAAGGTTACGTTGGTTATGTTATTTTAACATATCAATAAGGGGAATGTTTATTGGCCCGTAAAATTAGCTATATTTGGACAAAAATTTTTAGCGATGAAAAAAAATATAACTATTTGTTTTTTAGTGGGGTTGCTTTTTGTGCCTCAGGCAGTGTGGGGATGGGGATTGATTGGCCATCGTGTTATAGGTGAATTAGCCCAGAAAAAAATGAGTCCGGCAGCAAAAAAGAATGTCGACGCAGTACTGAAACATGCAAGTGTGGCTATGGTTGCCAATTGGGGCGATTTTGTCAGAAGTGATGACAAATACAAAGGTCAGGAAGTATGGCATTATAAGGATATTGCGGCAAATATGAGCCGTGAGGATTTTAATAAAGAAGCTGTAACCGAAAATAATGGAGAGCTAATCTTCCGGGTTCAGGAGCTGATTGCAAAACTGAAAAAAGATCCGAATAATGAAGAAAACCTGAAAATGTTGATTCATTTGATCGGTGACATGCATATGCCTTTACATATGGGACGTCCGGATGATAAAGGGGGAAACTCTGTTCGTTTGACATGGCAGGGACGAAACATATCCATTCATGCTTTGTGGGATGAAGCTTTAATTGAGTTTCAAAAATTGAGCTACACAGAATATGCAGATCATCTGTTCAGAACGCGTGTAGTGAAGGTTAACCCGTTTCAACCTGATTCAGTTCTGAATTGGGCGTGGGGGACTTACCAGACCGCTCAAAAAGTTTACGATTCTGCTCCCGAAGCAGAAAATCAGTATAAGTATAATTACAAATACATTGGGCTTGTGGAGGATCGTCTTGCGCAGGCTGGTGCTCACCTGGCGAGTGTGTTGAATTATATTTACGGAAATAAATAATCGGATTTTAATCACACAGAACATAGAGATCCGGGCGTGGATTGAGAACCATTACCGGAACCCCGGAGGTTTTAATGATTTTTCGTTCGGGCGGACCGAAAAAAATGTCGTCCAGTCCGTATTCTCTTGATGATGTGATGATAATCAGGTCTGCATCCCCATTGCTGGCTCGTAAAGATGCTTCAAGTTGTACTTTGAAGCTGTCTTTATGAGCCTGCTTTATTTCGCATTGGACGTCAAGTTGCTCAAAGAGACTTTGAATCTGATTGACACTTCTTTCTGCTTTCGACCCGTAATCTTTTGCTTTTAATAATGTTATAGAACTGTTGCAGAAGCGGGCTAGCTTGGATGCAAAAATTCCTTTTTCTTTTTCTTCGGTCAAAAAACCAACCGGAACCAGTACCTTGTTGAATTGAACAGATGTGATTTCAGGCTTGACAAAGAAATATGGAATTCGTAATTGTTTGCAATTGTTCAGGTGATACTGGATCTCTTTTGAAGAGTTTCTTGAGGAAAGTTCGATAATAAAAAAAGCAGCTTCGATTTCCGTCAGGGATTCGTGCAAAGTTGAGACTCCGGCAGTGCGGATAAAGCTTTGCGCGGTAAAACCACCTTCTTGCATCCATAATTGGTGCCGTTCCCTGAATTGTAGTTCTTCGGTTGTGTTTGCGGCATAGCTTAAGAAGCAAATTTCTTTCTGAAATCCTTCGGAAAGTATTTTTGCAAGTTGTATGGCTTTTTGAGGCAGATGAGTGCTGTCTGAATATATGGCAATATAGTCGCGCATGATTTGCTATTCTTATAAAGGTTTCATAAAGAGCAGAACGCAACCGCCCACACTTACGAAAGCCCCGATAATCTGATAAATGGATATTCTTTCCTTGAACATGATGGCCGAAGGAATGATAATGAAGATGGGCACCAAACCCATGAGAGTCGCAGCCACTCCCGCCTCGGTGTGCTGAATAGCGAATAAGGACAGAGCCACTCCCACAACCGGTCCGAAAAACGACCCGATAAGCACTGAACGTATTCCGGAACTATCTTTGGATGCACTGCGTATGGTATTCCATCTTTTTAGAAAAGTAACCAGGAGAAAAAAACATAAGCCACCTGTGAATGCACGGATTTGAGTTGCTGCCATGGCGTCGTAATTGCCAATGCCTTTTTTGCTTGCAATAAGCCCGACTGCCTGTCCGACTGCTCCGCCTAGTGCGAATAAGAAGCCTTTGAATGGAACTTTGAAATTCAGTTTTTCGCCTTTTTCTTTTCCCAACATGGCAATGACGATTCCCAGTACAGTGACGCTGATGCCAGTAACCTGAAGCAAGTGCAGGTGTTCTCCCAATAAAACGAATCCGATTAGTGCCGTAATGGGTGGAGCCAGCGTCATGACTAACTGTGCCATCCGGGATCCGATTTGTGTATAGGAGTAAAAGAGACAAAGGTCTCCCAAAAAGAAGCCGATGAATCCGGATAGCGATAGCCAGAACCATTGTTCGGGAGTGGCGTCGAGAGGCAGGAACATGCCTCTGGTGATCAGGGTTCCAAACCCCAGTAGCACGATGGCCATTGCCAGACGAATGATGTTGACGGCGAGCGAACCGATACGGTTGCCTGCTTTTTCAAAAAACAAAGCGCTGAATGTCCAGCATACAGCAACTCCAATAGCGGAAATTTCTCCTGTTTGCACTTGAAATGATTTATTAAAACGCAAAATTACATGATAATTCTCACATACTAAAAAAGCGGCGCTAAGTTACAAAATGGTGAGGCTGCAACTCGGAATCCAGCAAGCCGGAATGGGCAATATTTGCCGATATTGACTTTAAATTCTACCTTTGTCTTGCCAATACGCCTTAAAATGAAGAATATAAACAAAGACAGAATCGTTTTTCTTGATATTGAAACCGTTCCTCAAACGGTTGATTACAGGCAATTGCCCGGCAGGCTTCCCGAATTGTGGGAAGAAAAGGCCGAAGTCTTAAAAAAGAGAATGCCAGATCGTTATCCTGATGACGCAGATGCACAGTATGTGTTTGCCAATGGAGCCGGAATATTTGCTGAGTTTGGTAAAATTGTGTGCATTTCAGCTGGTTTTATTTATCGTAAAAACGGAAATGATTTTTTTAGGGTAAAATCGTTTTCTGGTGACGACGAAGCGAAACTACTCACTGAATTTTGTGCGATGCTCGAGCTTTTTGGACGTCCGCAGGAAATAAATTTATGCGGGCATAATATTAAAGAGTTTGACGTGCCTTATATTTGCCGTAGATTGTTGGTGAATGGTTTGCCAATTCCGGCTGTACTAGATGTGGCATCTAAAAAACCGTGGGAAGTTCCGTTTTTGGATACGCTGGAAATGTGGAAATTCGGAGATTATAAGAATTTCACTTCGTTGAACCTGCTAACGGCAATTTTTAATATTCCGACTCCGAAGGATGATATAAATGGTAGTCAGGTAGCTCAGGTTTATTATGAAGAAAGAGATGTGGAGCGGATATCTGTCTATTGTCAGAAAGATGTTGTGGCGACAGCTCAGTTATGGTTGCGCCTGAATGGTTTTCCCCTCATTGATGAAGATTGTATAGAGCATGTGTGACAATTGTTTTATATAGTGTAAACCAGAATAAGCACAAAATTATAATCTTGTTACATTCAAAATCTACATATCGGATTTTATTCCTGTTTATTGCCGGACTGTTTTGTCTTTCCGGTTGTAAGACATGGAAAAAACCTCCTCCGGTTAAAACGCTTCTTGATCGTGTCATAGAGCGTGATACTCTTAATGCCGTAATGTTATACGGATCAACTTCCTATTTTATCTATAAAGAACAGCCGATGGGGTATGATTATGATCTTTGCTCCAACTTGGCAGATTCTTTGGGCGTTAACCTGCATGTTATTGTTGCGAAGAATATGCACGATGCCTTTCGGCTTTTGCAATCCGGTAAGGCTGATTTGTTGGCTTCTCCTGTTTATAAAACACCATCGACACGGAAGTTTTTATTTACAGATGTTACAGAACAGAGTAAGCAAGTATTGGTTCAGCATAACGGAGATGAGTTGATAAATGATGTTACCGAACTTATTGGAAAAGAGGTATATGTGAAGGGGGATTCTCGTTATTCTGCAAGATTGTATAATCTGAATCTTGAGCTAGGTGGTGGAATTATTATTAAAGAAGTAGGTGATTCCATCAGTATGGATCAGCTTATTGGGATGGTTGCCGATGGAAAGATCCGGTTTACCGTTGCATCCAATACCATTGCGGAAATGAGCAAGAAAAATATGTCGGGTATTGACATTCATGTTGACGTTAGCTTTTTGCAAAGAGCATCGTGGATTACAGCCCCCGGAGACAATTCTTTGTTCAATAAGATTAATCAATGGTACGCGACTGCTCAGGATATGAACGTTGTAAGTGCTATTTCGGATAAATATTTCTTTGAAAATAAATTTTTTGTAGCTAACTATGTGAAAATTCCCAAAGGGGCAATTTCGCCCTACGACCACCTATTTAAAAAGTTTGCGAAACAGGTGGGTTGGAAATGGCAGATGCTGGCCGCACAAGCGTATCTCGAGTCGAATTTCGATCCGGAATGTGTTGCCTGGTCCGGAGCATCAGGGTTGATGCAGCTAATGCCAAATACGGCACGACATTATGGGGTGGATCGCACTCAGATTTTTGATCCGGCAAAGAATCTGGAGGCAGCAGTGCAGTATATCAAGATGCTGAACATGATGTTCCACGATATTGAGAATAAGGAAGAACGGATTAAGTTTATTCTGGCCTCGTATCATTCCGGTCCCAGCCACGTGTTGGATGCAATGGCTTTGGCAAAGAAATATGGTAAGAATAACCATTCCTGGCAGGGTAATGTGGAGAAATTTCTGAAACTCAAATCTCAATCTCAGTATTATAACGACGAGGTGTGTCAATACGGCTATTTTAATGCGTCACAAACCGTGCGTTATGTCTCGGATGTGATGAATCGTTATGAAAAGTATCTCAAAAGGAGATAAAAAGCCTCAGTTTTATTTACCCAACTCCGTTTTACCTCCACTAAACTGCCTTTGCTGCGCTGCCTTCCTGCAATGATGAATTGTTGTTCGACTGACAAGCTGTCAGGATTCGAGCAATGAAATTGTACGCCGGAAGGAAAATTTGACATTGAGAGAAAAATGCAATCAATCTTCAATAAATGAATGCTTCTTCTTTTTCCGCTCTGTAATCCTCTGAAAATAAAACAATATTCACGAATCTTAGTTATGAATACGAGTCAAGCGGTTCGTCTTTGGCACGCAATGTGTAATTAGAGACAACGTGCTTTGCAGCGTTTGCGGCAAATGCCAAAAAATACCAATAAATTATTTGTTTAATCATTTAAAATAGTTGATGTTATGACAATCAAACCATTAGCAGACAGAGTGCTGATTCAACCGGCTGCTGCCGAAGAAAAAACGGCAAGCGGTATTATTATTCCCGATTCTGCAAAAGAAAAACCTTTGAAAGGTGAAGTAAAAGCAGTAGGACAGGGTACAAAAGACGAAGAAATGATTGTAAAAGTAGGCGATCAGGTTCTTTATGGCAAATATGCAGGTACTGAACTGGAACTGGATGGAGTGAAATACCTCATCATGCGTCAGTCCGATATTTTGGCTGTTATCTAATCAGCCCGGTTGCATAAAAGAAACTCTTTTATTTGTAAACATCTAAATTATAAACCAATACTATGGCAAAAGAAATTAAATTTGATATTGAAGCCCGCGATTTACTCAAAAAAGGCGTGGACGAATTGGCAAACGCCGTTAAAGTAACTCTTGGTCCTAAAGGCCGCAACGTGATTATCGAAAAGAAATTCGGTGCTCCTCACATCACCAAAGATGGTGTTTCTGTGGCAAAAGAAGTTGAACTCTCCGATCCATACGAAAACATGGGTGCTCAGCTGGTAAAAGAAGTTGCTTCTAAAACCGGTGATGATGCAGGTGACGGTACAACAACCGCTACTGTTTTGGCTCAATCTATCATCTCAGTTGGGTTGAAAAACGTAACTGCAGGTGCAAATCCAATGGATTTGAAACGAGGTATCGACAAAGCTGTTACTACAGTCGTTGAAAATATCAAAGCACAGTCGAAAGAAGTTGGTGACGATTTCAATAAAATTGAACAAGTTGCTACTGTTTCTGCCAACAACGACGCTACAATCGGTAAATTGATTGCCGATGCAATGAAAAAGGTTAAAAAAGAAGGTGTTATCACTATCGAAGAAGCAAAAGGCATGGAAACTACTATCGAAGTAGTGGAAGGTATGCAGTTCGATCGTGGTTACATCTCTCCGTATTTTGTAACCAACACCGAAAAAATGGAAGTAGAACAGGAAAAACCTTTCATCCTGATCTATGACAAAAAAATCTCCAATCTTAAAGAAATTCTTCCTATCCTCGAAGCTACCGTACAAAGCGGTCGTCCTTTGTTGATTATCGCTGAAGATATCGACGGCGAAGCTCTCGGTACTTTGGTGGTTAACCGTCTGCGCGGTTCGTTGAAGATTGCAGCTGTTAAGGCTCCGGGCTTCGGCGATCGTCGTAAGGAAATGTTGGAAGATATCGCTATCCTGACCGGTGGCGTTGTTATCTCCGAAGAAAAAGGTATGAAACTCGACGGCGCTACCATCGAAATGTTGGGTACTGCTGAAAAAGTAACTATCAACAAAGACAATACAACTATCGTAAACGGTGCCGGTGCTAAAGAAGCTATCGAAACCCGTGTTGCTCAGATCAAAGCTCAGATTGAAACTACAACCAGCGACTACGATCGTGAAAAACTGCAGGAACGTTTGGCTAAACTGGCCGGTGGTGTTGCCGTTCTTTACGTAGGTGCTGCTTCTGAAGTGGAAATGAAAGAAAAGAAAGACCGTGTTGACGATGCTTTGAGCGCAACCCGTGCTGCTATTGCCGAAGGTATTGTTCCTGGTGGTGGTGTGGCTTACATCCGTGCTATCGAAGCTATCGAAGGCATGAAGGGTGATAACGAAGACGAAACAACCGGTATCGAAATCGTTAAACGCGCCATCGAAGAACCTCTTCGTCAGATCGTGGCTAACGCAGGTAAAGAAGGTGCTGTTGTTGTTCAGAAAGTAAAAGAAGGCAAAGCTGACTTCGGTTACAATGCACGTACTGACGAATATCAGGAAATGTATGCAGCCGGTGTTATCGACCCTGCTAAAGTTACCCGTGTAGCTCTCGAAAATGCAGCTTCTATTGCCGGTATGATGCTGACAACAGAATGTATCATTGCTGAAAAGAAAGAAGATAATCCTGCTCCTGTAATGCCTCCGATGGGTGGTGGAATGGGCGGCATGATGTAATTCTTTTTCATCATAACCCTAATGAAAACGGGATTGTCTCAGAGCGAGGCAATCCCTTTTTGCTTTAGATCAATGCTGTTGGTGTGTGTCGTCGTTAGAGACGCATTGCTATGCGTCTTTACATTTGGAAACACACATTTATCTATTCGGTGCTATTTCCCGAAATAACTATCCAGTAATTCTTTTGCGGCAATAAACGAACTGATTTTATTATCCACCACTTTCTGTTCGTATTCTGTTAGCAGTGCATCAATTTTTTCGTTGTTGTAAAAGTGCGATTTCAGCTGATCGTTAATCGATTCATACATCCAGTATTTCGACTGACGGAGACGCTTATGGTCAAAATAGCCCGATTCTTTCACAAATGCGATGTATTCGGTAATCATCTCCCACACGCCGTCGATATTGATGCCGTTTAATGCTGAGCAGGTCAATACCTTGGGTGACCATCCCGATTCGGGCAACGGAAAGAGATGGAGCGCACTGGTAAGTTGTGCTTTGGTTAGGTTAACGCGATCCACGTTGGTGCCGTCGGCTTTGTTGATGGTGATGCCGTCGGCCATTTCCATAATGCCCCGTTTGATTCCCTGCAATTCGTCGCCGGTTCCGGCAACCTGCAGGAAGAGGAAGAAATCGACCATGGAGTGCACGGCTGTTTCCGATTGTCCCACACCGACTGTTTCCACAAAAATGGTATCGAATCCGGCAGCTTCGCAAAGCATGATTGTTTCGCGTGTCTTGCGCGCCACACCGCCCAACGAGCCTGCGGAGGGCGAAGGGCGGATGAATGCGTTAGGATGGCTGGAAAGCTGTTCCATGCGGGTCTTGTCTCCCAGAATACTCCCTTTGCTGCGTTCGCTGCTCGGGTCGATGGCCAGTACCGCCAGACGATGATCATCGTTGACCAGATACATTCCCATTGCTTCGATAAAAGTACTTTTTCCTGCACCAGGTACACCGGTGATGCCGAGGCGAATCGATTTGCCGGTATAAGGGAGGCATTTCTCAATCACTTCCTGAGCAATGACCTGATGTTCGGGTTTGAGGCTTTCGAGCAGGGTTACGGCCTGACTCAGAATCGTACGGTTGCCTTTGAGAATTCCCTCTGTATATTCGGCCGCCGTATAGGTTTGTTTCTTTTTACGTTTCTGAAGGTAAGGGTTGACGGTGGGTGGTTGTTCGATGCCGCTGTTGACCGATAAACCTGAATAACAATCTTCGTTTTCGATATGATGAGCCATAAGAATTAGTTGTAAGTGTTAAGTTGTAAGCTTTTAGTTACTTACTACTTGTAACTTGCCACTTACAACTTGGCTACAAAGTTAATGAAAAAAGCCGCCCGAAAATCGGACGGCTTTTGATATTTGGACTTAAAAAAGAATTATTCGGCAGCAGCTTCTGCGTCTTTATCTTTTTTAGCAGCACGTTTAGCTTTAGCTTCAGCGGCAGCAGCTTTTTGATGAGCTTCTGTCTTTTCAGCTTCTGAAAGTTGATCTTTCAAATCAGCCAATGATTGAATGTCACCTAAAGTGGTTTTTTCATACGATTGGTTTGAAATAGTTTCTTCAACTTTCTTTGCTCTTTTGGGGCTGTTTTCTTTCTTTTCAGTTGAAATGCCGGCAGCAGCTTTTTGTTCGTCTTCGTGGATGCGGCTGTGAGAAAGGATGATTCTCTTAGCATCTTTGTTGAATTCGATCACTTTGAACTGAAGTTTTTCGTCCAGTTTAGCCTGTGTGCCGTCTTCTTTTACCAAGTGTTTAGGAGTAGCGAAACCTTCAACACCGTAAGGCAATGCAATTACAGCGCCTTTGTCGAGAACTTCAACGATAGTACCTTCGTGGATGCTGTCAACGGTAAAGATTGTTTCGAATACATCCCATGGGTTTTCTTCGAGTTGTTTGTGGCCGAGGCTCAAACGACGGTTGTCTTTATCGATTTCGA
This sequence comes from Paludibacter jiangxiensis, assembly GCF_001618385.1. Lineage (NCBI taxonomy): Bacteria > Pseudomonadati > Bacteroidota > Bacteroidia > Bacteroidales > Paludibacteraceae > Paludibacter > Paludibacter jiangxiensis. Next base: position 308,954 of record NZ_BDCR01000003.1, on the reverse strand, counting down.
GAACAACTACTTCGAGGTTAGCTCCGATCTGAGTAAATTCTGACGGGTGTTTGATTTTACGGGTCCATGACAGGTCGCTGATGTGGATCAGGCCGTCAACGCCTTCTTCGATTTCAACAAATACACCGAAGTTGGTGAAGTTGCGAACACGAGCGGTGTGTTTAGAACCAACTGCATATTTGGTTTCGATGTTTTCCCAAGGATCTTGTTTGAGTTGTTTGATACCCAAAGACATTTTGCGTTCGTCGCGATCCAGAGTCAGGATAACAGCTTCTACTTCGTCGCCTACTTTCAGGAAGTCCTGAGCGCTGCGCAGGTGTTGGCTCCATGACATTTCAGAAACGTGGATCAAACCTTCTACGCCCGGCAATACTTCAACGAATGCACCATAGTCAGCAACAACAACCACTTTGCCGTTTACTTTGTCACCAACTTTGAGGTTAGTATCCAAAGCATCCCATGGGTGCGGAGTAAGTTGTTTCAAGCCGAGAGCGATACGTTTCTTTTCGTTGTCGAAATCGATGATTACAACGTTCAGTTTTTGATCCAGTTGAACCACTTCTTCCGGGTGAGCTACGCGGCCCCATGAAAGGTCAGTAATGTGGATAAGACCGTCAACGCCACCGAGGTCGATGAATACACCGTAGTTGGTGATGTTCTTAACGGTTCCTTCAAGAACTTGTCCTTTTTCGAGTTTAGAGATAATTTCTTTCTTTTGTTGTTCGAGTTCAGCTTCGATAAGAGCTTTGTGCGATACAACAACGTTTTTGAATTCGTGGTTGATTTTAACAACCTTGAATTCCATAGTTTTGCCAACGAATACATCGTAGTCGCGGATAGGTTTCACGTCGATTTGAGAACCCGGCAAGAAAGCTTCGATGCCGAATACGTCTACGATCATACCACCCTTTGTGCGGCATTTTACAAAACCCTTGATTGTTTCGTCGTTTTCGAGGGCTGCGTTTACGCGATCCCAAGAACGAGAAGTACGAGCTTGTTTGTGAGACAACAAAAGCTGACCTTTTTTGTCTTCCTGGTTTTCGATGTAAACTTCTACAACGTCACCTACTTTGAGGTCCGGATTGTAGCGGAATTCGTTCAACGGAATGATACCGTCTGATTTGAAGCCGATGTTAACTACGACTTCGCGTTTGTTCATTGAGATAACAGTACCGTCAACAACTTCTTTTTCTTTAACGGTGTTGAGGGTAGCGTCATACTGTTGGGTAAGGGCGGTGCGATCTTCTACAAGATTGTCGCCTTTTTCATAAGCATCCCAGTCGAAATCTTCGGTAGGAGTGGTTTTTGGTGCGGGAGCCACGGTGGCTGTAGCTTCTTCAGCTGCGGGAGTTTTTACATCTTCCACGATGTTTTCGTTTTGTTCTGACATAACTAATTTGTAACGTTAATAAGGTTAGACTTTATGTTGTCTTAAAAGCGCGGCAAAGGTACGATATTTTTCTTGTTTTGCAAAACATAAAAAGTTTTTGAGAGAGAAGGAGTTGGAAGGTCGAAATTCTTAAATTTGCAGATGTGGAAATTCCTGATTCCAAATTTCAGAATTCCATTGTGAATACTGAAAACCTAAATGGAAGTTTGGAATACTTAATCTTGAAATTTAACCGGTATGCTTACAATAACCGTTGACGAAAAAGTAAAACGAGCTTGCCCTGCGTTGGCGTTGGGGCTGATTTATTGCGAGGTGACTAATTCCGAACATAGTGAGGGCTTGTGGAGTGAAATCGCGAAAGCTGATCGCGACTTCAAATCAAAGTATAAAATCGAGCAAATCAATAAGATTCCGGCTATCAAGGCGACCCGCGATGCCTACAATGCATTGGGGAAAGATCCGAATCGTTACCGGCCATCGGCGGAAGCGTTGTGTCGACGTATTCTGCGTGATTTGCCCCTCTATCAAATCAATACGCTGGTCGATCTGATCAACCTGGTTTCTATTCGTACGGGTTATTCCATCGGAGGCTTTGATGCAGACAAGATTCAGGGTGACCTGTTGCTCACTGCCGGTACTGCTGACGATGAATTCGAGGGAATAGGGCGGGGGTTCCTCAATATTGAAGGCCTGCCGGTGTATAAGGATGCGGTCGGCGGTATCGGGACGCCAACCAGTGACCACGAACGCACCAAGCTCTCGTTGGAATCCAACCATCTGTTGATGATTATCAACGGATATTCCGGTCTTGATGGTGTTCGCGAGGCAATCGATTGGTCGCTGGAATTGCTTCAAAAATATGCCGGCGCAATATCAATCGAGACGAAAATCATGTAGCTTTGTGTTGTAAATGACTTGATTGTCAGAGAACCAATTAATTTTTACTCCATGAAACGAACATGTTCTGTCAAACATCCAAGAAAAAGATAGTGTTGCAACATGGAGTTCCATACGCCATCAACTTTAAAATTATTATCGTATGAAAAAGTTTGTTTTGTTTTTAAGCTGCTTTGCCTTCTGTTTTATGTACAACCAAATGGTAAATGCGCAGACGACCGTAGTTCGTTTTATGGTGGAACTTCCCGGACAGGGAATCTCTCAGGATTCGGCGGTATATCTTGCCGGTAGCTTTAATGGCTGGAATTCGCAGGATGAAAATTATCGGATGCAACGGGTGGATGCCCGTCATTATTCACTTGATGTGCCCTGTTTTACTGACAAAAATTACGAGTACAAATACACGCTCGGAGGATGGAAACACGTTGAAAAAACGGCAGAAAACAAAGAAATCGATAATCGTAAATTCACCTCTACGAAGAAACTGAAGATTAAAGATTCGGTGGCTGCGTGGAATGTGCCGACACCCAAAAAAGAGGCGCAACAAAACCCGCTTTCGGGCATGCTGACGCAGGATCAGATAGATAAGATGATGCAACTTAAAGATTCAGTCACGAAAGGTCTTGCTCCGGTTATTCCTCAATTATTGGGAGTTTTGCAAAAGGTGAATACCAACCTGCTGGCCGATAAACCCGATATTGACCTGAGTAAACAGTATAATGCCGAAGCTATGAAAATTGTGTCGCAGGTGCTTGAATCGGTTACCGGTACGTTGATGCAGGTGATGAATGTGCTGACCCCGGAGCAAAAACAGAAGCTCCGCGATGCAATGAAGAATTCTACCAATCCCGGCGATCTGATTAATATAATAACCAATTCGAAACCGACACCCGCCGATAAATAGCCTGTTATGACAAGTAAAGAACTGATTGCCGATATTCGCACTTATTGCGAAGCGCATGCCGACGAGGCGATGGTAAAGAAATACAGCCGTTACTTCAAAGGTGAGTACAATGCTTACGGGCTTACCCAACATTTGCTCGAAGATAAGGTGCGTCAATTGCAGGAAGAAAAGGGTGTGTCGCTTGAACTAATGCTGGAGGCTGCCCCCGAACTGATTGCCGCACCTAAATATGAAGAAGCATCCTTTGTATTCCGCATGCTTGATGTCAATAAAAAACAGTACAGCCGTGAGGTGTTCGACAGGATTGCTACCTGGTATGGTGTGGGTATTCGCAACTGGGCTCATGCCGATGTGTTGGGAATGATGATTTTGCCCGTCTTTCTCGAAAAAGGGATTGTGGAACCTGAAGATTTCCGCCCGTGGCTTTCGGCTGCGAATCCGTTCCAACGGCGCTCAGTGCCGGTTACCTTTATCAAGCATATCAAAAAGCATCACGAGGCGATAGAACCTTTCTTTACGTTTCTGGAACCGTTGATGAGCGATCCGATCCGAGAAGTGCATCAGGGTATTGGCTGGTACCTGCGCGAGGCGTGGAAACTGGCTCCCGAACCCACTGAAGCTTTCTTGTTGAAATGGAAAGAAACGGCTGCCCGCCTCATTTTCCAGTATGCCTGCGAAAAGATGACCAAGGAGAAAAAGGAGCTTTTTCGGCGCAGCAAGAAATAGACTACGTCGCACACGGAATGTGTCATGTAAATTAGTTTCGCACACAGAATACACGGATTGTACGGAACTACACAGAAAAGTCAGGACTTTACATAAAATGAAGCCCTGACTTTTTTATGAGGTAAAATTCCGTGATATTCTGTTTTATCCGTGTTGTCCGTGTGCAACGAAAAACAACGGTGATATTCTGTCTCATCTGTGTCTTCCGTGTGCCAAATTAATCGCGTTCTACCACCCGTAACGATTCTATCTTTTCCAGCTTTCCCATAAACATTGGATAAATTGCTTGCCGTACCGATAACTTCATGCGGCAGGTCATATCGAACTGTTGTTCGGTGACGGTGGTGTCGGTCTCTTTCAGTAGCGACATCACATCGTTCATGGTCAGGTAGTCGAACTCTATTTCGAGGGTGATAGTTACCTCCTGTTCCTTGATTTCGTTGTTGGCGATGGCATCGGCCGCCGCGGCCTTGTAGGCGGTAATCAGTCCGCCGGTGCCCAGTAGGATGCCGCCGAAGTAGCGCACCACGATAATCAGAATGTTGGTAAGGTTGGCCGAGTGGATCTGCCCGAGGATGGGGCGGCCGGCAGTGCCCGAGGGCTCGCCGTCGTCGTTGGCGCGGAACTCCGTGCGATCGGCTCCCAGTACGTAGGCGTAGCAGACGTGACGTGCATCGTAATACTCCTTGCGGAAGGTTGACACAATGCTTTTTACCTCCTCCGTATCGGATACGGGGATGGCGAACGAGAGGAATTTACTCCCTTTCTCTTTATAAATGCCTTCGGAGCGGCGCGCTATGGTAAGAAAACTGTCCAAATGTGCGGTTGTCGTTTATTGTTGTTCGTCGTTAAATTTGTCGCGTTCCCATTTTGCGGGATTGTCAAGAATATAGGCCGATATTCGGACCTCGTCTTGCCAATCGCGAATAATATGGTCGTAATAATTGCGTTGCCATAATTTGCGATCGTATCGCGGCCATGTATTGATTTTTACCCCACGGATATATTCGTTGGTGGTCATCGTTTTGAACCAATCCATCACATCTCCGATGGTTGCCCCGCATTTTTTGTTGTGCATACCGTATTGTGCATCGATTTCGGAATGCGTCGTTGTTTGGAAATGCGGGATTGTTTGGGGACGCACCGTTGTTTCGGAATTGGAGATTATTTCGGGATGCGGAATTATTTCGGGACGCCCACGTAGGGGCGCCCCTACGTGGGCGTCCGTATCCGTAACGTGGGTGTCCGTATTTGTGTTCGTGTCCATGTCCATTCCCGTAACGTGGGCATCGGTTGCCGGAACGTTATCCATTTCCAAAATTTCAATAATACAATGCATGTGATTGGGCATTACCACCATTTCCCGACAACGTTTATCGGGGAATTTGTTTTCGATTTCGCGATACCATTTTTTAACCATGCGCCCGGCATCGTTCAATATCATTTCGCCATTGATCACCTTTCCGAACAAATGCAATCGGTTTTGTACCACAACGGTCAAAAAATACAATCCGGCACGGGCATAATCGTACCCTTGCAAACGTATGTTTTTACGTCGGTGTTCTTCATTGTGTATGGTCATGGGTGGCGTGCAATGATAAAAGAGAACCAATCGGTTTGAACGCGAATGACGCGAATTTACACAAATTCAATTTGCATTTATTTGCGGCGATTGGCGTTCGTCGGCTCTTCTTGGTTGAATGGTTTGCAAAGATATGGAAATTCTATTGAGGGTTTATTGGTCGTTTTCTTAGATAGAACTACCGATTTTATTTGTGTCTAATTCTAAAATAACAAATTATCTTTCTTTAGGGGGCAGACTGCTCTTTCTTTTATGATATCATTACTATTAATTTGGCCTGTAAGTAGAGGCGATTCTGGATCATGCTTTAGTCTGTTTTTTAAAACAACATCATTGTTGAAATTAGCATAGCAATACAAGCAATTATGTCCGCAAGTATTATATTCTCCTATATCAATACTCTGGACGCATCCACACTCTTTTCTCTGACTTTTATCTTTTGAAATATGTATTTTACTTCCGAGTAGCTCTTCTACTATTTCATTGTCGATGCATTTCCCATGCCCTATACCATGGCTTTCAAGGTCAATATTCTCAGAACATGTTTGAATGATCATGCCATATTGTTGAGCTATAGGAAGAATTTTATCTGTGATTTTATATATTTCTGTTTCTGTGAGTTCTCGGGCATATGTACCCTTTAAGTTTCTTTCTGTCTTTTGATAATTGTCTATAAAGCTTATAACGCATCGCTTTGTAAATCCGGATAAGCGTTTGGCAAGCTCCTCAAAGTATTTTACATGGTAATCAATATCTATTTTATCAGTCAGTAGAATGGGATCATATCTCCAGATAACCCTGTTGGTGCCAATTCTTTTGGAGAGATCAATAAAAGTGTCTATTACCACGTCCTTCTTAGGAACTTTAACTTCCATCCTCTTGTCGTATGGATTTATGGTATATTGAAAATAATATTTGAACTCGTCAAGCTCATCTAAACGAGAAAGCATTGCTTTTGGGTTTTTTGTCCAAAATACAATACAATCAACCACTTTGGGATTGATAGGTACCCGGCTGATTTGGTGTATGTTCATTGGATTTCGAACATACACAAATCCTTCTTTTACTCGATTGAGAAACCATTCGGAGTAAAACGCAGGAATATCAGTTCTACGGCTAACGCTTAGGATCATTTACTCCGAGTTTTAAAAATGATTGATTGTGCACTGGAACAAGGTGTTTTGATGTCAAATCGACTTTTAATTACTTGAGGAATATCGAAAATTAAAGTGTCATATTTGTGGTTCTCACCACCATAAGGGTGAGGTGGTTGGTTTGGGAAACGATATAGAAATTGAGATGTGATATTGTTGTTCATTGAGTGTTTGTATATGTTAGCAGATATTGATCTGATGTCATAGTGATTAATGTCATTGGTAATTATAATCGATTTGTCTGGCAGTTTGTCTATTACATTGGCGGTGAATTTTTCAATAAATTCATTTATTCTGTCGGAACAGTTCAAATTAAACTCATTGAGGATATACTGCAAGATTACAAAATTATAGTCAAGTTTCTCATTGCCTTTTATTGTTTCAATAAAATCAAATACATCGGAATAGATGTATTCAATATTGTATTGGGGAAATATTTCTTGAATTTTGTTTTGTGTATTTTGCCATCTTACATTGTTGTCAACTCCCACATAAGAAATTGGTCTAGAGGTTGCTTTTTGCATTAAGTAACGATCAATTCCAAAAAGATCAGCACAAGAACCGCAACCTAAATTTAATATTTTGAATTGGTCAAATCGATTAAAATTAAACGCACTGAATAAATGACCTATTTCAGATGCGTATTTATAAATATAACTGCAAGTATAGCAGTAGATCATATTGTCGCAATCATATCCTCTAGAGCTGCCATAGTGGCATTCTTGCAGGCAGATATTACAGTTGTTTTTGCATGTGTGTTCGCAATTTAAACATTTCCCATTCTTTGTTATGGAGTCATTGCAAAATTGAACTAATTGGTTTATTGGCATCTTATGGCGTTTTACATGGGGTAGTGAGGTTTTAGTAGAGCATAAAATCCAAATGCAATGTTACTGTTTTATCCTCACGTTTCCAATCGTTTTGCTAATATTTTGCACTTATAAAAAAATCTACGCAACTACCTGCGAGTCCTCTTTTATCCTTGACTTTGGTTGATGGATGCGGAAATCGTTTCCTTGTTGCTCCGATCTATATGCTTTCGGGTGGATAGCATACTTCCGCAGGTTCGCTCGATATCCTCGAAGCATATCGTTTGAACCTGAAAAGGTATATGTAATATGCTTTTAGGTCCAGCTGATACCCTCTGAGGTTCAAAATATACCCTCGAAGCATATTGTTTGGACCTGAAAAGGTATCTGTGATACGCTTTTAGGTCGACGTGATACCTTCGGAGGTTCGAAATATACCTTTTTAGGTGGGTGATGCAACTTCATAGGTGGAATGACAGGATAACCCCTTAATCAGAGGTTATCCTGCGGTCGGTCGGACAATTATTTGGTTGCGGTCAGCTCCTGCTTGGTGGGGCGGGGGAACTGCTTTTTCAGCTCATCGTAAATGGCCTGCGCTCCGGGAACATTGGAATGACAGGCGTTCTTTATCGAGGAGTAAAATATCAGCGCCGCATCGTAAGCCTCGCTGCCGGCAACCATCTGCGTGTCTTCCAATCCGCGTTGCAGAGTGGTCAAGCCCTGCAGAACGGACATGGTGGCGGTTACCAGCGCATAGTCTTTCTTTGCTTCGGCAAGATTCAGGTAGGAGGGCACCAACGTGGGATTGTTGGTGGCAAACTCCAGCGCTTTGGCTACGAATGCAACCGTCTTTTCGCCCATTTTCAATCTGTTCTGTCGCTCTTCGGCAGTCAGATTGGTGGTCAGTACGTTTGCCAAAAGCGTGCGAATTTCTTCCGTTTTGGTTTTCACTGTGGTAAGAGTCGGGGCTGTAATTTCAGCCGAGATCATGTTTTCTTGTGCCATAAATGGTACTTTTTTAGATTATTGAATGATGGATGATGTCTATAGGCATTTGCCTTCCCTCCTTTTCATCCGGTAAGAAGGGAATTTGTTGACTATGTATGAATTTTAAAACAGAGGGGTAAACTGTTAGTTGCTGCACGACAGCGATTGAAACCCCGGAATGCAAAGCAGCAGGACTGAGTTGCCAGAATGCCGCAATAGCAGACATTTCATCGTAAAACGACGAATGTGAAGTTGGTTAGTGTGGTTGCTTATTGATATATAGTTCAAAAGCAGTTGTAAATATATGACAAAGCTTTGAAATGACAAAACATATTTATTCAAAATGTTTTGTTTTTGTTTGTTAATGGCGTTGCTGGTTGCGGTAATCCTATTTTTGATGCTGCTGATGGTCGGTTAATTAAAAAGCTGTAAGCGGTTATAAACAGTGTCGTGTTTTTGTGAATTTATGCTCGTTTCAAATCAAAAAAGAGTACATTTGCAGCCAAAATCGGAAAAGTTACGGATTTGTATTATCTCTCCTAAAATCTTTATAACGATGAGACCTCTTTTTTCTGCCGGCGTGCGTCAAATGACTGCATTATTGCTGCTTACTACAGCCCTTGTAATCTCTTCCTGTTCCAAAAAGGAATATCCCGACAATCTTACGATTATCCCCAAAGAGAGCTCTTTGGTGGCTTGTATCGACCTGAAAGCCCTGGCCGAAAAAGCCGATATGAAAGAGTTGAAGAAGTCGGCAACTTTCAAGTCGCTCAGTCAGGAAGTATTTTCCGATCAACCGGCTCTGAAAGCAATTCTGGACGATCCTTCCAAAAGCGGCGTGAAATTTACACAGGTTTTCATGTTCCTTACAGGTACGAAAAATGTGGGCGTTACCCTCGAACTGGACGATGCCTCCGATTTCGAATCGATGCTGAAGAAGCTTGCCGAACAGGCGGGTATTGCGCTGGATGTGAAGAAAGAATCGGATTGCAACTACGTGACGATGCCTCAGAACGACAGTACCCTGTTGGTATGGGACAAGCATAAGGCGTTGTTGGTTGCCAATACTCCAAAAGATCAGGCGATAAAAATATTTACAACTCCTAAAGAGTCGAGCATTGTGACGGTGAAGGATTTTGCCGATGCTTACAAACAAAAGAAAGACCTCTTCCTCTGGACAAAAAACGACAGCGCATCGAGCAGCCTAGGCGCACTGTTGCAATTGCCGGTGATGGCGGCCGAGACCGAATTAATGAAGGGTACTTTTACGCATGTCAATCTTGAGTTTAAGGATGGTGAAGTGGTTTGTACTTCCGAAACCACACCGCTTGAACTGGCAAAGAAACTGGATGCCAGATATATCAACGCTCATCCTGATGATAATATTCTGCGTTACTTCCCGAAAACAGCCTTCCTGATGGGACGTGTGGCGCTCAATATGCCGGCTATTGCACAATACCTCTCGACAAGCAAGGATAGCAAAGCATTTGCCAATGCAGATAACCTCAGGGTGATTAACTCCCTCAACGGTGATATGGTGTTCTCTGTGTTTAATTTCGCCAATGGCGTGCTTCCTGTTCCTCAGTTAGCTGTCGCTGCTACGGTGAAAGACAAATCGCTTTACGATTATATTCTCAAACAGTTGCCCGCAATGGTGCAAGAGAAGAATACCGGTGCCTACCTGACGCTTACTCTCGATCCGTATGTGTTTTATTTGGCGCAGAAAGGTAATTTGCTAATGGTGGCCAATAGCGAAGATGCCATTAAATCGTTTGCAGAGGGCAAACCGCAGCCTGTAAGCCTGCTGGATGCTTCTCCGGTAGCCAATATTAAGGGATGTCCCGGCGTGTTTTATCTCAACCTTGATCCCGATAATTATCCGCAGGCTATCATGAGTTTGCTCGATACGTTTGGCGGTGGTGCCGGTTCGAAATTCAAAACCATGCTTTTCCTGAAAGATTTGCAGGGAACGTACGATCCGAATACGGCGCAAGGCAAAGTGGTGCTGAGACTGAAAGACAACAAGAAAAACAGTCTGGCAGTGATCCTGCAGAAAGCCGACGAACTCGTTGCGGCAAGATAATGCATTCGAATTTCATTAACCATTAATAAGTTAAGAAATATAGAGTTGGTTTAGGTCTGAAATCTTTTGTGTGCTTTTTGTGGTTAAAGCGATCTTTTATGATAGCAAGAGTTTGCAGGTAATAGAACGAACTTCTTAATATCCTTCATGTCTTAATGGTAAAAAATAGTGCTTCATTTTTAATTATTCATTATACAAAGTGCAAACAATAGAAATACACGACATTGTCCCTGATCCTATTGCCGACATTGCATCCAAGTCGTCGGAAGTGTGGTTTAAGGATCATTCGTTTACACGCGGCAAACACTACCTGATCACTGCCGAATCGGGTACCGGAAAATCTTCTTTTTTCGACTTCCTCTACGGGAGGCGTCACGATTTTCAGGGCTCTATCACCTTCGACGGTGCATCGCTTCATTCATTCAAAGTGCGCGACTGGAATAAGGTCCGTCAACACAACGTCAGCCTGGTTTTTCAGGGGTTTCGCCTTTTTCCGGAACTTACCGTTTGGGAAAATCTTCAGTTGAAGAATCATCAAACCGGTTATCTCTCCGATCAAAAGATGATGCAGCTGCTCGAAACGCTTGGAATACCCGAAAAGAAAGATATTCCGCTCCGGTTTATCTCTTACGGGCAGCAGCAACGTGTGGCCATTATTCGTGCCATGTGCCAACCTTTCGATTTCCTTTTGCTCGATGAACCGTTCAGTCACCTCGATGAGGTAAACCAACGAACGATCTGCAATATGGTGAGCGCCGAATTGAAAGAACGCGGTGCAAGTCTTATGCTCTGCTCTCTCGGCGATCCCTATTTCTTTGAATACGACGAAAAACTGAATATGTAAACTCAATTTGAAAATTTGAAAATATACCAATGTGCCTATTGCCGGTTTGTAAGGCAGTTCTCTTCATTGTCACATTTTCAAATTTGCACATTTTCAAATTACCAATAGAATGTTACTCTGGAAATTATTACGCAAAAATATTGTGGCAGGGCAATTGGCAGGTTATGTTGCCGCCACGCTGCTGGGGCTTACTATCGTGCTGCTCTCCCTGCAATTTTACAACGACCTGCAACCGGTATTCAGTGCCAAGGAAGGCGTTTTTGCCCGTGACTATTTGGTCGTTAGTAAAAAGGTTTCTCTTCTGAAAACACTAAAAATCAGCTCGACCGAATTTTCGAAAAATGAGATGGCGGAAGTTCAGTCACAGCCTTTTGTGAAACGGATGGCTGGATTCACCGCGGCAACATTCCGCGTGTATGCCTCTACAGCAATTTCCGGTAAAGTGGCTAATTTCGGCACCATGCTCTTCTTTGAATCGGTGCCCGATACTTTCCTGGACATCAACTCCACCGACTGGAAATGGAACCGGAATGCCAATTTTATCCCAATCATCATTCCCCGCTCGTATCTGACGCTTTATAATTTCGGATTTGCTCCCAGTCAGGGATTGCCGCAATTATCTGAAAAAACTATTGGTTTGTTGAATATGAATATCGAGTTGTCAGGCAACGGTAAAGATGCCATCTTCCAAAGCCGTATTGTGGGATTTACGGATAGAATCAACTCTATTTTGGTGCCTCAGGAATTTATGGACTGGGCCAATGCCGAGTTTGGAACGGGTAGCGCACAACCTTCCCGTGTAATTATTGAGCCGCATAATGTTACCGATCCTAAGCTGGGGGAATATTTTGCGGCACATCAGTATGAAATTGCCAATGATAAGGCGTCGGCAGGGCAGGCTTCGTCTTTCCTGCGTACCCTTATTCTTATCGTGATGGGGGTGGGGATTATTATTACCCTGCTGGCTTTGGGGCTGATGCTGTTGAGTATCAATTTGCTTATTCAGAAGAATCATACCAAAATAGAAAATCTCTCGCTGATGGGCTTCTCGACTGAGAAAATAGCGAAGCCTTATCAATATCTGGTGGTGATTCTTAATGTGGTAATTTTGCTGATAGCATTGGTGTTGGTGAATTACTTCAGGGGGCAATATACCGCCAGTTTCAATACCAGTATCCATATCGATGATGGCAATCTGGCCTGGAATTATATTCTGTGGGGCGTTTATATTGTAGTCGCTCTCTCGGCCATCAACATCGGCTGGATTTATATGAAGGTAAAAGAAATCAGGAAATAAAAACAATCATCCCGGCTTAAAGATCGCTTGATCCGAAAGCCGGGATGTTTCCTTAGTGACTCCAGTATTCTAACCCATTTATATTGATATATCCTTTTGTGTCGTCTTGTGTGCCGACGAGTGCCAGTCCATTTTTGAAATCGGATACCCATTTGTATTTGCAGGAGATGGTCAATCGCCCTTTTTTGTTGATAAACCCTGCAAGTCCGTCAGCTTCAATCCATGCCATTCCTTCCGAAAACTGCCCGATAAACTGATAGTTACAAGGTGTGATTTCCCGGCCTGTAATATCGATCAACCCAAATTTACCGTTGCGCCTTACTCTTGCTAATCCGTTGCTAAGCGTGTCGATTGAATCGTATATGCAAGGTGTAATCTCTGTGCCGTTGAAGTCTATTATGCCCCATTTCCCGTTTAATTTGAAACAAGCCATGAAATTGGTGAACCTGCTAACTGCATCATACATGCACGGTGCAACTTCTTGTTCGTGTGTGTCGAAAATGCCCCAATATCCATCGGAATAGATGCCAATCAATCCCTCGCAAATAGACTTGACGGCTTCGTATCTGCAAGGAACTATTATTTTCCCTTTCCGGTTTATGCATCCAACCTTTCCGTTCAGGGATACTTCGGCGATGTTGTCTGTGAAATGGCCTATGTAGTCAAACTTACAAGCAATAACTTCATCTCCGTTAGTATTTACTGCTCCCCAGTGGAAATCATTTTGAACAACAGCTAATCCTCCGTGAAATTGGCCGATTGCGTCGTATTTGAAAGGAATTATTTCGTTTCCATCGGTATCGGTATAGCCCCAGTATCCGTCTTTTTGGCATCTGGCAATTTTGTCGGTGAACCGATCGATAAATTGAAAAGAACAAGAGACGGTTTCTTTGCCCGATTCATCAATACAACCCCATTTGCCGTTTCTTTTAACGCGGGCAATATTGTTGGCAAGCGGTTCAATTTCAAAATACCTGCAGGTACGGTTGTCTTTACAAACAAACTCAATTAAGCTCCAATCTTTATCTATTTTGACCTTTAGCAAATTTCCTTCGAATTTTTCAATGTCGTTGTACCTGCAGGTAATTAATTCACATCCGGTGTAATCAACTACACCCCATTTTCTATTTGCCTTAATACTAAATAAGCCGTTGCCAAGATATTTAATGTTCTCGTGTGTGCACACTAAAACTTCTTCTCCAAAGTTGTTTATAGCGCCCCATTTGCCGTTTAACTCAACCTCAGCATATCCGTCTGTGAAGTTGCCTATATGGTCGTACTTGCAGTTGGTGAGCCTTTTTCCGCTTCTGGTCGCTAATCCGTATTTGTTGTTTTGTTTGAGTATTATTTTGCCATCGTTCAATCGTTCTATAGAATCATATCTGCATGGATAAATTTCTTTACCGGTATAGTCGATCAATCCCCATTTTTTATTTGCTCTGATTTTTGCGCTGTCGCCCTTAAAGAGGCAAGCTTCCTCATAAATACAAGGAATGATGATTTTTTGTATTGTATTGCAATAACCCCATTTGTCTTCTTTTCTGAATGGAATTAAAAGGTTGCCGGTAGCAGCTCCTGTCGGTTTGAGCTTCCGTATATTCCATTTATTTAGTCGTATTGCTTGCGGTCTGCTAAGTCTTACTTCTGGTTTGGCGGTAAACATAATGAGATTTTGATTGGTTACGACTTTAGATGCTGGTGTGTGGTATGTTTGCCGCTAATAATCTGCAGACAAAAGATAATGGTTCAAAGAGGAAGATTCTTAGTGTTATCTTTCTTTCGATTGCCCGATCTTAATGTTTTATAGTATTGTGATGCCGCATACCGGATTGTGTATGCTCTGATGTTAACCCCGTTGGAGATTTACATGTGGGGAAGACATTCCAGAACGCCTTCTCCCGACGATAAAAGGAGTTTTGTCAGGATGCTCAGGGATGGGTGTTTTATATTGCTGGTCGAGAGTGTCATGTTGCGCAGTTGTATTTGTAATGTATTGAAATTAAGCGCAGATTGTTGATCGGCTAATGAACGAGTGTAGTGCGGCTGCTGCTATCTGGAAAAACACAAAAAGCCGGATAACTCTCTTGCAATGCGATAGAATAGTTTCTTTAGGCTTAACCCCAGTCGTACCAAATAACACTACTGCTTACGACAGTGATTGTTATAGGTGCTTTTTCTTTGTTGTCGGGCAGGGTGGTGGTCACAATCATTCTCTCGTTGTTACTGTCTTGTTGGGTAGGAAGAATTTGCTTGCGGGTAGTGGATAGTCTTCCTGTTACAGTCCTTGTGTGGTGCAAAGTTCTTGTTCTCATTGTTTTTCGTTGAAGGTTCTTTGGAGAAAATCATTGGCAGAAAGAGTTTCAGGTACATCACGTATTTCAGAAAACTACATTCGGCATTACGCTTAAAATACAGAGAGTCACAGTGGAGGATCAGTTGCACATTGCAAATATAACCCCGAAAAGAATGATTTGTTTTTTATGGTGGGTTAAATCGCTCCATGGTTTGGTTAAATGGTGCAAACGGTAAGTCGGTAAAATGGACATGGTGATCTGGCTTCGTTTTAATGTTTTGATTCCTTATATGTCATAATTATTGGACTGTATTATTAAAATAAAGCATTATCGGCTAATGATTTCTTTGAAACGTTATCACAATTTCTTGAGAATCGATAGGTTTTTCTTGTGTTACCAAACTAGTCTTCCCAATAAGTGGCGCCATTGGTATGTACGAAACCGATCGTGTTATTCTCAAGTCCCGCTATGGCCAGATTATCTTCGAACTCCCAGACCCATTTGTATTTGCAGGGTATTACTTCCTTGCCGTCTTTGTTGATAAATCCTGATTTTGAATTTGTCTCTACCCAAGCCAGACCGTTTGAGAATTTGCCGATATGTTTATACTGGCATCTGACGACTTCCTTGCCCTGGATATTTATCAGTCCGGTGAGAGATTTATTATATACACGGGCTACTTCATCACGAGGTAATTCTATTTTGTCATACCTGCACGGCACAATTTCTCTTCCGGTATAATCAATAATTCCCCATTTTCCTTTAATCTTTACGCGAATCATAGTGTCGTTGAACCTTGCAATTGCGTCGTATACGGTAGAAGTTAGTGACAGGCCTTCGGAGTTTATTAAGGTCCAATAGCCGTTCAGGTGTACACTGTAAGCGTTTTTGCAGGCCGGTTTAATGGATTCATAGCCCGAAAACAGCATTACCTTGAAGTTCTTATTGATAATGCCCAACCGGTCGTTTACCGCAATCTCAGCTTTCCCGTTGTTGAAATTGCCAATGAAAGTGTATCGAAACGGGGCTTTTACGTCACCAAGATTGTTGATGATGCCCCAGCGATTATTTTTGCAGACCCCGGCTAACTGTTCCTGAAAATTATTTACCATATCATATTTGCAGGCAATAACTTCATGACCGCTCATGTCTACAAATCCCCAGTGTCCGTTGTATAAACAGCGTGCCAGTCCGTCAGAGAAGTCTCCTATTTGCTTGTAAATACAAGGGACGGCAATCTCTCCTTTTGTGTTGATATATCCCCATTTTCCGTTTGTTTTGACTTTGGATAAACCATTTTTTATATTCTCCATTATCGTATAATGGCACGATACGATCTCAGTTCCATCGGAAGTGATGATGCCCCATCCATGATTGTCACTCACTCGAAATAGCGAACAGTCATAAATATCAAAGCAGTTAAACTTGCAGGGGGTAATTTCTTGACCGCAACTATCGACCAATCCCCAACGTTTATTTGGACAAACTGCAAAATATCCATTGCCTAAATTTTTTATGTCCTGATATTTTGGGGGTAATATTTCTTCTCCTGTTATTGAAAGAATACCTTTTTTATCTTCATTTTCCAATTCGGCATATCCTTTGAGAAATTTGCAGATAAAATCATATTTGCATGAAATAATTTCCATTCCAAATATGTCGGTTAGTCCCCATTTGCCTCCTTGTTTTACCGATAAAATTGTTTCGATATTCATTTCAATAGCATCATATCGGCAACTTATCAGTTCGTTGCCATTGTTCGTGATTATACCCCATTTGTTGTTTTTGCATACAATGGCAATTCCGTTTTTGAATTTCCGGACAGCATCATACAGACACGGAATAATTAATCTCTTTTGAATGTTGCAGAATCCCCATTTAGTTCCTTTTCTGTAAGGAATTAGAATATTTTCGGCTTGTAGTCCGGTATTCCTGGTGAAAAGTGTGGGTCTGAATGGTAATCTGGCGACTGAACGTCTGTTGTACGAGAAAAGGATGCTGTTTTCTTCCATGCTGTTCAAGTATTAGAGTTCGTAATCAATGAAATTTGATGGATAAAATCTGAATATGATGGGTGATGAAAATGCTGTTTTTGACTAATTGTATTGTAATCAGGTATGTATATTGTTTTCTGTGTTTTGCTTATAGGTGACGAATAGCCAGCCCATGATATAAGATATTATGAGATTTTGCTGATTTACAACAGTGTTGTTCTAATCAGTAAATAATAATTGAAAAGGTCTTAAGTTGGTTATAAGAAGAACTGGTAAGTTCTCTTGACGGCGTTACCCCCAATCAAACCAGGGAGTGTGTGGTTTTTTTAAAACGATCGAAGAAGATATGGTTGACTCAATGATGAAAGAGCCGGATTCGTTTCTGCTGATTGGTGTAGCAGGTTGATCGTTTTCGGATGAGTTTTTGTTGGCGTTATTCAACCTCTCTTGAGCACTAAACGTGTTTGGTTCCCTGTAGTGTAGTGTGTCTTTGTTCATACAGTTCTGAGGTTTAAGTCTGTTAATAAAGATGTTTTGATAGCATATTCTTCAAAAGGATATACTATAACTTCAGTTGTAGTAAAATTTCCTACATGTTTTGTAAGTAGAATTACGGTGCTGTGAAAATAATTATGTAGAATTTTATTTTTACAAATATAGCATTCAAATTGAAAAATAGATTTTAATTAACATATAATTAACGTGATTTAATATTAAATAAATACAATAAAATTATGACGTTTTATTTGTTTGTATGTTTGTAATGTCCACAAATAAATAGATATAAGTAATATTGTGGCTGTTTGTTGTGTGTTAAATAAAGTATTACTTATTAAGTCTTATTGAAAATTAAAATTGAATTTTTATGTAGTTGAATGAACTTGTGAGCTATGTTGCTGGATGTTCTTGGTGGTGTGTTTAATTATTTGATATATAGTTTATTGTATTTTCTTTTGTGTGTTGAGATTACGAAACTGGATTGTTGTGGAAAATAATTATTTAGATCAAAAATTGTATCTTTGCAGTGGCAAAATGGTCATAAGTATCCTTTGGTCTTGACTTAAAGAAAGATTATAACACTAAAAGCTGTCAGATGGATAATTCTATTACCTTATATGTAAACACGACCTTGATTATAAGTTGTTTGGTGTTTGCTATAGTTTTTTTTGCCTTCCCTTTACCTCCTGACTCAAAAGGGTTGAAAAGTTACAAGGTTTCCCTACGGACTTTGGGTATAGCCTATTCTCTTTTTGCATCTTTGGTGTTAATATCAGAAGCAATTGAAGAACCGGAAGTGGATTTATTGTCTGTGATAAATCTAAATATTGCATCGTTGCAATCTATTTTATTTGCCATGGCATTAGTCATATTACTTAATCCAGCCAAAATAACCAGGAAATATCTGCTTAAACATGTAAGCCCGATAATCGCTTTTGATCTTATTTATACTTTGGTTGCTCTTCGTTGGGGAAATCCTGAGATTGGTAATTTAGATGCTTTAGTGAAGCTTAGTCTGACACCTCCAGTCGTTATCAGGGAATGTTTTTGGTTGTTTTTTGTGATTCAGCTTGGGTATTTGACTGTTATTTTTATTCGTGCAGTTAAGAATTATGATAAGGCATTAGATAATTATTTTTCCGACGGTTATAAGATTCATATTCGCTGGGTGTCCATTTGTTATTATTCGGCCTTGTCGCTGGGTGTATTTGGGGTATTCATGATGTGTTTCTTTTCTTTTGTATGGGAAATTGTCTTTACGGTCTGTTGTATTATCTATTATGTCGGATTTGGGGTTTGCTATATTCAATATCCCAGAACGTTTATAAAGATAGAACCTGTGCTTCGTCCGGTTATTAAACCATCTGAAATTCATCTGAAAATCAATAACCGTTTTTCGTGGGCAGAACTAAAGGGAAAGGTGTTGAAAGAGAAGTATTATACCCGCATGGGGGTAAATATTGAAGATATGGCTCAATATTTGAAGGTTGGACGAACAACACTATCTGGTTTAATCAATAAGGAAGAGGGGGTTAACTTTAATTCGTGGATTCGGAGGCTTCGTATTGCAGAAGCTATTCGGTTATTACAAGAAAATTCAGAACATTCTTTGAGTCAGATATCAGAAATGGTAGGTTATAGTGAGCCCTCAAATTTCAGTCGCCAATTTAAGGCTGAGACAGGTGTTTCTCCTTCTGAATGGTGTCTACAAAAGCGTTTCCCTGCATAATCGATTTTTGAACGGTTTTTGACTTTTACTTATGCCCTTTCATCATCGTTATTTGTTAATTCGTACGCTGTTTTGTACAAATTGATAAGTTCGGTGCTGGTAATATTCTCTAATTTTGCAGAACCAAAAACAATCGTCATACCTCCAATTACATTTTGGTTTTACTTTTTGATATATAATTGCCGTGAGGCAAATGATCATTAATATTCCAAATCTAGAGAGAAAAATAATGAGTTAATTGGAGTATGAGACAATCTTCAACTGTCAAAGTTGAAGATTGTTTTTTTTTGATACGTATGGAAAGTTTGGAATTATTTTTTCAGGCAGATACCGCTTAACATACGCCCTGAATGGCTTCCCTGACGCCGTGCGGAAAAGAAAAGGTCAGGTTCGCTGAACGTGCAGTGGGGTGAGACTTCGATATTGTTGACTCCGACAGCTTCGAGTTGTTTTTGAACCGCAAGGCGGATGTCAAATAAAAATTTGTCATCGTTCTTTTGAGAAAAAAACTGATGTGTGTCGAATCCGTTGATGTGAAATTGAGATTCCAGCTCGCCTCCCACTTCGTAAACGGCTCCACTGATACAGGGGCCTACTGCTGCTATCAGATTAGCCGGATTGACTCCGAAATTATCTTTCATGGCCTCTATCGTACACCCAACGATGTTATTTAATGTGCTGCGCCAGCCAGAATGGATAGCGGCAATACTTCGGGTTACAGGATCAAATAAGAGAATGGGTACGCAATCGGCAGTTGTTGTCGTGATACAAATGTCCGGCGTATTGCATATAAGCGCATCAAAACCTTCTAAAGAGGCTTTTCTTCTATTCTCATCCATTTTTAGTAATGAATCGTCTACAAGCTTGACGTTGGTGCCGTGTACCTGATGCGCTCCAATTAAGCGATTCAGGGGAATACCGAGATCAGCGCAAAGAAGCTGCCGGTTTTGGATTATATTTTCCCTGCTTTCATCGGAAAAATTCCCCAGATTTAATGAGGCATATTCGTCACTGCTTACTCCACCCTGACGGGTAGAGCTAAAGTGAAGTATTTGTTCGGTGAAACGGTTAAGATTTGAATATGTGAGTAGATTGACAGACATTCCTAGATTAAAATTCGATGGTTTTGGGTGTGATGTAGGCAGTGCCTTTGAAGTTTGCCAATAATGCGCCATTCTCGTCAAAGATATTGATGTCGCAGGTGCACAATTTATTACTGCGTGCTATTTCCTTGGCTTCTGCGGTTAAAATACCTTCAGTGCTTTTTGCAAAGAATGATATGGATGCGTTAATCGATAGTGTGATAAATCCATACGAATTGACAGCAGCCGCAAAACAGAAGTCGGCAAGAGTAAACAAAAGTCCGCCGTGTACTACGCCGGCACCATTGAGGTGTCTTTCCTCTATTTTGATTGTTGCTTTTGCGTGGCCGGGAGAGCACTCGATGAGCTCGATCCCGTTGCTCATAGCAAACTTGTCTGCTGTGAAATATTGCTGGTATTTATCCATAAAAATGCGATTAAATCAGATGGCAGCAGCCCCTAAACGGAATGCTTTGATGTTGAGTTGAACCACAGCTTCTCCTTTCGCGGAAAAATAACTTTCGATGGCTTTTTCAAGAGCATCTTTGCTGATGCCGATATAGTTGGCTGCGGCGCCGAGCATCACTGTGTTGAATGCTTTCAGATTTCCGGCTTCGCGCGCCAGATTTTCAGCATCCACGAAAATATGCTTCCCGGTTTTGGCTATTTCATCTTTAATAGCCTGCTCTTCGGGGTAATTATTGATGTTTTTGAATGGTTCGGTGGCAGTAACAACCATTCCGTCCGAAGCAAGAAATGGTAAGTAACGTAAAGATTCCATCGGTTCTATCGCAAGAATCAGGTTGGCTTTGCCTTTGGGAATTAGATCTGAATAGATTACGCTGTCTGAAATGCGAAGGTGCGACTCTACGGCACCGCCACGTTGACTCATTCCGTGTACTTCCGCCTGTTTTACTTGCAGTCCCTGTTGCATGGCAGCCAGGTCTATGATAGATGCGATGGTTAGGATGCCTTGTCCGCCCACACCGGCTATGATAATGTTTGTTTGCATGTTCTTAATCTTTTACTTTTTATTTTCCTGTCTTTTTTTTCGACTGGCGGTTTGCACGCATTCGCGTTGCGCAATGATTACTGAAACGCCCTTGTATTCGAGTTCTTCTTTCAGAATAATGACGTTTTCATCGTGATTTTTCTTCAAAGGAACAAAAGTGCGGATATGTGATTCTTCTACGCCAATCCCTTTGCATATCTCAGCAAGCTTACCTGTGCCCGCAGAATCCTGGCCTCCGGTCATAGCTGTGGTGGAGTTGTCGGAAATGATGAGGGTAATGGCTGATTTGTCGTTGACAGCATCTAACAGACCGGTAATTCCCGAGTGAGTGAATGTTGAATCACCGATAACGGCAACAGCGGGATGGAGACCGGCGTCGGCAGCACCCTTTGCCATTGTAACTGAAGCGCCCATGTCAACACAAGTATTAATTGCATTGAATGGAGGAAGCGCGCCCAATGTGTAACAGCCGATATCGGAAAAGACATGTTGTTCCGGGTATTCTGCGAAGATGGCATTCAGCGCATCAAACACATCGCGGTGACTGCATCCCTGACACAGCATAGGTGGACGTCCGGCTACGATGGAAGGAATAGTTCTGAAGGTGTCCGATTCGACACCCATTGCTTTTGCAACAACATCGGGCGATAATTCTCCGGTACGGGGCAGTGCACCATCTAAGCGACCGCGGAATTTTTTGTTGCCGAAATAACCTTTTAGGTACTCTTCGTATGCAGGATAACCTTCTTCTGCAATCAGAATATCGTCGTATTTGTCCGTAAATTCTTTAATCAGCTTGTCGGGCAAAGGATATTGAGAAATTTTTAGTACCGGAATATCCAGATTTTCGGCCTGTTTTACTTCCATTACGTAGTTGTAAGCAATTCCGAAAGCAATGATGGCCTTGGTTCCGTTTCCTGCAATGGTTTTGTTCAGAAACGATTGTTCGGATAGCGACGCCAAAGTAGTTTGCTTTTCAAGCAGTTGCTGATAGTTGTTTCTTGCGTTAGCAGGGAGTAGTATCCATTTCCGTTTTTCCTTTGATGGATTCAATATGTTTTCTTCACGCGGCGGTTGTTGTTTGACAACTGCACGTGAGTGCGAGAGACGGGTGGTTACTCTGAATAACACCGGAAGGTTTTGCTGTTCCGATAAATCGAAAGCGTAACGTATGGCATCGTAAGTTTCTTGCTGGTTCGATGGTTCGATGACAGGCAGGAATGCGAATTTTCCATAAACGCGGGTGTCCTGTTCGTTTTGGGATGAGTGCATGGAAGGATCGTCGGCCACTACGACAACCATACCGCCGTTCACACCGGTAATGGCAGAGTTCAAAAATGCATCGGCAGCAACATTGAGTCCGACGTGTTTCATACATACCAGACTTCTTTTGCCCGCATACGACATGCCTAAAGCTGCTTCATAAGCTGTTTTTTCGTTTGTTGCCCATGTTGAGTGCACGCCTTTTTGACGAGCGATGGGTGATTGCTGTATGTACTCCGTAATTTCAGTAGACGGAGTACCGGGGTATGCATAAACACCGGAAATACCGGCGTCAATGGCAGCAAGAGCTATTGCCTCGGCTCCTAAAAGAAGTTGTGTATCCATTGTATATAATAAAATAACGTTACGTTAGTGATGTTTATGTATGTAATTTATTGAATGATAGTGTTGAGTGTTGTTGTTTCAAGGGTTGAATATTAAGCTGCAATTTAGCCAATTTTGACGATATATAAAAGTGAAGCAAATAAAGCATTTGTATAAAAAGCTATCGGATTTTGCATAGTGCAATGCCAAACGGTTTTTTCTACTTGCTCATTAGTTGGATTTTAACCGGTTACTTGTCTTTGAAATGTTGCTTTATGCGCTCTTTTATTTTGGAATAATCTAAATTTGTGTGATTTACATTAGAAATAGTTCGAATTAATGGGCATTCGACAAATGTAATGGAGGTTGTGTACATGAGCTATTATAGCTGGTTAATTAACAATTTTAAAAATCTTCGTTTATTTACAATCTTTTGTTTAACTTTGGTGCTACAGTTTTTATTGAAAAATGAAAGTCAATATTTAATGGCATTTTGACAAAATACAATGACGTTTGTTTGTAAAGTGAATAAAGAGTTGAGAGCTGACAGAGCCAATTATAGTCCTGTTTTTTGTAATACACTAAAGAGAGACAGGATTCTTTGGCTATTACTGTTTGTTTTTGTCATTTCTTTACCTCAAATAGCAGCCCGAAATAAACAAACCCGGTCGTGGCAAGCGAAAGATTCTGTTTCAAAGCCAGTTGCAAAACCATTGCGCGAATATACCACTCACTACATTGCTCACAAACCTAAAATAGACGGGCATCTCAATGATTCGTGCTGGCAGGCTGGTGAATGGGCCGGAGATTTTGTTCAATGGATTCCCAAGGAAGGAGCAAAGGCCTCACAAGCTACTTATCTTAAAATTCTATACGACGATAAGAATATTTATGTTGGAATCAGGGCGGTCGACAATGAGCCGCGTAAGATTCAGCGCAGGGCTGCCCGTAGGGATGTGTTTTCCGGAGATGTGGCAGGCATAAGTCTTGATAGCTACCATGACAGACGTACAGGGTTTGAATTTGATGTGACCGCTGCAGGCCAAAAGTTGGATGGTATCAATACAAACCCATGGAATACGGATTTGACATGGAATGCTGTGTGGTATGCGAAAACTGCACAGGAAGATTCAGCCTGGACTGCCGAAATGGCTATTCCTTTTTCACAACTTCGCTATAGCCGTTCTAAAGATCAGGTTTGGGGACTTCATTGCTGGCGATGGATCAGTCGTTTCAAAGAAGAGAGTGATTGGGAGCCTCAAACATCTACCGGCCCGGGAATTTTGTATGCTTATGGATTGTTGAAGGGATTAAATAACCTTCCAAAATCCAAACGGTTTGAGATGATTGCATCGGGTCTTGGAAAAATCAACACATTCAAAAAGGATCCTCTGAATCCGTTTGCAAATAAGGGATATACATTCGGGAGGAATATAGGGTTGGACGCCAAAATCGGTTTGACAAGTAATTTTACGGTCGATATGACGATAAACCCTGATTTTGGTCAGGTAGAAGCGGATCCTTCCGAAATTAATTTGACGGCCTTCGAAACTTTTTTTACGGAAAAACGTCCGTTCTTTCTTGAAGGGAAGAATATTTTTGCCTTTGATGTGGACGATGTCAATCTGTTTTACTCGCGTCGTATCGGTCATGCACCATCGTATTCTCCTGATTTGGCCGATAATGAATACCTTAAAGAAACAGATAACGCAACAATAATAGATGCTGTCAAAATTTCGGGAAAAACGGAGAAGGGGTTAACCCTTGGTATTTTACAGAGTACCACATCAAAAGAAAATGAACAGTTAAGCACAGCCACAGGACAAAAATCTATTACGGTAGAACCTTTGACAAATTATTTTCTGGCTCGTGTGCAGCAGGATTTCAAACAAGGAAATACTGTTCTAGGCGGAATAGTGACATCAACAAACCGGTTTATCCGCAATGCACAACTCGATTTTCTAAACAAAAATGCTTATACCGGCGGCATTGACCTGTTGCATCAGTGGAAAGATAAAGAATTCTACCTTGATGGCAAGATGATTGGAAGTTATATCACCGGCAGTAAACAAGCCATGCAGGAAATGCAGCAATCTTCTGCCCGCTACCTGCAGCGTCCTGATATTTCCTATGCACATTATGACAGCACACGTAACTCTCTGTCAGGGTGGGGCGGTGACGTTAAAATTGGAAAAGGGAGCAAAGGTCTTTGGCGGTATTATACCGAACTTTCATTTCGTTCTCCGGGTCTTGAGCTGAATGATATGGGATATATGCAAACGGCAGATGTTATCCGACAAAATAATTATCTGGCTTATTTTGTCAACAAACCGGTATCCATTTTCAGGACTTACACATGTGTAGCTTTCCTGAATAATAACTGGAATTACGGGTTGCAATATTTGTCGTCATCGTTTACCGGAGCAGGGTATGCCGAATTTCTTAATAAATGGAGCATTAATAACTCTCTTACGTACACAACTGAGGCTCTGGATACTCGTATTCTTAGGGGTGGTCCCGCTATGTATGTTCCGGGCAACTGGCAGGAAAATTTTTATATTAAAACAGACGATTCTAAGGCAGCTTATTGTTCTTTGAATTACATTCGCAATTTTCCAAATAAACAAGGAAAAGGGTCTCAATATTCCACAACGTTTACAATTCAACCAATTTCGGCGTTGAAATTCTCTCTTAATCTGAATTATGCTTTGAATGATAATGTTTTGCAGTATGTAGGTTGTGCTTCGGACGGCGGTTGTGACAAACCCATCATGGCGTCGATTAATCAGAAAACGCTGGGAGCTACTTTTCGTGCCGATTGCAACCTGACGCCGGAATTATCACTACAATATTACGGTAGTCCTTATTCATCTGTGGGCAAATACTCTGCATTCAAGCATATTACAGATCCGTGCAATAAATCATTTGAAAAACGTTTTACGCTGCTGGATACCTCCAATTATAGCGACGATGCTTATCAAATAGACGAAAACGGGGATGGAAAAACCGATTATTCAGTCTCCAACCCCGATTTCAACTACTATCAATTCAGATCTAATTTTGTACTCCGCTGGGAGTATCGAGCCGGTTCTCAGCTCTATTTTGTATGGTCCAATGAAATTACCAACTACCAAAATCCCGGTCATGAGCCGGTAACTGCTATCTTTCGGGGACTTTCTAAAGGCACCGTTAATAATGTCTTTTTAGTGAAACTTTCCTACTGGTTTTCTCTCTGATCAGATCCAGCGTTCCGTTAGTTGCTCGCCCTGTACATTGAGAATAATTTCCTTCAACGGTACTTTGCGTTCGGCTTGTTGTAAGGCTATCTGAGCCAGTTGCGTTAGCCCTCCGCAGCAGGGCACTTCCATGCGTACCACAGTCAGCGTGTTGATATTCGATTCGTTGATCATAGCCGTCAGCTTGGAAATGTACGAATCTTTGCCATCGTCCAGTTTCGGACAGGCAATAGCTAAAACTTTGTTTTTGAGATATGCCGAATGGAAATTACCTGCGGCAAAGGCGGCGCAGTCGGCAGCCAGCAGTACATCGGCTCCCTGAAAATAACCGGCGTGAGGATTGAGCAGGTGCAACTGTACCGGCCATTGACGGAGTTGAGAGGCTGTGTCTCCCTGCGTGGTTTTTGTTTCAGTACCGGCAAATGTAAAGCTCTTCGAGCCCGGACAGCCCTGATGATGTCCGTGCGCCTGCATCATGGCGGCAGTCGGTTTGTTGCGGATCGAACTCAGATCGACCGGAATATTGTGTTCCTGAAGATATTTAATGCCCTCCTGCAGGTAGCCCGTTTCGCCGTGTTCTTTGAGGTGACGGAGGTGTGCCAGAATCGTTTTTTCACCTTTTGGGGCAATACGTTCCATCACAGCCGTTTCGCTGTAGGGTTCGGCTTCGCGTTCTTCCAGTTCGATGGCTCCCACCGGGCATTCCCCGATACAGGCTCCCAGTCCGTCGCAAAAGAGTTCGCTTACCATGCGGGCTTTCCCGTCGATCAGCTGTAGCGCGCCTTCGTGGCAGCCCGTAACGCATTGTCCGCAACCGTTGCACTTTTCTTCGTCTATTTTGATGATTGTCCGTTTCATTGTTATGAGGTGTTTTATATGTTTTCTGGTGCAAAGATAGAGTGCTTCGACGGTTGAAAAGTGTAACCAATATTACAACGGGAAGATTTTTGTGCTGGGTATCGTAATCCGGCAGAATCGTGCTATTTTTGCATTGCAATGGAACAGACTCCCGAAATAGTAACTCACTTGATCGACGATCATCTCTTCGAAACTTCCGGTTTCGCGCTGAAACGGATGGAAGACATCTATCGAAAGAACAACGGAGCTCCCGATGTGCCACACCGTCACGACTACTATTCCATTATTTTTATTGAAAAAGGAGAGGGCGAACATGTGGTCGATTTTACCACATACAAGGTAGAAAACCAGACTATCTACTTTTTGTTGCCGCAACAGATGCACCAGGTGATTATGAAGAGCGAACCGAAAGGGTGGGCTATCACATTCACCGAACAATTTCTGATTCGCAACGCCATTCCTGACAAAATGATTAACGACCTCTATCTTTTCAACGATTACGGCCAGTCGCCTCCGTTGCCCATCCGCGATGAGGATATGCCGGTCTATGTCGGTCTGGTGGAGCAGATGTTTCATTTTGCGCAGGCGATAGAGAACTACAAACTGGAGGCGGTCGGTTCGCTGGTGAAGTTGTTCCTTATTCAGAGCAACAACCACTGCTCCATGCACAAGCTGCATAATCCGCAAATGGTGGAGACCAGTAATCATTTGTTGCGCAACTTCAAAAAACTGCTCGATGAGCACTATGCTTCTTGGCACATGGTCTCCGATTATGCCGCGGAGATGGCAGTGACCGGCGACTACCTAAACAAAACGGTGAAAGCTCTTACCGGAAAGTCGGCCAAAGAGATGATTCAGAGCAAGCTGCTGACAGAAGCTAAACGTGCGCTCATCTTTACTCCGGTATCCAACAAAGAGTTGGCTTTCTCTCTCGGTTTTGAGGAAGCGGCTCATTTCAACAATTTCTTCAAGAAGATTTCGGGGCAAACCCCCTCCGAATTCCGCGCTTCGGTGCATTAGTCCTGATTTTTGCAATCATTCCCCTGATTTACGTACTTCGACCGCTTTTTTGCTGCCGTACCTTTGTCACATCAAACAACACGGAATACGGAACAAGCGGCTTCCAGGTCGCTTAGTATTACACCCGCTAAAATATCAGGACAATGAAAACAATACTTCATACGGCAACAAGCAGGGGTCATGCCTACCACGGATGGCTTAATACCTACCATACCTTTAGTTTTGCCAACTATTACAATCCGGAAAGGGTTCATTTCGGGGCGCTTCGGGTGCTCAACGACGATACCATTGCCGAGGGCGAAGGGTTCGATACACACCCGCACGATAACATGGAGGTGATTACTATTCCGTTGCATGGCGCGGTCGAACACAAAGACAGTATGCACAACAGCGAGATTATCCGTTCGGACGAGATTCAGGTGATGAGTGCCGGAACCGGGATTTTTCACAGTGAATACAGCAAAGACGGTTTTGGCGATACCTCGCTGCTCCAAATCTGGGTTTTCCCCAACAAGAAAAACGTGACACCACGTTACGATCAGATTTCGCTGGCGGATGTGGCGAAAAAAGACGAACTATATCAGGTTCTCTCGCCGAACCCCGACGATCAGGGTGTATGGATTCATCAGAATGCATGGTTTCATCTGGGAGATCTGTCGGAAGGGTGGACAGGTGAGTACACATTGAAAAATCCCGGCGATGGCGTTTATTTCTTCGTGATAGAGGGAGAAGCCGAGGTGGCAGGACAAAAACTCAACCGACGCGATGGCTTCGGGGTTTGGGAAACCGACACTATTGCAATCAAAGCAATCAAACAAACACAACTTCTATTGATGGAAGTTCCAATGTATTTTTAATCAATAAATAACTCAAAATTATGATCAAACAATTTTTTTCAACGAACACACAATCGTGGTCGTTGCTTATAAGTAGATTAGCCCTCGGGGCGGTGATTTTACCTCACGGCATGCAAAAAGCGTTAGGCGCTTTCGGTGGATATGGTCTGAGCGGAACCGTCGGGTTTATGCACGGACAGATGGGAATGCCGGTGATTCTGGCATTGATGGTGATCTCAGCCGAATTTCTCGGCAGTATCGGAGTAATTCTGGGTGCAGGTACCCGCTTTATGGCCTTCTCTATAGCACTTACGCTGGGTGGTGCCATGTTTCTGGGCGGACATGTCGACAACGGTTTCTTTATGAACTGGTTCGGCACGCAGAAAGGCGAAGGAATGGAATATTTTATTCTGGTGCTGGGTCTTGCCATTTCAATTCTCATCGGCGGTAGCGGTAAATTCTCCGTCGACAACTGGATAGCGAAGAAACTGAAATAACATTCCAACTATATTTTCCCGCACACGGGTAAGCCGGTTTTCTGGTTTATTCCGTGTGCTTTTATTTTAAATCGGCTGCCATTCCGGCCAGCTTGCAGGTTGTTGCCCAGTTGCGGGCAGTTACGGTGGTGCGGAGCTGCTTCTCGAAAAAGTTGGAGTGCCATTTGGTCTGTCCGTAGCCGTCGGGATAAAAGAAGTAAAGGGTCTTCCCAATAAAAGCAAAGCGGCTGTTGTCGTCAATTTTGGTTTGTACTTTAGCAAGGGTAGCGGCGTCGGGAATCGAACCTAAGAACATCACCACTAACTTATCGGGTGTCGCTTCTGCTTCTTCGGAAAAAGGGTTTTGAGCGACAATCTTTTGCATCTCTTCTTGCGTGCGGATCACAACAGGCACATCAAACCCGAAACGGTCTTCAATTGCCTTGCTGATGCGGAGAGAAAGAATGTTGTCGGTCTCGTTTGTTTGGGCAGAGAACAGTACATTTCCACTTTGTATATAGGTAGTTACCTGTCCGAATCCGAGTGATTCGTACAATGCCTTCAGATCGGACATTTTGATTTTCTTGTGTCCGCTGATATTGATTCCCCGCAAAAGTGAAAGGTAGATCGCCATTCTTTAGTGTTTGTTTTTTTCTGCGGCCGCCAGATATCTTTCCACGGCATCCTTAGGCCACGGGATGGGGCGTTTACGATTGACGTCATAAAAGCAACCCGACTGCCGGCCGGAGCAATGCACGGTTTCGCCGCTGCATATCTCAAACGCCATTACCCATTTCGAAGCACCCAGCTCTTCCATCCAGGCGTAACCGGTAGGCTGATCGAAAATGGAGAGCGGAGTTTTGTACTCCACCTCCGTTTTAGTGAGAATGGGAGAGCGATTTTCGGTCATCATC
Source organism: Paludibacter jiangxiensis (assembly GCF_001618385.1). Classification (NCBI taxonomy): domain Bacteria; kingdom Pseudomonadati; phylum Bacteroidota; class Bacteroidia; order Bacteroidales; family Paludibacteraceae; genus Paludibacter; species Paludibacter jiangxiensis. The sequence continues at coordinate 278,745 of NZ_BDCR01000003.1, read as the reverse complement.
TCCTTGTAGGTGTAAAACTGGTCGAGGAAGATGTGGCGCATGTCTTCGAACCATTTTACATAAACAATATTGCTCACGATGCCCATGGCATCTATTTCATAGGCTTTGATATAGATATCGAGCGATATTTGCAGTACGCGATTGTTACTCATAACGGATTATTTGACAGGATGACGATTGTGGCTTCCAAAAGAAGTCCTAGCTTTGCAAAGATAAAATCTTAGCAGAACAATTCCAATGAAGAAATTACGAATCGGAGCCCTGTTTTTAATTCTTTCGCTGTTTTTTGCCTGTCAGTCACGACCAGCCGGACAACCGGCATCCGACAGCGGCGAACTGAATCGTAATCCTGCCAAAATAAGCTATTCCAAACATGCCCGTTGCCGGATGGAGTGCCGCAATATCGACGAAAAAGAGGTAGCCGACCTACTGCATCACGGTTATATTAACTACAAAAAGAGTAATCTGAAGGCCGACGATTGCCACAAGCGTTACGCTCTGGAAGGCTATGAGAATGGCGAAAAGTTACGCATCATCGTAGCTTCGTGCGGAAACGAAACCACCGTTATTACCTGCATCGATCTCTCGCACGATTGGCCCTGTCATTGCCCGGGCGATGAACGGCATCACTGATATTGAAAAAGGCATCCTGAATCACTCGGGATGCCTTTTTGCTTACATTCACTTTTTCTATTCTGATATTTATGCTTCTTTTGCCGGAACTTTTCCTTTTTTTACCGGATAAGAGCCCGGGAGAATTACGTCGAGAAGGTGCTTGCCCAGCAGGCCGAGACGCACCGCGAAGCCCAGACTGAAGATGCTGCAAATAAATCCCCACATATTGTATTCACCGTGATAGGAGAGTGCAAAGGTGAGTCCCGAGCTGATAAGTATCAGGCAACTGTATAGAATCTTTGCCTTCAGCAGCGGCGGAGTCAGCGATTTAAAACGGAATAATCCGTCGATAATGCCGGTCACGATCGAAGCGAGGATGGTGAGCGGATAGACATAGATTGTAAAAATCAGCACATTCGAAAATACTTCGTTCAACAGATTCGGGAAGAGCCATATAAAGGCCATCAATGCCGGAATCATAATCACAAATGTCTGTGAAAGGTGGATGGCAATGGGGTGCATATCGAGGCTAAGCACTAAAAGACGATTAGCGGCAACACGTTCGCGATATGGTTCAAAAGCCTTGCGGGGCATTCCACAAGCGGGGCATACATCGCCCAGTTTGTCGGCTTCCATCACGTATCCGCAAGGTTTACAACGTACAAGTTCTTTCATTAATTCTATCTGTTTTATTGGACAATATTTGAGTTAGTAACCCTTCCTTTTAAGATTTGTTCTTTTGGGTCACCAAATATGACTTCAAAGATAATGGTTTTTTAATTTAGGAAAATGATTTTTCACCTGTTTTTTTGAGGTCAGGTCCGTTTTATCCAATTAATGTAATGCGCGACACAGATTATTTTGTCACTAATGGTTTACCATTCACCATGACATTAACAGTTTTAATTCCCTGAAATTTGGTTATCAGCTCAGGTGTATCTGCCTTCGCGGTAATGTTTTTGAAGGTGAAACCCGCTACCTGATCGCTCGGGTTGCTTTCCATGATGCCGAAACTCTTACAGGTAACGTTGATGTTCTCCATTGTAATGTTGCGCACAATGCCGTAGGGTTTTTCGGTACTTCCTTTCATGTCGAAAAACTGTTTCCAGGGGCGCATTTCGATGATGTTGCCACACCGGCCGGTAATGTTGCTTATTTTAATGTTTTCGTAGGTTTGGTAAGTGTCGGGGCGCAATTTGATGCGCAGAATAGGACAATTGTTGTCCATCTTGCAGTTACGGACGATGATATTGCGTGCCCACAGACTTTCGCTGCCCAGCGTGAGGGTGCCGTGGGTGTCGCCGAAGGTGCAGTTTTCTACCAGCACATCTTCCACCGGACCGTTTTCGGGCAGATTTCGGGCATTCGGACCCTTGCCACCTTTGATGCAAACACCGTCGTCGTTCACCGAAATGAAGCAACCACGTACCACCACTTTTTTACAAACGTCGATATCCACGCCGTCGCTGCTGGGAGCCGGCACCGGTTTGAAGGGCGCTTTGATGGTACAGTTTTCGATCAGCACGTTGTTGCACTGGTAGAGGTGTGTAGTCCAGAAACCGGAATTGCAGAGCGTGGCATTGCGAATGATGACATTGTTGCATCCCCAGATAAAGAGCAGGCGCGGGCGGTGCACCTCCAGATTGGTACTCGATTTGCCTATCTTTTTCATATCTTCGCGGTGCGTCCAAAACTCTTTCCAGAACTTGAGTCCGTTGCCGTTGATGACTCCCGGTCCGGTAATGGTGAAGTTATTGACGTTATACGCATTGATCAGTGCCGCGTAATAATCGAGCTTTTGCCCTTCCATGCGCGAAGGAATGAGCGGATAGTCGGCAATATTGTCCGATCCTTTCAATACGGCACCGTCCTCTAGTCGAAGCGAAGTGTTGGCTTTGAAGAAGAGCGCTCCGGTAAGAAAAACCCCTTTCGGAATAACAATGGTGCCCCCGCCCTCGGCGTTTGCTTTGTCGATAGTTTGCTGGATAAAGGAAGTGTTGAGTTGAGTGCTGTCGGTGCAGGCTCCGAAATCGGTGATGCGGTACTCTTTGGCCTGTGAGGTTGCAATGGATGCAAATAAGCAAATGATTAATAAAAGCTTGTGCATGAATGAGCTTCTTTTGAAATGGTTAGTGAATAAAATAAATAATGCGTCTGTTGTTGATTTCTCCGGATTCATCTGTTGGGTCGGAGCCTGATCAAAAATATCCTTAAAGATACTAACATTTTTGCATATGCAATGGTCGAAATGGAATGCAGGTAGGGTGTTCAGGTAGATTTCTTCCTTCTATTAAAGGGAATTAAAATAAGAGAGGATGTTGATGTTGAAAATATTTTTTAATCAATAGCTTAAACTTTGTTAGCCTGTGATAGTCAATATATGAAAACCCACACCTTGAAAAATGCACAAAACCATTTAATTCAGAAAGATGAAGATTAAATTTTATGCAGCTTTAATTTTGTGTTTCGCAACCGTTGCTTTATCTGCTCAGGGGCAGCGAGAGTCCAGTTCCGGAGCATCCATAAGTGCGGTCAACGTTGCTACAGTTAGAGCAACGATTGTAGATTCGGTGAATAATCAGCCCATCGAATTTGCTTCGGTGAGATTGTTCAATTCAAAGACAAATCAACTGGCACAAGGCGCGGTGACAAATCAAAACGGGCGTATTGAACTGAAGAATGTAAAACCGGGTGGCTATTATCTTTTGATGTCATTTACCGGATATAACACGAAACGGTTGAACATACGGGAACAAAATTTCCGGAGAAGCGTTATTGACTTGGGTAATGTAAAATTAGGGGCTTCGAATGTGATGCTGGGAACCGTAACCGTAACCGGTAAGTTGCCCGAAATGGTTGTAAAGGAAGATACCGTGGAATATAATGCCGCCGCTTTCAAGACTCCCGAAGGTGCGGTGGTTGAAGATTTGATTAAACGCTTACCCGGCGTACAGGTGGATGCCGACGGCAAAATAACCACGGCTGCGGGTAAACAAGTGTCTAAAATAAGGGTAAACGGAAAGGAATTTTTTGGGAATGACCCGAAGATGGCCACTAAGAATCTAACGGCAGATGTTGTGGATAAAGTACAGGTGATTGAAAAGAAATCGGATTTGGCCCTGTTGACCGGAGTAGATGACGATGAGCCCGAAACTATTATCAATCTTACCATAAAAAAAGGAATGATGAAGGGTTGGATGGGTAATATTTCAGCCGGAGTTGGTCAAATCCTCAATAATAAAAACGATGAAGATCCCCGATATGTAGCTTCTTCCATGCTAAACCGATTTACCGACACCGAGCAATATTCTATTGTAGGAAACTCGAATAATATCAATGAAAGAGCTTTTACTGATCGCGGAAACAATGTAATGTCGGGTCGTGGAAGCAGTTTTGGTGGCGGTGGAACCGGTGGCGGAACCGGAGGAGCTGGAATTACAAGTTCATCTACTGTCGGGTTTAATATGGCAAAGGAAGTAAATAAAAAATTGAAAGTAGGTGGTAATATATCGTATAATTATGGGGATAACTATACCAATAGCCGCAGTTTTCGCGAAAACATTTTTACAGACAGTGTCTCCTATCGCCGAAGTACCTCGATTGCCCGTTCTTTTACCCACAATTTTTCGATAGGCGGTAAAATGGAGTATCAGATGGACTCGGTGACTACATTTATTTTTACACCTACCTTTTCGTATAATTCATCATTGGCTCATAACTCTTCTTATCAAAAGTCCATGGCCGGCGATAGAGATTCTACCGCGGTAAACGAAAGTAATTCCTCCAGTTCATTAAGTTCCAACGGTACCAACCTGGGTTTGCAATTGGACTTTTCGCGTAGACTTTCGGCTAAAGGGAGACGTATAAGTTTCAGCGGCTCATTAAATCTGAATGAGAGTAATGGTAACGGGACAAACAATTCAACTAATATCTTCTATCTCGCTACAGGGAAAAATACGGTGTTTAATCAGGAAAATGCCAACACGGCAAACCGTAATTCTTACAACATGAGATTTACTTATGTGGAGCCCATTGCAAAGAATTATTTTATTGATTTCTTGTACAATATACAGTTCAATAATACTATCAATGAAAGGGAAACTTATGATTACGATCCGGTGAACGGAACATACAGCGACCTGAACGCAAACTACAGTCGTAGCTCATCCGTGCATTCTATCAGTCAGAATATCAGGGTCAATTTGAGATCGGTGCATCCCCGTTATACGTACAATATCGGTATGTCTGTTTCTCCAAGTTATACACGTAATTTGGGTTATATCAAAGATTGGTTTGGCAATGGTCTGGATTCTGTCTATAATGAACCGCAGCCCCGCAAAACGGTCAATTACGCTCCTCAGTTTGAACTTACCTACCGTTTCTCAGGCGACCGGATGCTTCGTAAGTTTTTGCGTCTTCGTTACAATGGAAGAACCAATCAGCCTTCGATCACACAGCTAGATCCGTCGCAGGATGTAACCAATCCGCTGAATATCCGCAGTGGTAATCCGGATCTGTTGCCGTCGTTTAATCACAATATTTCACTTGAATATAACAGCAATAACAGAGCGTCTCAGTCGTCGTTCAGTACGTCTTTGACCCATACTTTTGAGCAGAACTCAATTGTCAATTATACAACCTATGAGCCTCGCACAGGTGTGCAATACACGAAGCCAATAAACGAAAACGGTACGTGGAGCAGCCAGGCCGACATTTTATTTGCAACCCCGCTCGACAAACAGATGCACTTTAACCTGAACCTGAGAACCGGAGCCAGCTATAGCAATCAGGTGGGTTATACTTTGTTGCAAAAGCAAAGCGAACGCAATGTGGCACATACAGCGTCCGTCTCTCCCAATTTATCGATAAGTTACAAGAACAACTGGTTTTATTGTCAGTTCCGGGGGCTGCTCCGGTATAGTTCCGCTAACTATTCGATGGAGGGAATTTCTCCGCGAAAGTCGACTACCTATAATATCTCGTACAACAATCAGATAACCTTCCCCTGGTCATTCTCTTTATCATCCGACATTACTTATACAGCCAATCGAGGGTTGAGTGCCGGATACAACCAGGATGAGGTGATGTGGAACGCTCAACTGAACAAGGCGTTTTTGCGTAATAATGCAGGCTCTCTCCGTCTTCAGTTCAACGACATTCTTCATCAACGGCTTAATCTGAACCGGAGCGTTACGACTAACTCCATCACCGATACCCAGTACACCGCACTTACCAGCTATTGTATGTTGACCTTCTCTTATCGTTTCAATAATATGGGGAATCGCCGGAGTGGCAACCGTTCTCGTTCCGGTTTCGACCCATCTCAGATGCCGGGAGGATTTGATCGTCCTGCCGGTGGAGGATTTCCCGGCGGCGGTGGATTTCCGGGAGGTGGAGGTAGGCCCCGGTAAAGGTCTGTTATAATATGGAACGGGAGGTGTGATTTGTAACATACCTCCCCTTTTTATCCAGTGTTGTAGTTTGGAATTCACTGTGGCTTTTAAAAGTAAGCAAAAGAGTTCATCGTGTATTTCTATTAATTTTGAGTGATAATTATGGAAATGATGATGCCACTGCTGATTTACTGGAATTCCTGTTTAATCTAGTTTGATTTCCCATATCCGGTATTTACCAAATGTCCAATTGAAAACGATTTCAGTATAATTTTTAGCAGTTTTAATTTTAGCGACATGCATAGGAGTTCTCCCCTCCATAATGCGTATATTTTCTTCGTATTGAGTAGAGTCGGTAGGGTTAACAAGCTCTAATCTTGCTTTGATAGTTTCGATCCTGCGGAACACCCCCGATGCGTCGCTGTCGATCTCCGAGTCGATTGCTCTTTCGAATGAATAGGTCTCGTTCTTCTCGTAAATTTCAATGTCAGGATCAAGCAAATTGATGATTTTCTTACGGTCTCCAGATCGTATAACGGCAGAGAATTGCTCAAAAGAAGGGATCATTGTGGCATCAACTCGAGGGAAGAATTTATCGGATATGTTCATGATTTTGATACTGCTCAATTGGTTCTGAGAATTGATTTCTACACTGTAATTTGTTCCCTCATATTCCCAACGGGTTCCATATTCTCCTGCATCTACTTTAGAGGATGGTTGTCCAAGTGTATGTTCCACTTCATCTTTGCTCATTCCCAAGGTCAATCCCTTGAATTTACAATCGTAACCCTTAGCTCTTCCGGTAACCTGTATAGACCAGATCACGTTGAGGTCGGCTTTGTCGTATTCAAAAGTCATGTAGACCGAAGTGTCCGGTTTAATGGCGTACATTTCATACTCAAATCCGTCTTCGAATTTATCCTTTTGCAGTAAATTTTTCAGTTCGTTTTTAGGCACTGTTCGGAATTGTTTGAGTCGGAATCCGTTTAAGTCGGTTTGAAACTCTTTGGCAAAAGCAGATGTAAATCCGATAAATCCTAATAATATCAGAACAAGGAATTGGATCTTAGTATTTGATTTGAATAAGTTTGAATAGGTCATGTTTTCAGATTTTAAATAAAGCTGTCTCTGTTTTTACCGAATCCTTTTCTTCTTCGGCTTCCGGACGAACCATGCGTTTCAGCATCTGGTCGAATGCTTTGTTGAATACCCACTGGTTACCAATATCTTCTTTGAATAGAATGCCCGATTCGTCAATACGAGGCGGATAGAATGCTCCGAAATAGTCGGTTCCTTCATCCACTATAAGGTAAATGGCTTTAGTCGCTCCTGTTCTCAGGTTGTAACGGCAGGCATAGGTTTTGGCGTTGTCTTTATTGATTCCCCAATAGTAAAGTTCCTGCCCCTCGACAGAAAATGCTGAAAAATAAGGATCGAAATAGGGCGGTTTCAGGTAATGAAACTTTTTGCCATCGTACAAAACCAACGCCGTCACGTTGCCACTCATCGCTTTTGTTTTGGAGTCGAACCGTCGGCCTGTTTCATCCGGTAAGGAGCGAGCCTGAGCGTAAACGATGGTGTCTTTTCCGATGTTAACAATGTTGCTATAGTAAAATGCTGTATCGAGTGGCTGGGCATACTGGTAGATGACCACATAGCTTCCGCTGGCAACCCCAAACTCGATTTGATGCGGCAACGAGAAGGTATATTGCGTGGCGTTTTCCGGTACCGGAATATCGCTTTTTTTACTGCCACAGGCTACCAGTAGCAGCACAAATAAATAGATCAGCAGTTTTTTCATGCGTTGTTGTTTTTGTCGTCCCTACGAGACTGAGTTCATATAGTTCGATGTCATTTTTATAAACCTTTCATCCCTAACGGGATTTTCGCTTGCCGTATCTTGATCGTTTAGTGCCGTTAGGCACGACACTATTACCAATTTATCTCCAATCGACCGATGCGAATGTGCGCTTCACTCCTTTTTTGTAATGGATGGCGGGATGTCCCATAATGACAAAAACACCTTCGCGGCTCGCGTAGCGGATACCGTGTTGTTCCCGAAAACGTTGGGCCGCTTTCCCATTCTGAATGAGCGGATGCACGGCTCCCAACATGCAGGTACCCAGCCCGAGGCTTTCGGCAGCGAGCATGGCGTAGGTGGCCGCTACCAATGGATCGGCCGGATCACTATAAGGAGATCCGTAAAAATAGAGTGCAACCGGCGCATCGTAATTGATCACGTTCTCGCCGTTCTTCATCCGTTCCGTGTACACTTTCAGACAGGGTTTGACAAATCCGCGAAACAGTTCGTTGTTGGCTTTACCCCAGAACGGGCGCATCAGAGCCAGAAACCAGCCCGAAGTGAGCCATTTCAGTTTCTCGAGATAAGCGGTGAAATCGGCGGCAAAGGCGTGGACTTTCTCCTTGGTGTCGAGCACAAGCACATGCACGTCGGAGGGAGGTAAGCCCATTGGAGCCGTTTGTGCGGCTACGATCACCTGTTCAATCAATGCCTTGTCGACCGGAATATCCTTGAACTCGCGGATGCTGCGTCTTCGGGTCAACAGGCTACGGAAAGAGGAGAAATCGCAGGCCGTCTCTTGAGCTGGAAGATCAAAAAGGTCCTCCTTACTCATGCAACGTCCTTCGATGGTGATAGCTTCTTGTGGACACACCATCATGCAATGCCCGCAGCCGATGCATCCGAATACGGCCGTGTCGGCCAACCGGACTTTCTTGTCAACTATTTCCAGACTGAAATCTTTACACACACTGACGCACAGGCCGCATCCGTTGCAAAGGTTTTCGTCGATTAGTACCCTGGCCTGTTCTTTGGTTCTGCTGGTTGGAATAGACATTGGTATTGTGTTTTGTAAGGTTATTATTATGTGTCGTCCCGATGGGACTATGTTTCTTTGGTGCGTATTAGTTTCTATAAGCCTTTCATCCCTAACGGGATTTTTGTTTGCTGGATTTTGCAGGTTCAGTGCCGTTAGGTACGTAAGGTTTATAGAACGAAATGCTTCATCAGAAATCGGAGTGCCTTTAGGTACGACGTGTTTATGCTACACCATTTTCTTTGTAATCGATGACCTTTTTATCGTTCAGATCGATTTTAATTTGGAAGAAACAATTTCCTCCGTCTTCAACCTGAACCCATTCTTGTTTTCTATAGGAAAACTCAGATGGGTTGCAAAAGCAATTAATATATACAATTGTATGGCTGTGTTTGTCCTTGACCGCAATATACTGTCTGCCGTATTTTTTCAGATCGATATAAAATTGATTTTTTAAAAATTGAATATGTTTATACTTTGGTGTGTTGTAGCGCTTTTTTAGACTGTCCAGTTTGGCCTTTCCTTTGATATTGTATTGATCAATGAAGATTTTCAAGATATGCTCACATTCTGAGATCTCAGATTGGTTGAGTTGAGAGAGCTGATAGTCCTTCTGGAAAATCCAATTTTTCTTTTCCTGAGTATTGAATATGGTAATGTCGATCAATTGTTGGGGCGTTTTATTCACTTGACCGCTGAAAACAATTGGACATACTGCTATCAAAAATATTGATATGTATAGAATCTTTCTCATCTTATTTTTTATCTTCCAAAGATCAATAATTTATTTCTAAATTACAACTATTTAAGTTAAATATTTGCGATGGAGGCAAAGCGTCAGCTGGCAATGTTCTGAAGAGACTGTCGTTTTCAAAATATTCCCGTATCAAATTGTTTGCGTATTTTTGTAGTCCGAAAATCTGAGCACACGGATTACACTGATGCCTTGGTAACATGGATCACATTTCATTATAAAATCAGTGTTTATCCGTGAAGAATTCCGTGTAATCCGTGTGCCCCGATTCCGATTCAATTGACACATTTTCAAATTAGCATATTGCCACATTAGATGATATATCCTTCAAATTTTGAGCATAAAGTGGGGTTCGACACTGTTCGTACCCTCCTGCAGGAACGCTGTCTTAGCGCTATTGGGCGCGAAGAGGTGGAACTGACCGTCTTTTCACCGGTTTACGATGAGGTGGTGCGCCGCCTTGCCGAGACGCGCGAAATGATGGACATCCTGATGGAGGAGTCTGATGCCTGGCCGGTGAGCTACTATTTCGATTTGCGCGAAATGCTCTCGCGTTTGCGGGTGGAGGGAACTTTTCCGCAGGAGTCGGAACTGTTCGACCTGCAACGTTCGCTGAGTACCATTCGCGATTTGGTGCAGTTTTTTGCCCGCCGTGACGAAACACGTTACGTGGCGTTGAGTGCTTGTGCCGAAGGTACCGCGCTTTTTCCCGAAGTGCTTAAACGGCTCGATGCCTTGCTCAATCCCCACGGATTGTTGAAAGACAATGCTTCGCCAGCATTGGCGCAGATCCGTCGCGACCTGTTTCAGGTGCAGGGCAGCATCTCACGTACCTTGCATTCTATTCTCAGAAAGGCGCAGTCTGAAGGTTTTGTGGAGAAAGATGCCGCTCCTTCGGTACGTGACGGCCGTCTGGTGATTCCCGTTTCTCCTTCGTTCAAACGGAAGTTGCGGGGTATCGTGCACGACGAATCGGCCACCGGGAAGACGGTCTACATAGAGCCTGCCGAGGTGGTGGAGGCCAACAACCGGGTACGTGAATTGCAATCGGACGAGCGGCGCGAGAAGATTCGCATCCTTACCGAGTTTGCTAACTACATTCGTCCCGATCTCGAAGAGCTAAAGGAAGCCTATCGCGTGTTGGGTATTTTCGATTTCATCCGTGCCAAAGCGCTTTTTGCACTCGATAATGGCGCCATTGTTCCCCGCATCGATAACGATTGTCGCGTGGAGTGGGAGCGTGCCGTTCATCCCCTGTTGCAACGCACTCTCAAGAAAGTGGGTAAGTCCATCGTTCCGCTCGATATTACGTTGAACGAAAAACAACGCATCCTGCTGATTTCGGGACCGAATGCTGGGGGTAAATCGGTCTGCCTGAAAACGGTGGGTTTACTGCAATACATGGTGCAGTGCGGTATTCCGGTATCGGTAAGTGATGCCAGCCGTTTCGGTATTTTCGACAAGCTTTTTATCGATATCGGCGATGAACAATCGATTGAGGACGATCTTTCGACCTACAGTTCGCACCTGTTGCACATGAAGCATTTTATCCGCAATAGCAACGGAAAAACCCTTTTGCTCATCGACGAATTCGGTACCGGTACTGAACCTCAGATCGGGGGCGCCATTGCTGAAGCGGTACTGCATCGCCTCAATACCAACGGTGCTTTCGGGGTGATTACCACCCACTACACCAACCTGAAACATTTTGCGGAGACGGCCGAAGGTATCGTCAACGGCGCCATGCTGTTCGATCGCCATCAGTTGCAACCTCTTTATAAATTACAAATTGGTATTCCCGGCAGTTCGTTTGCCATCGAAATTGCCCGCAAAATCGGACTTTCGGAAGAGGTAATTGCTGAAGCATCTGAAAAAGCAGGTTCGGCGCATGTCGATTTGGATAAGTATGTGCAGGATATTTTGCGCGACAAACATTACTGGGAAAACAAACGGCAGCAGATCCGCCAGAAAGAGAAACGGCTCGAGGAACTGACCGCCCGCTACGAAACCGATCAGAGCGAGATGAAGGCGCAGCGCAAAGAGGTGCTCAATAAGGCAAAAGCCGAGGCGCAGCAGCTGTTGTCGGAGGCCAATGCCACCATCGAAAATACGATTCGTCGCATTAAGGAGGCGCAGGCCGAACGGGAAGCTACCCGTGGCGCGCGTCAGGAGTTCGAGGAATTCCGTACCAGACTCGACGAAAAACCGAAGCACGAAAAACAACCCAAAGAAAAGCATAAACCCAAACCAGAGAAGCAACACAAAAAGCCTGAGCAACCGAAGCAAGAACCGATCAAAGCGGGCGATCGGGTGAAACTGGCTGGTCACGATTCCATTGGCGATGTAATTGAGGTGGATGGCAATAACGTCACTGTGGCGTTTGGAAATCTTAAATCGACCGTTAAAGCCAACCGTCTCGAACGGGTGAGTCGTAATAAAGAGAAAGAGATTGTCCGCCAGAAGGGTGCGTTGGGTAGTGATAGCGATGAGGTGTTGCGCCAGCGAAAACTTAACTTCAAACAGGATATCGACGTGCGCGGAATGCGAGGCGATGAGGCGTTACAAGCGGTGCAATATTTTATCGACGATGCCCTGATGATGGGCGTGGAGCGGGTGCGCATCCTTCACGGAACTGGTACCGGCATCCTTCGTCAACTCATCCGCCAATATTTGGGAACCATTCCCGGTGTGCGCCATTTTGCCGACGAACATGTGCAGTTGGGTGGCGCGGGAATTACCGTGGTAGATTTGTGATTTAGTACGCAGTTTACAGTGTTCAGTACACAGTCACGAATTGATCCCAAAGTTTCAGGGTTCAAGATTTCAGTAATCTGCAGATTAAGCAATTCAACGATTACACGATTCAACCTCACTGTGTACTGTCGACTGAGTACTGTGTGCTATTTTTGCGGTTTGTGGAATGCCCAGGCTTCAGCAAAGGCTGCATGTTTGTGTAGTTCTTTGACCTTGGCGTTAGCAGCTTCTTTGTCGCTGAATGATCCGGCAATGACCCGATAGAATTTCTTGTCTTTTACCACACTTAACGAAACTTTCTCTGCTTTCCCGGTTGCATTGGCGTATTGCTGTGCTTGTTGTAGCGTTACGTAATTGCCAACTACCACATACCACGAATCGTTAGTTAATTGCGGTATATTGCTGTTTGAAGATGTCGTTTTTTGAACTACTGGCTGTGCTGTAGCTTTCGGAGCTACAGTCGGCTTTGAAGATAGGGGGTAGTTCAACAAAACTGGATTGTGGAGTACCCATGCTGTTTTGAAGGCTGCGCGTTTTCTTATTTCTGCAAGCTTAATGTCAGCTTCTTTTTCTGACGAATAGGATCCTGCAATGATCCGGTAAACATTGTTTGTGCCGTAAGCTTCTATCTGCATTTTTTCGTTTGCTGATTGTTGTTGCGCAAATCTGAGAGCCTTATTTGGCGTTTCGAAATTTGCAACTACAATATGCCATGCTTTTTGTTGACCTTGTGGTTGTGCTTGAACGTTTATCGGATTTTTGGCTGCCGGTATAGCACTTTTGCTCAATCTTGTACTGTAAGCTATGCAGGTACTTTTGTATGCCGGTTGCTTTTGTAGCTCCCGTGCTTTATCAACGGCTTCTACTTTGGTTGGATACGAACCTGCAATTACATGCCAAGGCGCTTTGCATCTGTTTTTGGAGCTGTCAGATGCAAGAGGCGCTTTAGTTAGACTATCTTTTTTTAACTCATCAGTGTCTGCAATTGCAATAATGAGATGTTTGTGAGAGGAGTCGGTTAATACTGAATCTTTTTGGAAAAAAGCCAGCGGGTTGAGCTTCGCTAAATAAGGTGAAAAATGCATGTGAAGCAGTGGCGTCAGCACGGCTAAGCCTATCAATACGACAAAAACTGCTGCATATTTGTATAAACGACGCTTGGTCGTTGGAAATTGAAGTACAATCTGACTTGTTTCCTCTTCTTCGTGATTTACAGCTTTGAGCCGAATGTCGTAATTGCCGATGTTATCCGGTAGAAAATCATATGAGTCGGCCGATATGAATTCTGTTTGTCCGTTTTCGTTCAGGTGTAAGCTGCCGATTTTTCCCAGAGCTACAGTTTCTCCGTTTTTTAATCGTTTTTTTAATTCATCAACGTAGTCGCGAACAATTAAATTGGCTTTTCGGAAAGACACATTTTCAGACTGTTGAATAGAACCGGCAAGCAAACCGTCGTTGTAATTCAGGGCAGGATTGAAGACGATTTCTTTGCAGGGTGCAGTGATGAGGTTTCTGGATTCATCAATCTTAGCAGGGACATAATTCACTATAAACCCGCCGAATTCCGGAAGAATGGCGTAGTCGTGCTGAATGATGAGCTGTTCTAAATGTTGAAGTAATCCCTCCATGCAAAATGCCTGTTAATCGGTGTTTGGTAGCAAATATAACAACAAGGATTTTTGCGATGATGCTTGTTGTAAGTAATAATTGGCTACAGATTACAAAATTACGGATAATTTCAAATACATTGGTATGTTCTGCACATATTTATCAACATCTTTTCAAACATTATGAGATTGACGCCTGTCGTTAAAATATGTGGGTAGGAAAAACCGGTGATTAGCCTTATATTTGTATTGATGTTTTTTTACTTTATATTTTATTGCGATTTTTAGTTGTATATAATTAATATATAATCTATTATGATTGAAATTTCTGAACTTGTAAAATATCGTCGTAGTATCCGGAAGTTTTTACCTCAGGTTGTTGAACCCGAAAAAATTGATACGTTGCTAAAGTCGGCATTGATGGCTCCAACTTCCAAGAATTCCAGATCATGGGAGTTTGTGGTGGTGGATGATGCCAGATTATTACAGAAATTGTCGCTTAGTCGCCCAATGGGAAGCACTCTGCTCGCCAATGCACCTTTGGCTATTGTTGTGCTGGCCGATCCTTCCAAAAGCGATTGCTGGCTGGAGGATGCTGCCATTGCATCGGCTTTTTTGCAATTGCAGGCACAGGATCTGGGTTTGGGAAGTTGCTGGGTACAGGTTGCCCGTCGCCCTCACAATGATGATATTACTGCCGAACAATATATTCGCGAACTTTTGCAAATTCCGGGCGAACTGAACGTGGTAAACGTGATTGCTATCGGCTATAAAGACGAAGAACGCCGTCCGTACGACGAAGCAAAACTGGCATACGATAAAATTCACCGGAATCAATTTTGAAAAATGCATGGTTAATGGGAAAGAAATGCCGATTTTTCATTGACCATTAATCGTTTATCATTGTTCTATGGTTGTTTTTGATCGTGTAGTCAGTAGTGAACATCCTTATTGGCAATTTCTGGTGAGCTGCTATTTGGAGGCTTTTCCTGCGGATGAACGCCGTCCGTTACCCGATCTTGAAACATTGTTGCAGCGATCTAATTTCTGGTGCAATATTTTGTTGAAAGCCGATGAGCCAGTAGGTTTGTTTCTGAGCTGGCAATTGCCGCGGTTCCGTTATATCGAGCATTTTGCCATTGCGCATGCATTTCGGGGTCAGATTATTGGAAAAACGGCATTAAACAAATACCTGGGAATGAGTAATCTTCCGGTGGTACTGGAAGTGGAACCTCCGGTGTGTGAAATAAATAGTCGTCGTATTCGTTTTTACGAAAGAGAAGGCTTTGAACTCTGTGAGCAACAGTTTATACAGCCTCCTTATGCTCCGGGTCAAAATTCGGTGGAATTGCGGTTGATGGAGTGGAAAGGAACTTTACTCAAACAAAATTTCGAACAAGTAAAAAATGAGTTGTATCGCACGGTTTATGGTTGCGATATAATCTAAACAGGGAAGTAAATGACACCACAGGAACGTTGTAATCACCTGATTGAGTGGTTTCAAAAAAATATGCCTGTAGCCGAAAGCGAGCTACATTATACGAATCCTTTTGAATTGCTGGTGGCGGTGATTTTATCGGCCCAATGTACCGATAAACGGGTCAATATGGTGACACCGAAGCTGCTTGCCGATTTTCCGACTGCCGAAGCAATGGCCGCTACCACACACGAAGTAATCTTTGAATATGTAAAGAGCGTTTCTTACCCGAATAATAAAGCCAAACATCTGGTCGCTATGGCGCGTCAGTTGGTAGATGAATTTGGTGGTGAAGTGCCATCGGAGCCCGAAGAGTTGCAGAAATTGCAGGGCGTGGGTCGCAAAACGGCCAACGTGGTGGCTTCTGTTATTTTCAACAAACCGGCCATGGCCGTTGATACGCATGTATTCCGTATTTCGGAACGGTTGGGATTGACTACCAATTCCAAATCGCCACTCGAAACGGAAAAGACGCTGGTCTCGCTTTTTCCGCCGGAACTGATTCCGAAGGCGCATCACTGGCTCATCCTGCATGGACGCTATGTCTGCATTGCCCGCAAGCCAAAATGCGAAGAATGCGGCATCCGGCAATGGTGCCGATACTATACCAAAATATAAACTCAAAATAAACCATCAAGAATGAGAAGAAACGTAATCTTCTTAATGCCTTAATGGTAAAAATTATTATTGTCAAACTAAATATGTTATTGTATCAGGAGGAGAAATGAGAATCTGAAACATCTTAAATCATTAAGTCATTAAGAAACCTCAAGGTGAAATAGAATCTTCTTAATTGTTTAATGACGCTCAATTTGAAATCATATGACAAAGAAAGATATAACTCGGTTGTCTTACAAAATAGTTGGATGTGCGATTGACGTGCATAAAGCATTGGGACCAGGGTTGCTTGAAAGTATTTATGAGAAATGTCTGAAGTATGAGCTGGAGAAAAATGGACTGAAAGTAAAGCAACAGGTACATGTTCCAATATATTATGACGAGTTGGAGTTAGATGTAGATTTGCGTCTTGATTTGTTGGTAAATAATGTTGTAGTAGTAGAACTAAAAACGGTAGAAGCTATTTTGCCGGTTCATGAAGCTCAGGTATTGAGTTATATGAAGCTACTCGAAGCACCTCAAGGATTATTGATTAATTTTTTTACAGATAACATTTCTAAATCGATGAAACCATTAGTCAATGAGTATTTTGCTTCGTTACCTGATTGATAAACTTCAAAATACCTAAGGCATGAAAATATTAAGATCAAAGGAAGCATATATCTTAATTCTCTTAATGCCTTAATGGTAAAAATAAGCTCGCATGACACATCTTCTAGTGTCATAATTAATAATTTATAACTTGTAATTAAAATGAAATATTGTCCTGATTTATTCAATTATCGTCGTCGTATGTCACACGAAGTGACTATCGGTTCACTGAAAATGGGAGGTGTAAATCCTGTCCGTATTCAGTCGATGACTAATACCTCTACCCTTGACACAGACGGTAGTGTAGAACAAGCTATCCGTATTTTTAATGTCGGAGGCGAATTGGTACGGCTTACTGCTCAGGGTGTGCGCGAGGCTGAAAATCTGCAAAATATCCGCTTCGGGTTGATAGAACGGGGATATCGCCAGCCTATTTCGGCCGATATTCACTTCAATCCCGCAGCAGCCGAAGTAGCGGCTCAATACGTTGAAAAAGTACGGATCAATCCCGGAAACTTTGTCGATAGCGCCCGTACATTCAAAAAACTGGAATATGACGACGAAAGCTATCGTCAGGAATTAGAGAAAATTCGGGCGAAGCTGCTTCCTTTGCTCGAAATTTGCCGTCGCCATCATACCGCTTTGCGACTCGGAGTAAATCATGGTTCGCTATCCGACCGCATTATGAGTCGGTACGGCGATACTCCTGCCGGAATGGTGGAATCGAGCATGGAATTTCTGCGTATTTGTCGTGAAGAAAACTTCGACAATATCGTCATCTCCATCAAGGCATCGAATACGGTGGTGATGGTGCAAACCGTACGTTTGCTGGTTGCTACTATGCTCGACGAAGGTATGTCGTATCCGCTCCACTTGGGGGTTACCGAGGCGGGCGATGCCGAAGACGGCCGCATTAAGTCGGCGGTGGGTATTGGTGCTTTGCTGGCTGACGGTATCGGTGATACTATTCGAGTTTCGTTGAGTGAAGATCCGGAAAAGGAAATACCTGTTGCGTTGAAATTGATGAAGCATGTGGTCAATTGTGCTTGTCATCTGCCAATAAAGGCTGAAGTGGCCGGGGTGTTCAATCCATACGTCTATCAACGTCGTGAAGCGCTTTCTGTAGGCAATATCGGGGATGCTCATGTGCCTGTGGTGGTGGGCACCGGAAGTGATTTTGGCGATTTGAAACCCGATTATCTCAAAAGTCATTTGGCACTTTTTACGGCACAGCAAATTGAAGCGGCTATAGTTTCGCCGGTTCCGGTAAAATTTGTGCAGCTTACCTATCGCGATCTCAATGATGAATTGATTGAGCAGCTGAAATCCTCTGAAAACATTGTCGTTATTCTCTCTTCTGATCATGCCAATCCGGTGGGTGAAATGAGGGCTTTCTTTCATACACTGATGAACAAAGACTGTAAAGTGCCGGTTATTCTGTACCGCAAATATGTGGATGATGACAAGGAAAACTTTCAGGTGTCGGCGGCTGCCGATCTAGGTGTCCTTTTTATCGACGGCTTTGGTGATGGTATTTGGCTTGAAAATCCGATGCTTAACGACGATGAGGTAGTGGCTACTGCCTTTGGTATTTTACAAGCTTCGCGTGTCAGAACATCCAAAACAGAATATATCTCCTGTCCTGGTTGCGGTCGTACATTATTCAACCTGCAAACCACGATAGCGAAAGTAAAAGAAGCGACTAAACATTTTACCGGACTCAAGATCGGTATTATGGGGTGTATTGTAAACGGTCCCGGCGAAATGGCCGACGCCGATTATGGCTATGTGGGTGCCGGTAAAGGAAAGGTAAGTCTCTATCGCCGCAAGGAGTGCGTTGAAAAGAATATTCCCGAAGAAGAAGCCGTGGAAAAATTGCTTGCATTGATAAAGGAATGTGAAGGAAAGTAGTTAAGTACTCCGTATTCAGTACTCAGTGGGCTGTTCCTAAAAAATCGTGATTGGATAAATGATAAAAGATAATACTATTCGTCTTTATTCTTTTTTCTTTTCTCTTTGTTCTTGATTTATGTTGAAAAATTTATTCAGTAAAGTTGGTCACCATCCGGTACTGGGCGGGCTCGAAGTGCTAAAGTACATCGGTCCCGGATTGCTGGTTACCATGGGCTTTATCGACCCTGGTAACTGGGCTACGAATATTGCCGGTGGTGCAGGCTACGGATATATGCTGCTGTGGGTGGTGACGCTCAGCACGTTGATGCTGATTGTGTTGCAGCACAATGTGGCGCATCTCGGTATTGCTACAGGTTTGTGTCTTTCTGAAGCAGCCACCCTGCACCTGCGCCCGGTGGTTTCCCGCTCGGTTTTGGGTACGGCCATGATTGCTTCTGTGTCTACTTCGCTTGCCGAAATTTTGGGAGCAGCCATTGCTTTGCAGATGTTGTTCAACGTTCCGCTAAAGTTGGGAGCTGTTCTCTCAGCCATTGTTGTGCTTACTTTGTTGCTCACCAATTCTTATCGAAAAATTGAGCGCTGGATCATCGGTTTCGTTTCGTTGATCGGTATCTCGTTTATCTACGAACTTTCGCTCGTTAATGTGGAATGGAGCAAAGTGGCTGTGGGCGTGGTGACGCCTCAGATACCGCATGGGTCGTTACTCATTGTTCTTAGTGTGTTGGGAGCTGTGGTGATGCCTCACAACCTGTTTCTTCATTCGGAAGTGATACAGAGCCGACAACTGCATAAACGAGACGATGCTTCGATCCGTAAACTGTTGAAATACGAATTTGCGGATACCTTGCTCTCGATGTTTGTGGGTTGGGCTATCAACAGCGCTATGTTTATTATGGCTGCGGCTACCTTCTTTAAAATGGGTAAGCCGGTAAGCGAATTGCAACAGGCGCATGAATTACTGCAACCGCTGCTGGGTAGTAATGCCTCGGCTATATTTGCGGTAGCTCTTTTGATGGCTGGTATTGCCTCTTGCGTAACTTCCGGCATGGCAGGTGGTACCATTTTTGCCGGACTTTTTGCTGAACCCTACGATATTCGCGATAACCACTCCCGTTGGGGCGTGCTTATTTCGATTGTCGGGGCAGTATTGGTCATCTTCTTTATCTCCGATCCGTTTCAGGGATTGCTGATTTCTCAGATGTTGCTGAGCCTGCAGCTTCCTATTACAGTACTTCTTCAGGTTTATCTGACATCTTCCCGCAAAGTGATGGGAAAATATGCCAATGCTAAAAGAACTATTTTCCTGATTTCGGGTATCGCGGCCATCGTGATTCTACTCAATCTGACATTGCTATTGCAAACGGTAGGGGTGGTGAGCTGGTAATAGTATTGCAAGAGTGTTTGATTCGCTTGCAAGGTAGTTATTCTGTGGCGATTGTTGTAAGCAGTTCAAAAATACCTCTGAAATGTTCGAACGAAACGTTGTCAAAAGGAGGCTGTTGTTCTAAGATATATGTTGCAAAATTGTTTTTGGGAAGGGCTTTGTTTTTCCCTGTTTCTATGTCCATTACATCATGTTCTATAATTCGAGGATATGGGCATCTGATTATTCCAAGATTCGATAATTGCAATTTTTCATTGATTAAGTGTCTTCCTGTATCTTTACTAAATTCGTTATTTATAAAGAGGCGATAACCATTGTTATCTTTTCTTTGGATGATTTCGTCTTCATAAAGAAATTCAATGCAGATTTCATTGAAATCTCTGTGATCTGGTTTAGGTAAAAGAACTGAATAAACGTTGTTTCCCCAATATTTATAATTACTTTCATTGAGGCTTGCCTCTGAGTTGATTTGGTGATTATCTCTGTCAAATAAAAAAATAAGTTTGTGTTTGTTTGCGTCAAGAGCCTTGCTTTTGCACATTGCTAATAATTCAGCATTATTGATTTTAACTTGTTCACTATATTCTGTAATGTGTATATTCAAATCAAGAAACTCTCCTTTGTGTTGGAAATAGCGTAATGCGGCTTTAAGGTGTTTCCAATCAGTTTTCCCTTCTCCATAAATAACGGGTTTATTTTCATTATGAAAGTTTGAAAAGGCAACCGCTAATTTTATATCAGGATCTAATTCCCTTAATCTAATACACATTTTTCTATAGATGTCATCGTCTTTTCCTTTGATTGATCCTACAAATCCAATTTTACCCGCTATTTCATTCTTATAGGATATTTCGGGATTAGATATTATTTTATGTTTGGTATTATACTTACTAAAGTGTTCCTGAGCTGCAAGTGTAAGCCCATATTGTTCCCAAGCATGTAGCATAGCCCTTATATGTCTTACATATTGGCGTTTTACGTTGGGGAACTCATTTACGACTAACCCTGTTACTTCCTGATGGTTTGCATTAGTTGCATATCGTGTTTTATCTTGGTTGACTGTAAATCCATTACTAGTAATAATAGATGTCAGTTCTTCTGAGAGTACTATTTTATTATCGCTTATTGTCCCTAATACTTGAGAAAGTGGGCTTAAATTAGTGGAAAATGTAATGTCGTCGGCATATCTTGTATAACTGAAGCGCCCTTTTTGGGCTAAATCTACAAGTTGATTGTCTAACTTTCTACAAATAAAATTGGATAATATAGGAGATGTTGGAGCTCCTTGTGGAAGGGTGTTTTTATAACAGCATATTTTTGCCAATATAGTTGCTACTTCTTCATTAAACTTGAACGGATGTGACATGAAGAGCCCACGAACACGACCGAAATTAATGGAAGGAAAAAAGTCTTTTAGATCAATATTGATAAGTAGCTTTTTGTGGAGATGGTGAGATGCATTGCTCTTAATGTTCCTCTTCTTAAGATAAGCATGCACATTTTTCTTGCTTGGATAAATATCTAATAATATATAAGCTAGATTTGATTGAACATGCTTTATACCTACAGTGGGAGCCGCAATCATTCGACTCTTTCCATTCTTCTTTTTTATTTCAAATTCGGAGTATCGTCGTTCATCTGTGAGGTGATATAACAAATAGGCCAAGGTAGAATATTTGATGCCGAGAGACGCAGCCAATTCTCTTTTGTTTGTGCTTGCCAAAAAATTGTCTTTAGAGAGTTCTTCCATGGTAGATAAAAAAAGGTACCTACTACAATATTCATCTTTAAGTGCAGCGCAACGTAAAACACATCACAGCAACACGGAACTGAAGCACAATATGCTAAGAACAATATAATCGTCGCAGGAACACAACGAAATTCAATAGATTTATAGTAGGTACCTTATGTATTATATTATTTGCAAATGTATAATTTTTCTGGCATAATAATAAAATTTCATCGGCCGAACCCCCTTTCTGAGGTTCGGCTTTTTAGTGCGAATTAGTGCTTGTTGGTGATGCCGAACTGAGCCCATTGCTCTTTTATCAAAAGGCCTATAAATAAAGATAAGATTGCTTGAAAATATTGTGGCATCCGATCATATGAGCCGTACATGTTTGGCTTGAATAACAAGCAAATATATAAAGAGGCTTTTGAAATGACAAACTTAAAAATAAGGAATAATGATACTGTTAATTGCATTCGACTCTCTATATGTAGTATTTTTGTTCCTGTGTTTTTATTCACTATTCATTCATTTCATTTTCCTGTTAAAACTTTTTCCTTACTTTTGCAGCCGCAAATAGTATTAGTTTTACATTTATGACCACTACAGACGAAATTGTTCTGATCAACATTTCGGGAGAGGACCGTTCGGGTGTGACCTCGGCTCTTACCGAAATTCTTGCGCATTATGGCGCGTTTATCCTCGATATCGGGCAAGCCGATATTCATAACCACCTGGCATTAGGTATCCTCTATAGAACTCAAAGCAGTAACTCCGGCGAGATTATGAAGGAGTTACTTTTCAAATCGTACGAACTGGGGGTGGGAATCAAATTTACGCCTATCACCGAAGAACGCTACGAACGTTGGGTGAGCCTTCAGGGTAAAAACCGTTATATCATCACTCTATTGGGTCGCAAACTTACGGCAGTACAAATTGCCGAAGTAACCAAAGTCGTGGCCGATCAGGGATTGAATATTGATATGATTCAGCGTCTGACAGGTCGTATTCCACTGAAAGAAGATGTGCGTAGCTCTAAATCGTGCGTCGAACTTTCTGTACGCGGAACTCCCAGCAATAAGGAGGAGATGCAGAGAATGTTTATGGATCTGAGTACCCGCCTGCAACTCGATGTTTCGTTTCAGGAAGATGACATGTATCGTCGTAGCCGCCGCCTCATTTGCTTTGATATGGATTCAACGCTTATAGAAACCGAAGTAATCGACGAACTGGCCGAACGTGCCGGCGTGGGTGCCGAGGTGCGTGCTATTACAGAATCGGCCATGCGTGGTGAAATCGATTTTTCCGAAAGTTTTGCCCGTCGGGTGAAGCTGCTTAAGGGACTCGACGAGTCGGTGATGCACGAAATTGCCGAAAATCTGCCCATCACTGAAGGACTGGATCGCTTGGTGAGTGTATTGAAACGCGTGGGTATCAAAATTGCGGTGCTTTCGGGGGGATTTACCTATTTCGGAAACTATCTGAAACAAAAATATAACTTCGACTACGTGTATGCCAACGAACTGGAAATTGTGGATGGCAAACTAACAGGTAACTACGTGGGCGATATTGTGGATGGTAAACGTAAAGCCGAACTGTTGCGCCTGATAGCGCAGGTGGAAAAGGTGGACATTGCTCAAACCATTGCGGTGGGTGATGGTGCCAACGACCTTCCGATGCTGGGTGTTGCCGGGTTGGGAATTGCTTTTCATGCCAAACCCAAGGTGAAGGAAAATGCACGCCAGTCGCTTTCTACAATTGGTTTGGACGGTATTCTCTATTTCCTCGGTTTCAAGGATTCGTATCTGAATGAATAACACCATCACTCTCCGCAAAATTCAACCGGAAGATAATCGGGAGCTGGCTGAAATTATCCGTAGCGTATTGAGCGAGCATGATGTTGCCCGTCCAGGCACGGTGTTTACAGACCCAACTACCGATGCGCTTTATCAGCTGTTTCAAACTCCCCGCTCGGTCTATTGGGTGGTGGAAGTCGATGGTAAGCTGTCTGGCGGTTGCGGTGTTTTTCCTACTGAAGGTTTACCAGAAGGGTGTGCCGAACTGGTGAAATTCTATGTTTCGGCAAGCCAGCGTGGTACAGGACTTGGAAAATTATTGATGCAGAAATGCTTTGAATCGGCCGTGGAGTTGAGATATACGCAACTCTATCTCGAAAGTTTTCCCGAACTGGCCAAAGCGGTCGGTATGTATGAGAAAGCCGGCTTTCACACGATTCCTCACCCGTTGGGTAATTCCGGGCATACGGCTTGTACGCTCTGGATGGTGAAAGATCTCATATAATGAGTAACGAGTAATGAGAAACGGGAAGTTGCCTGTAAAAAGGAACTTCCCGTTTTTTATTTTGCGAACCGGAATCAGAGGCTTATCGCAGCACCTGATCGTAGATGGCTCTAACTTTCTTTCCGGCATCTTCCCAGGTAATCCGGTTTACTTCGGCACGACCTTCTTCGCGCAGGCTTTTGTACATCGCCGGATATTTTACGATGGAATAGATGGCATCTGCCATGGCGTCGATATCCCAATAATCCGTTTTGATGGCATGAGTCAGAATCTCAGCGCATCCCGATTGCTTCGAAATAATCGTTGGAGTTCCTACCTGCATGGCCTCGAGTGGCGAAATGCCGAACGGTTCCGATACCGAAGGCATAATGTAAACATCACTTTGAGCCAGCATATTGTGCACTTCTGGCCCTTTCAGAAATCCTGTAAAATGAAACCGGTCGGCAATTCCTCTCTGCGCCACCAAATGAATCATCTGGTTCATCATGTCGCCGCTTCCGGCCATTACAAAGCGTACGTGGCGTGTCTTTTGCAAAACGCGGGCGGCCGCTTCCACAAAATATTCGGGTCCTTTTTGCATGGTGATACGCCCGAGAAATGTTACAACCTTGTCTTTTCGCGGTTGTTTTATGAATGAATCGGCGTTGCCAAGCGGCTCAACGGCGTTATGTACTGTGGTCACCTTGCGTGGGTCGATATGGTACTTCTCGATGACTATCTGGCGGGTGAGGTTACTCACTGTAATAATGTGATCCGCAGTGTCCATTCCCCGCTTTTCGATGCCGTAAACTGTTGGGTTCACATTACCCCGGCTACGGTCGAAATCAGTGGCGTGCACATGTATTACCAGTGGTTTGCCTGTGATTTGTTTGGCGAAAATCCCGGCGGGATAAGTGAGCCAGTCGTGTGAGTGGATAATATCGAACGGATAGGCATGGGCAATAACACTTGCAGCCGCTTCGTAATTAGAAATTTCTTCCAACAGATTGTCCGGATAGCGCCCGGAGAACCCGATGCAGCCCAGTTCGTTGGTGCCGATACGGCTGTAGTCGTATCGGATGCGGTTACGCAGGTGGTAATATTCATCCGGATGCATAGAGCTTCCAATGCGTTCATTCACAAAATTCCATTCAACATCCCTCCAAACGACCGGGACATTGCAGGCTCCTATGATTTTGAGAAAACTCTGATCTTCATCTCCGTGCGGGCGTGGAATGACAAAGGTGATCTCCATATCCGACTGGAGAGCCATTCCACGGGTGAGTCCGTAACTTGCAGTTCCCAAACCACCAAGGATATGCGGAGGAAACTCCCATCCAAACATTAATGCTTTCATGTTATATTCTGATTGGAAGAAAATTAGACTTAAGATTTTGTTTGTTCTCCGGATTGCTCTATTGATTCCAATAGTTTGAGCGTACGTAGAATTTCAGCAACGCTTGTAGCAAACGACATCGCTCCGTGTCCTGCAAAAGGCGGATTCCCGTCGTGTAATTCGGAGAGTGTGCCAAGGCAAAGCTCGCTCATTTCACTTTCGAAACCGATTAACATGCGTTCAATGAAAGAAACTCCGCTTCGTTTGTAAATTTTGAGATAAGCCTCAGCAAACGAGCCGGTAAGCCATGGCCATACCGGTCCATTGTGATAATTTCGGTTTCGTTCAAGCATACTACCTACGTATGTCGGGCGGTAAAACGGACTCTTAGGACTTAGTGTGCGCAGACCTTTCGGTGTAAGCAATTCCCGTGTAGTGATATCCACAATTGATTTTTGCTGTGTTTTTTCTAACGGAGAATAGGGTAGCGACACGGCAAATATCATGTTGGGGCGTACTTCCCAGTCTTTGTAATCCCCATCAACATAATCGTGCAGATAGGTTCCGTTCCAAAACATGTGAACGAACGACTGACGTGTTAATTCAGACTGATAATCCAGCAGGTCGGCGGCATATTCATCCTTTTGAACGGTCGAAATTTCGGCTCCGAATTTTAAGGCATTATACCAAAGTGCATTGATCTCTACAACATAGCCGGTGCGGGGAGTTATCGGAGTTCCGTTTTCCATCGAATTCATCCATGATATGGCTGTCTGCGTTCCATTGGTATATAACAACCCGTTATCGTGCAAAAATAAATTTGGGTGATTTTGCTTGCGGATAAATGAAATAACCTTCAATACAGTTTCTCCGTACAGCTGGTTCGCCTTTTCTATTGAGACTGCCTTGGCATATTGTTGCACGGTTCGGATAAACCATAACAATACATCCGGAGTATCCAGCTCGTAAATGGCTTTTTCAACTGGCTTTTCAGAAATAAAATCGTTGACGGCAATGAGGGCTGTTGCCATTATCTTTTCAAAGGTAGATGCGTCTTCTATTGCAAGAGTACAGCCCGTTAGAGCAATGAACTCATCGCGTGCACGACTTTTGAACCATGGATATCCTGCTAAAAGGTAATAATCGCCGTTTCGTTTGAAATAGAATTGCTGTGCCGCGTTTTTTAAACTGTTGAAGAAACTGTTTCTGACAGTTCTTTTTTCTATTTCAGATTCAAAAAGGACAGCAAGATTTTGGGTTTCAATCGGAGATGTTCCTGCTGAAAAAATAATGCTTTCGCCTTTCTCTATCGAGAGTTCAAAATAACCGGGAATAAGTAAATCTTCTTTGTAATTGTACCCGCGCTCCTGTTCTTTTGGGTATTCTATGCCGCGATACCAGTCCGGATGATGAATAAATTCGTTCTGTTTCGACGTTTGCATGAAAAGGGTAGGGTAGCCATCGTACAGACACATTCCAATGCCGTTTTTAGTCTCGGTGTACGAAGTGTTTGCCTTGCCGTTAGCAACGCAGAGGTCATTCACGTTTCGGAATGCCAGAAATGGACGCAGGCGCAGGGTTGTTCGTGAGTGAGCATCAAGTAGCGTGTATTTGATCAAATAGCGGTTTTCATGCGAGATAAAGATTCTATCCTTCTCCAGAACAACGCCGCCGACTCTGTAAATAGTTCTGGCAGTGGCATCAAAGTGAAATTCGCGGATGTATTTGTGGCCATTCGGACTGAAATGGTTTTCTTCGTATTTGTGCACACCAAGATTAAATTCGGCACCATGCTGAATGATAGTTTCGTCAAGTGATGAAAGCAAAACATGGTTGTAATCATCTAAATCAGGGATGGGTACAACCAGTAATCCGTGGTATTTTCTTGTGTTGCAGTCTGTTATTGTGTTTGCGCTGTAGGCACCTGACTTGTTTGTGCGCAAAATTTCTTTCCGCAACGACTTTTGTAGATTCGTCAATAAGGTTTTGTCAAATTTCAGATAACTCATGGTGATGGCTTTTTTGAGTTTTGAAACCTATTAAGTCTGTTTTTTTTGAAATAAAAATGATTTTCTAAGGAAAACCGTTGCAAGTTATCATTTATTTCTAATAATCACAATGTTTTTTGCTTGTTGTTAAGCATAAAAAAACGAACGGGTATTTCAAAACAAATCCCTATATTAAGGGCTTTGCAGTGGATTAGGATGAGGTTCTCCTCTGTCTGAAGATAGTAGGTGATTTGTCTGATTTATGGTTCTCTTTTTACAGTATGCATTTGAGTTGTCTAATATGTTTGTGGTAATGATAAAAGATAGATTTTCTTTATTTATTTCACGAATAGTCATTTTAAAATGTTATTTTGAAATATAGAGTAACCGATTGTGGTTGTTTGTTATAGGCGTGCTTTTGGTTGTTGTTTTCAAATATAAATATCAATAGATTGGGTATAATTAATAATATTTAACACGTAATTTGTGTGTAATTTACCGAAAAAAGCAGTTGAGATATTGGAGTTAATAAAAAAACACTATCTTTGCGTTGATTATGATTGATAGCGATTTTGTTTTTTTACCAGGTTGTTTTCAATGGCATAATTATGTATTCATATTTTTTAATTATTTTTACAAATGAACATTTACATTTCGCACCTCAGCTATGG
Organism: Paludibacter jiangxiensis; assembly: GCF_001618385.1. Taxonomy (NCBI): domain Bacteria; kingdom Pseudomonadati; phylum Bacteroidota; class Bacteroidia; order Bacteroidales; family Paludibacteraceae; genus Paludibacter; species Paludibacter jiangxiensis. The sequence goes on along the minus strand of NZ_BDCR01000003.1, from coordinate 250,797 downwards.
TGTTGACGACAACGGGTTAAAGGAAGTCTTTGAAGCTTACGGACAAGTAGATTCAGCTAAAGTTATCACAGACAAATTCACTGGTAAATCAAGAGGTTTTGGCTTTGTTGAAATGCCTGATGAAGCAGAAGCTAACAAAGCTATCGAAGCTTTGAATCAATCAGAAGTTAACGGTATGACTATTAACGTTAATATTGCAAAACCTCGCGAAGAACGTCCTCGTCGCGAATATAGCAATAACGGTGGTGGTAGCCGTGGTGGTTATAACGACCGTCGCAGCAACAACAGATGGTAATCTTATCTGATTAGATATAGGAAGGGGTATTCTTTACGGAATGCCCCTTTTTTTATGCTTGTGTGTTACGTGTGAGGGTAGGTGTATTGAGGAGTCTAAACAATAGTTTTTGGATTGTTCGTATCGATAATCCTCAATTTGTCTTAGTGGATAAAAATAAAAAAGCCACTCTTTTGGAGTGGCTTAATTTAGGGCTCTTCAGGTAGGACTTGAACCTACGACCCCCTGATTAACAGTCAGGTGCTCTAACCGACTGAGCTACTGAAGAAGGTTACTTTCCTTTGTTTATCGGCCTTTGCTGTGGTTGATGTCTCTCAGAAAAGTGATGCAAAGGTAAGGGGTTTTTTTGAAACCTGCAAATGTTTTGTCTCTTTTTTTGCAGAAAAATATGCCTTCTTTTTTTACGTCATTCTTTTTCAATATGTTAATTGCCTAATTTTTTTTCAAAAATTTATCGCGCACATTCGTCGGACTCAAAAATAGAGTCGGGATACGCTACATCCGTTAAATATAATCCGTGTGCATAAGCCGAAGAGCCGGCTTTACCTCTGTCTTTAGCCTCGATTATAGCTCTGAAATCTTTTTCGGTTAATTGGCCTCTTCCTACTTTGAGCAATGTCCCTACAATTGCCCGGACCATATTTCTGAGAAATCGGTTGGCAGTGATGGTAAATACCCATATATCTCCCCGTTTTGCCCAGTATGCCTGTATTATGGTGCAATTGTTGGTCTTAACGTCTGTATGGAGCTTGCTGAAGCTCGTAAAGTCGATATATTCGGGTAATACTGCCGCCGCTTGATTCATAGCTTCAAAATCGAGCGGACTATGCACGCGAGCTGCTGATTCGAGATGAAATGGATTTTTCTCCGGGGTTACCCAGTATTCGTATGTGCGGTTTATGGCGTCAAAGCGGGCATGAGCTCCCAGCTTGACCTTTTTTAGGTCCCACACGGAAATATCGTTAGGAAGGACACCATTTAGCTTCTTAAGGAACAATTCGGGTTGTTCAATCTCTTCTGCGTCAAAATGGGCTACCATGGTGCGCGCATGAACGCCGGCATCTGTACGGCCTGCGCCAATAACGTCGGTATGTAACCGCATTAGCAGAGAAATTGATTCCTGTAGCTTTTCCTGTACGGATACCCCATTGGGCTGTATTTGCCAACCGTGGTAGTGTGTGCCGTTATATGACAGCCAGATGAAATACCTTCTTTTCACGGGTAATTAGCGTGCTGGAATTTGCAATTGCTGACCGATATTGACTTCACCTGAGGTGATTTCATTCGCAGCTTTCAGATCGTCAACGGATACGTTGTGTGCTTTAGCTATAGAGAACAATGTATCTCCGGGCTTCACAACATATTTGATGTGTTTTGTAGTAATTGCTGTTTTAATTTCAGCCTTTTTGACCACGTTGGTTGAGTCAGGAATAAGACTTAAAACCTGATTTTCTTTTACGTCTGTGTTGTTCAGATGATTGTATTCTTTTAACTGGTCAACCGTAAGGTTCGTTTCTTTAGCAATGGTGAAGAGTGTTTCACCTTTGGAAACGGTATGGCTTGTTTTTACAGGTTTGGTAGATACTACGGGGGCAGAGTAGGGCTCTTCTGCAGCTACTGCTTCCTTGGTCGTTTTTCCTTTCGTTACCGGTCTTTTCTTTTTTGCAGATACAACAACATACTCTTTTTTTACAGTCTCAATGGTTAGCTTTTGCCCCGGAGTTACTTTGTTTTTCTTTCTTGAAATTCCGTTCCAGCTTTTTATCTGAGCCGGTGTGACCTGATAGAGTTCAGCTATCGACTCCAGTGTTTCTCCGTCTTGTACAACGTGAGTTTTGTTGACCTTATAACTGGTAGTCAGAGTATCAATCTTTTCGGTTGGTTGCGCACTTAATACAACAGGTTTTACGTCTTCTTTCTGAGCAGGAGCAACCTCCGGTTGTTGGGTTTTTGGTTCGTTTTGCACCACTTCTTTTGCTTTTGTCACCGGAGCGTTGGGATCAAGAGATAGTACGTCTCCTTCATGAACTTGGTTGTCTGTCAGGTTGTTCAGCTCTTTGATTTTGAGCGCTGATATGTGGTGTGATTTGGCGATAGAATAGAGGGTTTCTCCTTTTTCTACGACATGCGTCTTTTCCGATGGGTTTCCTTTTTGAACGGTAGAGGTCTCTGTTTCAGATGTTACTTTGGCTTCTTTTACAGGAACTTCTTTCTCTGTCATCTGAACTGTAAGATAGGTACCCGGCTTCACTTTGTTTTTTGAAATTCCGTTCCATTTCTTGAGCTGCGATACAGAAACACCAAACTTGTCTGCAATTCTGGATAAGGTCTCACCCTTACGCACTTTGTGAGATTTGCGTGATGTGACGGTTTTTGTAGCTTGTTCTTCTTCGTTTACAGTCTCTTTTTTAGAGGCTTTAGAAGTGGTCTCGGCTTTAGTTTCTTTTACCGGTACTTCTTTTTCTGTCATCTGAACAGTCAGATAAGTTCCCGGTTTTACTTTGTTTTTAGAAAGACCGTTCCATTTTTTGAGTTGTGATACAGAGACTCCGAATTTGTCGGCGATTCCAGACAAAGTATCTCCTTTGCGAACTTTATAAGTTTTGCGCGAAGTTGCTGTTTTTGTAGCTTGTTCTTCTTCGTTTACTGTCTCTTTTTTAGAGGCTTTAGGAGCAGCTTCAGCTTTGGCTTCTTTTGCAGGAACGTCTTTTTCTGCCAACTGAACAGTCAGATAAGTTCCTGGTTTCACTTTGTTTTTAGAAAGGCCGTTCCACTTTTTGAGTTGTGAAACGGAAACACCAAACTTGTCGGCAATTTCAGACAGGGTCTCACCTTTACGCACTTTATGTGTTTTGCGTGAAGTTGCTGTTTTTGTAGCTTGTTCTTCTTCGTTTACAGTCTCTTTTTTAGAGGCTTTTGAAGCTGTTTCGGCTTTAGTTTCTTTTACAGGCACTTCCTTTTCTATTTCTTGAACTGTCAGTGTTGCGCCCGGTTTAAGTTTGTTGCCAGATAGTCCGTTCAGGCGTTTGATTTTTGCTGTAGTGGTGTGATATTTTTCGGCGATTTCAGACAAAGTTTCACCTTTCTTTACTTTGTGGGTTTGTCGTGAAGTAACTGTTTTTGTGGCAACACTTTCCTGTGATTCGTTTTTGACAGAAGCTGATCCGCCGGGGATTTGAAGTTTATCTCCGGGTTTAATTTTTTCTCCATTGTTAGAATTGGCTTTGATCAGATCGTCTTCAGAAATATGATATTTCTTTGCGATAGTATAAAATGATTCTCCTTTTTTTACAGTGTGGGTCTTGCCTTCAGATGCAATTTGTTCCTTTGCGTGTTTTTTATCAGTGTTGCTTGCTAATTCTTTGCTTGAACTTTTTTGTTCCGACTGAATGGAAAGCTTTTGTCCCGGTTTTATTTTGTTACCGTTAATGTTATTCCATTCTTTCAGTTGCTCTTCCGAAACATTGTATTTCTGAGCAATTGTATATAACGATTCCCCTTTTCGTACTTTGTGGGTTTTGCCTGTTGATGCATATTGTACGTTGTCGTCAAAACCAGAAAACGATTTCACCTGAACGGGATCAAATTTATATAATTTCTTATCGGCTATTACAGTACATCCTGTAACGTAGCGTTTTGCATAATATCCGGAATTGCTGTTGTCGATGCGAACGCCGCCACCGTTGGCCGAATGGATGAAATTAAAGCTGCCATCAGGATTTTTGTCCAGAAAGATACCAACGTGACCAATGCGAGATTTCTTGTTGTTGTGGCCTTTGAAAAATACCAAATCTCCTTTTTTGAGGTTGTCGATGTCCACTTCTTGCCCATTTGCTACCTGCGAACCGGAAGATGAATTGAGTGACATGCCGAATTTGCCGTATACATAGCTTGTGTAGCCGGAACAATCGAATCCGCTTGGGCCTTTTGATCCTGAACGATATGGCGTGTTGATTAACGTTTTTGCATAATGCACCAACGAATCGCGCAATGTGACGGAATTGGACGATTTCCCTTTTGCAGAAAGTGAAACAGTATTTATTGAGATGAGTAATAAAAAGACTAAATAGCGCATTGGGTCAGATTGTTTTTAGCGACTTGCAAATAGCCGCGTATGAGTTTGAAATTACTTTTTAGGGTAACCGATGGTTTGAGCCAGCGTAATCATCTGGTCATCGGTCAGGTTCATTATCTTTGCCAGTTTTTCCTTGACAATGCTTGCGCGTACAACTGTTGAAAGCCCTTCTGACGCGCAAAACAAATAGATATTTTGTGAAATGAAACCGCTGTTAGCATAAGTTGCTTCAATCAGTCCGCTTTCACTTTTTGAATTGATCTTGGATTTGTTGCACACAAATACCAGGTTTAAAGGAGCTTCGCCTACATAGGATTGCATGCCTGTGTCTTTGCGATAATCTCCGGCTACAATAAGCACAAGATTACTTTGTGCTGCATCGTATTTGTAAATTCCTTCTTTTGTAACGACATACAAATCGATTTCCTGACGGTCCATCGAAGAAGGAGCAGTTCTCTTCTTTTCCCGGTTAAAACCCCATGCCGCCCACAACAAGTTGGAAAGCGTTTGGTTTGAAATATTTTTTTCAGAATCAAACTGACGGGCAGACTGACGCAGATTTAATGCATCCATCAACGGTTTACCACCTGTACGAACAGGTTGTGGAAGTTGAATATTTTGGGCTGACAACAAAGAGCATGAACATACAAAGACAGCAGATAATAGCAGTGTTTTCATTTTTGGTAGTAGTTAGTTTTTGGTTAAACGAACCGTCCGTATCATTGGTTTACGGAGGTAAATACAGCCTTGTATGTTAGGCGTAAGAGTAATCGTTTTGGTTAAAAAACGACTGAGGGCTCCCTGTTTTGGAAAAATGATGCAACAAATATAATAGTTTTTTCTTGCCCACCTATAGTTTGAACTGGAAGCCCGGGGTAGATTTAATTTTTTTTGGCGAACACCCGTATGCTTTTTTAAATGCTGTACTAAAATGTTGAAGAGAGGAAAAACCGAGCTCAAAAGCAATCTGAGTCATGTTTTTTTCGCCTAAAGCAATCATGTTGACAGCTTTTTCAAGGCGAAAACTGTTCAGATAACTGTAGATGGTATCGCCAAACAGTTCTTTGAAGCCGTTTTTGAGTTTGAAGCTGTTAATTCCTGCAATTTTTGCAAGTTCATCTATTGTCGGGGGCATTGTCAGGTGATCCAGCAGGTATTGACGGGCAAACAACAAACGGCCTTTGTCGTAATCGTTGTGACAAAACCGGGTTTTTGAAATTTGTGGCTTTTGGAGACAAAAAACACAAAGTTCTTCGGATTCGAAAATTGATAGAGCTGCCTGCTTTTTTGTCCAGAAAGTCAGAAGCTGCTCAATGCTTTCGGTGTCCAGTTTGCTGTCATTCAAAGAGTAAGTCTGGTTGTTGATTGTAATTGTCATTGCGTCTTTTGAAGCTATGTGCAATAAATAATATAAAATAATATCCTGCAAATATAAAAACAATTTCTTTATATATAAATGAACATCGTATATGGTGGTTTATCTTTGTCGGATTAACATATACAACTGAAGACTCTAATACCAAAATTCTATTGAGATGGTGACATTTAAAAAACTCAGAAGAATATTTAATGAAAAAGGCAGCGGAAACGTTGTCAGTAAAACGATAGCGGTTAGTCCCTTTTTACAACTTCATCTTTGCACGCAGTGTAACGTGGAAATCGTTCAGTCGGACGAAGAGAAGGTGGTGATTGAAATGGACGACAACCTGATTGACGGCGTGCGGGTGGACAATTCTATCAAAACGCTTTTCGTAACGCAGGATCTTCGCCAAAAAATTCCTCTCTTTACTTACGGCAAAATCACTATTTATTGCCATGCACTCGAAGCTCTTTATGTGACTTCACATGCAGATATTAAAACGGTGAAACCTCTCGAATCCAAATATGCAATGGTAATCAAGACGGTTTCTCACGGCGATGTGTTTCTCGAACTGAAAGCTCCTTCAGTAAAAGTGATGTCGACGAATCATGGCGATTTCACATTGAAATGCGAAACCAACGATTTAGTCATTAACAATGCCAGCAAAGGCGACCTGAATCTGGATTTGAAAGGTGCTGCCGTTGAAATCAACCACAAAGGAAGAGGCGATATGGTTTTGACCGGTTCGTGCGATTCTCTGTCCATCTGCAACGAAGGGCATGGTGATATTTCCGGTACTGATCTTGTGTCCAAAAATGTTAATGTCAAAAGTATAGGTCATGGCGATACGACAGTATTTGCATCTCATACCATTAAAATTCAGAATCTTGGACATGGGGATGTTGCCTATTGCGGTGATGGTGAATTAGAGGATTTGTCGCATACCGGACACGGCAAAGTACAGCATAAAGGATAATCCACTATTATTATAAAACAAAAAGCTCCGTGATAAACATTTGTCACGGAGCTTTTTGTATACAATACTTTCTTTTTATTCAGCCCTTACGATGGCTGCCCAGCCTCCGCCTTCGGCCAAATGCACTGCCAGATGCGACTGGTCGGAGATATTCAAAAATTCCCGTTTATAGTCGTTACCGTTATTGTTAGCATTGATTCCGTCTTTGAATACTTCGGCTTTCCATTTGCCCGGGCCGAGGAATGAGAAATCGATGGTGATGTCGCGTTTATCCCAATTGTTGATGGCTCCTATATACCAGTTATTGCCTTTCTTACGCGCGATGACCGAGTAATTCCCGACTTCTCCTCCGAGTGCGATGGTTTGATCGAATGTAGTAGGTATCTGCGAAATGAATTTGGTACATTCCGACTCTTTTTCGTAGTTGCTGGGGCTATCGGCCAGCATACAGAGCGGTGCTTCAAACACAACGTACAAGCCGAGCTGATGGCAGCGGGTGCCCTGACTCATGGGTTGTCCGACAATTGGACGGAAACTGTCTTTTGATGCGTTGCGCATTGCTCCCGGAGTGTAATCGAGCGGACCGGACAACATGCGGATATATGAAATCAACACGTCGTTTTGGGGCATATCCGGATTGTTCCATTTGAGTTGTTCCATACCATACACACCTTCAAAATTAATCACATTCGGATAGGTTCGTTGCAATCCGGTTGGTTTATAAGCTCCGTGAAAATCAATCAGCATGTGGTGTTGTGCTCCCAGTTGCGCCACTTTATAGTAGAAGTTTACCACCTTTTGATCATCACGATCCATAAAGTCGATCTTGAAGCCTTTGACGCCCATTTTGGAATAGTGTTCGAACACCTGTTCCATGTTTTGGTTCAAAGGAACCCATCCGCACCAAAGGATAACGCCAACATTTTTAGACTTGGCATAATCGATTATAGCAGGCAGGTCAATTTCGGGAATGGTATTAATCAGTTGGCCTTTGGCAGCCCATCCTTCGTCGAGCAATACGTATGAAATGTTGTATTTGGATGCAAAATCGATATAGTGCTTGTAGGTTTCGGTATTGATGCCGGCTTTGAAATCGACTCCTTCAAGATTCCAGTTGTTCCACCAGTCCCACGCTAATTGTCCGGGTTTAATCCATTCTGTATCCTGCACACGCGACGGCGCTGCCAGTTTATAAACCATGTCGTTGTTCAGTAAATCCTTGTCTTCTTTGAAAATAATCAACGCACGCCACGGGAAAGATCGATTGCCCTTCGTTTTGGCAATAAAATCGCCGCCTTTGGTCACCAAAGATTGAATGTTGTTATATCCGCCCTGTTTTTCTTCGAGAGGGAAAGGTGCAAAATCGCTTACAAATCCCTGTTTGGTCGATTTGTTCAGGCGGAGAAACATGCCCGGGTAATCTTCAAGATCGGCTTCTGTGATGGCACATTTTATCTTGTTTTTCAACTCAATCAGAATGGGGGTGTAAGTGGGTTTGTCCTCCATTTGGCCGATATTGAAATGTTTGTATGTGTTTTCGAACGAACATTGATACACATTGTTGGCTCCCGAATTAGCATATGGAATGTAAGCTGCATAGTTGGCGTCAAAATTGAAACGGGCATCTTCGTTACTAACAACTACTTCTCCCGCCCGGTTGAGCACCCAACGATAAGCCACGCCATCGTTATATGCTCTGAAAAGCAATGAATAGTAGTCTTTGAAATTGATAATCAGTTCGTTGTAGTTGTCGGTTATCTCTTTCTTTTTATAAACAGGCGCTGAGATAATGTTGTTGACGGTGTTTATTTTACTCGTCTTTACGGACGGGTTGACACCCAAAGGAGCTTCGCCCTGCAATGTGAGTGAAATAACAGATGGCATGATAACCGTCTGCTTATTGCAGTCGACTGTCCAGGAAATTGTTTTGTCAACACTGACTTTCAGTGTGATGGACTTGTCCGGTGATTGCACTGCAAATTCTTTTGCCGAAATTGTTGTTACACAGGCAGCACAGAGCAGAAGCGAACATAAAAAAGAGAAAGGTTTCATTCAGAGTTTGTTTTGTACTTAGCAGGTTATTTTATTGCATATTGTTTGTTGTCGGCTTCGCTTACGAGGTTCATGAATTCCTTGAATTTCGGATATTCAGCAATCGTTACCGTTTCTGTTTTTCTCATGAAAGTGCGGTGTGCTATAACAGTTCCGACGGTCTTCGTGTCGTAGGTAAGGCTATAACGGGCATTTGCGCATTCAAGGTTTACGTTCGCAGGAATTTCGACGAATTTTTTTTCCAGCGGCAACTTGATGGTAAGCGTTTCTGTAGTAATATCTTCCATATGATATTGCCAGAGTTCCATCGGATATTTGCGGGTGTCTTCGGCAACCATTTCCAGAGAACTGATTTTGTCTGTCCATGGTAATTGCATGATTTTCATTCCGGCAACATCTTGCAAGCTGTTTTTGATCTCGATATTGCAGTCATACACGATGCTGTCGTTCAGGTTTTCAAGGTTTTTGAATTTCGGGTTGGTTACCTTGATGGGCACGCTAAAGTCCGAAGCTACCGACTGAGTGATTTTCTTCAGTTGTTCCTCTGCGCCAAGATCACGGTAGGTATCTCTGAGGTAAGAAGCGTCGGCGGCATAATGAACCGAATGGCGCTGTACCTGCATGTCTTTATTTACCAGCGTGATTGTGTTGTCGCGATTGATCCGGTTTTTAGGACGGAATTGCATTTCCATCGACATTAATTTATCACCGAAAGCTTCAGTGTCATAAGGGATCGGCAATATGTTCGAATTCAGATCGACCGTCAAAGCTGCTTTGAACGGAAGTTTGTTGTCTGTGAGTTCCAGATAGTATACTTTGTTGTCAATGTCCAGTCGGGCAATGCAGTGATTAAAGTCGATGGTCGGAAGCACCAGTCGGTTGTATCCGTTGTCGCGTGTGGAGATCAGTACCAGATTGGCTTTGATTTCGCTTTCACGGCAGAGAGAGACAAACAGCGTTGCCACATCTTTACAATCGCCCAGACGGGTTGTAATGGTGCGCGACGCTTTTTGCGGCACGTAGTTGCTGTGCAAAAAAGCCACATTGGAGTAGGAGATATTTTCCAGAATGTAGTTGTAGAAAATGCGGGCTTTTTCCATCGCACTTGCATTCTCTTTTCCTTTCAATAACTGACTGATGGTTTGTTTTAGTACAAAATCAGATTTGAGCTTGTTTGTAGTCAGGTCTTTGTACCAGTGGCTGATGTATTTCCAGTCGGGAATGCTGCTGATAGAGAGGGTAGGAGCCACGTCCACCAGTTCGCTCATGTATGGTTCGCTTTTGATGGCGGGCATGTTGCGCGATTCCCACTGGTACAGCTTCATGTCTTCCACGTCGCTGATGGCCGGTTTGATGTCGCCGTTCGTTACGAGCGATTTGAACTCTTTGTTTTTGGGAACAAGAATGCTATAACGATTCAGTAATGAAGGAATGCTATACTGCATCAGGAACTGGTCATAAAAATGCTTGGCAATTTCGCCGGTAGAGAAATCCTGTACGCGATAATCCAAATGAAGTACGTCGTTCACTTCCAGATTAGTAAATACAATATGGTCGTTGTCTTCATTTGTCTCGGCTTTCACTTTGTTGCCTCCGGCTTTGATAACCTCTGCTTTATCGAGCAACAACTTCTGCGTGTTGCCATTATAACCGATGGAATATTCTTTCCACGTTTCTATTCCCGCCTGATTCAGAATTTTAATAGCAATGTCGTAGTGATATTCTTTGGCGCCTTCAGGATACACCACCAGTTGCTGGTCGTTAAGCAGAATGGCTGAATTATCTTCAGGATATTCTTTTGACGAAGGTGCTTTGGCGATAATTTCTGTCAGGTCGTTCTTCGGAAACAGTTCGCCAACCTCTTTTTTGTTTTCCAGTAAGCGCAACTGAGCTCTTGAGTCGTAAGATGTCGGGCCATAATAGATCGACTTGCGAAAGCTTTCTTTGGCCAGTTCCGGCTGATTCAGGTTTTTGTAGATGTAGCCACGATAATTGAATACACCAGGCAGATACGGAGCCAGTTGAAGCATGCGATCTGTCACTTCCAGCGCATCTTTGTAACGTTGCATTTTGAAATAGACCCCGGCAAGATTGTCGAGATAACCAATGGCATAGGGCATGTGGTCGATGCGCTGGCGTAAAACAGTAAGGCTCTTTTCCTGATTGCCCTGATCGGCATAGATTTTCGCAAGCGTTTCCATTGCTTTGCCGTTGAAATAGTTGTTGCAATAATCTTCTACTATGGAAGTAGCGGCTTTTGAATTTTGCGACACGTTATTTTCAATGACATAACGAAGATTCATGTAATCGGCATTATCGGGATATTTCTTATAAAGCGTTTTCGACATCTCGATTACGTCTTGAGTCCGTTTTTGCTGCGAGGCAATATTCAGTTCCCAGGCTTCGGTGGTAGTATTGCTTCCGTACAGATCTTTTGCTTTCTGACAAATAGCCAAAGCATCGTTATATTTCTCCGATTTGAAAGCATCGTTTACGGCTTCGCTCAATGCAGTAAATGAGTTAGGATCATCTTGTTTGATCTTTTCCATCTCCTTGCCATAATCGGTCTGATTTTTGGCACGGGTATATGCTTCTGCTAGGCGGTAGGCAATCAGAGACGATTTTGGATATTTTTCTTCGAGTTGTTTCAGTATGGCTGTAGCTTCGTAAGCTTTATCGTTGCGCAGATAAGTTTCGGCAAGGGTAAGATAATTCAACGCATTGTCCGGCTCTGCCTTGATTTTTGCTTTCAATGTCTCTTCCGCAAAGAAGGGCAAAGGCTCGGAAATGCTTCCCGATGCCGGTTTCGTATAGGCGGCATATTCGGCAACATTGGTTAAGCCTGCTATCGGAAGAGCATTAGCATCCGTGATGCGAAGCATGAAGTTGGCTGCTTCAATTTCACTTTGTCCGATTTGCACCAGAATACGGTTCACGCCCTGATTAAGTTGTACTTTGTAGGCATAAATATCCAGATCGCAGTTTCGTTCTTCCGGTACGGACGCAACCTGAACGTCATTTACCCATATTTTCAGAGAGCCGGAAGTACCTGTCCGCAGGTACACTTCCTGTGCTACGGGACTGGTAACGAACGATTGGGCATACATTACCGTGTTGTTCAACTGAAAATAATAGTCGAAGTAAAACCATCTGTCAGGCTTGTTGTACGACGGTGTGTACCAATGGATATCGGCATCCACACGATTTTTGAGGACATCTTCGGTTTTGGGCTTGGTAACAGCTCCCCAGTCTTTGTTGAAGCCGCTGCCTGAGGTATTGTCGAATGTTCCCAACACCTGCCAATGATCTATTGTTCCTATTTTGTCGAACAATTCCTGCGCTTTTTTTGTCTTGTTGCAGGCAAAATAGTGCTGTCCGAGCTGATGGTATATCATTGCCTTGAGTGTGCCGTTCATTTTGGGGTCAGCAACAATCTTCTCCAGAAAATCGACACGCGAAGGTTGAAGCAGATTGCTCGATTCATACAGAAATGGCATCGAAGAGAAACCATAAAAGTAAGCGTATGGATCAGAGCTAATCTCGTAAAACTTCCGGAAGTCATCGAATGCATTATCGTTTTTCATCTCCTGCCAGTCGAGCAGGGCAAGACTTAGAAGCGCGTCTGCTTTCGAAGAAGGATTCTCTAATGCCAGCGTGAAGAAGCGCCGGGCTTCGCTACGATTGTTATTTCCAAAGGCTTCCCATCCTTTTTGATAATTGCCGGAAACAGCGGCGAAAGAATTTAGGCTCAGCAAAGAGCCGAAAAGAACCAGACAAAGAAAAATCTTTTGCTTCATGGAGGTTGGTGTTGAACGTTGATATTGAGATTTTTGTGCAGAGATTTTGCATTATTCTATTTTATACAAAGATGAAAATAATATTTTGGTTTTCAAATTAGTTATGTAAAAAAACAGACGTTTTGATGAAATGAAAAAATATGCTGAAAAATATAAATATCAGAGAGTTTTATATTGTTGTCTCTCCACTTTAATCAACAAAAAAGCGCCGGAGAGAATTGTCTCCCGGCGCTTACTTTATTTGCTTCGAAAATATTATCCTTTGATCATTGTCAGCAGCATTTTGAAGGCTTCCACAGCCGACAAAGCATGAGGATGATTGGCTGGCATGATGATGCATTCTCCTTTTTTGACCCGGTGAGGATGGCCGTCGATACTGATTTCTACTTCTCCGTCGAGAACCTGAACAATTGCATCAAAAGGAGCGGTATGTTCGGTGAGACCCTGGCCTTTGTCGAACGAAAAGAGAGTGACATTGCCTGCCGCACTTTTAATAATCTGTTTGCTAACAACGCCGCCAGAGGTATATTCCACAGAGTTTTCCAAAGGAAAGACTACTGCTGTTTCAAAAGGTGTACTCATTTTTGTAATGTTTTATGATTGATACAGTTTGTCGTTATTTGACATGACAAAGATACTATCGGAAATGACCATAAAACTGTAATCAATATTACATAAGTGACTGAAAATTAAAAATGCCGTCTCAAAAATTGAATTCTCTATTGATAAATTAACAGGCTATTTCTTTTTTTACCCCTAAATCCCCTAAAGGGGACTTCTACGCCAATAACAACAGCAGATTTATAGCCCCTTCAGGGGTTTGGGGTAAAAATATCAGCTTTCGAATCATAAGTTATTATAATTCCAATTTCCCTTTTGATACAGCCTCTTCTGAAAGCGTTATAGATGCAGCTTAGATGTTACTGTATTTTCACGTCTATTTTTCCTTTTATGTCGCGCGACGAGCTGCCTACCAATAATTGATATGCTCCTTTTTCGACATTCCATCCGTGTTGAACTTCATCATAAAAAGCAAAACTGCTTACCGGAATTTCCATCGTCACTGTTTGACTTTCTCCCGCTTTGAGGAAGACTTTTTGAAATGCTTTCAATTCTTTCGTGGCACGGGTTACGGCTGATTTAGTCTTGCTTACATAAAGCTGAGCTGTTTCGGCACCGTCAACTTTACCGTTGTTTGTCAGTGTAAAGCTTACTCGTATTGTCCCGTCTTGTGTTACATCAGCTTTATCGACAGTAGGTTTTGAATAGGCGAAAGTGGTATAGCTCAACCCATAACCGAAGGGAAATAGCGGTGCAATGTTTTTCGTGTCAAACCAACGATAACCAACCAGAATGTCTTCTTTGTAAAGTTCGTTGATGCTGTCGCCGGGGTAGGAGAGTTTGCCGAAAGAATGAGCAGCATTGTCTTCCAGTTTTTTAGGGAAAGAGAATGGCAATTTACCCGATGGATTTACTTTTCCGGAGATGACATTCGCCAAAGCATTACCGGCTTCGGAGCCTAGATACCATCCTTGCATAATAGCAGGAACTTTGTCAACCCAGGGCATTGCCACTGCGTTTCCGCTCAATAGTACCACAGCCGTGTTTTTGTTGGCTTTTACCAACGCGTCGATTAATTTGTCCTGACCGAAAGGAAGATCTAACGATTTGCGGTCTCCTCCTTCACAATCCTGAAAATGGTTTTTGTTGAGTCCTCCAACGAAAAGTACGATATCCGCATTTTTGGCAACTTCCACAGCTGCTGCCACAAGCGAGTCGGCATTGAGCTTCGATCTCATTTCCCGGCCATACATTGACGGACCGGAAGCATATCCCATGCTGTAAACAACGTGATCTTTGCCATACGCAGCGGTTAAACCGGCCAGCGGAGATACTTCGTAGGATACTTTCAGGGATGAAGAACCGCCACCGATCACAAGGCTGCGTGTCGCATTTTCTCCAATAATGGCAATTTTATTGTATTTGCCTGTTAGCGGGAAAAATTGCTTGTCGTTTTTTAATAATACAATACCTTCTTCTGCAATTTTGCGTCCGGCTTCACTGTGTTCCGGTGATACGAAACGACCGAAAGGACGGTTTTCGCTCATGGTGGTGTGGAATACTAACCGAAGAATCCGACGGGCTTTGTCGTTGAGTAAAGCCATGTCGTATTTACCTTCGTTAATTCCTTTCAGGAATGGATCGGCTAAATAATAAGATGAATAGGAGAATTTTCCTTTGGTAGTTAAGCCATTGGTATAAGTTCCCATTTCAATGTCGAGTCCGTTTTTGATGGCCTGATCGGTATTGTGAGTTCCGCCCCAGTCGCTGATTACCACACCGTCAAATTTCCAGTCTTGTTTCAGAATCTTGTTCAAAAGCAGGTCGTTATGGCAGCAATGTTCGCCTCTGAATTGGTTGTAGGAACCCATGATCGACCAGGCCTTACCTTCCTGTACGGCAGCTTTGAATGCCGGAAGATAAATTTCGTACAACGCACGATCGCTTACATTCACATTGATATGTCCGCGCCATTCTTCCTGATTGTTCAGCGCAAAGTGTTTTACACAGGCAGCGACACCAATGGACTGTACACCCTGAATATAAGGCACTACCATGCGTGATGACAGATAAGGATCTTCTCCCATGTATTCGAAATTTCTTCCGTTTAACGGGGTGCGATAGATATTCACGCCGGGGCCAAGCAGCACGGTTTTATTCCGGTAGCGCGCTTCTTCGCCGATCGATTTGCCATAAAGCAAAGATAGGTGAGGATTGAATGTGGCCGCCAGACAGGTAAGAGCAGGGAAAGCGGTACAGGAGTCATTAGTCCAATGGGCTCCATCCCATTCATCCCAGAAAACTTCTTCGCGGATGCCGTGAGGTCCGTCATCGGTCCAAACTTCGGGAATACCCAGACGGGGAACCCCTTTTGAACTGAACTTTGATTGTGCATGGCATAAGGCTACCTTTTCTTCGGTAGTCATCAGCGAGAGAGCGTTTTCTACCCGTTCTTCGATGGGTTTCGTTACATCGAGGTAAACGGGCGTTTTTTGTTGCGCAGAAACCATCAGAGAGGCTCCGAGTGCAATTGTGACGAGAATAGATTTCATCTGTTTATGATTTACTTTTAAGGATCAGATGAAACTTCATGACAAAATGTAATTGTTCCTTTGTATGTCGAAAGCAATAGATTTTGTCATGGGCGTTTCATGAACTAATATGAGAATTTGAATGTTTTTGTTGTTAAATGGCAAATAATTGGTGTGTTATTTTAAGTAGCTCTCCCAAACCTTTGTTTCATCAGCATTGATGGATAATTTTTGATTTCCGCAACGGACGGTGAAACTACCGGCTTCTAAACGCCATTTGTTGTCGAGTCCTACAAAAGCAAGTTCGGATGCAGGTACCTTTAAGGTGATCGTTTTTGTCTCTCCCGCAAGCAGACTTACTTTCTCGAATGCACGCAGGCGTTTGTTGTCGGGTGTAAGCGATGCTACATCGTCGGAAACAAATAACAAGACTGCCTCTTTACCTGCTATTTTACCAGTATTTTTTACAGTGACGGTAAATTCAAGTTCGTCGTTTGCGTTGAAGTGAGCCTTGTTGATTTTTAGGTTCGAATATTCGAAAGAGGTATAACTCAACCCGAAGCCGAACGGATATTGTACAGCGTTGTTGGCATCGTAGTTATAGGCTCCTTCCATTACCTCACGATTTTCCGACGGTTTATAGTCGTAAGTAGTCAGCAGGTTGGTATATTTCGGATAGGTGTAAGGTAATTTTCCCGAAGGATTGACATCGCCATACAGAATATCGGCCAACGACAGGCTGCCGTAGCTGCCTGGCAAATAGGTATGAACAACGGCGTTTGCGAGCGGTTCGATATCGGAAAATATTCGAGGACGGCCTTCGTTGAGGATCAAAACTATGGGTTTGCCGGTTTTGGCAAGTTCACTAATCAAAGCTTGTTGATTTTTCGACATCTCCAGAGACGTGAGATTACCCGGTGTTTCGCAGTAAGAATTCTCGCCGATACAAGCCACGATAACATCGCAACCTTTTGCAGCAGCAACAGCTTTGTCTATTTCGGGGCTATTTTCGTCGTAGTATTTGCCTTTCTCGTTGTAAGTCACTCCGGGTTCGTATACCACATGATCTTTGCCGGCTTTTTGTTGCAAGGCTTCCAGAATGGTAGCACCTGCTTTTTCATGTTCCGGAGTCTTGTCTCCCTGCCAGTTGCGGCTCCAACCACCATTCAGACTGCGCTTTGTATCTGCATTCGGTCCTGTCACCAAAATGCGGTAAGCCTTCTGCAGTGGCAATAAATAGTTTTTGTTTTTCAGTAGAGTAATTGCTTCGTCAGCAGATGATTTTGCCAGTTGCTGACTTTGAGCTGATCCGAAGTTTGTATAGTCCGTACTTTTCCATGTCGGTTTACTGAACAAGCCTAAGCGGTATTTCATACGCAGAATACGACGGACGGCATCGTCGATACGGCTCATCGACACTTTGTTTTCTTTCACCAGTGCCACCAAATCTTTGCAATAATTTTCGTCGTAAGGAATCATTGCCATATCGACACCGGCATTGATAGAAATCATAATCGCTTCTTTGTCGCTGGAGGCAATCCGGTCGCGTTTGTAAAGGTTGTTGATGTCCTGCCAGTCGGTTACCACCACGCCATCGAATTTGAGCTCATCTTTCAGAATGTCGGTGAGAATGTGATGGCTTGCATGAACCGGTTCTCCGTTGATAATGGCCGAATTTACCATCACAGACAATGCTCCTGCTTTAATGGTAGCGGCATACGGTTTCAGGTGGCGTTCGCGCAGCTCGTTTTCAGGAATCAGCGCCGGAGTACGATCCTGTCCGCTGACCGGAACACCGTAGCCCATAAAATGTTTCAGGCAGGCGGCCACATTGTACATGCCAACGTGGTTCGGATCGTTGCCCTGATAGCCTTTTATGCAGGCGACACCCAGTTCGGATGTGAGGAATGGATCTTCACCGTAGGTTTCCCAGATACGCGACCAGTTGGGGTTACGTCCCATGTCGAGTACAGGAGAGAAGTTCCACGGAGTAATGCTGGCACGAACTTCGTAAGCGCTCACTTTTGCCCCTTCGTACACCAGTTGTCGGTTAAACGTGGCAGCCATCGCGATTTCCTGCGGAAAAAGTACCGAACCTTCTGTATAGTTGGCTCCGTGAATGGCATCAACGCCGAAAATCATAGGAATGCCATTCGCTTTCATTGCTATTTCCTGCAATTGATTGTTCAGTTTATCCCATGTGGCAGTGTTTTGGGCAATACCGGCCGGTGTATTCAGTAACGAACCGGCTTTCAGGTCTCCCAAAATGTGAGTTACTTTGTCAATATCTACTTCGACAGGAAAATCGGGAACTCCGGGTATTTTGCTTTTCAGTACGGCATCAACACTGAATTGAGCCATTTGTCCTACTTTTTGTTCCAATGTCATCTTCGACATTATTTTCGAGATCTGAGATTCGTAGGGAGAAACCTCTTTGACTGGAATAAAACTCAATGATATTGCTCCGAAGATAAAAATGCCGGCACTGAGTAATAAATTTTTGTGTCTCATTTGTTTTGTGTTTTCTGAATTAGTTTCATTGGTTCTGTTGGAATTTTCTTACTGAAAATCGGATACAAAAATATCAGATTTTATCTGTCAACAGAAATGAAACCCCTCTATTAATACTCTACAAAAGTCGTTGAGAGAAAATAAATGTGGTTGGTTTTTAGTGAGTTGGTAATTTGATGTTATTCTACAGAACGATCAGGGCCAATTACATCAGGCAATGATGTTTGCACAAAGTACATCCATATCAATAGAAAAACAGCTTGGCTTAAATATACCATGTGAAGTTTTAGCCTTGACGACTATCAGATTTAGACCGATTATTCCAGATTGTTTTTTCTCAAATATCAGGGGGGTAGCCCTATTGTCTTGGTAGAAAATCTACAGAAGAACAAAGGAGAGGGGCATAGCCCTGACGTCTGAATGGAAATAACATGTGTATTTTGACTCTGGTGTAAAGAAGAAATCAGAGCTACGCTCCTCTGTATTCATTTACTATTATGTTCTACCAAGAAGTCAGGGCTAACGCCCCTATAATCAAAATTTAACTTCGATGGTATTTGCTTTCATCTTTCTTCCTTACACATTAGGTAAAATATTAGATACTCATTAGCCTTTTTCTTTCAGGTTTCTCTCACTGGGAAACCTGAAAGAAATTAGCATTAAAGCGTTACTTCTATCTTGCAGACAGTGCCTGCCGGTATCACAGGAACTATGTTACCAGAAACAGCTTTTCCATCGATGACAAGCGATTTCACTCCCTTCATATTTCCGTTCGGATTTTTTACCGTGATTTCGTAGGTTGCACCGCGGAACTGGCGGGTGACGCTGTATTCGTCCCATTCGGCAGGGATACACGGATCGATGCGCAGGCCGTCGTATGTGGGCTGAATACCGAGAATGTATTGCGAAATAGCGTAAAAATTCCATGCTGCCGTACCTGTAAGCCACGAGTTTTTGGCTTCGCCGGGCTTGAAGGCATCTTTACCGGCTATCATCTGGGCATAAACGTAAGGTTCTACCTTGTGCAGGTCGCTGATATGCTCGGTGTACGACGGACAGATTTTGCGGAAATATTTCCACGCACGGTCGCCTCGTCCCTGCACGGTTTCACCAATGATGATCCACGGATTGTTGTGGCAGAAGATGCCGGCGTTTTCTTTGTAACCTTCCGGATAACTGGATATTTCGCCGTATTCGATATAGTATTTTGAGAATGCCGGATTGTTGAGTACAATGCCATGTTCGCAGTCGAGGCGTTCTTTTACCGAGTCGAGTGCTTTGGTTACCAGACCATCTTCGAGACCGATACCGGCCATGGTACACCATCCGTTCGATTCGATAAAAATTTTACCCTCTTCATTTTCGTTCGAGCCGATTTTGTTGCCGAAATAGTCATAAGCACGCAGGAACCATTCGCCATCCCAGCCGTGTTGCTTCACAGCCTCCACCATTTTGTCCACATGCATTTGCGCACGGGCGGCTTCTTCGTTTTTACCTAATTTTTTGCACAATTCCACATAATCGTTGCCGTAAATAACAAACAATCCGGCAATCATCAAACTTTCGGCTTTGGAACCTTCAGTTTTGTTTTCTGTGGTTTGGAAACTTTCGTTCGGATCGTTGGAGAAGCAATTCAGGTTTAGGCAGTCGTTCCAGTCAGCACGGCCGATTAGTGGTAATCCGTGAGGACCGAGATGATTAATCACGTGGTCGAATGACACGATGAGGTGCTCGAATAGCGATACCTCAGAACCGGGCACATTGTCAAACGGTACCGGCTCGTCCAATATAGAAAAATCACCCGTTTCTTTGATATAAGCCGTGGTACCAAGAATCAACCACATCGGGTCGTCGTTGAAGCCCTGTCCAATTTCGTTGTTCCCTTTTTTTGTCAATGGTTGGTATTGATGGTAGCAACCGCCGTCGGGGAATTGGGTAGAAGCAATGTCGATGATGCGCTCGCGGGCGCGTTCCGGAATTTGATGCACAAAACCGATCAAGTCCTGATTGGAATCGCGGAAACCCATCCCGCGACCGATGCCACTTTCGAAGAACGACGCTGAGCGCGAGAAACAGAAGGTAATCATACATTGGTACTGATTCCAGATGTTCACCATGCGATCCAGCTTTTCTTCACCGGTTTTCACTCTGAACACATTCAACAGATTGTCCCAGTAAGCGCGCAGTTCGGCCAGCGCAGCATCCACTTTTTCGGCTGTATCAAAGCGTGCAATAGTTGCTTTGGCTTTGGTTTTATTGATGATGTTTTTGCTTTCCCATTTTTCTTCTTCCTCATTTTCGACATAGCCCAAAACGAACACTAAATCTTTCGACTCGCTAGGTTGCAAAGTCACTTCGATGTAGTGAGACGCAATGGGCGACCAACCGTGAGCCACCGAGTTACGCGGAGCACCTTCGAGTACGGTCTGCGGTTCGTCGAATCCGTTGTACAGTCCGAAGAATGTTTCGCGGTCAGTCTCGAAGCCGTTCAAAGCCACGTTGGCAGCATAATAAGCATAATGATTGCGACGCTCTTTGTATTCGGTTTTGTGATAAATCACCGAGTTTTCTATTTCTACTTCGCCGGTGGAGAAATTACGCTGGAAGTTTTCCATATCGGTAGCCGCGTTCCACAAACACCATTCAACGAAAGAAAATACTTTCAATGTTTTCACTTCCGAAGTGGTATTGCGCAGCGTGAGTTTTTGAACTTCAGCCCATGTTTTCAGCGGCACAAAGTAAAGCACTTCGGCTTCCACTCCGTTTTTGACGCCTTTTATGGTGGTGTAATTCATCCCGTGGCGGCATTCATAGCTGTCGAGAGGCGTTTTGCAGGGCTTCCAACCGGGACTCCAGATGGACTCGCCGTCGTTGATGTAGAAATACTTACCGCCGCTATCCATCGGTACATTGTTGTAGCGATAACGGGTTATACGGCGGAACTTGGCATCTTTGTAAAAAGAATAGCCACCGCCGGTGTTTGAAACCAAACTGAAAAAATCCTCGTTGCCTAAATAATTAATCCAGGGCCACGGCGTGCGTGGGTTGGTAATGACGTATTCACGTCGGCTGTCGTCGAAATGTCCGAATTGCATTTTTGTTTGATAGTATGAGAGTTGTTGATAAATGATGTTTTTTTACTTACTGCTTATTTCCACGATTCCCGTTGCCAATCCTGCCGATGTTGCCGTTAAACGGATAATGCCGCTACGTTTTTTCGATTGGACGACACAAAGAGCCTTGCCGTTGAATGCCTTGCGATGGTCGGCCTTGAACGACTCCATGCTGATTGGGCTGCCGTTATCCACACCTGCAATTTTACCCGGGCCCTCAAGTTGGAACTTAACCAAATTGTCGGCATCGGGAACAAGATTTCCGTCTTTATCCACGATGTCGATGGTGACAAAGGAAAGGTCGCTGCCGTCGGCGGTAATTTTACGGCGGTCGGCTGTCAGGCGGATGCGGTTAGGAATTCCGGCGGTTTTCACTTCGGTAGACGCTACCTGTCGCCCTTGCTTGTAAGATATGGCACGCAGGGTTCCTGCTTCGAACGGCACTTTCCACATAACGTGTAACTGATCGCCCACTTTGTGTTGGCGTCCCAATGACCGACCGTTGAGGAATAATTCCACCTCGTCGGCGTTGTTGTAATAAGCCCACATGTCGACAGTTTGCCCGGGCTTCCAGTTCCAGTGAGGGAAGAGGTGCAAAACGGTTTTGGTCGTACATTCGCTTTGATACATGTAGTAAACATCCTTCGGGAAGCCCGCCAGATCGACAATGCCGAAATAAGAACTGCGCGAAGGCCATGTGTAAGGCGTCGGTTCCCCGATATAGTCGAAACCGGTCCAGACAAACATACCCGAAACATACGGATTAGCCTTCACCACCTTCCATGTTTCTTCGTGAGTCGATCCCCAGGGAGCCGAGCAATTATCATAAGCGGAGCAGAAATGGTGAGGTGTCGAGTAGGGGATGTCCCAACGTTTGGGGACGCGAGCGATGCTGTCGGAAGGCATCTGGTACCAACCGCGGGTTTGCAATGCTGAGGTCGACTCGGTAACAATCAGTTTTTTGCCCGGATAATCCTGTTTGAATTTCAACCAGTTTTCGATGTGGTAATTGATGCCGATCAAATCGGTTTCTCCGCTATTGATAATGGCATTTTTGGGATTCGGTTCATTGTTGGCCGTGACGATAGGACGAGTTGTGTCAATACTACGGACAATAGAACACAAATTTTTCATGATCCGGGCTCCCGCATTGAGTGAATCCCTCCACTGTTCGGGAATTTCGTTGCCCACGCTCCACACAACAACGCTCGGGTGATTGCGGTCGCGCAACACCTGATCCTGTAAATCGCGTGTATGCCATTTCTTGAATTCATGCGAATAATCGAACGTGGTTTTGCTCTTTTCCCACATGTCGAAAGCCTCGTCCATCACTACAAATCCCATTTTGTCGCAAAGGTCGAGCAATTCGGGAGCCGGAGGATTATGAGATGTGCGGATACCGTTGCAGCCCATCGCTTTGAGAATTTCCAACTGGCGTTCGATTGCCCGTTTATTGACAGCCGTACCAAGACAACCTAAGTCGTGGTGATTGCAAACACCCACAATTTTCAGGGGTTTGCCGTTGAGTGAAAATCCATTGTCTGCATCGAAATTAAAATAACGTACTCCTACCTGAGTTGTTACCTGATCGGTTAGTTTTTTGTTGACATACAATTGAGAAACCAGCTTGTAGAGATAGGGATCTTCAGTACTCCAAAGATGCGGCGCGATCAGTTCGAGCGTGGTGTTGTATTTTTTGTCTTTTGAGACAACTTTGCCGTTTTGCGCAACCAGTTTGCCTTCGGTGTCGTATAATTTCGCCTCAATGGTGACAGCGCTGCTATCGGTCCCGGGTAATGAGATCTGAAATTGAGTTTTGATAGTGGCTTTTTGCGGAGTTACTTTCGGAGTAGTGATGCCGATACCCCATTGTTTGAAATGAACCGGAGATACTGCGTTCAGCCAAACATTGCGATAAATACCGCAGCCGGAGTACCAGCGCGAATTGGGTTGGTGCGAGTTGTCTACCCTGACGGCAATCACATTGCGTTTTCCCAGTTTAAGGTATTTGGTCAGTTCGTATTGAAATGAGATATAGCCGTTGGGACGCTTTCCGAGATAATGTCCGTTTATCCAGACTTCGCTGTTGCAATATACTCCGTCGAAGTCGATAAAAATATCCTTGTCCTGATATATGTTTTTATCCAGTATGAATGTTTTGCGATACCATCCGATACCACCGTTCAGATAGCCACCGCCGTATCCGGCTTTGCTGTTTTTGTCGAATGAACCTTCAATGCTCCAGTCGTGCGGGAGTGTAAGCATTCGCCATGACTGATCATTAAATTCAGGAGATTGCGGGTCGATGGTATCTCCCAGATGAAATTTCCATCCGTCATTGAAATTATCCGTCAAACGAGGATTTTTTACAACATTGCACGACAGTAGTGTCAGTATCAATGCGGCCGAGAAAAAACTAACAAATCTGTTCATAATATGGAATTATAAATTTGTAAAATGTTTGTTTGTGAGACGATTATCCGGTTTATGGTAAAGCCGGACATTCATTGTTCTCAGACTCAAATTTACAGGATAATTTATTAAACCCAAATTAATCAATAGAAAAATTTCTATTGATTAATCGACGATTTTTGCAGATTATCTGCAAAAATATCGGGGTTAACCCTGACAAAAATAATATTTTTCGTCAGCCCTTCGGGCAAATTCCGCTATTGCGGAATTTGGGTTAAATCGACGTGTTGACGGAATAAAAAAGGTGTTTGTTGAATAATGAATTAAAAATCAATATCTTGCGTGCTTGAAAAATACCCGGTTTTGGAGTATCCTATGTTATATTCACTCAATTCTTTGTCCTCTTAAATTTGTTCTTTGCCTGCGGCAGGCCTTACTTTTTGCGCCAAAAAGTAAGCAAAAACAGAGACGGAAACGAGTTACGAGTTCTATGTGTCCTTAAAAAAATAAACACATATCACATAAAAGAACTCGTTCGCTCGGCCATGAAACTTTTTCTCATCAACAAACTTCTGTAATTGGCCTACTCTCTCAAACAGCTTTCCGTCAGTTTGGTATTTTTGTTGTCCCTTCGGGTCTGGTTTTGTTGAAGATTATAAAAACAGTATTGTTCTGTTTTGATGTATCTTGCTCATGCAGATTGAAGTGGCCTTGTCCGGTGAGCCAAAAAACAAGTGAAGCGACGCACAAATCGTCCTTGTTTGAAGTTCTCGACAATAGGAGAGAACGAGTTTGGGCGATTTGCGTCGATGAACGCCAGTTTTTTGAGTGAAGCGGATTGAGCCTTGACCTTTTTGTTTACTTTTTGTGTCAAGACAAAAAGTAAAAGAAGATATGAGATCAGGCTCCTACATAAAAGCAATTACATTATTTATTTTTCATCACGAAAACTTATCTTAGATAAAACAGCCTATTAATATGCTATTCAGAGTTTGTAAATGTTCAATCAGATAACCGGTAGTCTGGTTTGAGTCAGGCTACCGGTTACTGGTGCTTTTTACAAGTTCTTTACTGATACTTCGGCTCCGTTGTACTGAACCGTTTTGGCTGTTTTTGCAGGTTCAATACCCATTCCGTTTTTCGCATTGACTAACACAACACGGAACGAACGGTCTTTTACCATTCCGGCAAATTCGCCCTGACGGTTACCGATAGTCAGCGTTTTTGCGGCTTCGTTCCAGTGAAGAGGAATAGTTGCAAATTTGCCTTTTTCATAGTTGTAGTTATCGTTTTCGTCTTCATAAATAACGAAATCGGCATCTGCACCTGCGTAAACACGTAGTTCGATAGGATCGGCAGGTTTTTCATTTGCATACTGGAGATATGGGCCCATCGGCACAATCGATCCGGCTTTGATGTAAAGTGGCATGGTTTCGATAGTTGCCTTTGCATCTATGCTTTTTCCTCCTTCAATTTGTTTGCCTGTCCAGAAATCATACCAGTTGGTCGATTTTGGCAGATAAACCTTACGTGTTTTTGCAATCTTTTTACTGTCAGGTGCACTGTAGAGCTGTTGTGTCACTGGATTTACAAGGAATGCAGGGCCGAACATGTACTGGTCGGGAATATTTTTTACTGCATCATCGTTGCGGAAATCAAAACCGAGAGAACGCATGATGGTGTACCCTTCGTTGGTTACTTTCCACGAGAGTGAGTAGAGATATGGCATCAGGCGGTAGCGCAGGTTGTCATATTTCATCAGGACGGAACGAGTGTTTTCGCTCCAGTTTTTCGAGAAGATGGCACGTTCGCCCTTGCCGTGGATGCGGAAGATAGGGCTGAAAGTACCGAACTGGAACCAACGGGTAAAAAGTTCCTGATTGGTAGGGGTTGTCCAGTCGGGTGCTTGCCAGTTGAGGTGGTAACCGCCTATGTCTGATGTCCAGTAAGGAATACCCGAGGCACAGGCATTGATTCCCTGAGGAACCTGATTGCGGAAAGCTTTCCATGTACAGGTAATGTCGGACGACCAAAGAGTTGCCGAGTTGCGCTGTTGTCCTGCAAAAGCTTGACGAATCAATAAGAATACACGTTTGTCGGCAATTTCTTTCCTCCAGTGTTCGTATAATCCGGTAGAGTGCATCAGCGAGAAAGTATTCATATAGTCGATGCCGCGACCGATAGCAAAATGGCTTTGACGGCGTAAATCCATGTATTTGTCAACTCCAATATTGCCATTGTCGGGTTCGCACTGATCCACCCACCATGCATCCCAACCGAAACGGCCTATCAAACTGTCGCAAGCCTGTCGCCAGTAGAGATCGCGGGCCTGTGGACTGTGAGCATCGTAGTAATAGTCCAGAATGTTGGTCATTACGTTGAGCCAGCGAATATCGGTCATGCCTCCGGAATGACTCATTTGGTTGAATGGTTCGGTGCCTTTGGAGAATACCGGCCAGATTGAAATCATGGCATGGATATTGGAATTGTGCAATTCGTCAACCATTGCCTTGGGATTCGGATAGCGTTCCGGCCACATCACATGCGATCCGATTACATTGGGTTCCCAGTAGAACCAGTCCTGCACGATGACATCCACAGGAATCTTGTTGTTGCGGTAACCGTCTTTTACCGAAAGAATTTCGGCCTGGCTCTTATATCGGTCTTGTGACTGGAACAAACCTAAAGCCCATTTTGGGAACATCGGCGCATTGCCCGAAGCATTACGGAAAGTTGAAATGATATTATCGAAATCGGGTCCGTAAATGAAGTAATAATCAACCATATTGCCGCTTTCCGAGACGTATTTGTATTTGGTGTTGCCGGCTTCTGCTCCGTAGAAATTCGATGCAGAGTAGTTGTCCCAGAACAAACCATATCCTTTGGTGGAAAGCATCACGGGAATAGCACCTGTCATGTAACGGATGGCAAGTTCCTGATTACGGCCTTTGTAGTTGATGGAGAGAGAATCTTCCGGATGGCATCCAAGTCCGAAAAGCGCTTCGTCGGCCGGCGATTGAAACTGAGAAGTACAGTTATAAACGTCGATGCCGGCTATGGTAGTGGGCTCCATGGTTTTGTTTTGAGAATCGTCTTCTGCCAGAATCGCATTTCCTGACAAATCGAAATATTTGACAGCGTTGGACGCTTTGTCAATCGTGATTTTCAGTTTTGGAGTAGTAATGACCAGTTCGCCTGCTTTTTCAGCCACATCAAATGACGGCGCAGATTTGAACGGGTTGGTGATTACTAACGATGGTTTTTCGATAAAGAGCGGCAAAGTGGTGTATTTTACCTCCACCATGTTATCGAAGCATAGCTTCACTTTCATTAAGCCTTTGTTGAGCGTGCAGGTAATGCCGTCACTGTCTTTTTTGTACGACAAAACCTTTGCTTGAAGCGGGGCAGTTAAACCCACCAGAAGCATTAGGATCAGGATGTTCTTTAAGTTTTTCATTGATTCGTAGGTATAAAGATTAAAGATTAGGGTTTTATGCTTGAAATTGTTTGGTTATGGTAAACGGGACTGAAGACAATTCTTAGTAAGGATAAACGCCGTTCGACGCTCCGGTTACTATAGCATTCAGCGCCTGACTATCGAAGACAGACCCATCACTCCGGTTGATCAGGGCAAAACCATTGTTGCCTGTTATTCCGTTATCCCAATAGAAAGGAACTATGCCGTTATTTTTTGCATATTGCGCCACGTATCCCAGATAATAGGCTCTTGATGCTAAATGATTTGTCAGTGTTGTGCCTGTGAGAGAAGAACGCCTTACAGCTCCAAATTCTCCAAGAATCACAGGATAACCTTTGTCCACAAAGTTAGTTTTTATTGTGGAAAACTGTTGTTTTATATAATCTTCCTGTCCCCACGATGAAATTTTCCCGTATGATGCGTAGCTTGCACCCCAAAGGTTGACCGCAGAACTGCCCGTGTCTCCACAAAAATCCCACGGATCATAGCAATGCACTTCCACCATCAGCCTTTTCGATGCTGTGTCGTCAGGTATTTTCATATAACTGACAGCATAGCTAATGTTGGTATTGTACGACTGAACAATCAGCGTTCTGTACGCATTCTTTCCTCCTGTGGAGCGAACGGCATTTACAAAGGTTTGATTATACGATAGCTGAACGGCAATGTTTTCGGCAGATGGTGCATTGTAGTCGACATGTACTTCATTGGTTCCCGCAAATAGCAAATGCTCATCATAATCGCGGAAATAGGCTGCGATCTGCTGCCAGTAAGCTTTTTGTTTGGCATTCACTTTTTCCTGGTATGCATATTGCGGATGATTCTCGAGCCATCCTCCGTCCCAGTGAATGTTGAGAATGACATACATGTTGTTTTTATAACAATAATCGACCACCTGTTTGACCCGGGCCAGCCAGGTTGCTTTAATCTTGTAAGAGATGGTGTCTTCCACGTAACTGTCCCATGCGCATGGAATTCGGACAGCGTTGAATCCAGCAGCTTTTACTCCGTCAATTAACTGTTGCGTGGTTAACGGATTTCCCCAGCCGGTTTCGTTGCCGGGTACTTCAAGCGTGTTGCCAAGATTCCAGCCAACTGATATGTTGTGAGCCAGTGTTTTGACGTCGGAGGTCATGCCCACGGAACTCGCTGCAATCGGAGAACTATAGTCAGGAATGGACGGAAGTGCGGATTGGGCGACCTTCACAGAGACTGTGTCGTTGTTGTTTAAGGTAAATATAATTTTCGCATTGCGGGCTGCGAACGAATTGTTGCCCGTGACGTTGATGGTTACGTCGGTTTCTTTACTTGAACTGGAATTTACGGATAGAGTGCACCACGACTGATCGGAGGTGGCATTCCATTTGGTTCCGGTCATTTTTACTGTTACAGAACTTGTTTGAGAGGAGTAGTTTAGGGCAATAGATGAGGTGGAAACCGCAATGGTCTGTTTTGATAGGGATGGGTCACTCCCTTTGCAGGAGGTGAAAAACGCAAAAAGTACCAGCGCCACGTAAATTGTTTTCTTCATGGAAGGTTGATTATTGATGATTGTTAGGTTAATCTGGAGAAAAAGAACAAAGACGGCGTACTCGTTATCACTGAGATAACCTTCTTGCTCAATGCGTTTTCTGGTCATGAATTGGTATTCTGGTCAGAACAACGACTGACCTTTCCCGTTTAATCATTCAAAGATAATTAAAAAAGAAAATTTGCACTGATACTTTTTTTGCAATTGTTAATGCTTTGTTGCTCGTATTTGCGTGTTTTGCAGTCGGGTAAGTGTTTGTGGTTTGTGCTTTTGGTAAAGCGTGCCTTGAAGCAATCCTGTTGCGTCCGATTGCAAATCACGGCGGACGACGAAGTTAAAAGGTTACCTCGCCTTCCGGACCGGAAACCGGAAGGTTTCATTTATTGCATGAAGCCTTCGTCCGACAGGATCATTTCACCTTTTTGATGGATCATAGCACCGTGGCGATCAAACAACACACCAATTTAAAAAATATATCCTTTTAATATGTTAATTATTTATTGTAGGTTTGTAGCGGAAATATCATAGGAACGGAAATAATGTTTCGACCACTCGTGATACAAAATCCGTTAGATAAATTAGATGTTTAAGTAAATCAACAGATTGACATAAATGTGAAATAAGTGCGACAGCGTCGCACTTACACAGATGTTAGGCGTCATAGTAAAAAAATACAGACAGCCGTAAGCGATTTTGAAAGAGTAAAGAAAGAAACATAGGGAAGCTGAAAACTATATAGAGTAGGCATATTTATTAATACAATTTAGCATGGCAATTTCAGACGTTCAAGTTAAAGGGAGCTACTACCAAATTTTTGATTCAAATGGAAAAAAGATTTCAGAACTATATACTTCTGGATTGGATCTTTTAGGTGTTGCAGGTGATTTCTTTGTTATCAAAAAGGGATCATATTTTATTACATACGATGAAAACAGCAAAAAAATAGCAGAGTTGTATAGTTCTGGGCTTACATATAAATCTGCTGCGGGTTCAACATTTAATGTCAAGAAAGGCTCCTATATAGTCTCTTACGACAAATTTTGCAAGAAAACTGGCGAGCGTTATAATCCATAGTACATTAAATACATGAATGTACAACTAAATGACTTATACTCGTCTAAATGGGGAAAAATTAGCGAAATGCTGCAATCATTTAACGAAGAAGACCCAGAAGATTACGCAAATATGGCAACTCACCCTTTGTTAATCAAAACTAATGAAGAATATGAACATGCAGATTTAAAAGTAATGTTCTTCGGGCAAGAAACCAATGAATGGCATGGAGCTTTTGAAGAAGGAATTGATATTGATTCGGTTATTAGTGTTTATGATGAATTTTATCTGAAAAAAGGATACGAACGATATGGTAAACCATTTTGGAATTTCATTAGACGACTAAAATCAACACAATCCAATAAGAAAATTGGGTATATTTGGAACAATGTATTGAAAATAGGGAAGACTGAATCAGGGTCTCCTCAACAGGGTTTGATAAATTACACAATAGATTTTTTTAATGTTATTCCACAAGAAATAGAAATTTTAAAACCAAATATATTGTTGTTTTTATCTGGTCATACCTATGACGAACATATTAAGAAAAGTGTAGGAAACTTTACAATCGTTCCAATTGACGGATTTCTTACAAACAAACTTTGCCTTTTGAAGTTTGATGATATTAATGTTGATTTAGCTATACGCACTTATCACCCGGGCTATTTGCAACGGATGGGAGAGCATAGAATTGAAATTACTGACAAAATCAATAAACTAATTGAGAATGTCTAGTCCAAAATAGCCTCTGTTCTCTGATGGCGCAAGTATGGCAGATTAGCTTCGCTGATTTACAATTCTCGTTCAAGCTTAACGAAGTGTAGCTTGGACGCAAAATAGAATCAGTTTGTAACTGGTTGCGATTACAAGCCGCTCTTGTTTAGCTTCGCTGATCTTCGATTCTCCGTTCACCGTAGCGTGCAAAGCAGATTCGGGTTCGGCGTATGGCTCCGGCCTACGTCGCACCTGAAAGCAAGTCTCCTGACTTGCAAAAGAATAGCAGAGCGATGGCATAATAAGCTGTCGCTTTTCTAATTATTGAAAATGACTAGTCCTGAAATAGCGTTACATCCTCATTTTCTTTCCCAGAGCGAAAGTGCTTCATTCTCTTTACGGATCATTTCAGCCCGTTCTTCAGGTGAGTGGTCGTCTTGCCCGCAAAGGTGTAAAATGCCATGGATCATTACCCGATGCAGCTCGTTTTCGAAAGTGACATCAAATTCTTTTGCATTGTCGGCTACTGTGTCGAGGCTGATGAAAATATCACCGTTGATTTTGTCTCCTTCGTTGTCGTCAAAGGTGATGATATCTGTGTAATAATCGTGTTGCAGGTATTGGCGGTTTACCTCCAGAATCTTTTCGTCGTCGCAAAAAATATAGGAAATTTCGCCGGTTGTTTTGCCGTGAAGCTGCGCAACTTCTTTTATCCAGGCAGATATTAAACGCTTGCGAAGTTTGGGCTGAGGTATATTTTCGGAGTAATAATGGATCATAATGGATTGAATAAGAAGTGGTTTATTTTATTTTTATGCTTTTTCCTTCTAAGTAAGGCGTGAAGTGTTCGCCGTCTTTTGAGAACTCAAAGCTAACGTTTACTGTTTTGTCGTCCATCTGCGTATAAGTCAGGCGGAAAACCGGCATGTTTGGCATTTTTTCGCTGATGAAAACAATCTTTTTCTCACCAACAGTTACCGAGTAGTGGATCGTGTGACCTTCATTATCGAAGTAAATGGCTTTCAGTGGTTGTCCTTCAGCATCGTTGTAGATGGTCATGATATCGTCGTGTCTGAAAGCCGGTTTGTTGGCTGTAGCCGGAAATGCAGCATAAGATTTCCGGATCAAAATGTTGGCATTCAGCTCGGATTCAAAAGAAAAGCCGCCGGCGCCTTCCCCCGGTTGTCCGCTGCCTTCACCTTTCCATTCGCCCAAAAGCCATTGCCATTGCTGCCATTTCTGATTGTTTTGTGCTGATACTGACGTTATGGAGAGTAAAATCAGGAGTAAAAAGCCTGTTGCAAAATAGTTGGTTTTCATGCTTCAGTTTTGTTTCAAATAAGTTGATGCAAAAGTAAGAAATATTGCCCGGTTTGGACTGGTTGGCGTTTCAGGGTTCAGGCTCGTAAATCATCTTTTTGGTCATGCCGCCGTCAATGGTGAGATTAGTGCCGTTGATGAAATTATTGGCAGGGTTGGTCAGAAACAGGCAGGCGCGGGCAATATCTTCGGGTTTGCCAACCCGCTGCGAAAAATGTTGCGTGTGGTCGATGTCGCGCAATTGATCGTATTCACGGGTTTCAATCCAGCCCGGACTAATGCAATTTACCTGAATGTGATCGGGGGCGAACGAAGCCGCAAGTGCATGTGTCAGGGCAACGATTCCTCCTTTGGTGGCTGCGTAAGCCTCGCTGTTCGGCTCCGACATAAAAGCCCGTGTGGAGGCAATATTCACGATGCTACCGCCTCCGTTGAGTCTCATTGTTTTGGCCGCTTCACGAGCACAAAGAAATGAGCTTCGAAGGTTGGTGTTGATCACAGTGTCCCATTCTTCCACCGATAGGTCATAAGGTGACTTCCAGCACCCAATGCCAGTATTGTTGATGAGGATGTCAATTCGCCCGAACTGATCAATAGTACGTTTTATCAGTAGTTCAATGTCCGTAGGATTCGCTACATCCGTATGGATAAAAATGGCATTATTACCGTTGGCGTTTATTTGGTCAACGGTTCCCTTTCCGAGTTGCGCGTTAATATCAGCCGCGATCACCGTGGCGCCTTCCTGGGCAAAGGTTTCGGCAACGCATTTGCCGATGCCCTGTGCTGCTCCGGTAACGATTACTATTTTTCCTTCGAATTGCATCATTTCGTTGTTTTAAGTTGCTGTACAAAAATAAGCAATTGTGAGAGAAACCTAGCTAGAAAATGTACGGTATAAAACGTTTCGTGCGTTTCATATAATCGCGGTATTTTTCTCCGAAAAAAGAGAGGCATTCTTTCTCGTCGAAAACGGAAGTGAAAAAGAGAAATATGGATGCTGTCAATGAGGCTAAAAGTGCGTCTGTAAGAGGGTTTTTAAGGAAAATGCCCCACGTTAATAACAATAACGAGCAATACATAGGATGCCTGATGTATTTGTAAATGCCGGACTCTACCAGTTCAGTTGTTTCTTCAAATTTGTAGTAAGAGTCGTCTTGTCTGCTTTTTTGAGGTTTGCCTCTCTTTTTGAGCATGACAATTCCGCCTGCTACCGGATAAATGGCTCCGAATAGCAGTATCCATGAGATTATTTGCAGTATTCCGAATGGATTGTAAAACCAATATGGATAATTGATTGATAGAAGGAAAGCCATACTTTCCCAGGCAAAAAAGCGGTAAAATCCGTGACTTCGGATTTTGAACAAGCTTCGCCGTGATATGGCCAAAACAGGAAGGCTCAACAGAATGAAAACGACAAAATTCTCCATGGTATACAGATATTGTGGTTTGCGATGACAGTCTTACGTTAAATGCTTTTTGAATCGGGGAATCCAGCGGGGTACCTTTTGCTTGTATTGGCGGTATTCTTCGCCGAATTTTCTTTCCAGATTTGGCTCTTCGTACATCAGGAAATATATATCGTTGATCAGGAAAAATGCGATCGCCCAGATGAGGATGGAGTAGGAGAGTATGACTACAGCTTCCCCGATGAGGGTAACGACCACTCCTGTGATCATTGGATTGCGTAGAAGGGCATAAGGTCCGGTGGTGATGAGTTTTCGGGTGGGAAACCAGGGTGCCAGTGTGCCGTTTCCCCAGCGGATAAAAGCAATGATGGCTCCGCTCATCAGGCTTAGTCCGGTAAAGAGAATAATTCCGCCTGTCAGCATGCAAAACATGTTTCGTATAACCCAATGTTGCTCAATCAGGAGTGGTACAATGATTAGTACGGTGATTGGCAAAATGAAAGAGATTATGTGTTTGCAAACAGTTTTCATTGTCGTCCGGTCATGATTTGTTGAAATCAATTACAGAGCTGATTGTAAGTGTCTACAAGTCTTAGGAAATTCTTAAATTGCTTCAAGTCGGGATATTTAGCCACTTCAGCCTCAAATGCCGGACAGTCGCCAAATAAGGTGGGCCAAAGTTCTGGTAAATTATTTTTATCGACTTTGATAAGAGGAGCATCGTTTTTTTCAACGAAATAACTGGAATACCAGATGCTGGTAATATTCGTTTGTCTGGTTGTCTCAGTTTCAGAACTTATCTGAAGTCCTTGCTTTGGTGCAATTTCAAAATCAATTCCGGTAGTTTTGGTAGTTTCGGTTGTAGTCCCGACAGAGCGACAGATACTGCTCCGGTTGAAAAATACATTGATTTTGCCTTTTATGAAGGCACATACATAGATTGGAACACCTTTTTTTGCAGATGCACGGACTTCGTAGTAGCTAAAACCACCTCCATAAGGATAAACCCCAAAGCCCGTAATTTCATCGGGATTGTATGATGCTTTTTCTCCGTTATATCCAGTGAAACGGATTCTCCCATATTGATTTTCAATGTATTTGGTTATCCGTATTTTCCCGGGAATGGTATCTCCCGCTTTGGTGATGATGAATCCGTCAGAGGCTACGAACATATCCACTTCCATTGCTTTGGGTAGTTGTCCGGTAGCGGCGGTCGCTATAACGGTACCCAGAAAGAGCATCACCATCGATCGTTGGATAAAGAAACGAAGGTTCTTATTCCGTTTCAATAAGCTGTTGAATAAAACAGCATCCGACAAGGTTGTCATAGATAATGGATTAAATGTGTTGTTGTGCCATTTGAGCTGTATTTTACAGTCTTGCTTTGGACAATTCAACACAACAAATTTAATCCGATATTCTTATTTTGGTTCTTTACCGATCTTCTTTAACAGTGTTATTTCATCGTCTTTTCCAAATACCAGAAGCCGGTCGCCCAGGCTGATTATGTCATCTGCTTTTGGATTGACCTGTAGATCGCTATCGGCAGAATAACAGCCTATAACAACAAGATTGGTGCGTTGAGGAATATTGGCTTCGCGGTACGTTTTGCCGATAAGGTCGCTACCGTTACGGATTTCTACCAAACGAAATTTATAGTCGCGCAACTCTTCTTTACCGTCGGTCAGTTCCACAAAACTGAAAAAGTCGGTGGTGGAGGTAGCTAAAGAGACAATGCGGTCGGAAGCCAGGTCAATCTGAGAAATGATGAAGTCGGTGCCTGCTTTTCTGAATTTTGCGGCCGAACTGGCATCCTCCACACGGGTGATTACCTTGATGTCTTTGTTAAGATCTTTTGCACTGAGCGTTACAAACAGGTTTTCTGCATCGGAGGTTAATACTGCAATCAAAATTTTGGCGCGCTCAATCCCTGCCTGAATAAGAATCTCGTCATTGGTGGCGTCGCCAATAATGTGCACCAGGTTTTTATCGTAAAAATCTTTGAGTTTTTCGTTTCGCTCGGGGTTGCTCTCAATCAGGACTACCTTTTTGCCGGTACGCAACAAATCTTCCGTCACACGTTTGCCGGTTTTGCCGTAACCACAAACGATGTAGTGGCTTTTCATGTTTTCAAGTGCAGTATTCATTCGTTTGATTTTTAATAGTTTTGCTAATTCTCCCTCCAGAAGGAACGAAGATAGTTTGCCAATGGCGTAAAAACCGGCAGTGAACCCCGATATTATCAACAGGATGGTAAAAATCCGTCCCTCTGCCGATAGTGGTTGTGGCTCTCCGTATCCGATGGTGGCGAAAGTGATTACCATCATGTATAGTGCATTCAACGGCGTATATCCTTCAATGAAGATATAGCCCAGAATGCCGACAATCAGGATTAAAATGAGTGCGGATATCGGAACCAGAAATTGCCTCCAGATTTGTGATCGTATGTTTCGGTTCATGTTAAATCGGTTATCTGATACATGGAACTTGTATTTTTCAGTCTTCGGTCGAATGGTCTTTAAATAATCGTTGAAATCCGGTATATGGGAGAAGCTCTTTTACATCGAAACGGATCAATTTTCCCCTCACCAAAGGAAATGTACTCAGAATTTGCAGACACTCTTCTTTTGATTGGGTTTCCAGAATTAAAATAGCGTCATGCTCTTCCGTAAAGTAAATTTCCCTTATTGTCCCTTCGGAATACAAGGTATAGACGAGACGTGCTTCTGCTTCAAGAACCGATTGCTTGTTTGTCCAGTCAGCTCGGGCTATCTCTTGTTCGGTGGCTAAAAATTTCATGTCGGCTCTTATTCGATAAAGATTTTTCCTTGGAGATACAATCGGGCTGTTCCTCCTATTTTACAACGCTCGCCAGCATATTCACAGTGCAATTTGCCTCCTCTTGTGGAGAGTTGCATGGCTGTCATTCTGTCTTTGTTGAGTTTTTCTCTCCAAATCGGAATCAGTGACGTATGAGCAGACCCGGTTACCGGATCTTCGTCGATGCCTGATTGAGGGGCAAAGAAGCGTGAAACGAAATCGACCTGATTTCCTGGCGCCGTCATGATAACTCCGCGACACGGCAGCTGCGCTATTTCAGACAGAACGGGACGCATGGCGCGGATTTGTTCCTCAGATTCAAACAGAGCAATGATGTCAGTCTTTCCTTTCCATGTCTTTTGCGGGAGTATTCCGGTTGCTGCTTCTATTTGTTTTGTGTAATCACATTCGGTAATTGTGTCGGTCGGAAAGTCGAGGTACAGCATCTCTTCTTCTTTTGTGACTCTAAGTTCGCCGCTACGGGGAGATTGAAATACCACCTCGTTGCCGGGGTGATGGAGCAATTCCATCAGTACAAAAGCAGAGGCCAGCGTGGCATGTCCACACAGATCGACTTCAATAGCCGGGGTAAACCACCGGATGGTATAAGTGTCGGCAGATAAAACCAGGAAAGCCGTTTCGGCGAGATTATTTTCAGCCGCAATTGATTGTAGAATTGTATCTTCCGGCCATTCGGGTAAAAAGCAAACGGCGGCAGGGTTGCCACGAAATATTTCTTCGGCAAAGGCGTCAACCTGATAAATGGGAAAACTGGGCATCGTCTGTCTGTTTATTTTAGCATTTGCAGAAAGAGAGAGTCGAGCATTTTGTCGCAAAGTAATTTTCTCATCAAAAGCGTGGGTTTTGCCATATAACCGGCACTATATCTTGCTTTGGGTCGTTCGGCTTCTATGGCTTTTAAAATGAGTTTGGCAATTACATCAGGATCTGAATGTTTGTCCATCGTTTTTCTGAATGCAGTAGCAAATTTTGTTACGGCTACTTTGTAAACCGACTTTTCAGAGCTTTTTTCAAGGTTATCGAAAGCGATGGGTCCCCATTCGGTTTTAATTCCGCCCGGTTCAATCAATATGACATCGATGCCAAAGGGTTTAACCTCGTTTCGGAGACTGTCGCTAAGTCCTTCCAGAGCAAATTTACTGGCATGATACCATCCGCCGAAAGGTGTGGCGACTTTTCCCGCGATAGACGAAATGTTGATGATTTTTCCGTATCGCCGGTCACGCATTCCCGGCAAAACCAATTGTGCAAGGCGTGCGGCACCCAATACGTTGACCTCCATCTGGTAGCGGGCATCCTCTAAAGAAACGTCTTCAACGGCGCCGTAAAAGCCAAAGCCGGCATTGTTAATCAGAATATCAAGCCGGCCTTCGTTGTCCAGAATGTGTTTGATGGCCGCCGTCATCGATTTGTCATCTACCACGTCCATGCCGATGGTTTTCACGCCGTATGGCTTCAGGGCATCCATTCGTTCTACCCTTCGGGCTGCACCGTACACTGTATAGCCGTTTTCGGCCAGCAAATGAGCCGTCTCCATACCAATGCCCGACGATGCTCCGCTGATTAATACTACTGGTTGCATAACGAAAAATTGAGGAAAGAAGTGTGAATCGTTACAATGTTTCTGTCTACAAAGCTAAAAATTATTTTTTGCAAATATTATATCAGAAATCCTGTTTTGGTGTTATTGTTTTCCTGTTTTTACGGCAAAGTGTGTATTGTGCGGAAGATAATCTTATTTTCGGAAAATAAAAAAGGCCGTTTCGGAACCAACGAAACGACCTTTCACCTTAAATAACACCTACTTAATTGGAAGGATTTCCACCTCCCGAACCATTGAACCTGGTTTGCATTTGTTGCTTTCTGCCATCCTGATATATTTTGTACTGTTCAGGGGTCAATATTTTTTGCAATTCAGCATCTTGTTTTGCCATAATGGTTTGCATGCTG
This sequence comes from Paludibacter jiangxiensis, assembly GCF_001618385.1. Lineage (NCBI taxonomy): Bacteria > Pseudomonadati > Bacteroidota > Bacteroidia > Bacteroidales > Paludibacteraceae > Paludibacter > Paludibacter jiangxiensis. Next base: position 212,821 of record NZ_BDCR01000003.1, on the reverse strand, counting down.
GTGCGCATATCTTCACCACTTTCTCTTGCTGCTGCCATGTCTTTTGACATTTGGAGATAGACGGCATGTACTTTTGCTACTTGTTCGTCAGTTAATTTTAGAGAGGTTTTTAACCTGTCTGTCATTCGAGTTGCTCTCTCTTCGGGAGAGGCATTACCACCGCGTTGGCCCTGAGCTAACGCAACTACCATGCTTAATACCGTGAAAAGCATAGTCAGCATAACGATTTTTCTTGTTTTCATCAGTAAATAGTTTTTTGTTAATGTCAGATGAAACTCGCATGTTGTTGATAATTGCCCTTTAGAGAGTTATTTGTGGCCAACAGCCTGTTTGCTTCATCGCGTTTGGTAAATAATGTTGAATTAAAAGTTTATCGACAGAACAACTCTCTCTAAGACTGCCGATAAACTTTTGGAGTAACTCGTCTACAGTTAATCAGACGAAAGGTGTTTGGTTTCGTTTAATGCTGATTTTAAGATTAACTTATTTTAGTATTTGGAGTATTTTTATGAGGGGTAGAAAAAAACGATTAATTTTGTTTCGAATATTCAGCCAAACAGTCAGCTTATGCAAAATACCGATAAAAAATCTCCCGTTTTATTTGTCTTATTGGGTCCTACCGGAGTGGGTAAAACCGCTTTGAGTCTGAGGATTGCGGAACGGTTGCAGAGTCCGGTAATCTCTTGCGACTCACGACAGTTTTACCGCGAGATGAAGATTGGAACTGCGGCTCCTACTCAGGAACAACTGCAACAGGCTGAACATTATTTTGTAGGCACTCACTCTATTCATGAGCAATACAATGCGGGAAAGTTTGAGCTGGATGTCATTAAACTGCTTGATAATCTTTTTGTGGAACATCCGTATGCTCTGATGGTAGGTGGCTCTATGCTTTATATTGACGCGGTGTGTAACGGAATAGATGATTTGCCCACTATATTTCCCGAAGTAAGGGCTGAAATCCGGAAATTGTACGATGCAGAAGGTCTGGAAGGTATTCGGATGCGTCTCAAATTGCTTGATCCTGACTATTACAATCAGGTGGATTTGATGAACGCACAGCGTATGCTACATGCGTTGGAGGTGTGTGTTACCTGCAATAAACCCTATTCTTCGATGCGGACGAACACAGCCAAGCAGCGATCGTTCGAAATTGTCAAGATTGGACTAAACCGGCCTCGTGAAGAGTTGTATGCGCGCATCAATGCGCGTGTAGATGAAATGATGGCCGAGGGGCTTGAGGCAGAGGCGCGTTCTCTGTATCCATGGAAAGATCTGAATGCCTTACAAACTGTAGGTTACAAGGAGTTGTTCAATTATTTTGACGGGGTCTGGACAAAGGAGTTTGCGGTAGATATGATACGTCAGGATTCGCGGCGGTATGCCAAAAAGCAGTTGTCCTGGTTTAATCGCGATAAGTCGATACGCTGGTTTAATCCGGATGACGAAGAGGCCGTAATGGAGTATGTCGCGGGATTTATGGAAAGATAACATCACGGATATAATAAACCTTTTGCAGAAATCGTTTCTTGAAAGAAGTCAATTGTGTTTTACCCCAAAAAGGTTCAAAATTAGATCGTCATGAAGAGAATATTAATAGTGACCCTTGTGCTTGTAATGGCTGGTGTTAGCGCACGTGCCCAGTTTGCCAGGCAACTTTCATTCCCTAACTGGTATGTGTGTCTTTATGGTGGTCTTAATGCTTTTTTGTCAGAAAATAACATGCCGGGAGCAAAAGGGACTAATTTTACCATGGGCAATAACCTAAATGTTATTTCGACGGTAGGAGTGGGGTATGACATAAATAAACTTTTGTCGGCACGGGGGCAGCTCGGGGGAATAAAATACAAATGGTCGCCCGACGGGGTGGAGCATTATCATGCCTGGGCGGCAACGCTAACGGCTGATATGATGTTAAACGTTACCCGTTTGATTGCTGATTACGATCCGAATCGAAATTTTGAGTTTCAGGTGTTTGTGGGATCGGGTGCTGCTTATCGTCCCAAAATTAAGTACGTTGATTATACATCCGATATGGTTATTTCTCCGATAGCAAGAGCCGGTGTGCAGGTAAGTTTCTTTGTGTCGCGCCGGTTTGCAATCAGTCTCGATTTGGCTACCAATTTTGTTTCCGACAGGATGGATGATGTAGTCACCCGTCATTTCAGCGATAATTATACCTCGTTAATGTTGGGCTTTACTTATCATATTATTGGTTGTCAATGTCAAAAAAAGCCTCACAACATGACGTATCCGTATTGATTTTGCCAGACTCGTTTTTAACTTACGCTGACCGTTGGTTGGCTCACCGGAAAAGGCCACTCCAATCTGCATGAGTAAGATGCATAAAACCGAACCGGATTATTTTTATAACCTATAGGATAGCCAGACCCGAAGGGATAAACAAAGAAAACCAAACCGACGGAAAGCTGTTTGAGTGAGTAGGCCAGCTACTGACGTTTGGTAATGAGAAACAATTTCATGGCCGAGCGAACGAGTTCTTTCCGTCTATGTTTTTGCTTACTTTTTGCGCCAAAAAGTAAGGCCTGCCGCAGGCAAATAACAAATGAATTTATGCAAAATAAATTATGGCCATAAATAGCTGTTTAATAAATAAATATAAATATTTCAACCACTTAGTACAAGCAGAACCACTATGCTTGCGAAAGTTAAACACCTGATATAAAACGAAACAGGAGTCGGTTGTCCGGCTCCTGTTTTTTTGTCTTATATTCTGTCTTTTGTCATTTTATTTTAAGGTATTCGGGCTTTTCACAAAGCATTAAAAAATGGGCAGTCTCACGACTACCCAATCCTTGTTAACCTTAAAATCTAATACTATGAAAAAATCACACTGCAAAGTTAAGAGCAGTTGAATCATAGTGCAAATTTTAATGGTTAATATGTGTCAATATAATGTTAAAATATTGATTTAGCTATCAAAATGACTTTCAATGTGCATTATGCTATCAAAATATCATATTTAAATCAAAAATGATTTCATTTTGATTTCATTTTGACATTTTATTGTGATATGTCTTACAAAATGCTCCTAATTCCAGGATTAAGCTTAATTGTTGAGAGTTTAATAGTGCTCCATTCACCATATGGAAACAAATAGCGGCTCTTGAGCTTACATATTTGTTTTCGACGGGAATATATGCGAAATCAACTCTCCCGTAGTTGCCCGACTGATACAAACCGTCGCCATTGGCTACTTTCAGCTTTCCGCCACGATAGTATGACGCATCCACTCCGATTTTGTTTGCATAAATGTGAGCCTGCACAAAGCCTCCGGCCCAGAAATGTAGCTTGGGGTCGGGCCGATCCCTGTCGTAGCAACCCAAAGCTCCTGCTTTGAACGACAATTCCCGGAGGTTTGTATAGCGCGTAAAATCGGCTCCTAAAAGCAAGGCAAAAGCTCCGTTGTCGCGGATGTGGTCGTCTTCAAGGTGGCCTGCGTAAAGAGCTTTGTGATACATATAAAAATAGTGGTCGAAGAATAGCGTCTGCGATAGTTTGATTCGCCCTGAAAAGCCGGCCAAAAACGACTCTCTGACATTAGAACGCTGACGGCCTGTCCAGTCGCACCAAAAATTCTCGTAGCCCCATGAGCCTTTTGTTTCAACGTAAGCTCCCTGGATGTTCGGGCGGTAGTTGTCGAGCGTGTCGGAAAGCAACGCCAGCGGATAATCCAGCAAACCTCTGCGGGGAAACGATCCCAGCAATCCGGTCAAACCATCTTTTTGATAGTGGTAAAACAGGTTGATAGTGGGCGTGTTGCCATCTATTTTGTCTCCATATTCGTAGAGATAATTGATGCCGGCCATAAATCCCTGAGTGGAATCGATTTTTGCACCCAGCATTCCATTCAGTCGTGCACCGAGCATGGTTTGCGAAATGGCATATTTATCGCTGTTGCCGGAGTATTCCCTGTTGTCCAGAAAATGGCTGGCCTCAACAAAGTAGTTGAGCTTTTGAGCTTCAAGACTGCTGAATGTAAAGATAATCAGGGATGAAAGGATGATCTTTTTAAGCATTGGTAATTCGTTGGTTTATTTTATTTTACGTGCTCTGGAGAATGCCGGGAAACTAAGATTTATTATTCCGGTAAATATCCTTGTTTCTTCAGAACATCCAAAAAGAATCCTGAGAAAGTTTCATTGGCATTTTTGGTGTAACGCACATCGGTAAATACCTGAGCAAGTGTTTCTTTGTTGTTTTCAGCAATGAATTGTTTGTTTTCAGGCAAACTCTCCTTGTAGGCATAGATTTGGTCGATATCTTCGGCGGAATAATCCTGATAGGTTTCGAAGTGTACAACGCCTTCCAGAGGGAGACGATCAACCGGATTCGGAGTTTCGGCCGGATAACCGACGGTCAGAGTCACGATGGGAACAACGAATTTCGGGAGTTTCAGCACGTCGATGATTTTGTGTGCGTTATAAGTGGTTGTTCCGAAATAGCAGGTTCCTAAACCTTCGCTTTCGGCAGCCACGCAAAAATGTTCGGCTACAATCGTAGCATCGATCATAGCGGAGGTGAATGATAAGAAATTATCGTATCCTGGCACCGCGTGGCGCTGTTCGCACCATTTGTTGAAACGGTTGAAGTCGGCGCAGAACGTAACTACCACCGGAGCCTGTTTTATAGACGGTTGATTGAAATGGCAAGGTGACAATGCTTCTTTTACGGATTGATCCTGCGTAACTATAATGCTGTAGGTTTGCATGTTGCCGGTATTGGCAGCGCGACAGGCAGTCTCAAGAAGTTCGTTCAGTAATTCGGCCGGGATAGCCTGCTCTGTATATTTGCGTACGGAAACGCGGTCTTTTAATGAAGAAAGCATATATTTATATTTACGATTTTAGAATTTACGATGTACGATTGAATTTGGCTTTTCACCTCGCCATCTCACTATCTCACTATCTCTCATGCTCACCACCTCGCTTTCTAATTGTGCAATGGCAGGTATACACCTTTTTTTGTTTCGAAAAACTCTTCCGTGAAATAATCGCTCAGGTCGTATACGGTAACATCTTGTTTAAATGGAAGAATCTCATGTTCCAGTTCGCCGCCTTTCAGACAGATAAGCCCGTTTGGGAGTGCGTTTCCCTGTTTTGGTGAAATGTTTTTACGGACGATTTTTACCAGATCGCCAAGCGGCATCACGGCACGACTTACCACAAAATCGAATTTTGTTTTTTCTTCCTGTCCGCGACAATGGCGAAAGGTGATGTTCTTCAGTCCGATGGCAGTTGAAACTTCGGTGGCAACCTTGATTTTCTTGCCGATAGAATCGATCAGATGGAATTGAACTTCGGGGAAAAGAATGGCCAGTGGAACACCCGGAAATCCGCCTCCGGTGCCAATATCCATAACGGTTGTGCCCGGCCGGAACGAGATGATTTTTGCGATCGCCAGCGAATGAAGCACGTGGCGTTCGTACAAATTGTCGATGTCTTTGCGCGAAATAACATTGATTTTACTGTTCCATTCGGCGTAAAGAGCTTGTAATTGAGCGAATTGTTGTTGTTGGGTTTCGGTGAGATGAGGGAAATAGCGGAGTAGCAGTTCGATCATAGCTGTAATGAATTTAACCGCAAATGTACGACAAATTTTGTACCTTTGCACAAACCAATATGGCCTAATAAGGCTTACGCATGTAAGAAAAGGGTTGTAATAAATCTTACCATCCTATGGTAGATTGGGGTGACCTCGTCCGAAGAGCCAAAAAACAAGCGAGAGAGCGGACAGAGTTGCCCTTGTTTGAAGTTTCCGACCTAAGGAGGAAACAAGTTTGGGCGACTCCCGCTCACGAACGCCGGTTTTTTGAGCGAAGCGGGCGTAGTCTTGAACTTTTTGCATCCTTTTTGTTTCAAGACAAAAAGGATGTCGGGGTAACAGGGGCGGAAGCCCCTTCTCAAAATATTAAATGTGTTTCCTTATACATTTTGATTATAAAACCTAATTTTAAATATCGCAACCGGTTGATTGGTTGTCGGTTGTAAATTGCTGCTATAAAATGAGACCAGTACTCTTCATTGACCGGGACGGTACCCTGATTATCGAACCCCCCGTTACGTTTCAGATAGATTCTCTCGAATTGCTTGAGTTTTATCCCAAAGTATTCCGTAACCTCTACAAGATTGCCACCAAAAGCGATTTTCGTTTGGTAATGGTAACCAATCAGGACGGTTTGGGTACGGAAGATTATCCCGAGGAGGCTTTTGATGCTGTTCAGGGTAAAATGTTGAAGGCGTTTGAAAACGAAGGGATTCTTTTTGAAGATATTCATATTGATACATCGTTTCCCGAAGATAACTCACCCAACCGTAAACCACGTACAGGCCTACTGACCGGTTATATGGACGGCAGTGCCGATATTGAAAATTCGTATGTTATCGGCGACCGCCTGACGGATGTGCAGTTGGCAAAGAATATCGGTTGTAAGGCTATTTTCATGCGCAATTACGACGAAGTGGCTGTTCTGTTGAAGGATAAGCAACTGGAAGAATATTGTGCACTGATTTCATCCGATTGGGACAAGGTTGCCGACTTCCTACTGGGAACTCCACGAATTGCGGAAGTGGTTCGCAAAACCAGCGAAACCGATATTTACGTGAAACTGGATCTCGATGGTTCGGGCAAATGCGATATAGCAACCGGACTGGGCTTCTTCGATCACATGTTATCTCAGATTGGCAAACATTCGGGTTGCGACCTTACTGTTAAAGTGAAAGGTGACCTCGAAGTGGACGAACACCACACGATAGAAGATACGGCTCTTGCTTTGGGCGAGGCTTTTGCAAAGGCGCTGGGCGACAAACGGGGCATCGAACGCTACGGCTTTTGCCTGCCAATGGACGATTGTCTGTGTCAGGTGGCGCTAGACTTCGGCGGACGTCCCTGGCTGGTTTGGGATGCCGAATTCAAACGTGAGAAAGTGGGTGAAATGCCTACCGAAATGTTCCTGCACTTCTTCAAATCGTTCAGTGATGCTGCCAAGATGAATCTCAATATTAAGGCTGAAGGTGAAAACGAGCATCATAAGATTGAAGGCATCTTCAAAGCATTGGCTCGTGCCATCCGTATGGCTATTCGCCGCGATATTTTCAGCAGCGATCTGCCAAGTACCAAAGGCGCGCTGTAAACAGTTAATGAGTAATGAGTAACGAGTAATGAGGTGAGTGAATGCTAAATGTCACACATCTTCTTTGTGTTCTTTGCGAAATTCTTAGCGTTCTTTGCGGTTAAACTCAGGTTTTTTACCACGAAGTACACAAAGGCTATCACTAAGTTCACAAAGATGGTTCCTTTTTTTTAAGGCTGATACTTGACAAGCAATTAAACACTAAACGTTCAACATTGAACTAAAATGACAGAAAGAGTACTTCGATTTTCGCAACGCGGATATTACCTGAGTTTTTTACTGGCAGTGGTAGCCGTGATTGGCGGGTACTTTGCCGCCCGCTTTGTACATTTTGATAAAAGCTCAGAATCAGGTATCGCATTGCAATCGCTGGCGTTTATCCTTTTGTTGGGTACGTTGCCGGGCATTTTATGGTGGTTTCACCGATTGGTGGAACGCTTAAAAGCAAAGCCGGATGCAGAGAAAGAGCGGACTTATAAGCAGATGATTGCATTACGCCTGTTTGTGGTCGATTTCAATATTGTTCTTAACATTCTGTTGTTTTTCTTATTCTCCGATAAATCGTTCTTCATGTGTACGGCAATTGCTGCCATTATTCTGTTGTTTTGCCGTCCCAACAAAAGCAACATCGAATCGGATCTTGGACTGCTGGTTGAGACAGAAGAAGGTGAGGACGAGGATGAAACGAATGATCAATAATCGATAGATATCTTACAATATGGTTATAGCGGTTGACTTTGACGGAACAATTGTAGAGCACGAATATCCGAGAATCGGACGTGAAATACCCTTTGCCTTTGATGTGCTTAAACGCTTGCAGAAAGAGGAGTTTCACCAGTTGATTTTATGGACAGTAAGAGAAGGTGAATTGCTCGAAGAAGCTCTGGAGTTTTGTCGCCAACGGGGACTTGAATTCTACGCAGTAAACAGCGACCATCCGGGAACTCCATATTCCGATGAATTGATTTCCAGAAAGCTGAAAGCGGACATTTTTATCGACGATAGAAATATAGGTGGCTTGCCCGACTGGGGCGTGATTTACCGTATGGTTAAGTATAAGCAATCCTGGCCGGAAGCGATGAATAGCGCTGAAACGGAATATATCCGCAAGAAGAAACCCAACCTGCTGATTCGGCTGGGAGAGATGCTGGAAGCTTCTAAAAGATAATTTCAAGCAAAAAAACTAAGAGGTCGTTATGAAAGTAACGGCCTCTTGTCTTTTTTTGTCCCGTCGAAATTGTCTAAGCTATGATTATAGCAGATTTGAAGATTAAGCAGATTACGGAAGCAGAATCAGGAGGGCTTGAATTTTGAATTGATAAGCCGTTTTATTTCCAGACTTTTGCCTTATTTTCTGTAGGCTGATCTTCATTTCCGATTGTTGGGCGTAGTCTGCGACTACGTCTTCGTTAGAACAAAAGCTCCTGCTTTTGAGGTTGCAAGGCAAGAGCTTTGCTTGTAAGTTCGACGTAGGCTGGAGCCATACGCCGAACCTCAATCTGCTTTACACACTACGCCGAACGAGGGTTGAATCATTCCTTTAATTTTATCCAAAAACATCTTTTATAAAATCAATTGCTAATACTATTCTATCTCTATTGTCAATTTCTCTTAGAATATTGCTATCATCTAATTGATACTTTTTACGAATACTTTCTGAAAGTAGTTTTTTGTCGTCATTTATTTGCCAACCTTGCTGATTACAAGTCAAAGTTATACCATTCTTAAGAATTAGAGGAGAGTGTCCTGAGTATTGCAAATAACAGTCATTTGCATTACAAATAGTTTTATTATTTATTATCTCGCATACTGTCAAAACATATGGACTTATATGATAAGCTACAAGCGGATTTGTCCCCTCCGTGCCTAATATTCTTGATTCAAATAATGTATTACAAACGTAATAATTAAGTTTAGATGTAAATTCTGGGTACTTTATGAAATAGTATTTCCATGTGCGGTCATCAGGATTCTTTTGTAGCCAATTGTTTATAATTTTTTGAAGTCTTGATTCAGGTGTGCCTGTATATTGAGAGTATGTATTTACAAACTCAATAACACTATCCGAAACATCTTCTTTTTCACTTGTTAAAACGGTTGTCCAGTTGCCATTTTTACCAAAATAGCGCATTCCACCCATTCTGCAATCTTTTGTAAAAATACCTTTAAAATCAGATGCAATTAATGCTCTTGTTTTTAATGAGCTAGGGATGTTGTTATCAAATATCTCTTTAAAGTATTGGATGTAATCAGGATAATTTTGATGCAATTCTTTGGGTTTTAATAAATGTATTAATCCTCCAAAATATTCAAATTCTTCAAGGCTAATAAGGGCAGTGCTAATATTGGAATCGCCATTATTAAGTATTGAAGCCTTTTCAATTTCATTATATAAGCTTGCATCACTAATTTGAGTGCCTTTGTTATTTATAGATTTACCAGTCAAGGATTGGTCAATGTTACCTGAAAGAAATTGCTCCAAAAGTATCCAATAGCTTCCAAAATTATTGATACGAATATTTGTATTGTATTTCGTCTCATTCCTTTGTCTAGTGGCTTGCAATAAGTTTCTGATTACCCTTACAACCTTCTGCAATTCGTTTTCAAATTCTGTAGTATCAAACTTTATATAATAACTAAGTACCGTAAAAAGTATTATTTTATTTCTAGGGTCTTCATTTTTGACATTGGTAATTGTCCGTTCAAACAAGTTTGTATTATCTACAGAGTTCCAGAAAAGTTGAGTTCGGCAATGTAACTCTTGAAAAAATGAATCGATTTTTTGTTTTTCAACGGTCGAATTATTCAGCGACAGATTATAAAGCTTATCCAAGGAGTTAAACAAGAACAATAAGTTTTTCTCATCTTGAAAGATGTCCTCATATTGCGAGAAACTATTATTAAAACTATCGGCTTTAGCATCTTTATATTTCTTGAAGTAACACATCTGTGCAACAAATTCAAAATATGAAAAGAATTTGCTATCAATAATGGTTTCTTCGTCTCTAAAAGCCCAAAACAGGTCAGTCCATTCCTTCTCAATTTTATAAGAGAAATATCCAGAGTATGAAATTTCTCCTTTAATAGGATGTTTAAGTTTTGCGTTTTTAAAGTATTTATCAATTAGCTGTATAAAATTGGCTTTGAAATTTTCAAAAGAGGTAAGCTGTTTACCTCTGGCATTCATTTTAATATACAACTCATCTGTAAGTTCAAATTCTTTTGTACCTAAGTCTAATACCTCAAAAGTAATGTTATTTTTTTCAGTAAGTTGCTGAAAAACGGTTGTTCCGTTAAGGATGCTGAACTTATCATGAATGGCCTGTATCATTATAAGCATTGCGTTGATGGTTGGGTCGCTGTACCATGAAGAACGGAACCAGTACCGCTTCTTTATGTAATTTACAAACTGGTTGTCACCCGATTCGGTTGGTATCTTGATTTCTTCTTCAACAATTGATTTGCAGAACTCTCGGGAACTGATGCGGGTGTCGTAAACAAAGCGTATCAGTTTCGATTTTTTGTCGGTATCAATATTCTCTTTAATAGCAAAATACCAGTGGATAAGAAAGAGAGTGGTTAAACGTTGCTGTCCATCAATTGGATAAAAAACATTGTTTTTAACACGACCATAAACAAAATCCAAATGCAGTTTTTCCTGCTTTGATATGTGCTTTAAAATTGATTCAAGAAACCTTTCCCTTTTTTCTGATTCTTCCTTTCTGCCTTGAGCATAATCTCTTTGAATTATTGGGATACTTATTTTGTTTTCTTCAAGAAGTTGCCAAAATGATATGTTACTGGTTGCCATTTGCGAATTAGTTCAATAGGTGAATATATGAATTGTAAACCTTCTCAATGCTCTCGTAATAAGCATGCCTGTCATCACTGTTCCAAAAAATCATTTCTTTCGGATTTTCGGAATAATATTTAGAGAAGGCTCGTTGAGTGCAAATAGGTATATATTTGCCAAGTTTATTGGTTTTTAGCAATTCTCTCTTCACATCAAAAAAGGAATTGTTTAACATGCTGTTTGTGTCTTTATCTACCAAAGCAAGGTTGTATAAGGTATGCAGCTCATTCTCCTTAAAATCAATTAGCTTACTATATAACTCAATCGTTTCAGAATAGATGCTTTTAAAACTTTCTTTATCGTAATTGCTTAACAGGTCTTCAATTTTCCCAATTTGTTCCTTAATTTCCTGCTTTTGAGGATGCCCATTGAGCGTAAAATAGACTAGCGATGTTTTGTGCGATGTAAGCCATGTAATAGCTCTCTCTTCGGAAGTATCAATACTTTCAGGGTTTTGTGGGTGGATATGCTCAATGCTCGTAATCTTTTCGATTTTAAATAAATGAAAAGGAAATCTAGCATTTTCTTTTTTATGCTTAATTAAAGTCTCGATATTGAAAAATGTCAGTATTTTTCTAATTTCAGAATCTTCTTCGCCGTAAGATATTTCATGAAGTTCTTTAACGATACCCGATTCACTCCATTTGCTCGTAATCTTTATTGCTTTTGCAATACGTTTTTTTAAATGCAACTCAAAATCATCCTTGTTTAGTTTTAAGTCGAATAGTTCTTTGATTAATTTCTCTTTATCCTGCTCAAATGCAAGTAAGAATCCCAAATAGTGGAACAGTGTATGATTATCATACCAATCGTAAAATCTACTAAATACATCTTTAATCTCTTTCCAGACCTCATTTATTGGGTCAAGAATATCTTTGTCGGGTTTGGCACTGAGATTATATTGCTCCCTCTTTTTTGCAAGATATTTATCGAAAACCAGAAATTCGAAATGTTTAGGTTTACCATCTTTAGCTTCATATTTCACTAACCTTTCATCATTATTAACATCTGGTTTGTTCCACTTATCCGATAAGAGTTTAAATATCAAATCTATTTTTGAGGACGGGTTATAATCAGTGTTGTTTAGAAATAACCACATTTTCTCATCTTGTAAAGTTGCTTCTATGGCATCCCATTCCGAAGCAATTTCAAAAAGCCTTTGTTTTACATACCTTTCTTCGATTGAAGGATAAAGGTCTGCCTGTAATAATAGTGCTTTTATCAATTCTGCATCTGTCAGCGGAATTTTTCCTTCGTTCAGGCGAGTAAATAAATCAATGGAGCTATCGTTATCTGCGTTTTCTTGCCCTTCTAATGCCTCATACCAAATGATTGAGACATTGTAGTCAGTATTTAATAAGGTTTCTACAATGCCTACTTTATTCTTCTCTTTTTCAAACCATTTTGTTATATAATGATAGGCTTTCGAAATATGATAGAAGTCTACATTTGATTCATCAATCGCACTTTTATAGCTTTTGTTTTCAAAAAATGTTTTGCAGTTTTCTCTGGTTTCAAAGTCAATGGAATATATATCCACACCTCTTTCAAGAAGTTCTCTTACATCTTCAAGATAGTTGAGAATTAATAAAATGGAGGTTAGTCGTTGCTGACCATCAATTAATTCCCATCCATTCAATGTATCTCCATTTGAATCTATCCATGTTTTGCTTTTTACCACAACTGGTTGAAGGCAATAAAATTTACTGACTTTGTTCTTTCTATCTTTTGTTGCCTTATAGTATTGCAATATGTCATCTAACAATTCAGTAATCTCTTGTTTACCCCAACGATATCCCCTTTGATAGCGGGGAACATAGAAGTTCTCTTTTAACAAATCGCTTATTGAACGTATTCTTGGATTTTCCATAATTAACGAAATTTTTTATTTGTTGTAAGTGTTGGCTAAAATTGCACTCTTTTGCAAATTTCGGTTTGTGTGTTAGCCTGTGCGATTTGCAAATGTGTGCAATGTGCGTTGGCTTCCCAAACTGTCCCGAAGGGCAGAAGCGCGATGGCAAAAACTAATTTTTTCTTGCACCGACCTTCATTCAATGCTCTTTTTATGTTCGTATATTTTTCAATTATCTATCAGATTATCAATGTGGCGCTGTCTTTTTAGCCTTACGCCTAACATCTGTGTATGTACACCTGTGGTGAACATATTTCGGCTATAGCTGTTCATTTATCTTACCAATCTGTCCTCAGTTTTTTCCTACTCAAAGCCTTTGGTCGTTATATGTGTATATATACATCCTCTAATCATTCAAGTTTGCCCATTGTTTCACTCATCTGTCATGTTTACGCCATTAAGAATAATCCCTTTTGCGCCACAAATATAGCAAATAAATAAAATGAAATTTAGTAAAATAATTCTTTTTGCAAAAACAAAAAGCCTCAGCAGATGATTACATGTCATCTGTTGAGGCTGTGTAGTTGGTTACCGGAGTGTTTCAATTCATCCGGTGAGCGAACGTTGTCGCTCGGTTTTATCGCTGCATCATCATCTGCATAATTCCGCCACCGTTTTTTACGTTGGTGAAGCCCATCTGCATTAATATGCGTTGTGCGTAGGCCGAACGGGCTCCCGAAGCGCAATAGAGCGTGATGTCTCTCGCTTTGTCGCCCAGTTCGTCCACTCTGGCAGGCAGTTCGTCCAGCTGAATATTGACGGCTCCCGGATAGGCACCACCGGCAAATTCCTGCGGTGTGCGTACATCCACTATCAATGGCAGGTTTTGCGGGTTGGAAGAGGGCTTTTGCTGCACCGGACGGCGCGCCATCATGGTTGACAGTCCGCCACCGTTGGTGACGTTGGTGTAACCGAGTTGCATCAGTATTTGTTGCGCGTAAGCCGAACGGCCTCCCGAAGCACAATAGACAATTATTTCGCGGTCGGATTTGTCGCCAAACTCACCACTGCGGGTCATCACTTCGTCCAACGGAATGTTGACTGCGCCCGGATAAGCACCGGTGCGGAATTCTTCCACCGTCCGCACATCCACAATCAGGGTGGAGTCGGTCTCGGTTGGCTTCGCTGCGGTTGTTTCAACACTCTTTTCTTCCTGCTTTTCTACCGTTTTCTTTTCTATGGGCAACAGGTCGATAGCGATGTTTTTGAATCCTACCGCGCGGGCATGCCGTTGCAGTGAGGTGTGTCCTCCCGAAATGTTGACGACGTTGCTGAATCCGGCACCTTTCAGCGTACGGAGAGCCTGATGTCCCTTTTTGCCTGTTTCATCGTACACAATGATAAGCTGATCGGACGAAACAGACGGTAATTGTTGCAACAACAGTTCGAGGGGAATATGCTTAGCACCTTCAACGTGGCTTTTCTCAAAAGCAAAAATGTCGCGTACATCAATGAAGAGTGGCTTTTTGCCTTCCACAAAAGCATCCAGATCGGAAGCGGTGACGGAAGGACTAAAGCCCGACAGTTTGTTTTCGGCCGTGAAAGCCGCCATGTTCATGGCATCGTTGGCAGTGCCGATGGGCGGAGAATAGGCAAAGTCAATGTCCGACAGGTCGCTAACCGTCAGTTTGGCGGCAGCAGCGGTGGCAATCACGTCCAACCGTTTGTCGGCTCCTTTGTATCCGGCCGTTTGTCCTCCCAAAACGATGCCTGTTTTCTTATCGAATACCAGCATTACGCTGACGGTTTCGGCGCCGGGCATATAACTGGTATGGTGTTCTTTGTGAACAACCACGGCGTCGGCGTCAAATCCCTGCGCGCGTGCCTGTTTGAGTGATAAACCGGTAGTTCCGGCAACCGCCTCAAAAACACGCACGACGGAAGTCCCCAGTGCACCTTTGTACGGATGTTTTCCTCCCAAAGCATTTTCGGCTGCAATGCGTCCCTGACGATTGGCCGGCCCTGCAAGAGGAATGCGTACTTTCTTTCCGTTTACACGGTGTTCTATTTCGACCATGTCGCCGGCTGCAAATATATCGGGATCGTTTGTTTGCAGGTATTCGTTAACCAACAAACCGCCGGCTTCACCGATAGAAAGGTCGGCTTCTTTTGCCAGTTGAAGAGTGGGTGATACGCCGATAGAGAGAAGAACAATGTCCGCGTCCAAGATCTTGCCATTTGAAAGTTTTACCGAATCGGGAGTAATTTCAGAAACGGCAGTGCCGGTATGAATTCCTACTCCGTGCGACAACATCTCGTTTTCGATAAATCCCGCGGTTTCTGCCTCCATGATGGACATAACGTGTGGCATCATCTCTACCACATTCACGTTCAGTCCTTGCTTGGTAAGCGCTTCCACCATTTCGAGGCCGATAAATCCTCCTCCGACAACCACCGCATTTTTCGGTTTTTGTTCCTGCAAATGGCGGTAAATGCTGTCCATGTTGTTGAGTGTCCAAAGTGTGAACACATGGCTGAGGTCAGCACCGAGAAGCGTTGGTTTGATGGGACGTCCGCCCTGAGCAAGTATCAGTTTGGTGTAAGGAACCTCACACGATTCTCCTGTTGCGAAGCTTT
This sequence comes from Paludibacter jiangxiensis, assembly GCF_001618385.1. Classification (NCBI taxonomy): domain Bacteria; kingdom Pseudomonadati; phylum Bacteroidota; class Bacteroidia; order Bacteroidales; family Paludibacteraceae; genus Paludibacter; species Paludibacter jiangxiensis. The sequence continues at coordinate 197,326 of NZ_BDCR01000003.1, read as the reverse complement.
TTGTGGTGATAGTATGCTCCTTGCAGTTGATGGCAGTGACGGCTGTGTTGATGCGAACATCCACGCCGTATTGTTCGTTGAAGCTTTCCGGGCTTTGAAGAATAAGTTTGGAGCGGCTTTTAATGTCTCCGCCGATATAATAGGGAAGTCCGCAATTGGCAAAGGAGATGTCCGGTCCGGACTCGATCATTGTGATGTTTGCGTCCGACGAAATCCGTCGAACTTTGGCAGCTGCGGTAGCTCCGGCCGCCACTCCGCCGATAATGACAATTTGTTCCATGTGATTATGATTTTATTTTTCTGTTCAGACTGTACCAGCTGCCGCCATTGTGGACACTGGTGTATCCACGGGAGAGTAGTATGCCTTTTGCCGAAGCACTCCGCATTCCGGAAGCGCAACAGGTGATGATAGTCCGGTTTTTATCTTTGAATTTATTGAGGTTTCCGGATAACTGGTCGACAGGAATGTTGATGGATCCCTGAATATGACCGGATGCAAACTCTCCTTTTGAACGAACGTCAAGGATGATGGCGCCCTGATTGACAAGCTCTTTGAAATCGGCTTTCGGTGAAATTCCGAACAGTTTCTTTAGTGTTTCTAACATAATTGAACGAATTTGTTTTTTGTTGACGGTGCAAAGATATATACAAATTGAATAAATTACAATAGTATCACCAATTAAATTATTATAATATCACTAATAGCGAGTGGAGATAGTGGAATTGTATTTGTGTAAAGTGTAAATATTTAGAATGTTATGAAAGAAAATGGTTATCCGCAAAGTGATCGCTCAACACCGTAGGTGTTGTTCCAATAATAACGTCGGGATTTATCCCGGCGGGAATGAAAGTCGCATTTTACATAACGCTGTAAGCGTTTTCCTGCAAACGGGATACCGCTACGCGGTGCAGGGAGGAAATTGATTAGGTTTACATCGGGATAAATCCCGACGTTATTGTTGGGTTACGCCTTTGGCGTAAAAAGGCCGTTCGGTCATTATGTGGATAAACATAAAAGTAGAGGCCTTAACGCACCGTAAACAATAGACTTTTGAACTTCACGTTAATATATTAACTTTGTTTTGGAAAAATGAACGGTTCAGGCAGGTTGGAACTCTGATTTTGCCGATCAAACATATAAAACTTCTGTTTGTGAAGAAACCCTTTTTGCTGATATTGCTTTTGTGTGTGTCAACGGCTTTTTATGCCCAACACAAACCAAGGTTGTTTGGTTATGTGAACGACAAAGAAAAGCGGCCGATTGAACTGGCAACGGTATCGGTAAAAGGCATGGCAATTGGGACTACGACCAATAAAAACGGCTTTTATGAGCTGCTCCTGAACGCTAAGGATTCGGTGGAGTTGTTTGTTTCCTGCGTTGGATACAAGCCATTTGTGAAAAAGATGCTTCCCGATTTCAAACTGGCTCAGCTCAATATTACGCTGGAAACGGATACCCGTGAATTGTCGGCGGTGGAAGTCAATGCTCCCCGTTTGCAAACCACGACTTCCGAACTGATAGATGTTTCTCATTGGCGGATGCTGCCCGATGCAAGTGGCGGTAGCATTGAGTCATTGATTAGTACCTTGCCAGGGGTGCATTCCACCAACGAGCTGAGTTCTCAGTATTCTGTCAGGGGTGGAAGCTACGACGAAAACAGTGTATACGTAAATGGTATTGAGGTGTATCGTCCGTTGTTGATCCGTGCGGGACAGCAGGAAGGGCTGAGCTTTATTAATCCGGATATGGTCCAAAACGTCTCTTTCTCCGCCGGTGGATTCTCATCCAAACTGGGGGATAAAATGTCGTCGGTGCTGGATATTACCTACAAACAACCCTCTGCTTTCGAGGGGGCTATCTCTGCCGGATTACAGGGCGCTTCGGCATACGTGGGCACGGCCTCTTCGAAGTTCAGTCAGATGCACGGCTTGCGCTACAAGAGTAATTCTTTTCTTTTGGGCTCTCTCGATACCAAAGGCCAGTACGATCCCTCCTTTTTTGACTACCAAACTTATTTGACATATAATTTCAATCCTCACCTTGAGCTTAGCTTTCTTGGAAATATTTCGCAAAACAACTACCGTTTTACTCCACAAGAGCAGGAAACTTCTTTCGGAACACTCCAAATGCCGCTGCAACTGAAAGTCTATTTTGACGGACAGGAAGAAGATGTTTTCAAAACTCAAACCGGAGCGCTGACACTGACTTATAAGCCAACGAAGAATCTGAAGCTCAGATTTTCGGTCTCGGCTTTTAATACCAACGAAGAAGAAACGTATGATATTGCCGGGCAATACTGGCTCTATGAACTGGCCATGACGGGAAAGGGAAAAGGGGAGCCTTCGACAACGGTTGGCATCGGGTCGTATCTTCAACATGCGCGCAACACACTGGATGCGTCAGTGGTTGGGGGCAGCCATGCAGGAGAGTTGCGAGCCGGCAACCATTTGCTTGAGTGGGGGCTGGGGATTCAAAGAGAATGCGTTACCAATAAGATGAAGGAGTGGGAGTATCGCGATTCCGCAGGCTACTCGTTGCCATACACTTCCACGCTGAAAGTTTACAACAACCTGACCGCTGATCTGCAACTGGAATCTTACCGGTCAAGCGGATATTTGCAGGATACCTATAAATTACGTTCAGACAAGGGATTATGGTCGTTTACGGGAGGCTTTCGGATAAATAACTGGTCGTATAACAAACAGTTGCTTTTTAGTCCCCGACTTACGGTGGCATTCTTCCCCCGGTCGAGTAACCTTTCATTTCGGTTTGCTACCGGAGTCTACTATCAGACCCCGTTCTACAAGGAGTTGCGCGATACGGCTGTGGTAGGAGGCAATGTGGTTGCCAGTCTTAATAATCAGATCAAAGCACAACGGTCCCTTCATTTTGTTTTGGGGGCAGATTATCACTTCATCAAATGGAATCGTCCTTTTAAGTTTACCGCGGAAGCCTATTATAAGCCTGCAACAAACGTGATTCCTTATGTGGTTGACAATGTGAAGATAACTTACTTTGGCGGGAATTGCGCTAAGGCATATTCGGCCGGATTGGATATGAAATTGTTTGGCGAATTTGTTCCCGGCTCTGATTCCTGGATCGGTCTCTCTCTGATGCAGTCAAAACAGAATATTCAGAAAGGAACGGATGGTGCCGGCAATCCTGTTTACACGGGTTATATTTCGCGGCCTAATGAGCAACGGTATAGCGTAACCATGTTTTTTCAGGATTATCTGCCCAACAATCAGCGCCTGAAAGTGAACCTGAAACTTATTTGGTCCGACGGTTTGCCGGTTGCGGCATCGCATAATCCGTATGTGATGGCTTTTCGTACTCCTGACTATCGCAGAGTTGATATTGGCGCATCTTATGCATTGATAGACAAAACACACCGCCCACAAAACGGAGTCTTTTCGCACATGAAATCCGTTTGGCTCAATTTGGATGTGTTTAATCTTTTGGATATTAGCAACGTAAATTCATATATGTGGTTGTCCGATATCTATAATCGTCAATACGCCATTCCCAACTACCTCACACGCAGGTTACTTAACTTTAGAGTGTCTGCTGAGTTTTAGTTTGGCGTTGAATGTGTAACTTTTATGGCTTGGCGCTCACCAACTCACTTTCTCGCCGTATCTCCATCTCACCACCTCTTATCTTCTTTCTCTCCTCATCATCAGTTACTTGTTATTATTAACAAATTCCTTTGGTGTAAAATGCCCGATTTTTGGGAAGATTTGCTATTTTTGTGGTTAAATCTCTTATATTATGTCGCAAAACAGTGCAATGGAATTGCGTACCGAAAACCTTGTCAAACGTTATGGCAAGAGAACGGTGGTTGATCACGTATCTATTGATTTGAAGCAGGGTGAAATTGTAGGTTTGCTTGGTCCGAATGGTGCCGGTAAGACAACTACTTTCTATATGACCACCGGACTTATAACTCCCAATGAGGGGAAAATATTCTTAAACGAACAGGAAATTACCAAGTTTCCGGTATATAAACGCGCACAGGCTGGTATCGGCTATCTGGCTCAGGAAGCATCCGTATTTCGGCAGATGTCGGTCGAAGACAACATTCGTGCGGTGCTTGAAATGACCGATTTTTCAAAAGAAAAGCAGGCCGAAAAGCTTGAAACGCTGATCAAGGAATTTAGTCTTGGTCATGTCCGCAAAAATATTGGCAACCGTCTTTCCGGGGGAGAACGTCGTCGTACAGAAATTGCCCGGTGTCTTGCAATCGAACCGAAGTTTATCATGCTCGATGAGCCGTTTGCCGGTGTTGACCCTATTGCCGTTCAGGATATTCAGGATATTGTCTGGCATCTGAAGGATATGAATATCGGGATTCTGATTACCGACCATAACGTAGACGAAACGCTTTCTATTACCGACCGTGCCTATTTGTTGTTCGAAGGGAAGATCCTGTTTCAGGGCACAGCTGAAGAACTGGCTGGGAATCCTATTGTGCGTGAAAAGTACCTCGGGCGCGATTTCGAGCTGAAACGGAAAAAAGGTCAATTTGTGCCTCAGGCCTAAGATTAACGACAAACATTCGTCACTACCATGATTATTGATCCGATAAAACAGATGCAGGATGAACAGGTAATGATTCAGCAGGCTTTTGATGAAGTGCTGAATGTTTATACCCATTCGCCACACCGACAAAAGGTTGAAATTATTCAGAAAGCCTTTGAGTTTGCCAACGAGGCTCACCGGGGCATTCGGCGTCGATCGGGCGAGCCTTACATTATGCACCCTATTGCAGTGGCAAAAATCGTTGCGCAGGAAATTGGGCTTGGATCGACATCCATTTGTGCGGCTCTTTTACATGATGTGGTTGAAGATACCGATTATACAGTCGAGGATATCGAGACTCAATTTAATAAGCGAATAGCCATCATCGTTGACGGGCTGACGAAAATCTCGGGTGGGGTATTTGCCGAACGGGTTTCGGAGCAGGCAGAAAATTTCAGAAAGCTACTGCTTACCATGTCCGAAGATATTCGTGTAATTCTGATTAAAATTGCCGACCGCCTTCACAATATGCGAACCCTTGGTTCCATGCCTCCGGCAAAGCAGTATAAAATAGCCGGCGAAACGCTCTACATCTACGCTCCTCTTGCCAACCGCCTTGGACTCTTCTCCATAAAAAGCGAACTCGAAAATCTCAGTTTCAAATACGAACACCCCGAAACATTTGCTGAAATTACGGCTCAAATAGAAGCCGAATCCGCTGAACACGAACAGATTTATAGCGAATTCAAAACTCCGATAGAAGCCAAATTGAAAGCTCTGGGTTTTACTGCCGAATTGAAGGAACGGGTAAAAACGGTTTATTCTGTCTGGCACAAAATGCAAACAAAGAGTATTCCGTTTGAGGAAGTATATGACCTTTTGGCTCTTCGTATCGTGTTTGAACCTAAACCGGAAATGACGGAGCAGGAACAGTGTTGGATTATCTATTCTGCTATCACACAGATATATCGTCCGCATCCCGAACGTATCCGCGATTGGGTGAGCACACCTAAGGCAAATGGGTATTCGGCTTTGCATGTCACGGTTATGGGGCCTCACGGGCGCTGGATTGAAGTTCAGATCCGCAGTACGCACATGAACGAGGTGGCAGAAAAGGGTCTTGCCGCTCACTGGAAATATAAGACAGGGGAACAACGCGACGATGAAACCGAACTCGACAAATGGCTGAAAGAGTTGAAGGAAGAGCTCAAAAATCCGACACCAAGTGCGGTAGATTTCATGGATAACGTGAAGTTGAATCTCTTTGCTTCCGAAATATTTGTATTTACTCCGAAGGGTGAAATTAAAACTATTCCTCAGGGAGCTACAGCTCTTGATTTTGCATTTCTGCTTCACTCTGATTTAGGATTCAAGTGTATCGGCGCAAAGGTGAATCATAAGTTAGTACCTTTGAGTCATGTCCTTGCCAGTGGCGACCAAGTGGAGATTCTGACAGCTAAAATGCAAAAGCCGCAGGCCGAATGGTTGCGTTTTGTGGTTACGGCACGTGCCAAAACCAAATTAGAAAATGCCCTGAAAAAAGAGCTTACGTCTGTTTCGCAAACCGGGCAGAAAAACATTGAAGAAGAACTGAAAAAGGTGAGTCTGGCACCTACACCAGACACTATTCAGCGTTTGGTGGAGTACTACAAATTGGCAGACAAAAAGGAATTGTACCGTCAGGCAGGAAAAAATTATATTGATCTGGCAGATATTTCCAAAAAAATATTCAAGCCCAGACAACCGAACCTTCTTAAGAAGTTTGTGACGCTTCAGTTTGGTAGCTCGGAAAATAAAAAGGGCAAAGATGAAGAGGAGATTGCTGTATCAGCCCATAAGGTGGATCGTAAAAAAACGTTCCGTCTGACCGATGAAAAATCGGGCAAATCTTTCCGTATTGCACCTTGTTGTCAGCCGATTCCGGGCGATGACGTGTTTGGTTATGTGGATGAAGATGAGGTGGTAATTGTTCACAAACGCCAGTGCCCCGAAGCCCTGAAACTTAAAGCCAGTCACGGAGAAAGGATTGTTACGGCAGAATGGGCAATGCACAAAGAACTATCTTTCGCGGTAACAGTTGAAATGAATGGTATTGACCGTATTGGGATGCTTCGCGAGATTTCCCGTGTTGTTACCGATGAATATTCAATTAATATTCAGAGTATTAATATCGAAACAAAAGACGGGATATTCTATGGGCGTCTGCACCTGTATGTATATGGTACGGAACAGGTCAATAATCTGTGTATGAAGCTCTTGAAGATAAAGGGAATGAGCTCTGTGAAACGAGTAGAAGCGTGATGTAATTGTTAACGCTTAATTCTTAGTAGTCAATGATTGGTTTGCAACTATTTCGTTGACCCTTTTTTTATCCAGAGCTTTTTTCTTCTTTGCATGCTTATCGTAAGCTTCTACGATCTGACGAACCAGTTTGTGTCGAACGATGTCTTTAACAGAGAATTCTACTTTCGCAATTCCCTTCACGTTCCGCAATACTTCCAGCGATTCGATCAAACCTGATTTTTGAGAGGGAGGAAGGTCTATCTGTGTTATATCTCCTGTGATAATTACCTTGCTGTTGATGCCCATGCGGGTAAGGAACATCTTGATTTGCATCGTGGATGTGTTTTGGGCCTCATCCAGTATCACCACTGCATCATTAAGGGTTCGTCCACGCATAAAAGCCAAAGGTGCAATCTGAATAGTTCCGTTTTCCATGAATTCCTTCAGTTTGGCTCCCGGAATCATATCCTGTAAAGCATCGTAGAGTGGTTGCAGATACGGATCTATCTTTTCCTTCATATCACCGGGAAGAAAGCCCAGTTTTTCGCCAGCTTCGACGGCAGGGCGACTCAAAATGATCTTCTTAATCTCCTTGTTTTTCAGAGAACGAACGGCAAGGGCGATGGCGGTATACGTCTTTCCTGAACCGGCAGGGCCTATGGCGAATAAGAGGTCATTTTTTTCGAATTCCTTGACGAGCTTTTTTTGGTTTTCTGTGCGCGCGGTAATGGTTTTCCCGTTGATACCGTGGATAATAAGATTGTCCTGTTTTATCTCGGTAGGGGAATTTCCTTTAATAATGTCGATAATCACTTCTTCATTGAGAAGGTTATATTCGGCACAATAATTCTGTAGCTTTTGTACAGATTCGTCGAATGCGACCATAATCTCTTCATCGCCCAATGCACGCAATACATTTCCACGAGCTACTATTTTCAGCTTTGGGAAAAGGTTTTTAATTAAGGCGATATTGGCGTTGTTAACCCCGGAAAAGACTACAGGGTCAACAGTTTCATTGAGTAATATGGTGCGTTCGATCATGAATTAGAAGTTAGTGACGAGTAACGAGAATGAGTAATGAGAGTTTTAACGTTTCCAGTTTTTTCGGGTGGTAGAAAATATTTTAAGAAGCTCGGTGACTTCCGTTATTAATTGTTCAATTTGTGAAACATCAATAAGTGCTGCCTTTTTTAACAATTCCAACCAGAAAAGTGTTTCGTCAGTCTCTTCAATGACAATACACAGTTTGGCATAGCTTTCAGCAGAAGATCGTCCTCGTGTAACTGCTCGGAAATTTGCGGCAACGGAAGTGCCCGATCTCAATAGTTGTTTCCCGATTATGCGGGTTTCATCTTTGTATTTGCAATGATTGGAATAGAATGATACAATAGCAACAGCAAAGTTCATAGTGCGTTCGCAGTATTTATCGTAAAAATCACCTGTTCCCATTGTCTTTATTCTGCGTTACTCATTACTCGTTACTCATTACTCGTTACTGGATTAGTATGCAAACAAGTCATATCCGGCCATCACTCCGTTTACTTTGTCGCGAACTGATTTGATGACAGTTTCGTTGTCTGTGTTATGAAGTACAGTGTCGATCATTTCAACGATTTCTCCCATCAGGCCTTCTTTCGCACCACGGGTAGTGATTGCAGGAGTACCAACGCGGATACCCGAAGTCTGGAATGGAGAACGACTGTCGAAAGGAACCATGTTCTTGTTAACTGTAATATCAGCTCTTACAAGGCTGTTTTCTGCCACTTTACCTGTTAAATCAGGGAATTTGGTGCGCAGGTCGATCAGCATAGAGTGGTTATCGGTACCGTCAGAGATGATTTTGTAACCTTTTGCCATGAACGCGTCGGCCATTACAGCTGCATTTTTCTTCACCTGAGTCTGGTATTCAACATACGATGGCTGTAAAGCTTCGTAGAAAGCTACAGCTTTTGCAGCTATCACGTGTTCTAGCGGACCGCCCTGGATGCCCGGGAATACGGCAGAGTCGAGAAGAGAAGACATCTTCTTGATTTCGCCTTTTGGTGTTGTTTTGCCCCATGGGTTTTCAAAGTCCTTGCCCAACAGGATAATACCACCACGAGGGCCACGCAATGTTTTGTGAGTGGTTGAGGTAACAATATGGGCGTATTTCAACGGGTTTTCGAGCAAACCGGCAGCAATCAGACCGGCAGGGTGAGCCATGTCGATCATTAACAGTGCACCGATTTTGTCAGCGATGGCACGCATACGGGCATAATCCCAGTCGCGTGAATAAGCAGAAGCGCCACCGACGATCAGTTTCGGACGTTCGCGGAGAGCAACTTCTTCCATCTGGTCGTAGTCAACACGACCTGTATCTTCTTTTACATTATAAGCCAATGGTTGGTAAAGGATTCCTGAGCTGTTTACCAGTGAGCCGTGAGATAGGTGGCCGCCGTGAGCGAGATTCAGACCGAGGAATTTATCACCGGGATTCAGTACTGCCAAAAATACTGCTGCATTAGCCTGCGCTCCGGAGTGAGGCTGTACGTTAGCATATTCCGCACCAAAAATTTCTTTCAGACGATCGATAGCGAGTTGTTCGCTCAGGTCAACTACTTCGCAACCGCCGTAGTAACGGTGGCCGGGATAGCCTTCGGCGTATTTGTTGGTAAGCCATGTTCCCATAGCCTGCATTACCTGGTCACTTACAAAGTTCTCGGACGCAATCAGCTCAATACCTTTTAATTGGCGCTGATGTTCCTTCTCGATAATCTCAAAAATAGCATTGTCGCGTGTCATGTAGAAAAGAATTATGTGAAGGTTAGAAATTGCTTAAAAAAGAAGTTGCAAAGGTAGCCATTTTTATTCAGAAACGAGTAATTGGAAACCCCTAACACTGGGATAAGTGTCCAATAATTAACAATTAATAATTAACAATTAGAAATTGTTTTGTATGTCTCTTTCAGATGGTTGAGGTGTTTCCCGATACTGTATGTTTCACGTACCCATTGAGCTGTTTCTTCCGCTTTTTGTTTATAAAGAACCGGATTGGCAGTAAAGGGTAAAAACTGATGGAGTAAGTCCTTTGGATCTTTGGTGTTGTAGAGATGAGCGTAGTTACCGCTATCTGTAATTTCCAGCATCACTTCCCAGTCGTTCACAAAAACAGGAACAGAGCTGGCCATTGCTTCGATAACAGCAATGCCGAAGGTATCATGATCGGTTGCATAGATAAAAGCATCCAGTTGAGTTAAAATGTCAGGCACATCCGAACGTGCACCCAGAAACAAAACTTTGTTTTCCAGTCCGTTTTCATTGCAGAAATTGACGCATTGATCGTAACGCCATTCTTCTCCCGGATTTTTTTTGCCGACAAATAAAAAGCGGAAATTTACACCCTTGTCGTTTAGTAGTTTAAGAAATTTGCAGATGGTCAGTTGATCTCTTACGGCTCCAAAGTTGCCTACGCTTCCAAGTAAAATGGTATCTGTTGTTATATTCAACTCCGCTCTCCATGAATTACTTTTTGCTGGAGTCAGTTTGTCGAATGAAATGCCGTTATAAACCGTTACTGAGTTTTCTTCTGCAAAGCGATATCGTTGATGGTAATATTTTTTCTGGGATTTACTAACGAAAATATTCAGGTCAGTGTGCCGAATGATCCAGCTAATGAGTGTTTTATCCGTTTTGCCGGCCTCCATATCGTAGCCGTGAAACGTAAGCACAACTTTTATATTTGTTCTAATGGTAGCTATGCGGGCATAAAGAGCATCGAGAGGTTGCTGGGCATGAACAATGGTAATATCGTTGCGGATAAGCAGCTTTCTCAACTTTACAAAATATGCGATATCTGTTTTCGATTTAGGAGTAAGGCGGAAAAGTGGAACTCCCGTTTTTTTGAAATCGTCGGCAAGTATTCCTTCTTTCCTGTAAATGCCAACAAAGGAAAATCCTGCAATAGCGGCATTTCGGAAACAGTCTAAAAGAAGCGTTTCTGTTCCTCCCCGGTTTAATGACCCTAAAAGATAGGCAATTCGCATACGAAATTCAATGTTATAAAGTTCAAAGTCAATGTTTAATGTTCAGTTTCTCCCTGTTTAATCCTCTCACTACTTGAATATTGTTCCCTCGTTCTGTTTTTTATTTGGCGTAAGTATGTATTGCTTGGCCATTGAACCCAATCGCATGAAACGAAACTGTAGCTGTAAAAGGGAAACCGGAATTCTGTATCTGATTCGTTCCTTCATTGGTTGATTTTCCCAATTTACTTTCAGTAGTTCCATTTTCGCGATCTCGCGGGTAGTTTTGTCTAAATAGTACGGATGTAAAACATACACCCTCAATGCATCCAATAGCTTTTTTAGAGAAGCATTATTGCATTCTTCGCTTTCGAGATATCCCAGGTTGAAGATGTAATGTTGGTGAGGAGGATAAACGCGTCCGTAAACCACAGCCCGGTTTTCTTGTTCCACATCATGATTATAATAAGCCAACGGTTGATTGAGAAACGCCACTTTATATTTCAGTGCGATTCTGATCCATAAGTCGAAATCTTCTCCCAGTTTAATTGCCGGATTCATCCCGTGGAATTCTTCGTAAGCTTTTTTACTGATAATGGTAGCACTGGTCCATACCGGCATGCAGAGAGTTTTGGCATATACCTCGCAATAGTCTATATAACCAGCCTTAAAAGCATCATCTACTCCAATGTTAGCTTTATGACGAATTCCTCTTTTTACCTGATAATAAGACGAGCTGTATAGTTTGGCGCCAGGAAACTCCTCTATTAGCACCTTCATTTTCGCCAGATAATGTTTCTGCCACCAGTCGTCGGCGTCCAGAAAGGCGATGTAGTCATATTTAGCTTCCTGTACTCCGGCATTACGAGCCATGGAGACTCCGGCATTAGGCTGGTTGATGATTCTTACATGCTCTACCAAAGAGTTGTTTCCCTCCTTCTGTTGAGAATGCAGGTAATGATTTACAACTTGCAAACTATTGTCAGTAGAGCCATCGTTTACAATAATCAGTTCAAACTCGTGGTAAGACTGATTCAATACCGACCGCATAGCTTTTTCGATATGCGCGGCTTTGTTATAAAGGGGAATAATGACGGAAAACATAGCGTGAAATATTTAATTTTAGATGCCCAAAAGCTCTATAGATTTATAGGGAGTACCGTAGTTTTCCCAGTATGCACGAGCCCCACACTCCAACTTGTACCGATAATTTTCATCTTTTATGAGTAATAGGATCGCTTCTTTTATCGCTTCTTCGCTGTCGTTTTTTATGAAGTGGATGTGCTTGCCGTGGATCAAAGGTGCCGGCAAATCATTCGAAAGTGGCAGAGATATGATAGCTTTTCCTAATGCTAAATATTCGCCTAATTTCCATCCATGACAATTCCAGAAAGCAGGTGTATTAAAAACAATGCACGATTTTCGTGTTTTGGCTATATATTCAAGCACAGAAACTTCACGTTCATATAGAACGTCTGCAAATTTGTCTATGGAGGAACGGTTCTTGTCTTGAGGCACCAAACCACCTTCGAAGGTTAAGGTAGAGGTGCTTTTACAGGCACGTATAAAGTTGGCTCTTGACTTGTTTACTCCATTGTCATTATTATTGTGCTTGTCAGAATACCATAATGTGCTGAGGTGATAAATGTATGATTGTCTTTCTGTTTGTAAATCAGGGTGATAAAAATCAATTGGGCAACGAAGAGTATATTGTCTTTTATATTTTCCCAATAATTTTCGAGTTTTTGGAATGCTGATTCTACATTTAATTATATTGGAAATAGCCAATTGAGAGGTCTTGGTTAAACTCCAAATTCTAATGCCAAAACCCGGAGCTAAAGAGATTAATTTTGGATATTCTGCGTGAGCAGTTTGTCTCCAGTTGGTATTGACTTTTCCATATTTATCGCACCATTCATAACATTCATCATTTATCGTATCAAAATCTTCAAAATCAATAGAGATTCTGATCATTTTGCCCGAATCACACAAAACAAAGTTGAAATTATAGTCACGCGCTTCCAAATGTTTAAATGGCGTTTTGTCAAAGATAATTGATTTTGACCCAAAACGATCTATCAATCCTTGAATATAGAACGAACTATAATAGACATTAGTAACCGGATCTAAGATGATTTGTATCATTTATTTGCGTTTGGAGATATACCTTTTGTATCGACAATTACCCCTTTTGAATAATCAAAGGTTGAATCTAATGAATAAAAATCTTCATTCCAATAATAAGAACCAGGTCGTACATTATTTTTTTTATAGAGCATAAAGTGCAGATAGATATGTTCTCGTCCAGTTCTGAGATTGTATATTTTATTGTCTTTGTAAAGCCAATTTTCGGAATCATTTTTACTGATGTGCCCATCACCACTCAAAATGGGTGTGGTATATTGTTCTTTAAAAAAAAGTTTGCGTTTGCGAGTCCTTAGTAGACTGTGAATGAGTGGAAAAATAGAACAATAGATGTTTCTTGCTCGCCTCCAGCCCAAATGTTTCATTAATACTTGTCTGTAAATTTTCCCAATGATTCTGGATTCGGGAAACAGCAGTTGGCTGAAGGCTGCTTCATCCAGTTGTTCGTTAATTTCTGAGCATAATTTTGCTTGCCAATCTTTGATCTGCAAACAGAGGTGATTATATTTTTGAATATTACGAATAATCGTCAGATGTCCGCTCACACGATCGTTGTGAGTGGAAAATACATCATATTTTGATAGTAAATCATCTGGATAGAATTTCTTTAAATTGCCCCAAATAATATCCAGATCTCCAAATCCCCAAAAATCATAAGCCTTAAGTATATCGGCATGTACGATTCCATAAAAAGGCCTTAGATCGCATAATTTATATGCACATTGTGGGGAAAAATGAATGTTTAGCTTGTTGCTGGTATTCTTGCAATACTCTTCAAAATCAATTGGATAGAAAAATAAGTTGCTTGATTTTGTTTGTGGAATGAGACAATCTGTAAAAAAAATCCAATCAATATGATTATTATTCCGGCATGAATAAAAATATACATCTATCCATTCTGGCCATTGTCCGAAATAGGGTATAATTATAGCAATATGGTTAGCGTCTTTGTTCACAATTGATTTATCTCTCTTATTGAATCGCAACTTTGAATAATGCTATATCTGTTTTTTAATCTCAAAAAGGGTTTTTCAAAATAATTATATGAAATTATTGCAATAATTATTGTTGAGGATATTACCCAGACGAATATCAGAATGTATTGTAATGCTGGATTTACATTTACACTCATCTTTATCCATATTCTCGAACTGATGAATATTATTAATGGGTGAATTACATAAATGCCATATGAGATCTTGCCAATGAAATCAAAAATTGGTTTTTCAAGGTTGATAATCTTATTTTCTACTACCTGACCTAAAATTAGCAATAGAGAGAAAAGAGCAATGACGTCATTCCGGCATGCAGCTGGTATATATTCATTCAGGAAACAACTGAACAAAAAATAGAGCCAAGTAATCGTTTGCACATAATGGTTGGTCGTTAATGCTAAAATTGTTTTGTTTTTATGATAATATACAATTGCGCCTAAGGCTCCAAGCATCATACTCTGAAAACAAGTGACGGCAAAAAAACGGTATATCAGGGAGTGATTTGTGAATAATAACCAAGTTCCGTATTTCAGGGTAATCCACACAACAAGAATTAATAAAGTTATAATATGTATTCTATGTCTTGAGACTTTGACTAGCCAGGGCCAAAACAAATAAAATTGTTCCTCAACACCTAAACTCCAGTAGTGTACAATTATCCAGATTCCGATTGATGATATAAACGGAATGTTGGCTCCGAAAAAAAGGTAATAAACTAGATTGTTATTCAATATGTCTTTTTGCAATCCCAAAATTGTCAAGACGATTACTGCAATCAGAATATATCCATAGTAAAGCGGCCAGATTCTTAAAATTCTACGCAAATAGAATTTTTTAATATCAATCGAATCAGTCGATGTAATTTCATGTAACAATAAATAAGTTATAAGAAATCCACTGATGACAAAAAACAGAATTACGCCTCCTTCAAAAATAGGTAATTTGACGACTTCTAAATTCCAATTGCCAAAAGTACCCAAAAATACGTGAGAAAGAAGAACCGAAAGAGCAGCTATCGCTCGTAGTCCATTTAAGCCGGGTAAATGAATATGTTTTTCTCTATTTATTTGCGTTTCGTCCATTTTTCCCATTTAAAAAGTCCTCTTTCCATCCACCAAACTAATTTTCGTGTTAACCAATATCTATTAAGACGTTTCATCTGTTCTATTGGGAAGGCCCATTGTTTGTAGTCGGCCATAACTGCAGCCGGTAATAGCTCGGATAGTACCTGTTCTCGTTCTGCTTTATCTAAAGCATGATTGGTGCTGCTGATTCCATGCATATCGAAGATAGTTACATCAATATCTGCGTAGGCTGTTGTTTCTTCTCCGAAAACAACTACCTGCAAAAACCATTTCCAGTCGGAGACAATCTTCAGCTTCTCGTCATACAATCCATATTTGTCATATAAGGAGCGGCGTATGTATGAGGGGGAATGATTGATAGTTCCCCGGATAAAGTCGATCATAGCAGGTTGTTTTCCGGCGAGACCTCTGTCGCATAAAATGCCTTTAGGTAGAGACTTAAGCATATTTCCATACAGGATAGCAATTTTGTCTTTGTTTTTTGTTTTTTGTTCTTTGCTCTCCAAATCTCTCAGCATCTTCTTTGTGACATCCTGAGTCGCTAATAAATCTCCCGAATTCAAGAACTGCACATATTCTCCCTGTGCCATTTTAATGCCCTTGTTCATGGCGTGGTAGATGCCGTTGTCCGGTTCGCAGAGCCATTTTAGTCGGAGAGTTGGTGAGTCGAATTGGTGAGCATATTGAATTATTACCTCTTTGCTTTCATCAGTTGAGGCACCGTCAATAACGATGTATTCAAACTCCTCGGCAGTTTGAGCAAAAACGCTTTTCATAGTTTTTTGCAAACCTTCGGCGTTGTTGTAATTAATGGTGATGATGGAGAGTTTTATCATGGATTTTATTTACGTCTTCGCAAAATATCGGCGAGTACTTTTAAATAAGACTCT
This sequence comes from Paludibacter jiangxiensis, assembly GCF_001618385.1. Taxonomy (NCBI): domain Bacteria; kingdom Pseudomonadati; phylum Bacteroidota; class Bacteroidia; order Bacteroidales; family Paludibacteraceae; genus Paludibacter; species Paludibacter jiangxiensis. The sequence goes on along the minus strand of NZ_BDCR01000003.1, from coordinate 181,405 downwards.
TTCCAATAAAACACTATACGACACAGTATTTTATGTTTTCCTTGGTATAGTTTTCGTAGATATTTTTTTTGCAAGCCATAACAGTGAATGCCAATAACTGCAACACGTTCATTTTCTATGGTTGTGACATATGGAATTCTTTTAACCCAACTAATATCCACAAACCCTTTCTTGTTCAATCTAAAAACAGGGGAGTCAAATGCCGTGACAAAGGCCTGTCCATTAAGAGGTGGAATCTCAATGTTAAAAAGACTATTAGGATGAATCTCGATATATTTATCAAGTAAGGTCATATCACTAATTCCTCCAACATTGGAGACTGTTACAAAATCTTCGTAGGCCTTTCTTAATATGGTAATGGATTCATTCTGGGAATAAAGTTCCATTACAAAATTGCAGAAACATGTTAAATAAGATAGTTTTTTCCAATAAACAAATCCCATTGATCCATTATGGCCTCTTGTTAATTGAAAATCTTTTGTTATGTTTTTTATAAACCATTCAACATCAAGGAATATAAGAACATCAGTGTCTAATAATAAAGCATCTTCTATACCATTTTTGATCATAAATTCCTGCAAGATAAACCATCTTTGAATACAAAATAGTTCATAGTCATGATTTGCTTTAGAGAAATGCTTATAAATAGCGGCAAAGCTATTTGCATTGTTCGAGTAATCCGTAATTAAATGATGGTGAATATTTTTGTGATGAGAGTTGCTTGTGTCACCAATCAGATAAATATTCGCATTGGGGTTAGATTTAATTGCTTGTTTTAGTGCATACGACAAGTACCAACTGTCGCTTTTATGAATGAAAATCAGATTCATATTAATTTATCCCCATTTGTTAATGACTTCTGCAACCATTGAGGCTTGATTCTTATTCATCACAGCACTGATGGGTAAACTTAGTTCCTGTTCATGTATTTTCTCTGTAATAGGAAACGACAATCCGTTCCAAACTGCGTAACAAGTTTGTTTATGCGGTGGAATCGGGTAGTGGATTAGCGTTTGTATGTTCTCATTACTTAAATATTGTTGAAGGTTATCTCTTTGAATTGTCAGTATGGGGAAAATATGGAATACATTAGAATCCCACTCATCAACATGGGGAAGGATAATGTTATGATGGTGAATATTTTCAAGATATACCTTTGCTATGGCTTTTCGAGTATTGTTCTCATTGTCTAGGTGTTTTAGTTTTACTAATAACACTGCCGCTTGTATCTCATCCAGCCGACTGTTGAAGCCCTGATATCTGAACACGTATTTTTGAGACGAACCGTAGTTCCCAAGTATTCTAATGCAATCGGCTAAGGCTTGGTCATTCGTTGTTACAGCTCCGGCATCTCCCAAAGCGCCCAGATTTTTACCCGGGTAAAAGCTGTGACCGGCAGCATCTCCCAATGATCCTGTTCTTTTGCTTTTGTGCAGACATCCATGAGCCTGTGCGTTGTCTTCAATCAGTTTGATTCCGTATCGTTTGCATAAATCTGTCATTGAGTCATTATAAGCACATCTTCCGTATAGATGAACAATCATTATCGCTTTTGTTTTATCTGTGATTGCAGTTTCTATTTTGGATGGATCTATTTGTAAAGTTTCTATGTCGGGTTCAACCAGTACAGGTTTCAAATGATTGTCACTTATAGCAAGGATGCTCGCAATATAGGTGTTGGCTGGAACAATGATTTCATCACCTTCCTTCATAATACCTAATTCGATATAAGCACGTAATATCAGTCGTAATGCATCCAGACCGTTCCCTACGCCAATGCAGTGTTGTGTTCCGATATAAGCTGCATATTGCTCTTCAAAAGTCTGCACTTCTTTTCCTTGCAGATACCACCCGGAGTTGATAACCCTTTGTATTGCTTCGTTGATTTCGTCAATATGAAGTTGAGTGACTTTTTGTAAATCCAAAAATTTAATCATGATATGCTTGCTTCTGTGTAATCGAATATTTTTCAAAAATATAGTCGTCAGGATCGAAAAAGTCAGATGCGAGAACCATTAAAATTGCGTCGGAAGTGAAATTATACATGACATGCCAGTCCTGAGGCTGAATGGTCAGACATTTGGCAGGACTATCTAATACAAAACGTTCTTCCGTTGTTCCTTCCGTGCTGTAGATTTCACAACTTCCTTTCAAACAGATGGCGGCTTGTGTTGTATTGTGATGTCTGTGCCCACCTCTGATAGAATCATCGACTCCATAAATATAAAATATACGTTTTACCTCGAAGGGAATGACTTTCTCTATTACGGTAAGATTGCCCCGTTTATCAGTAAATGTTTGGAGGTCTATTAATTCTGCCATAATCTTAACCAGTTGATTCTGTTTGGTTTGGTTATATTCTTAATCAGGTGTCCGATGAGTATGAACCATCCGATAGGTTGGTTTTGTACTCCGAGTCCATCGGTTTTGCTGTGTATTTTGCGCAGTTCGAGAGATTTCCTCTTAAGCTGAGCTACGTAAGCTTTGTAAAGATAATGCAAAACTTTTCTGGGTAAGATATAATGGCCGAAAAAAAATTCATAAATGAATTTCATCTTATAGATATGCATATAATGAAAATGAAAAAAGATCAGATCGAAATATTTACCAGAATCGGGATGATAGACGACAAGTGTATTGTTTTCGTTTTCAATAGTATATTGCTGGACGTTCCAGGGGGCAACGCCACCTCCTAAGTGATTCAATTCATGTATGCCTTTAAATCGGGTAGTCCAGTCATCTAAATATTTCTGATCTCCAAATTTACCATCTTCTTTGCGGGCATAGCACCACTCAAGACACGCATCCCTCCACCAACGGAGAATAAACATTCCATTTTCAGTGTTGCGAAATGTAACAAACTGGACACAGTATTTACCGGATAATTCAGATTGGTCGTATATTGGCGTATAACGATGCTCTGTAATTAGCACATCGCTGTTGGCGGACATTTCATCGACTAAATGTACTGGGTCTCCGTAAAAATACAAATCGGCATCTATATACGTGCAATGATCAAGTAGATACTTTTCAATACAATATAAAATAGTTGACGAGGTGCAGGTCCAGCAATATTCAGCTTTGCTCCGTTGAGGTTTAACTTTGAGTAATTGTTCATCTTCGAATTCTGACAGCGAAATAATAGTTACATTGTTTAATTTTAATCGCGTCAGAGTTTGATGACAATTGTCATCAAAAGCAAATATATATAGATGAAAATCAGAACAATGTTTGGTTAAAGAGTCATACATGCATAACCCTTTTGCCATGTAATTTGTGTCGAATAAGGTACAGAAATTCAGCATTGAAGATGTAAATTATGTTAGCAATAAACTTTCTTTTTGATGATAAATATATTCGACATTCCCAATAATCGGGCAATTTTATTGATGATTTTTTTATAAACAGGCCTCTTCCTTGGATAAAAAGCGCTGTAAAAGCTATTAATTATACTTGCATCTTCATATATGACGGGCAAAAAGCAGGGTGTAAATGAATGATTAAGCTCCTCAGATGCTTTGTTTGAATGTCTTATATCACAATGAGTTCCGGTGCCGTCAAATCCATTGTTAATTATGTAAGTTTTACAAGGCATTATAGATACGCAGTGGTGAATAAAATGATTAAGAACGAATCGTACTGCCCATGAATCAATTTTGCCGGCATGCTGTTCGAAAAGCATGGCTGTTAAATCTTCTCCCCCTCGGTTAAAGGCTTGTTTTATGGCTGAGTTTTGAAAAATATCAGAAATTGCGTTGTGATTCCAGTTGATTTTATTCCATTTTTCTTTCCAAGTCCCCCATCCGTACGAATACGCTCTAAGACTTACAAAAACATCGAATGGATAATCAGATGGAATGTCAATATTTTGTGGTCTATCTGCAGAAATAGAGAAAACAGAAGGGTACTCTTTATAGTATGAAAGAGCCTGGTTCATGTACGATAAAAAAGCCGGAGAGGTTACTAAGTCATCTTCAAGTACAATGACTCGCTCGTATTGGTCAATTATTTTGGTAACTCCTTCAATGACAGAGTTGGCTAGACCTTTGTTTGTCTTTGATTCATGTATCACAATTTGTTTGAATCCCCGTGTGGCGTTGATTATTTGTCTGACTTCTTCTATATTTCTGATTTGTTCTTGCGTGGCATTTTCTTTTGGACCATCTGCAAAAATATAAAGTGTGGATTCTTGCGATAGCTGGTTGTTTATTAAGGCATTTATTGTGTTTTGTGTATGTTGAGGCCGATTGTAAACAAATAAAACTATCGGGGCTAAATTATCTATTTTCATATCGATTAATTTGTAAGTCGAGTAGACGGTCTGCCAATATAGAATTGAAAAAACGGTGTTCGGAACTAAGTACCCGGTATTGATAATCTTGGATTAATTCGTGGATAAAATCTTGAGGAGGGGTAAATCCTCGTTTTGCTCCGTTTAGAATATAATTGGGAACCAACTCTTTTAGTGTTTCTTTTAGGAAATATTTCGGATTCCCTCGGCGGTATTTCATTTCGACAGGCAATGAGAATACAAACTCCACCAGCTTATAGTCGATCAGAGGTGATCTAATTTCTACAGAATTACCCATTCCTTGTCTGTCAGCTAAATAAAGGCAAAGCATGGTCATGAAATAGCTGAACTCGAAGTAGTTCATTTGTTCTATTTCATTGCCTGGTTTTTCGAGTGGAATATAAACGTCAGCATCTTTGAAGTTGTAACGATCATCGTCTAACGTAAAAGAAGCAGTCTCGGCAAATTTCTTGTAATCTTCATATGTCCAGTGTACAACCGACTTAGGGGTATATCCCAAGCTGTATCCCGCAAAAAGGATATGTCGCCAATTCGTGGCAAGAAAACGGAGAAATCGTATTTTACGTTCTGTGCCTTTGAACGGGAACAGTGCCTGATGTTCGTGTGATAGTTTAAGGGATTCTGCCAGCGCATTGGTTGATGGGTAGCCATAGAAGAGTTCGTCTCCTCCCAAACCTCCTAACAAAACAGTGAAGCCCATCTCTTTCGCCTTTTTGTACAGCGCCCATTGCGACATAGACGATACATCACAAATAGGTTCGTCGATATATTGTGAATATTCCCAAAACAGATCCTTAAAATCGCGAGCATCAAGTTCAATTTCATGATAAATCAGACCTTTTTCTTTGGCAAAACGTTTGGCAATAGCACGTTCATCGCAGTCATAATTGCCTTTGTATCCGGCAGTAACCACATGTACTTCTCTGCCCGATTCTTTGGCAAGGGCAGCAATGGCGCTTGAGTCAATTCCACCACTAAGCAGTACGCCTATGGGCACATCGCTTCTTAGACAGAGATTCACCGATTCCTGCATTAATCTTAGTGTTTCGGTTTTTGCCTGTTCAAATGTGCCATTAAAAGTTGGTCGGGCAAAAGGTTTCCAGTAAGTATGAAATCGCATTCCTGATTGGTCAACAAGAATATATTCGCCAGGTTCTATTCGTTTAATAGAGTTGACATACGTGTTTTTTTTGTCAAACGGATAGTTATAGCGTATGGATATTGCCAACTGTTGTAAATCGATCTGCGGTTTTTCGATGTATTGGTGAAGAATTGCTTTCAATTCGGTGCTGAATACCACTCCGCAGGGTAATTGAGAATAATATAGTGTTTTCTCACCGATGCGGTCGCGGGCAGCAAAAAGTTGTTTCGTTGTTGTGTTCCACAAGCAAAAGGCAAACATACCCCGCAAATGTTCCAGACATTTTACTCCGTATTCTTCGTAGAGATGCAGGATAGTTTCACTATCGGAATCGCTGCTAAAATGATGTCCTTTTGCTTCCAGTTCCTTTTTGAGCTCAATATAGTTGTAGATTTCACCGTTGCAGATCAACACCAGCGATTTGTCTTTGCTAAAGAGTGGTTGCCGCCCGTTTTCGAGTCCGATGATGGAGAGGCGTGTGTGAGCCAGTCCGCATGTGTCATCGCTCCACACGTCGTTCTCGTCTGGTCCCCGGTAGTGCATCTCCCGGTTCATTTGCGTCAGCCTTTGCCGGTCGTCATCGCTTATTCGAGTATATCTGTATATTGCTGAAATGCCACACATTTTTGTAATAAGTAATTAGAATGTGAAACAAATATATGTTACATAGATCATTCGCATTTAGTCTTTGTTTTTTGCCCATTTGGCAAATCTGAAAATTAGTAATGAGACTGCATTCAGAATTTTCTTTGATTTTATCCAATAAAATGCTTCCATTTGTTTTCGGTCAGCTATAGAGTTTTCATAGTCAGGAATAAACAATTGCAGTAGAGGGTGAGAATATATTTCGGCTATTTCTTTTTTATAAGTTTCCGTTTCACATTCTTGACTCGAAATGCCGCCTAAATTATAATCAGAGATAACAATGTCCAGCGTTTCAGTGCTACATGCCTGTAAAATAATGGTTCTGTACCAGAATTCGATATCGGCATTGTACCTGAAATCTTCACGGTAGAGACCATGTTGCTCAAACATACGACGGGCGATAAAGGTGGCTTGATGCGCTATGTTGTGCTCATACAGATAACCAAATGTAAATTTTGCGGGAGGTGTAGTGATGTGAATCACTTTACCTTTGTCTGAAATATTGCATTGGCCGAGCAGAAAGTCTGCCGAATGGTGTTTCTTAAATACCGTTTCCAGCACCTTTTCGTTAACCAGAAAGTCCCCCGAATTTAGAAATAACAAGTATTCCCCCGTGGCCTGTTGAATCCCTTTGTTCATCGCCTGAAATACGCCAGTGTCGGGTTCCGAGATCCATTTGTATTCAATATCGTTCCGCTTAATCTCACTCTCTTGTATAACTTCGAGGCTGCTGTCGGTAGATACTCCGTCGACAATGATATATTCAAACTCCGTAAAAGTCTGCATAAGTACCGATTGAAGCGTTCTTTTCAGACCGGAGGCGTTGTTTTTGTTGATAGTGATGACGGATAACAGCATGATATGTAGGTTTATACCAGAGAGAAAATATTCTCAAACTTTTTACGGTCGAAATGGCTATATTTTTTACTCTTGAGCAACAACAGCAGGTTACTATCGGAGTATCTGATCCGAAAGACTGCACAAATATACTTCAATACTTTGACTGGGTACCGTTTGAGTATATCTTTGTCTTTTGATAAATGTTCAAAAAGGAATACATTGTCTGTAGCCTCAAAAGCTGTATATAAATCGACGATCTCTTTTTTTCGTTTATCGCCTCCCACTGCTGTTTTATGGGCATCGTGTTCCCGATAAATGGAAAATGGCTTGTTTTCAAAAATAAACCTTACAGTTGATTGTTGAGCCCGCAGAAACCATTCCCAGTCGAAAACAAAGTGAAATTGCTCATTCAGAACACCTACCGACTCCCATGTTCTTCTAGTCCAAAACGATGACGGTTGTATAATAAAGTCGTTGTTAATCAGATCAATTTCCGTTGCATACCGTTGGACGTCGTATCCTTGAGTCACGACACCTTCAGCGGTTTCGTTGAAATGGATGCAGTTGCCGCTTAAAATTTGTTTTTTTGCAATGTCCAGACGGGATGCTACATAGCTGAGTACATTGGGCATATACATGTCGTCGCTGTTGAGCCAGCACAGAATATCTCCTGTAGCTTTCGCAAATCCTTTATTAATAGCATGGGCTTGTCCATTATCTTTTTCGCTGATCCAAAAGGAGAGATGATCGGAATATTTTTCTATAATTTCTACACTGTCATCGTTGCTGCCACCATCAATGATGATGTATTCCAGATTAGGATAGTTTTGACCCAAAACAGACAAAATGGTCTGTTCCAGAAATTGTCCCTGATTGTAGGAGGGCGTTATAACGGATATTTTGGGGAGCAAGCTCATTGAATAGCGATGTTTTTATTTACAAAGATGCCGTCTACCTGCAATAACTTCCCGCTTTCAGGGTTGCGAATTCCGTTCTCCAGTGCAAACAGTTCAAATCCTGTCGATTGCAAATAATTTACCATTTCAGTGAATAGCACTTCATCTTTATAAAGGGGTTCTATTGACATTTCCAGTTGCAACAAAGTTATCTTTTTTAGCGATTCTATAGCCCCATCCAATACATTTTTTTCAAATCCCTGAGTGTCAATTTTTAGCATAACCTTATCGTCAGGATGGTAATAACGTGCAAAAATATCATCCAATCGTTTGAGATCAATGGGTTCCTCTCCGATATATTGCGATTCTGCATCATAAGAAAGATGAGTAGGGAGAATATCCAACAATGAGCTACTGTATGAATTGCCCGATACATGGATCGCGGCCTTTTCGGTTTTGTTGCCCAGCCCGAAGTTCTCGCAGCTCCACGTTTCATCGTTCGCAGATAACTGTTTTAAGTCGTTAAAAGCCGATTTAAGAGGTTCGAACGACACGATGCGCTCTTTGTATCCGATGCGGCGCATGAGGCTGGCATATTGTCCCGTATTGGCACCCACATCGAGTAAGAGTTTGATGTTGTAGTACGACACCATCTGTTGCCGGGCTTTCAGCTCTTCGCTCAGATGGTTGAGAAAATATTGCTCCTGATCGGCAGGAACAATTCGTTTGATCTGATAATTGAAGTGCGCCAAAAGCCGGTTTATGAATGCCTTCATTGTGTTGTAATTATACGTTTTTTTAATTTTCGATAACTGCTAATCATCCCTTGTGGTAAAATGGCATATAACAGTGATACCATTTTTTCAAATAAGGTTTTATGTGGCGTCGGACTCCAAAAGTGTTTAAAATAGAAGTAATCAGCGGCCTCTTCGATCTTGATTCTTGAGGGATCTGTCAATGGCAATATCGCGTTTGTATGCAAAGCGGCCTGATGAGAATCGTTGTCAGTGGTGTGCGTGGCGTTGTCTCCAAATCCGATATTTTTTACAAGATTCACATTAGGCGCAATTGAACATCTGCCGGTGTACCATACATGAAACCACAACTGGTAATCCCATGCATCATTCCGGTTTGAGTCAATGATTTGTTCGAATGTCGATTTCCAGTAGTCCCGTTCAGAACGCGTGTGGAAGGTTGCGTCTATCTGTCGCCACATTTTTGTTTTATCCAGTTTTTTCAGGTCAAAGCGGTATTCCTCCCAAACCCTGCGCCAGGTAGCCCATCCCCAGGTATAGCTGTATTTTGAAAAATAGTACGATGCACTGCCATACACTTTCCCATTGTTGAAATTATCGCCACCTATCACGGCAATTTCATTGTTATTTCTATATTTCTCCAACAGCTCGGCGCAATAGCCAAAAAAGTCGGGGTGGGGAAGACAATCATCTTCGAGAATAATGCCTTCGTCGACGTGCTCAAAAAACCATGTGATAGCAGTAGCAGGCCCAAGACCGCAACCTAAATTTTTGTCTCTGAAAAGCGTTTTTACTTCACACTCCCAATCAATACTGCTCATTACATATTCACGTACTTCACGGCATAAGTCTTCTTCTCCAGTTCTGTCCGTTCGGGCTCCGTCGGAAGCCACGAATAGTTGTGAGGGCTGTGCTGACCGTATAGCTTCAAATACTTGCTTTGTGGTATCTATGCGGTTGAAAATGATGAATAGTATGGGAGTGGTCAATTTTGAAATCTTTGTTTTATTTTGTTTTTGATGGAATAAAATGTGTCGGCAAGTTTCTTCCCTCCAATCTTATATAAGTGACAATATATTTTTCCTCTTCCAATTAAATCAAAATGATAGCCGAGTTTCAAGATGTCCTTTTTGAACTCTTTTGCATATTCTGAATAGAGATCTTTAGGGTACATATAAGCTATGTACATGTTATAAATGATATCTTTGATTTCTTGATTGTATCTATATTTTTTGATTTTTGAAATAATTAGTCGAACCGAACGTAGCTGATCCCATTCTTTTGTCGGATTCATTGTATTGCAAATGCTTTTTGGATTAAACCTGTAATAAGCAACTGCATCCCGACAAAATTTTACAGCTTTTGTATGTGATAGAATCCGGGAAAAGTATTCTCCATCTTCATTTTTGCATAGTGATTCATCCCAGTTGCCAGCTTCTGACATTAGAGTCCTATGCCATAGCCAGGTATGAACACAAAAGCCGGTCAAGTGTTCCCAGGATTCAATAATTACATCCATTGGAAAATCGAAGTCGTGGCAAATTATCTCTTTTGTTGAGCTTTCAACATCAATGTGGCGAATGTCATTATTTATAAAATATTGGTGCTTTGTTACAGAAATAATATAAGGATCAAAATTATATTCTCTTAGTTGTTCTATCTGTAGTTGAAGTTTATTAGAAGAAAGGATGTCGTCACAATCTAAAAACTGCAAATACTCTCCGCCAGCAAATTGAAATCCAAAATTTCGAGCAGAGGAAAGACCCCCATTTTCTTTGAAGATATATTTGAAGCGGCTATCCTTATTACAATATATTTTGGCTACTTCTTCCGTGTTATCAGGGCTACCATCATTTACAATTATACATTCCCAGTTAGTATATGTTTGCGCTAAAACAGAATCAAGAGCCTCAGGTAAATATTGAGCTTGATTGTAACAGGGAACTATGATGGATATTAAAGGATAAGTGGAAATTTGCATTAAAATTGTTTTTTTGCGTAGGTAATTAGCTTATCCAAAAGCTTAAATCTATGGTTAAGACGAGCAATGTTTTTTTTTAGTTCTATGTTTTCTTCTATTGTATACTTGAAATTTTCATAATCTTTCAAAATTCTAGAAGGGAGTGTGTTTTCCATTGCTTTATCACCTTCTATTGTGTATGTGTGAGATAAGGAGCTAATGCCATAAGGATCAAAATTTGTAATATTAATATTGATATATTTTAGACTAACGTTACCAAAGATGATGGTCTTGACAAAAAACAACCAATCAGAAACAACAGAATATGATTCATCATACAGACCATATTTCTCAAATAGGGCTCTTTTAATAAAAGCCGCTTGATGAGGAATAGATTGTGTGGCAAAAAAATTATAGAAGGTGATTTCAGTTTCGATTATTCCAAACATTGTAGAAGGATCCTTGTCATTGTACAGATAAATAAGATTTCCATATATAATATCTTCGATTCTTTGATAGAATTTAATATCAGATAGGATATTCTCATTTACCAACCAATCTCCACTATTCAAGAATAAACAATATTCTCCGGTAGCTTTGAGAATGCCTTTATTCATAGCATTGTAGATGCCTTTGTCCGGTTCGCTTACCCAGTAAGTAATGCGACCTGAATATTGCTTAATGATATCTACACTTCCATCAGTACTGGCGCCATCAATCACGATATATTCAAAATCGGTGAAAGTTTGAGAAACCACACTTTCAATGGTTTTACGTAAACCGTCGGCATTGTTTCGGTTAATGGATATAATGGATAGTTTACACATACTACGATAATCTTCTTACAAATATTTTAACAATACGAATAAATAAAGATATTATCGACAAATAAAAATAACGAGGCTTTGAAAGGCCTTCCTCCATTTTTAATACTTTACAATAATCTCTGAAGCTTGACAATTTTTGCAAAAGAGTTTTTTTCTCTGGTCTATATCGTACCCCTGTTGAGCCGGATATTCCTAAGAATGCCAAGTTCGGATAAAATAAGCAAACATTATTTCTCATATTGAAGCTATTTACTTCATCAAACAATAAGTGTTCAAAATAATATTCTTTAAAATCATTCAATTTATATCCGTTTATTATAGACCTTTCAAAAAAGTATTTGTTTGCGATAAAACATCTTGAATCAATCAATTTGGAATCTCTGTTAATATCCGTAAAATACAGTTTATTTTTCTTGAAAAGCCAAATTAAATTGGTCGTATATATTGATTGAATAAGATTTGATACAATGAGTCGCCCAGTTATTTTTATGATGTAGTCTGAATTTTTTATAAATTGACTATGGCTTAATGCATATTTTAAAATAATCATTTCTCCGTAACCTTTTCCTAAATGATGGTCAAAGCTATTTCCTTGAAACGTAAGATATTCAAATCGTTTTGTGTTTGTCTTTATTTTATCAGAAATATCCTCGCCGGAGTTATTGCAGAATACTATGTCGAAATTTGTATGTTCTAAATAGTGATTAATTGCTTTTATATATTGCTCTTCTCTTTCATTTACGTCTTGTAGGTATGTAAATGGCATCCCATTGGGATTAATGCAGGCTGTCATTAATATAGTATATCGTGCCATAACTATTTCAACATCAAAAACCCACAATCTTTATAATCAAAAGCTCTTCCGTTTAGAGCACTAACTCCTTCTATCTCTAATCTTATCTCATTCTGAAATGTAACTTTGACTGCAACATTATGGTGGCTTAATGCAATAGATAACCAATATTGTCCATGTGTAATATTTTCAGGTAGTTGAATGCATCCCTCTAAAATAAAAGATCCTTTTGGGAAAAGTGGAGTCCTAGCATTAATATGTGATGGCGCATAGACTCCCAACAAGAGCCAGTTTTTATCATACATTCGAGCTTCAAGATCCATTTGGTTTGGCTCAGATAAATATCCTTCCAACCGATAATTAATACACTTTACTTTTTCTGGTAAAAATAATACATTTTGATCGTTACCATTTAATGTGACATTATAAAGCTTTATGGTGTCAATATGGTATTTAGCTGTATGTATAATTTTGTTTGCAGAAAAATCATCAGGTCTTAAATACATTTCCACTGCATCTTCAATATTTCCGTCAAAAGAAATATTTCCATTGAAGAGTATTACTCCTCTATTGCACAGGCTTCTAACAGCCGCCATATTATGACTCACAAACAACACGGTCCGTCCCTCTCCACGGGATACATCTTGCATTTTGCCGATGGCTTTTTTTTGGAATTCGGCATCGCCTACAGCAAGGACTTCATCTACGACTAAGATCTCTGGTTCAAGGAAAGCAGCTACTGCAAAACCGAGGCGTACGGTCATTCCTGAAGAGTAGCGCTTTACAGGGGTGTCGATATAACGCTCTACGCCCGCAAAGTCGACAATCTCGTCAAATTTACGGTCAATTTCCGATTTTCGCATGCCCATAATGGCACCGTTCATATAGATATTTTCCCGTCCTGTCATCTCGGGGTGGAAGCCGGTACCAACTTCGAGCAGGGAGGCAATGCGTCCTTTGGCTTTGATGCTGCCGGTTGTTGGAGCAGTCACCTTGGAGAGAATTTTCAGAAGAGTACTTTTCCCGGCACCGTTTTTTCCGATAATGCCTACCACATCGCCTTGTTCCACCTCAAAGTTAATGTCTTTCAGTGCCCAAACGTAATCACTGTTGCCTTTATGAGCTCGGTCGTTTACCTCGCCTATCTGTAGGTAAGGATCCTCGCGGCGCAGGATATTCATCTGCCACCACCGGTTCAGGTCGTGGGAAAGTGTCCTGGTAGAAACAAGACCTAAACGGTATTGCTTGGAGATATTTTCAAATTTTATGGCTGTAGGCATTGTCCACTAAATGTTTTTGAATTTGTCTTGTCCACGGATTACTCGGATATACACGAAATAATCTGAATTTGTTATAGTCCACGGATTATTCAGATTTTCACTGATTAAATCTGTGTATATCCGTGTAATTCGTGGATTAATCAGGAGATCATTCGTTTGAATTTTAGACTCCTTTCTCCGAAATTGACCAACAAACCAAGCTTTAATTCTGTAGCCTTCAAATAATTCAGTAATTGAGCTTCGTGCTCAGAAGTTAGTGCAGATAATGCTTTGGTTTCGATGATTATTTTATTGTAACATACAAAGTCTGCAATATAAAATTTAGTCAACGGAATGTTTTTGTATGTTATCGTTAATTTCTTCTCTTGTTCGAAGGGTATGTTTCGTAATTTGAACTCAATAGCTAATGCTTCCTGATAGACGGCTTCCAGAAATCCGCATCCTAATTCGCTATGAACGGCAAACAAAGCGCCAATTATCTCTTTCGTTTCTTTTTCAAAAACCATTATCTTTCGATTATAAGGTTTATGCCCAGTATTTGTTTTACAAATTTAATTTGTGATAATTCGTGTAATCCGTGGACTAATTCGCGGTTAAACCGTGTCCATGAAGCTTTTCTGTACCTTGTTGAATACCACGATCCCGACGGCTAAAAGTACCAGCATAAATCCGAAACTATACGTTAACATGCTCCAACTGAAGGTTCCTATGCCCAAAGCTCCGTATTTGAAAGTTTCCACGATGGAGGTCAATGGGTTCAAAGCCATGATCCATTGTTTTTTTTCAGACATCATGCTTAGCGGATAAATCACAGGTGTGGCATACATCCATAATTGCACGATGAAACCGAACAAAAGTGTCAGGTCTCGGTATTTGGTAGTGAGCGACGAAATGAGTATGCCAAAGCCCAGTGAAAGCCCCGCCAGCATCACAACCAGAAATGGGAAAAGCAGGAGATATTCGTTGGGATGAATGTTGGCTCCGCTAAAAAAGAAAAACAGATATACAGCAATGAATAGTGAAAGTTGAATGCCCATTCGTATTAGACTGGAAGTAACTGTCGAGAGAGGAACTATCAGCCGGGGAAAATAGACCTTCCCGAATATGTCGGCATTGTTCGTAAATGTGTTCGAAGTGCGGTTGAGGCATTCGGAAAAATAGTTCCACATGCAGATGCCTGCCAGATAAAACAATGGCTGCGGTAGTCCGTCGGTAGAGATTTTGGCAATTTTACCGAAGACTAACATGTACATGATGGTGGTCATGGCCGGTTGGATAAAAAACCAGAGTGGGCCTAAGATCGTTTGTTTATAGGAAGTTATAATGTCGCGCTTGACGTACATCTGCCATAAATCCCGATATCGCCAGATTTCTTTGAAGTCAATGTCCAGCAGGTGACCTTTGGGTTTGATGACAGTTGTCCATTCTTGTTGTGTATTTTCCATCTTCGAATCAATGCATTCAGTGTGTGAAAAAATGTTGGTCGAAATGCAAATATACAAAATGAAATGAACAAGTCTTCCAATTAATGGGTGAAAGTTGAAATAGAAAACAGTGACGAGTAACGAGAGACAAGTAATGCGTAATGATGAACCTTTAATGTTGAACACTAGATGCTAATGCAAAACACTAACCATTCACCGTTAATAATTAACCATTCATCGTTCCAGTTCTTCTTTTTCCAGCAGCACGCTTTCCCATTTCTCCATTTCGTCCGCTAATTGTTGTTTCAGTTTTTCGTAATCAGTGAAGATTTCAGGGGTAGGGTTGTCGTTCATGCTGATTTCAAGCAAGGCAATCTCTTTTTCAAGCCTATCAATGGCGGCTTCAGCTTCCTGCTGTTGGCGTTCCAGCTTTTTGATTTGCCGACTGAGTTCTTTGCGGGCTTCGTAATCCAGTTTGTTGTCGTTAACGGCTTTCGCAGCAGGTTCTTTTGCTGTTGAGGCGATTGTTTTGCGCTCCAGCTCCTGAAGGTTCTCAATTTTTTTGCTTTGCAGAAAATCGTAAATACCTCCGAGGTGCTCTTTGATCTTTTTATGACCAAATTCGTACACTTTTGTGACCAAGCCATCGAGGAATTCACGGTCGTGTGACACTACAATAACGGTACCGTCGAATGTTTTGATAGCTTCTTTGAGCACGTCTTTCGATCGCATATCCAGGTGATTGGTCGGCTCATCGAGAATTAGCAGGTTGACTGGTTCGAGCAATAAACGTATCATTGCCAAACGGCTGCGTTCTCCACCCGAAAGCACTTTTACTTTTTTATCCGAGGCTTCACCTCCAAACATGAAAGCCCCCAGGATATCGCGAATTCTGGTGCGGATATCGCCTACGGCGACATCGTCGATGGTTTGGAAGACGGTTTTGTTTTCATCCAGCAATGCGGCCTGGTTTTGTGCAAAGTAACCGATTTTGACGTTATGACCTAAGCGTAAAATGCCGCTGTAATCGGTTTCGCCCATGATACATTTTACGAGAGTAGTTTTACCTTCTCCGTTTTTGCCTACAAATGCCACTTTTTCTCCACGGTTGATTATCACCCCGATAGTGTCGAGAACCGTATGGCTGCCGTATTTTTTTGTCAACCCGTCAACTTCTACAGGAATGGTTCCCGAGCGGGGTGCCGGAGGAAACCGCAGGCTGAGCCGCGAGTTGTCCACGTCTTCTACTTCAATGCGATCGAGTCGTTCCAGTTGCTTGATGCGTGATTGAACCTGAACAGCTTTAGTGGCTTTGTAACGGAATCGTTCGATGAAATCTTCCGTATCCTGAATCATCTTTTGCTGATTTTCGAAAGCTCGCTGTTGCTGTTCCAGTTGTTCTTTTCGTAGTTCTACATATTGAGAGTAGGGAACTTTGTAATCGTGAATACGCCCTAAAGAGAGTTCTATAGTGCGGTTCGAGACTGCATCCAGAAAAGCGCGGTCGTGCGACACGAGCAGCACGGCGTTTGCCTGAGTAGCTAGGAACGTCTCCAGCCATTGAATTGATTCGATGTCGAGGTGGTTGGTCGGCTCATCCAAAAGCAGTACGTCCGGTTTGCGGAGGAGTAGCTTTGCCAGTTCAATGCGCATCCGCCATCCACCACTGAATTCTCCGACAGGCCGGTCGAAGTCAGTTCGTTCAAAGCCCAGTCCGACCAATGTTTTTTCAGCTTCCGCTCTGAAATTGGTACCTCCAAGCATGTGCAGGCGCTCCGTGTCATGCGTCATGCGTTCTATCAGCTTTTGGTATTCTGGAGAATCGTAGTCTGTACGGATCGCCAGTTGATTACTCATTTCGTCAATACCGGCCTGAAGCTGTTGCAGTTCTGCAAAGGCAGTCTCCGCTTCTTCAATCACGGTGAGGTTGCCGCTCGGCAACAAGTGCTGAGGAAGATAACCTATGGAAACATCAGATGGTACGGACACTCTTCCTGAAGTGGGATTTTGTCCACCAGCGAAGATGCGTAACATGGTAGTTTTTCCGGCACCGTTTTTGCCAACCAGGGCAATGCGGTCTTTCGGGTTTACAAGAAAAGAGATGGAATCAAAGAGCGTATGTCCGCCAAATTCGACCGTAAGCTGTTCTACAGAAATCATTTTTATAACTGGAAATTGAATTTGCAAAGATACGAAAAAATAGATAGCGGGGCAGAAACGCTTCATAGAGTAGGGAAGAGAAACTGGAAAATAGAAATGAGCAACGAGTAATGAGGGGCTGTATTCAGATGGCGAGACTGGCGGTAGGGGAGTCAGATGCTAAACATTTAACGCTCAATTTAGCATCTTCAATATTGCACACTAAACGTTGAACTTTGCTTGGAGATTAACACATCTAAGAGGATATTTCCTTTGCGGAGTAATTATATTTGTAGTTAAGCAATATTGAATAAAAGAAGTGTTTAATCCTTAAATGATGATGCGAATTCCTCATTCTGACCTCAGAATAGTTTCTGTTAGTTGTAAAACATTGTACGTGATTTTTTAATCCAGCTTGCCAATATCACCTCTTATGTATGAATTTAACGATTTGGGAAATGCGTTGATTCCATGGGATTTGCTTGATAAAAGTGAAGATCAGAATGTTTTCAAAACACGAGAATGGTTGGAGTTTTTGCGAAAAACACAACATGCAGAGCCATGCGTTGTTGAAATTTACGACAATGGAAATCTTATCGGCTATTTTGTGGGTGAAAATTTCAGGAAGGTGATTAAAATTGTGGCCAGCCCGTTTGAAGGATGCTCTACCGGTTTTCAGGGATTGAATATGCTGAAGCCAATTACAGCAACAGAGCGTGTAAAGATCTATGAATCGCTTATTTTATCTCTGTTTCGAACAAAGCAGTGTCTGTTTTTTCAGGCAACTGACTGGCAAATGAGCGTTGAGGATTTGACACATTCTGTCTTGCAGTACGAACCCGTCACTGGCTATTCGATTGATCTTACCCAGTCGGAAGACTTATTTCTTCGGGATTTTAATGAGTCAAGCCGTAAGAATGTCAATAAATCGGTAAGGCGCGGAGTGTTACTCAGGCAGGCTGAAAATCCGGGAAAATTTGTGGATGATTATTACAGCCAGCTGCAGGATGTGTTTAGCAAGCAGGGTTTGAAACCGACTTATTCTAAAAACAGAGTTACTGCGCTTGTCGATACTTTATATCCAACCGGGAATCTTTTGTTGCTCGAGTCGCTTTCTCCGGAAGGAAAATCCATTGCAACAGGTCTGTTTTTGGGGAAAAACAAATTTTCTTCGGCTTGGGGGCAGGCCAGCTATAAGGATTCTCATTCCCTTTTCCCAAATGAAGCCATGTGGTTTGAAGCAATGCGTTACTGGAAAAATGCAGGTGCGACCGTGTTTGAATTGGGTGGTGGGGGAGAATATAAGAAGAAGTACGGGGGCGTTCCGTACGTGAAGCCCCGCCTTGTTGCAACAAAATATCAGGCGCTTCATTCCCTGAAGCAGCTTGCCAAACGCAGTTATTATTTTACGAGAAAGGTAGCTTCCGTTATCTGCTCTTCGTAAATGCGGGTGGTTCAGCCGTGTTCTTAGCGATCAAATCCTTTAAATTTCAGCAAATATCGAACTTAAGAAGAAGCCGTTTCGTTGTAATAAACGAAACGATTTCCGGTTCGGTGTGTGGTTGTTGTCTGTGTCAATCAATTAGGAATTTGAAACAAAATTACCTATCTTTGCAGCCCGTTTATAACCAAAAAGGATTGTAAACTTTGAAATCTCAAGCTGTTGGTTGTTCTGATGACAACAGCAGCATCAGACCAAAAATTACGTCTAACCTGAAAATTAAAACTGAAAGAAATGAAATTATTAGAAGGGAAAGTCGCTATTGTGACGGGTGCCGCCCGCGGCATCGGCAAAGCCATCGCTCTTAAATTAGCCAGCGAAGGTGCCGACATTGCTTTCACCGATTTGAACATCGATGAAAATGCTTTGGCAACTCAAAAAGAAATTGAAGCTTTAGGTGTTAAAGCCAAAGGTTATGCTTCCAATGCAGCAAATTTTGAAGATACTCACAATGTTGTTGCAGAGATTGCTAAAGAATTCGGCCATATCGATGTTTTGGTAAATAACGCAGGTATCACCAAAGATGGTTTGATGATGCGTATGAGCGAAGCTCAATGGGATGCGGTAATCAATGTCAACCTAAAGTCGGCTTTCAACTTCATTCATGCCTGTACACCAATCATGATGAAACAAAAATCGGGAAGCATCATCAATATGAGTTCCGTAGTAGGTGTTTCTGGTAATGCAGGTCAATGTAACTATTCTGCATCCAAAGCAGGTATGATTGGTCTTGCCAAATCAATAGCAAAAGAACTTGGTTCAAGAGGAATTCGTGCCAACGCAATTGCTCCGGGTTTCATTGAAACTGAAATGACTCATGCACTGACTGATGAACAACGCGCTAAATGGGCAGAAACAATTCCTTTGCGCCGCGGAGGTTCGCCTGACGAAGTTGCAAAAGTAACACTGTTCCTTGCATCCGATCTGTCTTCGTATGTGTCTGGTCAGGTAATCCACGTTTGTGGTGGGATGAACACCTGATTTGTTCTTCCAGCAACGCAATAAACTTTACAACGCAGGCACGCAAAACTAATTCTTTGTGTGTTCTGCGTTGATGTTTTATGTAGCCCAATCGTTGTGGTTTAATTCGTTTTTTACGGCTTCACAATTCAAAATCTTCAGGCTACTTTCAACTGTTCTTAAAATTCTACTATGGCTTCAGTCGAAATATTGGATACCACGTTACGAGACGGGGAACAAACTTCCGGCGTCTCATTTACCGTACACGAGAAATTAAGTATAGCACGGCTTTTGCTCGAAGAGCTTAAGGTCGATCGCATTGAAATTGCTTCTGCGCGCGTATCGGAAGGCGAATTTGATTCCGTGAAACGAATTGCCGAATGGGCTCAGAAAAACGGTCATATTGATCGGATTGAAGTCCTTGGATTTGTAGACGGTAATCTTTCTCTTAACTGGATTCGTGATGCCGGTTGTACTGTCCTCAATCTTTTGTGTAAGGGTTCGCTGAAGCACTGCAAACATCAGCTAAAGAAAAGTCCCGAACAGCATGTTGCGGATATAAAGCAGGTACTGGCGGCTGCTGAAGAAATGGGTGTCAGTGTCAATGTTTATCTGGAAGATTGGTCGAATGGGATGCGCGAGTCGGAGGAGTATGTCTACTTTATGGTAGATTCTCTGAAAGACGAGAATATTAAGCGTTTTATGCTTCCTGATACACTCGGGATTCTCAATCCATCTGAAACCGCTGATTATTGCAGTAAAATGATTGTTCGTTATCCGGATGTTTTCTTTGATTTTCACGCGCATAACGATTATGATTTTGCCGTTGCCAATGTGTTTGAAGCTATCAAGGCCGGTATTAAAGGAGTGCACGTGACAGTAAATGGTTTGGGCGAAAGAGCAGGAAATGCTCCGCTTTCAAGTGTTATAGCGGTGTTGCACGACCATTTAAATATCGAAACCAAACTGTGCGAAGATAAAATAAATTCGATCAGTAAAGTGGTGGAAACGTATTCAGGCATTCGCATACCGCCCAATAAGCCTGTTATCGGCGAAAGTGTCTTTACACAGGTGGCAGGTGTTCATGCCGACGGAGATAATAAGAAAAATCTTTATTATAATGATCTTTTGCCTGAACGTTTTGGACGCGAACGTCAGTACGCGTTGGGTAAAACTTCAGGAAAAGCCAATATTCTAAAGAATTTACAAGTTCTTGGTATTGAGCTAGATGACGAGATGATGCGTCGTGTGACAGCACGCGTTATCGAGTTAGGGGATAAAAAAGAGATGGTTTCTCTTGATGAATTGCCCTATATTGTTGCAGATGTGTTGAAGAGTGAGAAAGAAGATCAGGCTATAAAGATACTCAATTACTCTCTGGCACTGACTTATGGACTTCATCCCGTTGCTACCGTTAAGATGGAGATAAACGGTGAAATTCACGAACAGACGGCAGCAGGACACGGTCAATACAATGCGGTATCGAAAGCCATGTGGAAAATCTACAAAAAACTTCATAAGCCTACTCCTGAATTGATTGATTATGTGGTTGTAATCCCACCCGGTGGAAAAACGGATGCTTTTGTACAAACTATTATTACCTGGAAATTCAAGGATAAGATATTTAAAACCAGAGGGCTGGATGGTGACCAAACGGTTGCGGCAATCAAAGCCACTATCAAGATGCTTAATCTGATAGAAGAAATGTAAGTCGTCCGATTTTACTATTCAGCGTTCAGGAATTCTATGCATGGTGAATAGTTACAACCATCTGATTCATAAATCATAAAATTTATTTTGTTGTGAATTTTATAACCATTCTTGCCATTGCCATTGGTTTGTGTATGGATACGGTTTCCGTTTCTATTGCTGCCGGCTGCAACAAACATCATTTCAAGCCGAGAGTAATACTTCGCTATGCGTTGATACTTGCTCTTTTTCAGGCCGGAATGCCAATCATTGGCTGGTTTTTGGGCGAACGTGTAGCTCATCTTATTTCCGAGTTTGATCACTGGATAGCTTTTGCCCTTTTGGCACTTGTGGGCGGCAAAATGGCTTACGATGGTATTTGCGGACATCCGGAAAAGATGAAACTCAAAATATCTTCATATAAAGTCGTCGTAACGTTGGCTATTGCTACCAGTATCGATGCTTTTGCTGTCGGATTTACCATTTCGACCTTAGGCCAAAGTATTTGGTATCCAACAACTATTATTGGTATTTGTACCTTTTTATTCGCTCTTGCCGGTATTTGGCTTGGCAGAAAAATGGGTCATAAATTTCAAAAATCGGCCGAAATCATCGGAGGTTTTTTGTTGATTGCTATTGGAGCCAAAATTGTTATTGAACATCTTTGTTCGTAATCGAACTAAGAATCAAAGTGTGAATTTTTAATAGTAAAAAAATGAAGACAAATATAGATAAAGCGCTTGTATCGTTCCGCCATCTGTTAGAGATAATGGATGAACTGCGCGAAAAATGCCCCTGGGATAAAGAACAAACGTTTGAGAGCCTGCGTACGCTCACTATTGAGGAAACGTATGAACTGGCCGATGCAATAGCGAAAGAGAGCCTTGTGTCGATTAAAAAGGAGCTGGGTGACATTCTCCTTCATATTGTGTTTTACGCTAAAATTGGAAGCGAAACAGGTGATTTTACGATCGATCAGGTGATTGATGCTTTGTCGGAAAAACTGATTTATCGTCACCCGCATATTTTTGCGGATAACACGGCAAATACGCCGCAGGAGGTAAAAGATCAGTGGGAAAAGTTAAAGCTGAAAGAAAAAGGGGGCAACAAAACTGTCTTGAGTGGCGTGCCTTCTGCTTTGCCGGCTATGATTAAAGCTCATCGTATGCAGGATAAGGCTCGTGGGGTTGGTTTTGACTGGGAACAAAAGGAACAGGTGTGGAACAAGGTAGCCGAAGAACTGGAAGAGCTTAAAGTGGAGGTGTCTAAGGGTGACGCTGAAAACACAGAAGCTGAATTCGGTGATTTTTTGTTCAGTATTATCAACGCGGCTCGGCTTTACAACATAAATCCCGAAAATGCGCTTGAAAAAACTAATGCGAAATTTATGCGACGGTTTAATTACCTCGAAGAGCAAACGATTAAGAAGGGTATTGAGCTAAAGCGTTTAAGTCTCGATGAAATGAATCAAATCTGGGATGAAGCAAAAGCGAAAGGGTTATAATGCTCTTTTGCTTTTTATTTTTAAGATGATAAAGGGAGCAAATATCCTTGCTGGCTTTCCTCCATGTTGAAGTCCACGATTCATAGCATACAATAGCGCTTTTTTGACGTATCCTTGTTGGTTGATGGCATAAAAGCCATTGCTGAAGCTGACATCGAAACCGGAGTTGCTAATGATTGCTTTGTATGTATTTAAAGGTAAAATCCTCTCTATCCAGCTGCCTGAATTGGGGTCGCAGGTATTATGCGAAGTCGGTTCTTGAGGTAAATGCCCGTTTGATAGATATTCGTTTACGATTTTTGTAATGTCATCATAGGTTTTACCGCGCGATAAAACGGAAAGCATCATGCTCTCCTCTTCGTTGAGTTCCGGATATTGCTTGCTAATATGCTCTTCTCTCATCGGTAGAAAGAAATTCCTTTCGATTTCATCCATCATCTTGAATAGACGTTTCTTATAACGAAAATTGCAGGGATTTGCTCTGGTTGTAAAGCACATTTCCATCTTCGGATTGATGTCGTGTAATACGGAAAAGAAAACGCTGAGATCATAAATATGCTCGATGACATCGACTGAAATCAAATAATCAGGCACTATGTTTTGGGCCTTGCAATATGCAGTAAGCTCTCTCTCTGAACCTTCAATTATAACGTCAGGAACGATTTGTAATGCTGATCCGATTTTTTTGACTGTGGATATTGCAAGTGGATTGTTGTCGCAGTAAATAACGTTAAATCCCAATATTTTCAGAAAGCAACTCAGGAATCCGTGTCCTCCTCCAAAATCAACGATTGTATATTTGTGTCGGGTTGTTGTTAATAGATTGATGCAGCGTTTGTAAATGCGGAAATGATAATGTATTTGTGGTAGTATCTCCTCGATATATTGCAGGTTGTATTCGTTGATGCCAAGGCTTTTGAAGTCTAGATGCAAAAGTCGGTGAATACAATCGTTTTCAATATCTTCAATCAATTGTTTGGTCATAAATACAACAGTAAAGGCCCTTCTTTTTTATGAGAAGAGCCTTTTATTTTTTTAATTGTAAGAGAATACTTATTTCTTGGCGTTTTTATGATTCTCTTTAATGAAAAGATCCAGTGCGGTAGTCATTGATGGCGCATCAGGTCTGGGGACTTCTAAATCCAGTCGTAAACCGGCATCGCGTACGGCGCTTGCGGTTGTTGTTCCAAAACATCCGATCTGAATCTCTCCCTGTTCAAATTCGGGAAAATTCTTTAGTAAAGAGGCAATACCCTGCGGGCTAAAGAAAATCAACATGTCGTAGTTGAACTCTTCTTCCGGCGTAAAGTCATTGCTTACAGTTCGGTACATAATTCCAACATCATGTTTTACCTGAGATTTGTCAAGTAAATGCAGGATTTCTTCATTATGAACGTCGGATAAAACAACAAGGAAATTTTCACTCTGATGTTTTGATATAACAGTGAATAAATCAGGTAATTTTCCTGTTGCACCAAAGAACACCTTGCGCTTACGATACTGAATGTATTTTTGTAAATACAGAGCTACAGACTCTGAAATACAAAAGTATTTCATCGTTTCGGGCATAGTTATTCTCATTTCTTCGCAAATGCGGAAGAAATTATCAATCCCAGTTTTGGCAGTAAACATAACTGCTGAATGTTCAAGAATTGATACCTTTTGCTGACGAAATTCTTTCGCAGGAACCGGTTCAACCTTGATAAAGGGACGGAAATCTATTTTCACTCCATATTTTTCAACAATATCGAAATAGGGTGATTTTTCTGATGTCGGCCGTGGTTGTGAAACCAGAATTTTTTTAATCTTCAAAGCTCAAATACTTTATTTACAGGCTAATATTAAATAATTGTATTGCCCGAATAGCTACCAAAATTGGCAGTATTTCGAGAGTGCAAAGATACAAAATTATATAGAAGATTGAATAATAGTCAAGCCAAAAAATTTGTATAATCTTATAAAGGATTAATAAAGTGGCTATGATACATGCTATTATACTCATAATTTGTAGCCAGGGAATAAAGCTTAGTGCTACTAATGTTTGAAAAGCAACCATGGGTAGCAGGAATACACCAAGCCCGAAGATGGTAGTGAAATAAGCTTTTACAAAAGGTGCGGTTTGTCTTTTGTCAAAAAAAATGAAAGATAAGAATGAAAAGAGGATGTATTTGATCCAAAGTAACAACATAATTCCAACACTAATACCGATTAACAGTATTAAGGCCATCAGATTATTGGCACCAGGGACCAGGCCGGCAATGAAACTATATGCGTAAACCGAAAGGCCAATTACTCCCAAAGCCCTGATTAACATTCTGAACCGTAGTTCGGGAGCTGTAATTTCAGGTTCGAATATGCTGGACCGTTCCCGTTGTTTCTTGAAAATTGAATTAAAGCTTCCTCTTAATACTGCTCTGGAACGAAATAATAAATAGGAATAAATCAAAGTGATGAAAAGCAGCAATCCACTCGAAGTGTCGTAAGAGAAAAGTCCCTGAGGGGCAACTTTCCCTTCAAAACCCGAAACTTTCAGAATTTTACTTGGAGTGGTTTGCGTTCTCAGGTATATGTTGGTGCCATGTTTACCCCAAAGTGTATCAATGGGGGTTATTTTGACCAAAGAAGTGTCGTTGTTGTTTGTATGTATGTTAGTGTCTGCCACCAAAAAAATTCTTTAATATGTATCTGTTCAGACTGCGGCGAAACTTCTGGCATCGTCCGGCCATTCAACTGCATTTTTAATTGCAGGAATCACTTCTTCGGGGGTATTTACTACCTTCCAGATTTGTCGATGCTCGTCGCGCAGAAAATTTTCCGATGCTGCAACATGAAGGAGTTCAATGAAATGGTGGAAATAGTTGTTGGTGTTGAGTATCACGACTGGTTTTGCAAATAAGCCCAGCTGTTTCCACGTAATGATTTCAAAAAGCTCATCGAAAGTGCCGATTCCTCCGGGGAGGGCTACTGCGGCATCCGCCATTTCGGCCATCATGGCTTTGCGTTGATGCATTGTGTCAACCACTTTTAAGTCGGTCAGACCCTTATGTTGCCAGCCTTCATCGCACATAAATCCGGGAATAATGCCAGTGGCTTTGCCTCCCTGTTGCAGCAGGCTGTCGGCGATTGTACCCATTAATCCGCTTTTTCCTCCACCAAAAACCAGATGCATGTCGGCTTCGGCAAAGAGTTCGCCCATTCGTTCGGCAGCCTTGTAGTAAACCGGGTTCAGTTTACTACTCGAAGAGCAATATACACAAACTTTCTTAATCATTATTCCAATCCGTATTCGTTGATTTTTCTATAAAGTGTGCGTTCTGAAATTCCTAATTCCTGCGCCGCAAATTTGCGTTTGCCCTTATGACGCTCCAGAGCTTTCCGAATCATGTCCTTTTCGACCTCTTCCAGAGATAAGGTTTCCTCGACGTATTCTTCCGTATCTTCAATGTGATCGTGCTTGCCATTTGCTTTCATAAAAGCAGACGGCTGATGTTGCGGTGTCACTATCGTTGTTTCTGTTTGCTTTACAAATTGAGTCCTTGCAAGCTGCATTTCTTCAATTTTAGCCGCAGTGGCGACATCAATGTTTCCGCCTTTAATGATGATGTCATGTACAAGCTGTTTCAGGTCATTCATGTCTTTGCGCATGTCGAAAAGCACCTGATAGAGAATTTCGCGTTCGTTGTTAAATGAACGTTGTTCGTCTTGGTGGATTCCTCCAAAAACAGATGGCAAAGTCTCCATTTCGTTGTCCGGAAGATAGGTGCGGAGAACAGATCCTGTTAATTCTCTGTTTTGCTCAATGACGGAAATTTGTTCGGCTATGTTTTTCAACTGACGAATGTTGCCTCTCCAGTAGTAGTTGCTCAGTATCTGCTGGGCATCTTCAGTTAATTTTACCGGAGGCATTCTGTATTTGTCTGCAAAGTCAAGAGCGAATTTTCTGAACAACAATACAATATCTTCTTTTCTTTCGCGTAACGGCGGAATGAAAATGGGTACCGTATTCAAACGATAATATAAGTCTTCCCGGAACTTGCCTTGCCGAGTCGCTTCAATCATGTTCAGATTGGTCGCGGCCACAACTCGTACATTGGTTTTCTGAACTTTAGATGAACCGACTTTGATAAATTCGCCGGCTTCCAGTACGCGTAACAGCCTGACCTGGGTGGAGTGTGGCAATTCACCGACTTCATCGAGGAAAATAGTTCCTCCGTCAGCTACTTCAAAATAACCTTTTCTTTCACCCAAAGCACCCGTGAACGATCCTTTTTCGTGGCCAAACAATTCAGAATCAATCGTGCCTTCAGGAATAGCTCCGCAGTTGACCGCAATGTACGGGCCATGCTTACGGTGACTGAACTGGTGTATGATTTGAGGGAATGTCTCTTTGCCCACGCCGCTTTCACCGGTAATCAGCACAGAAAGATCTGTTGCAGATACCTGCACGGCTATATCGATGGCGCGATTCAGAAGAGGAGAATTTCCGATCATCCCGAACCGTTGTTTTACCGATTGTAATTCTGATGGTTGCATAAAACAAATTGATCAACGAACTAAACAATACTTTTCATAAACAACCTGTCCATATTGTCAGGAAAAGACTGACAAAATTACATCTTTTTCGTGATAGTTGAATATGAAAAAAGGATAAAAGAAACGGGGCAGTTTTCTTTACGAAAAAAGCCCCGCTTATTTGAAATAGAGTAGTAATACTTACAATCCGCTAAAGTCGACAGCATCGAACAACAGCGACGGTAATTGCCATGAAGAAGATTTCAAGGCGTCGTTGCCAATTTCGGCAAGGTTACTCCACATGCTAAGCATATTGCCCGTGATGTTCATTTCAGAAACGGGTTGTTTCAGTTCTCCGTTTTCAACGAGGAACCCTTCAATACCGTACGAAAAATTACCGGTTGAGCTGTTGCAATTGCCTCCGTTAAATCCGGTAACAAAAATACCCTTGGTCATTTTGCTAATTAATTCCTGCTGGCTGTAACTTCCATTGTCGAAGTACAGGAGAGAAGGCGAACCCGTTGTCGGTGCCACATTCAGTTTGTTGGCAATGTAAGAATCGATATAATAGGTCTTCAAAACGCCATTCTCAAATACATTGCGTTTTTTTGTGGCTATACCTTCCCGATCGAAACATTTTGCACCAAGTGCTTTGGGTATCAACGGATTGTCAATTAGCGTCATTTTTTCGGACACCACTTTTTGTCCGATTTTATCGAGTAAAAAGGAGTTTTTTTGTTGAATGGAAGAGCCGTTAATAGCCGAAATAATTGGGGAGATAATGGTTCTGACAGCCGTGTTTTCGACCAACATCTGGAATTTTCCCGACTGTATCTTTTTCTGTCCTATTTTTCGAAGAGCACGTTCAAGTGCTTTTTTGCCGACACCTTGTTTTTGCAAATCTGCCCATGTCAGTGTCTCGTCGTACCAATACGATTCGGGACGGGCGTCACCATCGGCTTTTACGGAGGCGCTTACAGAAACGCCGAAAGATGAAGTAGAACTTTCTCCTTCAAAACCATTGCTTGCTACAATGTAGGCAAAGCTTTCGTTGTCTCCATAGCCTGATGATACGGAGATGAGGCGCGAATCCTGACCGTAAATTTCAGCAGCCGCAGCTTTTGCTAGTTTGAGTTTCTCGTCAGCAGAAATTGATCCGAAATTCTGATCGTACAAGGCCAGAGAAGTTTCGCTTCCTGAGAAATAGAGAGAAGGGTCGGGGAGTTTACGTGCCGGATCTTCCGCAAGAAATCTTACCGATGTAATGCCGTCGGAGATGAATTTTTCGAGCTCCCGACGTTCCATCCTGTTGGTGGATATCGAACCATAACGGCCGTCAACAAACAGGTATATCACCATTTGATTCTCAGTGGCCTGTTGTAGTTTGTCCAGTTGAGTGTCGCGAACTTCGAAGGAGGTTTCCGAACCTGAATATATGCCGACACGGCACTGTTGGCATCCTTTTTTTAATGCGTATTGCATAGCCCAACGTGCCAGTTCTTTTTGTTCTTTCGTTATCATAAATCCAATAAATGATTATTTGGAGAAAGAGTTATTGGTACAAGAATAACAAGTAAATGGATCACCAGTTAATCTTAAATCTTCGATTTTATATATACGTTCAACGTTGAAGGTGTTGCTTAATCTCCTCCAACCGTTAATTTGGAAACTAATACGGATGGCATTCCACAGGTGACAGGACAGCTTTGTCCGTCTTTGCCACAGGTCCATGTGCCGTTGTCCATTTTGTAATTGTTGGCTACCATTGTGATGTCAGCCAGCGCTTTGGGTCCATTGCCGATAATATTAATATCTTTTATCGGGTGCGATAGCTTCCCGTTTTCAATCAAACGTCCCGACTTCACAAAGAAAGTAAAGTCGCCGGCTCCAATCTGAACCTGTCCGTTCGTGAAATTGTCGACATAAATCCCGTTTTTTACGGATGCTATCAGATCTTCTTCATGGGCAGAACCATTTTCCATGTATGTTGCACGCATACGGGGTATAGGGGTGAAGCGAAACGATTGGCGGCGTCCATTGCCGGTCGGAGCCACACCATAGTGTTTTGCGCTTATCCGGTCGTGGAGGTAGCTATTTAGAATCCCGTCTTTGATAATATATGTTTTCTGACCCAGTACACCTTCATCGTCCATGTTTACAGCACCGCGGTTGAACGGAATAGTTCCGTCGTCCAGTACAGAAATAGAAGAGTCGCATACTTTCTTTCCCAGTTTGTCGGAGAAAATGGAAGTGTTTTTGCGGTTAAAATCAGCCTCAAAAGCATGTCCGATAGCTTCATGCAATAAAATTCCAGATCCACCGGCTCCCATTACTACCGGCATTTCGCCACCTTTGGGTTTTATAGCTTCAAACATCAGGGCGGTCTGTTTTACAGTCTCCTGCGAGATGGTTTCAACAAGATCGTCGGTAAGAAATTCCGCACCCATTCTGAAAGAACGGGCAGAACGTCCATTCTCAATTTGTCCGTTTTGTTCCATAATGCAAGTCGCGCCTAATGTTCCCATCGGGCGATAGTCGTGCATCATCACGCCATCGGAATTGAAAAATAATATATAAGAAGTGGTGTCGGTTTGCGAAACAATAACTCTCGATACTCTTTTGTCAAGACTGAAAATACGATCGTTGATTTTTTCCAGGAATGGTTTTTTGAGTTTTACTCCGGTCTCTTCCCACGATGAAATAACGCTATAATAATTCTTTTTCAACGTGTATTCCTTAATAACACTCGCCTTGACACCAGCCATTCCGTTGGCAATTTTAGCAGCAGTTCGTGCAGCTTTAATCATGTCGAGTAACGTTACGTTTTCGGTATAAGCATATCCGGTTTGATCTCCTTTTATCACACGGATTCCAACTCCAAAGTCGATGTTGGAAGAGGTTGAATTTACTTTACCATCGCGTAGTACAAGCATGTTGTCGAGGGTGTGTTCAAAGAAAATGTCAGCATAATCACCGCCATTTTCCAAAGCAATTGCCATTATTTTCCGCAAGTCGCTTTCGGTTACTTTAAAATGATCAAGCACCCATTGTAGCGTAAGTGCTTTTGGAGAAAACGATTCCAGAATGGCTGCACCCGGAATCAGGGCTGCACCAGCCAACATTCCTCCGGTCTTTAAAAATTCTCTTCTACTACAGCTCATATTTACGTATGTGTATGATTTTAACTAAGATAATTCGTTGCAGGCTGCAACTAAAAAACTATGCAATATTAGTCATAAATTCTGATAAACAATCAATTAATCAGATGTTTTTAAGGCAAAAGCAACGAACTGTCACCATAACTCAGGAAACGGAATTCGTTGTCAAATGCATAGTTGTAGATTTTCTTCCAGTCTGCCCCTACGAAAGCTGAGATTAAAAGAAGTAACGTACTTTTGGGTTGATGGAAATTGGTAATCATTCCACTTATCAAACGGAATTTATACCCCGGGGCTATGATGATCTGTGTAGCAGCATTCAACTTTTGGAGCTTGTGCGCATTCATGTAATCAATCAGAGCAGATAAAGCTTCTTCTGTCGATGGGTACAATGCGGTACTGTTATAGGGTTCCCATTGTTTTACCTGAAATTGAAAAGTGTCAGGCGACAAAATCAGTTGTCTTCCCAGGAAGTAAAGGCTTTCGAGTGTACGGACAGAAGTGGTGCCAACGGCGACAATAGATCCCAGATTGCGAAGAAGCTCCTCAAGAGTGTCTTTCGTTACCGAAATCATCTCAGAATGCATGGTGTGGTCGCCAATCGATTTTGATTTGACAGGCTGGAATGTGCCGGCGCCTACATGGAGGGTTACTTCGGTGGAGCGAATCGCATGTTTTTCGAGGTCTTCCAAAACAGCGTCCGTAAAATGGAGTCCTGCTGTGGGTGCCGCTACCGATCCTTCTATCTTGGCATATACTGTTTGATATGTTTCTTTATCTGATTCTTCTGTTTCTCTATTGAGATATGGAGGGATAGGTAACTCGCCAACATCTTCAAGAATATCGGCAAATGTAAGAGACGGTGAATCCCACGAAAACTTTACGGTATGTGACAAACCGCTCGAGTCGATGCGTTCTGCTGTTAATGTCACAGAGGTTCCATCAACTTCAAACCGGCGGGTCAGAGCACCTTCTTTCCATTTTTTCAGGTTGCCTATCATACACGTCCATTCGCATTGTTCCCTTTGCTGAAAGGCTACCGCGTAATCGGAAGGCGAATGAGGCTCGAGGCAAAACACCTCTATCCGGGCTCCGGTCTCTTTAAAAAACAACACACGGGCTTGTACAACCCGCGTGTTATTCCGCACTAAAAGTGTTTTTTCAGGCAAATAATCAACGAGGTTTCTAAACCGTGATTCTGATATATTGCCTTTATTGTATATCAATAATTTTGATGCGTCTCTTTCTGCTAAAGGGAATTTTGCTATTCGTTCGTCTGGTAGCAGATAGTTATACTCATCAATATCAATTTGCTGTGGACGTCTGGTCATCAATCCGTTTATTTCTTGATCTGTAATTTTTGTATAGCGGCTTTCTTGAGCTCATCGTACGATATGAGGCCTACGGTTTCCGACTTTTGATTTTTCGTGTTTATAAACAGCAACGTAGGCATGGCCTGTATATTCATTTTCTCTGCCAGTGCGCGGTCTTTGTCAACGTCTACCCGGTAAATGATCAGTTTGCCGGCATATTCCTTCTGTAGTCGGTCTATAGAAGGCGATAGTTCTTTGCAGGGTCTGCACCAGGTGGCAAAGAAGTCAATAATGACAGGTAAACGTGACTGCAACTTTACTGCAGGGCTTTTGGTGTAATCCCATACAAGCTTTCGGAACTCGCTTTCGGAAATTTGTTTTATGACCGGAGTTTGTGCAGCTACAGCCGGAGCAATCAAAAAGCACAATGCAATTGTTGTAAAGATAAGTTTCCGCATACAAATGGAAGAAAATTCTGTAATTAACAGTTTGTTATTTATGCTTCACGATTAGCTGTTGAGCAACATTGGCATCAAAAGCATCAATACGTTTTCGTTTTCTCCCTGATCGAAAGGAAGGAACAGGCCTGCGCGGGAAGGTTCTGATAATTCGATTGTTACCTCGGTAGCTGAAAGGTTGTTCAGAATGTCAATGAGGAAAGAAGATTTGAATCCGATTTCAATTTTATCACCTTCAAACTGACATGCAATGGTTTCTTCTGCTGAAATGGAAAAATCGATATCCTGTGCAGAGATATTAATCTGGTTGCTGGCAATGTGTAATTTTACCAAACTTGTTCCCTGATTGGAGAATACAGAAACACGTTTTACTGCATTAAGCAAAGTAGTGCGATCTGCAATTACCCTGATTGGGTTATTTACAGGAATTACACCTGCGTAGTTCGGGTAGCGACCTTCAATTTGACGAGCAAATAATGTATAATTCTGCAACTTAAAGCAAATATTCTTTTCGTCAAAGCTCACAACAACATCACCTGTCTCTTTGGGGAGAATGTTTTTCAACAAACCGGCTGCTTTCTTTGCAAGGATAAAAGAGAAGTTAGCTGAACCTTCCGGAGATTCTGTCTGGAACCGAACCAGCTTGTGAGCGTCTGTTGCCACAATGGTGGTGTGTTCTGCTGTAACATCGAAGAAAATTCCGTTCATTACGGGACGCAGCTCATCGTCGGCGGTAGCAAAGAAAGTGGTTTGAATACCATTGCTTAGCACCGAAGCATCGATTGAGAAAGTATTCGTGCTTTCAGACAGAGAAGGAATACGAGGATATTCATCTCCTTTTTGGCCAATGAAGTTGTATGTTCCGTTGTCAGATGAAATTACAAGAGCCAGGTTCTCATCGTCAATATCGAAAGTAAGGGGTTGTTCTGAGAACTCGCGTAAAGTATCCAGCAGCAACTTGGCTGTGATCGCTACACTTCCTTCACCATCAACGTCAACAACTTCCATTGATGTGATCATGGTTGTTTCCAGATCTGAAGCTGTTAGTGTCAGGGTGGTGCCTTCTAATTTAAATAGAAAGTTATCGAGGATAGCCAACGTGTTTTTGCTGTTGATCACGCGGCTGATAGCCTGTAAATGGCTTAAGAGGGCTGTGCTTGAGGCTACAAATTTCATACTGTAATAATTTTTTCGTTTAAGGGAGTATGGAACTTTATGTTACAGGATTCTCATCTTCCTGGATGTTCCTGCGAAACATATTCGTTTCATTTGAATATAAGTTAAGTTTTAGACAAGTAGAATACAGAGGTTAACCCATTGTGGTAAAACAGTTGCTATTCTGAATTACAGGTATTGCTCCGGCTTATAGTTTTTATTTTTATATCAGATTACAAAAACACCCCATTTACGGGGAGTTAGGATTGCGTTGTAAAAATAACAAGTATATTTTTTTGCAACAGACAAAGTTAAGATTTCAATTCAATACCTCCAAATGATTTTTTCAACAAATATTTTGAGTGAAAATGGTAGAATGAGTTTCAATTATGAAATCTCAAACGCAAGATCTTTAAAGCAAAAAAGCAGTAGCCAAACGACTACTGCTATGGGAAAGGTATTGCCTTTGTCTTTTACAATTCCGATTCTTTCAACCGTTCTGCGTTTTCTGCCACAATTAGTTTGTCGATGATGGGTTGCAATTCGCCATCCATAATGGTGGGCAGGTTGTAGAGCGTCAGGTCAATGCGATGATCCGTAACGCGGCTTTGCGGGTAGTTGTATGTCCGTATTTTAGCCGAACGGTCACCGGTAGAAACCATTGTTTTACGTTTGGAGGCAATCTCATCAAGGTATTTTTGGTACTCCATGTTGTAGATACGGCTACGGAGTTCCACCATGGCTTTGGCTTTGTTTTTTAGCTGTGATTTTTCGTCCTGGCACTGAACGGTGATGCCTGTCGGTAAGTGCACCAGGCGGATAGCGGAGTAGGTGGTGTTTACCGACTGTCCTCCGTGCCCTGAGGCGCAGAAAATATCGACACGGATATCCGACTCTTTCACCTCTACATCAAATTCTTCTGCTTCCGGAAGTACGGCAACAGTCGCAGCCGAGGTGTGTACACGACCCTGGGTTTCGGTTGCCGGTACGCGCTGAACGCGGTGAACACCCGATTCATATTTCAGGGTGCCATAGACATTTTCGCCGGATACTTCCATCACAATTTCTTTGTAACCTCCGGATGTTCCTTCGCTAAAACTGGTAACCTGTGTTTTCCAACCTTTAGTCTCGCAATATTTGGAGTACATGCGCCACAGGTCACCGGCAAAAATAGATGCCTCGTCGCCGCCTGTACCTGCACGTATTTCGAGAATGGCATTTTTGCTGTCCTGCGGATCGTTTGGAACCAGCATCAGCTTGATCTCTTCCTCCATTTGCGGCAGGCGACTTTGAATATCATCAATTTCGGCCTTGGCCATTTCCCTCATTTCTGGATCCGATTCGGTATCTAGCAGCGTTTTAGCCTCATTTAGGTGGTCAAGTGCAAGTTTGTATTCGTTACGGGCAGCCACAATCTTCTCCAGATCGTGATACTCTTTGTTGAGTTTTACGAACCGTTTCATGTCGGCTATTACTGCCGGGTCGGTAATAAGTGTGGAAACTTCTTCGAAACGACCGGATAATCCTTCCAGTCGGGATAGTAATGTATTGTGGTCCATGTCTGTTATTTTTCGGACGGCAAAGTTACGATTTTTAACTGTATTTGCCTACTGTCAGGAGAGGCCTCGCCCGGCAAGTTTAAACCAATTCCATCCGATAACGACAAGAACAATAAAAAATACATAAGGAGTGAACCATTTCTTCTCTTTTTTGCCGATTCGAGTCATTCCAAATGCGGCCATTGCCAGAAGGAAAGGCATGGCAGGCAGGTGAAATCGTTCGGAAACGGCAAAATTACTCTTTGCAATGGCCAACAGGTAGGCTACGAAAAACGAAATAAGGAAGAGGTGTTCCCTCCATTCTTTACGTCGAATAAGAATAATCATCGCCACAATGACGAAGAAACTGAAAATGTTTTTCACGAAATATCCCCCGGAAAACATCATCTGGTTTTGTTGTTCTTCGTTTGCCTCCGTAAAAGTGGGAAAAGGAATGGCGACAATCATTGGTGCGAATACAGCCATCGAACCATAGCGTGCAAAAGAGTTGCCTCCTTCTTGCACGGAGCGGTATTGCATGCCGGTAGCCTGATTCGATCCGCTGTATTTGTATAGTATTTCTATCTCCTGAATAATCCGTCCGGAAAGTAAGGCGCCGATGCAAAAGAATACCCATAAAGCGATGATAATTCTTTTGCCCCATTTTTTCATGTTGCGTCCTTTCGAGAATACGAACGCAGTAAAGAGTGCAAACAAGGCGATAACTCCTAAAACGGTTCTGAAGAAAAAGAGTACCAGCGCACCCAGAATTGTGAGTGCGATATTTTGCCAGGTAAGTTTAGTGGATCTTAGCAGGTTGTCAGCATTGTAGGCGTAAGAGACAACCAGGAAAATCATGAATGTTTCCTTCAGGTGAATACCAACGTAAAAGAAAAAGTTCGGAAGAAGCATACACATGATGCCCGTCAAACGGCCTGCTGCTTCGCCAAAATTACGGGTTGTAAATTTGTAAAGCAAGACTGCTGTATACGCACCTAAAACAGCATTAATTAAGCGTGGCATTAGTATCGAATCTCCGAAAAACAGATGTACGATAGCTAACCATACAGGATAGCCGGTGTCAGAAGCATCCAGCTTGG
Source organism: Paludibacter jiangxiensis (assembly GCF_001618385.1). Classification (NCBI taxonomy): domain Bacteria; kingdom Pseudomonadati; phylum Bacteroidota; class Bacteroidia; order Bacteroidales; family Paludibacteraceae; genus Paludibacter; species Paludibacter jiangxiensis. The sequence goes on along the minus strand of NZ_BDCR01000003.1, from coordinate 145,505 downwards.
GGTAATTGGCAATGCCACTCCAGTTTCCGGTTTTGATAAAATCTGCAAATTCTCCCGAAATAGACTGGTAAAAATGAGAGTCGGCAGCAGCAAATTCAAAAGGCTCACCGTTGAGCCAAGTGTATAAAAAATAGGCTACAAAAACCCATGAAACTCTTAAAATCAGTGTCGTTATAAAGAGTTTTTTTGCAAAACGTTTTTCAGAATAACGAATCCATTGCCGGGAGAGTGACTGTGTGAAGTAAAAGAAACAGACCGCTTCAATGGTGGCCGATACCATCCACTGCACAGGCAGCATCTTGTGAAAGAAGAGGAGGTTGCAGACTGCTATTGCAATAAAAAAAGCCGCAATTGCCTTGTTGCTGTAATACTTGGATAGATAAAAATTTGTTTCCTGTATCATAAGCGTTTACACAAAGCAATTGCGGTTTAAGATCGGTAATTAGACGGAAGCCTGTAGCATTACTGCTTTTTTTGCACACTCCACCCGAATTTTCCTATCTCTTCACCGAGTTTGTAATAATGTCCATGAGAATATGCTATCAGATTGGCCGCTTTCATATCGAACTGACCTGTTTCGGAAATGATGAAACGTTCGTCGGCTTGTACGGATACCACATCAGCAATAAACATGTCATGCGAACCAAGCGCCAGCACCTCTTTAACACGACATTCAATGTTGAGTGGCGATTCTTTGATGATAGGAGCGTTAACAGCCGAAGCGGTACCTGCGGTAAGCTTCATTTCTTCGAATTTGTTGAAATCCTTTCCCGATCGCACTCCGCACCAGTCGGTCGCAAAAGCCATGTCTTCGGTAGTCAGATTCAGAACAAATTCGCCCGTCCTCTTAATGATAGGGTAGGAATGACGTTCGGGACGTACGGAGATGTAACACATTGGAGGATTGGTGCAAATTGTGCCCAACCAGCTGATAGTTATGATATTGTGCTCTTCTACAGTTTCTCCGCAACTTACCATGATGGCCGGTAAGGGGTAGATCATGGTTCCGGGCTTCCAGAGGGTTTTTGAGTGCTCTTCCATATGTTTTTACAGAATTTTTACCTCGTCGCCGCTCATTACTCTTTCGCAGTATTCACAACGGAGAGTCAGTGTGTGGTTATCTTCCACATGAAAACGAGTCATCATCGGCTCATGGTTGGTGATGCAATTAGGATTGACACATTTTACGATGTCCTCAAGAACAGACGGTAGCTTTAAGGTCTTTTTTTCAACTACCACATAATCACGAATGACGTTCAGTTTGGCATTCGGGGCAATCAGTGCAATTTTATTAATGTCTTTGTCGGAAAAGAACTTGTCAGACACCTTTATGATGCCTTTTGTTCCCAATTCCTGACTTTCAAGATTATTACCAACCGTAATCTGATTTGATAATTCCTCTATGTGCAGGATCGATGCAACCTTGAATAGTTTGTCGGAGGGAATACGGTCGATCACTGTGCCGTCTTTGATGGCGGCAACAATTTTCACCTGCTTGTTTTCTGTTTTGCTCATTATTTTGTTTATTGAAGAATCATACCGAGTGTGAATGTGATAGAGTGGCGGTTGAGTGAGAACTGTCCACTTTGATAGTTTTCTGAGAGAAGGTCATTCCACGGAGTGATGTGCTTAAACTCATATCCTAAAGCTGCTGTGAAGCATTGTTTGCCAGAGAAAAATTTGTAACCGACACCCAGAGTTGTCCATGATCCCGGAGTAAAAGCTTTCCACCATTGCAGACATACCCCAACTTTAGCAAAGGCAAACGGAGTGTTTTTAGCATCATGCAAATAACCTCTGAAATCAAGGTAGGTCGGTAGCGAGGTGGATTTTGGTCCGCCATATTGCATTAAACCAACGCCAATACCGGCAGAGTACAATGGTGTGAAGTGATAACCAAAGTTCATAAACGCACTGTAAGACATGGGGGTATAATTGTCGTAAGTGGTTTTATTTGCACCCGGGATTAACACCGTTGGGTTATTTGTGTCCAAAAAACCGTATCCAATCCGTATTTCCGGAATGAAATAGAGGTCTTCGTTTTTATTCGGATCACGATCCTGACGGTTTTGGGTTTGAGCCTGAACAGACACTATTGATAAAATAAAAACTGCAAGTAACAGAATTCTGGATTTCATTTTTTATGTTTTTGTTGGGTTAAAAGCTTAATTATTATGTTTACAATAATCCGAGAGAACAGGAAATAACAGCCTGGCGAACGTAAAGTCCGTTCTGAGCCTGATCAAAATAGTATGCTTTTTCGCTGTCGTCCACATCATAGTCAATTTCGGTCACACGGGGTAGCGGGTGGAGAATACGCAAATTGTCGCGGGTGTTCTCGAGCATTTTGCTTTTCAAGGTATAGACGTTCTTCACCTTTTCGTATTCCATCAGGTCGGTAAAGCGTTCCCGTTGTACACGGGTCATATACAAAATGTCGGCTTCGTTGATGTTTTCGTTCAATTCTTTATGTTCGAAATACGGGATGTTTTGTTCGTCGCAAAACTGTTTGTATTCATTCGGCATTTTCAATTCATCGGGAGCAATGAAATGGAAAGTCGGTTTGAAATGGGCCATTGCCATTAGCAGCGAGTGTACCGTACGTCCATATTTCAGGTCACCTACCATGTAAATATTCAGATCGGTGAGGCGTCCCTGCGTTTTGCGGATTGAATACAAATCCAACAAAGTTTGTGTCGGGTGTTGGTTAGAACCGTCACCGGCGTTGATAACCGGAACTTTAGCTACTTCCGAAGCGTAACGTGCCGCTCCTTCGAGCGGATGGCGCATCACAATAAGGTCGGCATAGTTACTCACCATTTTAATGGTGTCTTTCAGTGTCTCTCCTTTTGAAGAGCTGGAAGTAGACGCATCTGAAAATCCGATAATACGTCCGCCCAGGCGGTTTACGGCAGTTTCAAAACTCAGGCGAGTCCGTGTTGAGGGCTCAAAAAAAAGGGTGGCTACCACTTTGCCATCCAAAATGTGTTGGTTGGGATTTTTTTCAAATTCCGCCGCATAGTCCAAAATCCGAAGCATCTCTTCTTTGGAGTAATCGGTAATGGATACTAAACTTTTTTGCATAGATAGGAGTTGTATCGAAATGGCTGGTTGAGTAATGGGTTTGCTTAAAGGGTGTTTGGTGTTTGTCAGACAATTAAGCAAAAAACTCATTAAACTCGTTAGTTGGGCAAATTTACTTCTTTTTTTTAAAAGGCTCTATAAGAGGATGAGAATGTCGCTTTTTTTTGTTTTTTTTGCAGCGGAATAGATATTGCCGGGGGAAACATGCTGGCTCATCTCTGTAACGTTTAATTATTCATTGTTAATGCATCCGATTTTTCTTGTAGGATATATGGGTAGCGGTAAGTCAACTGTCGGAAAAATGCTTTCGGCACGACTGGGCTTACAGCTTGTTGATCTCGATACGTTTATTGAAAGCCGTTTTCATAAAACCATTGCACAGCTTTTTGAAGAGAGGGGAGAAAGCGGATTTCGCGATCTTGAACATGCGATGTTGCAGGAAGTGTGCGGATTTGAAGATACGGTGATAGCAACAGGCGGTGGTGCTGCCTGTTTTCACGATAATATGAAATTGATGAACGAGGCCGGGATGACAATCTATTTACGTGCTCCGGTGGATATTTTGGTTGAGAGACTTAAGCACGGACGTTCTCAGCGTCCCCTGGTAAGCCAAAAAACAGACGCAGAGCTTCATTTGTTCATCGATGAGATGTTGCAAGCCCGCGACCCGTTTTATTCTCAGGCACAAATGATTGTCGATTCTAAAGCGGTGCTCGATTTCAGCTTTGTCGACGATATTGTGACCCGGGTGGAGGAGAGAGCCGGTTAATTTCAAATTCCCAAACAGTCGGCTAAGAAGTCGAATGCTTCAAAAATTTCTTCTTTGGTGGCATGTTGGTTGATGCGAATATCTCCAATGCCGCCCATCAGCGTAAAATTAATCCCCGAACGATCATTCTTTTTGTCGTGAGTCATCAGCTCATACAGTGTGTCGTAGTTTTTGCAACTATATTGCACTATCCCATAGTTCTCTTTCACAAGTTGTACGAGCTGTGAAAGTATGGTTGCCGGGAAGCCCAGCTTTTTCAGAGATAGATAAATTTCGCAAATCATTCCGAATGCCACGGCGTAACCGTGTAGCAGTGGTTGTTCCGATGTATAAGAGAAGCTTTCGAAAGCATGACCGAAAGTGTGTCCCAAATTAAGCGCTTTGCGGATATTCTGTTCTGTAGGATCTTGCGCCACAATGGCTTCTTTTACGGCAATTGAGCGTTGCGTTAGTTCGCCGAGAAGATCGTAGTTGATGTTGTCGAAATCAAAAGAAACGACATCTTTCCACTCTTGTTCCGATTTCAACAAAGCATGTTTCAACATTTCTGCATATCCCGACAGGATGTTTTTAGTATCCAATGTGCGGAAGAATTCGGGATAGAGAATTACGGCATCTGCCGATTGTATTACTCCGACTTCATTCTTGAGCCCGTTGAAGTTGATGCCTGTTTTTCCGCCTACAGCTGCATCAACAGCTCCCAGCAGGCTTGTGGGGACGTTGATGTACTGAATGCCCCGTTTGAACGTAGATGCAGCGAAACCTCCCAAATCGGTAGTCATACCGCCACCTATATTAATTAATAATGATTTGCGGGTAGCTCCGTGAGACGAAAGATATTCCCAAACGATTGACAACGAGTTCAGATTTTTGTTTTCGTCGCCGGCTGGTATTTCAATGATAGGATAAGCCGCCATATTGTTATCTTTCGCCAGCAGGGGGAGGCAAAGACGATAAGTATTTGTGTCTGCCAAAAGAAATACCGAATCAGGAGAAAGACGTTCTATTTGATTGTTTATTTCCTGTGTCAGGTTGCTGGTAATGATAACTGATTTGTCCATGTTGTTGAATTGTATGCGATGTGATGAGAGTAACCGTTTTTTTGCCGTCAGGTGTATAAAAAAAAGACCTGCAAATGTTCTATTTGCAGGTCTTTTTGGTCGGGGTGAGAAGACTCGAACTTCCGACCTCCACGTCCCGAACGTGGCGCGCTAGCCAACTGTGCTACACCCCGATTTTTGCGCTGCAAAGGTACAATTTTTATTGCAAAAAAACCAATGCAATTTTGCACTTAGCGCGTAATTTTTTTTCTTTTTTATTTTGCCGGTTGGGCAGGCTGAGCCGGTTGTTGCTGAGGTTGCGATTGAGGCTTAGCGTTTTCGTTGAAATTCGGGATTTTAGTTTTTGAAGCTTCCTGTTGTTGAGCTGCGCTTGCACCTTCGGTTACATCAGAACCTACCTGCATAGATTGTTTTTCTACATAACCTGTAGCTACTACGCTCAGTACCACGATTGTAATTGCTAACACCCAGGTTGCTTTTTCAAGGAAGTCTGTGGTTTTACGAACACCCATAATTTGGTTGGAAGATGAAAAACCAGATACTAACCCGCCGCCTTTGGAGTTTTGAACCAATACGACAAGTACCATCAAAATGGCTGCCAAAACAATCAAAATAGTTGCTAAAATGTACATATAGCTATGATTTATTAATAGTTGCGATAATTTTTTCTAAATACCGAATTTGGTCTGCAAAGTAAACACTTTTTTCTGGAATATTCAAATGTAAAACACGTAATATTTTAAGTGCTTTTTCAAAATTCTTGGCTCTTATCAGGCGAATTGCCTCATCTTCCGTGAAAATAAGTTCTTCCTCTACCAGTTCGATGGGTTCTTCTGTGATTTCCGGAGCAGGCGTTGTCGTTCGAATGGTTGTTGCAGTGGCCGCTTTTTGTTGCCGCGCTTCTTTTAATTTTTGTGCAAGGCTCTTTAATGACTGAGACTTATCTTCCGGTTCATTTACTTCTTGCAAGCTGAAATAATCACCGGGCAAATCATTGTAAGGCGATTTAGACAGGCTGCCAGATTGATTTTGCGTTTCAGTAACAGGATAAAGCAGAAAGTAAAGCTTTCGACGGTCAGGGCAATAGGCTGCTGTTTTTCGGGTTTCCGATTCAAAAAGAACATCGTTGGTATTGCGAAGCCCTTTTAGCAGTAGCATTCTGGAAACGGCAAAATAGGGAAACTCTTCGCAAAGTTTCCTGAGTTCTGCCACCTGCTCCTGATTGAGAGTGTGTGGCTCGTGCATCCATTGAGAAAGCTGTTCAATTGTCATAACGAACGTTTGATTACCATCTTGCCACTGTTTGGTTGTATATCTTTTCGGTAATTTCTTTTACCATCTCATCTGCAAGCGCTTCCTGAACAGCAGTCAGCATCTTGGAACTGTCGAATGTCTGAGAGGCCGAGAGCGTGGTCTCTAAATCATCTTTCGGATTCTTGGTATTGGTATATTTGAACCTTACCGTCATTGTAAGCTGCGTTTGTGCAGCCAAAGCATTTGCCTGTATTGATAATGGAGTCAGCCTGTAATCCGTAATTTCACCCTCTATTTGCATGTCTCCATTGCGTTTAACCTGCTGTAATTTTGTTCTGCGGTTAAAGAAATCTTTGAGCGCGGTATTGAGTTTCGATGCCAATTGCGGGTAAACCAACGTCGCGTTGTTTGGAAAGTCGGCAATGGTGATTGTTTTGGTTTTCGTATAATCGATGGATGATCCGTTGAATTTATACGAAATAGAGCACGCATTTACCAGCAGTCCGATGCAGATGACAGCCAGGAAACGGAAGCATCCGCTTTTCGAGCAAATATGTTTGGATGAATAAGGCATATTGTCGCTTTATTTTACAGGCTTAATCTTATAACTGCATTTTACCGTTCCTTTGCTTATTGCTAACAATTTTCCTTTGATTAACTGGCGGCGGATAGGTGAAATGTGATCGATAAACATGTGTCCGTCAATGTGATCGTACTCATGTTGAATAACTCTCGCAGTATAATCTTCGTACGATTCGATATGTTCTGTGAAGTTTTCGTCACAATAACGAATGGTGATTTTATTACTTCTGGGAACATATTCCTGAATTCCGGGAAGACTCAGACAGCCTTCTTCCTCTTTGACTTCTTCTCCGCTGCGTTCAAGAATTTCTGCATTGATAAGTACTTTCTTGAAATCACGAAGTTCTGTTTTTGTTTCTGAAAGCGGAGCTAAATCAATTACGATAAGTCTTATGGAAAGTCCAACCTGAGGTGCAGCAAGACCGATGCCGTCAGAATGATAGAGTGTGTCGAACATATTGTCGATTACTTTCTTTAGATCCGGATAGTTGGCGTCGATTGGTTCTGCTACTTTTCTTAAAACAGGTTGGCCGTAAGTGTAGATAGGATAAATCACTTGAAATTAATGGTTAGCTATTAATAAATCAAAATTGTCTTTTGCTTTCAAGATACGATTGCAAAATGATGGTGGCACTGATTTGATCGACCAACGATTTGTCCTGACGGGCTTTTTTCTTTAGTCCTCCATCGAGCATGGCTTTGTGTGCCAACACGGAAGTGAAACGCTCATCATACATCTCTATTGTCATTGCAGGAAACCGCTTTTTAAATCCATTGACAAACGGAGTTATAAAACGCATCGATTCCGACGGTTGGTTGTTCATTTGCTTGGGTAAGCCTACCACTACCGTGTCTACCTGCTCTTTGGTAAAATAGTCTGTCAAAAACTCAAATATCTGCGCAACAGGTACTGTTGTCAGTCCGTTAGCCGTGATGCGCAGTATATCGGTAACTGCGATTCCGACGCGTTTTTGTCCGTAATCAATGGCGAGTATTCTGCCCATGTTTGTATCTTAAAAACTTCATGCAAAGGTAGTAAAATAGAGTTAGATTGCAACTGTGTGAGAATCGGAATCGTCGGGTAGAGGCTATTTGCAGACGACTTCTATGGTGTGTTGCAACAATTCAAACCCTCCGGCCTCTCCGTGTCCGGGAATCACGATGCGGGCAGATTGAAATCTTGCCATCACTTTTTTGATAGTAGCAGGCCAGGCTTTTACGTCTGCATCCGAGAGATTGCCTTTGGTATTTGCCTTCATCTCTTTTACCATGCAGCCGGCAAACAATATTTTTTCGGATGGAATCCATACCACGATATTGTCTGTGGAATGGCCTTTACCCGGATAATAACATTCTACCCTTTTGTTACCAAGATGCAGAATCAGCGAATCTTTGAATCCTTTATCCGGAACGGGAAGGTGATGTTGTTTGGCAAGAGCGATGGTCATCTGGTTGGCATACGATGGAATGTGACGTGTTTTGAGGTAGCCAAGCCCTCCCATACAGTCCTCATGCCAGTGGTTGGGTACGAATCCGGCAAATCTGACATGTAGCGAATCCTCCACCCATTTTACCAATGTCCTTGTTTGAGTGTTGTTGGCAGGAGTGTCGAAAAGGAATGCTTTGCCTTTTTCAATAAAAATCAATCCGTTAGATGAAACCATCCCGAATGAGCCCATAGAAGCCCTCGACACGTGAATATAGGCGTTGGGTGAAAGCCGGATCAGATCAATGTCGTCGGAAATTTTGATTTTATTTGTTGCGTTTTGTCCCGCTACCGGACTTTGCAACAATATGAGAATAAACAGGATAATTGATCTTATTTTCATTATAACCGGATTTCTTTTTTTAATAAATCAGTAAGTGAACCTTGAAGGTTAGCGAAACGGAATTGAAAGCCTGACTCAATTAGTTTTTCGGACGAAACACGGCTTCCGGTTAATAGCATTTCGGACATTGGCCCCAAAGCTAATTTGAGCACGGTGGATGGTATTTTCGGAAGACGGATTTTTTTGTGCAACACCCGGGCAATGGCTTCCATTAGCTCTCGGTTGGTTGCATGCTCCGGAGCTACTGCATTATAAGCTCCTTGCATGGTTGCATCCTCAATGGCTTTCAGATAGATATGGCACAAATCGTCAATGTGTATCCAAGGCATATATTGATTGCCAGAGCCTAAGGGAGCACCAAGTCCGAGGGCTACAGGCTTTTTTATCTTCTCGAGAGCTCCTCCCGCAGAGGTTAAGGCAATTCCGGTTCTGATTTTGACAACTCTGATTGCGAGTTCCTGAAAACGGTCAACTTCGCTTTCCCACTGGCGACAGGTATGGCCCAAAAAGTCGTTTGCCGCCGGATCTGTCTCGGTAAAGATATGCGATGAAGTGACGGCACCATAATATCCTATGGCAGAAGCTGAAATAAAAGCTGCGGGTTTATGCGAGCTTTTCGATATGGCATCGAAAAGAAGCTGTGTTGGCAGAATCCTGCTGGAGATAATCTCTTTTTTGCGTTCTTCCGTCCATCGTTTTGCCCCTATGTTTTCTCCGGCAAGGTGGATGATATAGTCGGCCGAAGTGATAGCTTTCGGGTCGATAATTTGTTTGTCGATGTCCCAGAAATAGACAGGAAATTCTTCCGAATGCTTGCCCGAACGACTCAGCAGGGCAACCGTGTGGCCTTTTTCTTTGAGAAACCGCGAGAGATAATTGCCGATAAGACCAGTGCCACCGGTAATGAGGATTGTTGCCATAGTAATAAGGTTATAGACAAAAGAACAGATTTCAAAGTTGAATAATTTCTTTGTCAAAAGCAAATTTTAATTCATAAAAAAGCCCTTTGAGCGATAGAGCATCAAAGGGCTTTCGTTTATTTATGAGTAGCTTGTTTATTCGCTCAGGAATATGTAACGGGCTACTACCAGTGCGAAGAGCAGGTACATCATCCAGTGTACTTTCTTGCCCTGACCGGTTACAACTTTCAAAATTGTATAGAAAACAATACCGCCTGCAATACCATTTGCGATGCTATAAGTGAAAGGCATCAGGGCAAAAGTCATGAATGCAGGAAAACCTTCGGTAAAGTCTTTGAAGTCGATATCAACGATAGACGAGGCCATCAAAACACCCACGATAATCAATGCGGGAGCAGTGGCAGCATCAGGAATCAGCTGAGCCAGCGGAGCAATCAACAGCGCCAACAGGAAGAGCAAACCGGTGGTGATGGCGGTAAGACCTGTGCGGCCACCTTCGCCGATACCGGCTGCACTTTCCACGTACGTGGTGATGGTTGATGTTCCCATCAATGCACCAAACGATACCCCGATAGCATCTACCAGCATCGCTTTTCCGATTTTGGGAGAGTTACCGTCTTTGTCGATCAGGCCTGCTTTGTTGGCAGTTCCGACCAGCGTTCCGAATGTATCGAACAATTCAACGAAAGTAAAGGTGAACACTACCGTCCAGATACCCATGCTGAATGCGCCTTTGATGTCGAGTGCGCCAACTGCCAGGTTGTGGAAATCGGGCAATGCAAAGAAGGTGAAGTTAGCCGGAATAACGGTAACACCCATTGGAATTCCGATCAGGGTGGTAACCACGATACCGATTAATAAAGCTCCTTTTATTTTACGGGCCATCAAAATGGCTGTGATGGTAAGGCCGATGATGCAGAGTAACATGGATGGATTCTTGAAAGAACCGATACCAACATTCCACTCGAAGAATTTCAGCAGCGCATGACCGCCGTTTTTACCCATTGCATCCATTGTAGGTTGAATAGCAGCTGTGCTAACGGTCATTACTTCGGAAAGCTTCAACCCAATGATGGTGATAAACAACCCGATACCGACCGTAATTGCCAGTTTCATGGAGGTAGGAACGGCTACAACCAGTATTTGTCGGACGCGGGTTACCGTGAGAATGATAAAGATGATACCCGAAATAAATACAGCGCCCAGCCCTACTTGCCATGACATCATACCAACACCTGCTACGGCAACGGTAGCAAACAGTGCGTTGAGACCCATACCAGGAGCCAATGCCATCGGGAAGTTGGCAATCAGACCCATTGCGATAGTTACGATACCTGCACCAACGGCAGTAGCGAAGAACACGGCATTTTTATCCATTCCGGTTACCGAAAGAATGTTCGGATTAAGGAACAAGATATATGCCATCGTCATAAATGTGGTGACACCGGCAATCACCTCCGTGCGAACGTTGGTTTTATTGTCGGTGAGCTTGAAAAAACGATCCAGCATAATAGTTTGTTTATAAATGGTTTATTGAGATAATGATCTAATGTCTTTACTCTTTTGTTTTTATTCTTTGCTCTGCAATTAGAATGTCCATTTAGCGGCCAGAGTCGGATCGAAATAGAATTTTCTGTTACCGGCAAAGCTGCAGCTCAGGTCAATTTCGCTACCTACAGAGAAGTGGCTGTCTACGTTGTACCAGAACTGAGGTTGAGAAACAAACACATATTTGCTGGTTCTGCCATCAGCATATGAATTGTCTTCTTTCCAGAAATCGGCAAAACCACTGGCTGTAAATTTGTCTTTGAAGAATTTCAATGTCCAAACACCGGTGAGCTGGAACGAAGCTTTGTTTTTGTCGCGGATCGTCTTGTACATAGCCTGAAGCGTGAAGATTTTAGAGAAATCGGCTGTGTTCCATGTGTACTGTCCACCAAACAACCATGCATCGTTAATGGTGTAGGCTCCGTTTCCTACCGGAGTATAATACTGACCTAAACCGCCATCATATTCTACGTGGATTTCGAACGGTGATTTCCAGAATTTGATGCCGCGGGAGATTTCCCAATAAGCAGAGCTGACACCTTTTACACTTCCAACACCATAATCCATATCAACGAAGAAATAGTTGCTACCGTGATTGTCGGTTTTGAACATTTCGACGGTTGAAGTGAGGTGTTTTTCGCCATTTTTGAAATGGTAAAGAGCCTGCACATCGGTCTGCGCATTCATGGTTACAGCTGCCATTAATACTACAGCTAAAGTCAGAATTTTTTTCATAATTGGTTTTTGAAGGTGAATGATAAATTAAAAAACAGCCAGAATATGAGTCTCATAAAATGGCTGTCAGAAAAATTAATTGGAATTGCAAAGGTGCAAATTTTATTTTAATTACAAAACAGGGCTAAAATTAGTATTTGTTTTAAATAACTTTTATTGAGTTGAAAATATAGTCCTCATGGAAGCGAATATTGATACAACAGCCCGTCTTGACGTTCTCTACAAATGCCCCTGCTTTCGATAGCTTGTTTCAAGATAGTTTCTCAATTCTTCCGTTGGGGTAAAATACACTGTGTGACCACAGGGGATGTAGTCTTTTTTTATAACATAGTCCACGTTGGTGCATTTCAGGTATTTCAATTGTTCTGCCAGAACTTTCACCTTGCTGGTGGAATTTGAAATACTTATGTAGTAAAGCGAATCTTTTTTGCCTCCAAACCGGATGTATGCTCCCGCAATGAAAGAAAACCGTTCGGAGTCGCTTGTAAAAATGTCGGTCTTCACACTTCCAGTATAAACTGATTCGAAATATTTTGAGTGAAAATCAGGTGTTTTTGCTAATGAGTCAAGATTTAATGTTTTGAAATCGGCTTTTCCGCAATAAGTGCCACGACCAGAAGGCTGAAAATCATAGAAATCGTTTATTTTTTGTGATAGAAGCGTTGACCGCAATTCTAATCTGCCCGTTTGGGGGCTTGTCGCCAAAGCCAAATCCGGATAACTGTTTTTGTAGATTGAATCAAGCACGGACACAAGAGGTTTTTCATTCGGATAATACTCATCAACCCGATTGGCTACCTCGCTGTATTTGTCCCTTCCCATGTAATCGTTTAGAGTCCCCAAAAGAAAATAATCGTTGTTGATTTTAATGTCAGACGATTGTCCAAAGCAATGGAATGCACAAAAAAGAAGCGGAATGAAAAGCAGCGATTTCATAAAGTAATAATTTTCATTTGGTATAGCATGGCAGTAAATTTTAGCAAATTTCAATCACTCGTTATTGCAAAGTCGACGCAACTTTCATCAGAACTTCTTTATCAACAGGGTATGTTTTACAGTCGAATCGGGTTTGCTGACGGGTATCCGATAATTTCCCGAAGGTTTTACACACGGCATTTTTTCCATTTCAAGGGGTCTATTCATTGCAAGATTCAGATTTCCGCCTTTCAAGTCCGGAAGTTGTAAGCGGTTATTGCCTCCCTGATTATTTAATTTCCATTCAGAGTTGCCATCTTTCCATGTGTAGTTTGCTGGCTGGTTGTTTTTTAATGCCCTTTGATAAAGAGCAGAGTCTGGTTGAAGCAACTTGTTGCGGAATACGATGACGCGTTGAGCAAATGCCGGCAAAAAACATCCGGCCATCAAAACGGCTACTACTAAAATTTTCTTCATAATAAATAATTTTATTGGTGTGGGCAAACTGCTCTGTTCAGGTATCATTTAATCTTGGAATGCCCGCTTTCTTGCGTGCTTTTACTCTATTGGGTTAGTTTTCGAATCATCCCTTTGAAAATGAAACTATGAAAAGGAAGAACTGTAAACCAGTATAAACGTCCCATTAAGCCTTTTGGTCGGAATGTCGCTGTTTGTATCAATTTATTTTCAACAATTCTGAACTCCAGCCATGCTTCACCCGGCAATTTCATTTCGGCAAACAGCAGTAAGCGGCCTTCCGTTTTGTCTGCATACAATACTCTCCAAAAGTCCAATGCATCCCCAACGTTTAATGAATTGGTCGACGTACGACCTCTTCTTAAACCAACACCACCGGCTATCTTATCGAGGATTCCCCTTATGCGCCATAGCCAATTGGCATAATACCACCCATTTTCGCCTCCAATACACCATATTTTGTTGGTACACTCGTCCCTGTCAATGACTGCTTTTTCTCTAATGTCCTGAAAACATCCAAAAGTTGGGACAGTAATAAATTCTGATATATTCAGGTTAAAACTGCTACTTATGAAAGCATCTTTCCAACTGGAGACGACCTCATTGCTTTCAATTTTACTAAATGCTCTTTCTAATGCGGTCTGGTAGTCGATGGGTTCGACCTCCAGTATTTTATTAATATCATTATTACGGCAAACGACTTCTACTTTCATACTATTTACGAGGGCAACAGCCAGTTTGTACGATGTTGAAGTTACAAAATACAACCAGTACGACGATAATTTAGGCGTCATAACAGGGACAATCAAAATGTGCCGTTTTAATTTTCTGACACCTGCAAATTTCAACAGCATTTCTTTATAGGTCAAAATATCAGGTCCTCCTATATCAAAATTTTTATTGAATGTTTGGGGGTTGAATATTGTCTTCGAGAGAATGTTGATCACATCTGATATTGCTATTGGCTGACATCGCGTGTTTAACCATTTCGGAGCAACCATGACAGGCAGCTTTTCTACCAGATCACGCATTATCTCGAAGGATGCACTTCCCGATCCGATAATAATACCAGCTCTGAGGGTCGTAAAATGATAGTGCCCTTTACTAAGTTCCAGTTCAACATTTTTTCTTGATAACAGGTGCTTTGACAATGTCGTTTCATTCACTATTCCACTTAAATAAACAACATGGCGCACACTGGTTTGAGCCATTGCGTTCCTGAAATTTTCTGCCGATTTCTGTTCCTGAATATGATAGTCGGATGATGACGACATAGAATGAACCAGATAAAAGGCTCCATCTATCTCTTTGGGGATATTTGCCAGCGAATCATTATCGAGCAAGTCGACCTGAATTACCTGTATTCTTGATTTTAATGATTCCGGAACAGAGAATCTCTTAATGTCCCTAACACAGCAAATTACATAATGCCCGTTTTCAATTAACACAGGTAGCAGCCGTTTTCCAATGTATCCGGAAGATCCGGTTAGAAGTATTTTCATTTTGTTTCAATTAAAAACAACGACCTAAGCTCTGTCTGTTTGCAAAAGCAGTTCTCTATTCGCTACTATAAACATATACCACTTCTTCTATTCCATCTTTGCAGAACGTTTTGACCGGATGCATTCCTATCTTCGACGCAACCCTCTGCGAAGCCTTGTTTCCCACCTCCGAATAGGAGTAAACCGACTGATAGCCTAATCGTTCAATGGCATATCTTTTACAGGCTTCAGCCGCTTCAGTGGCATAGCCCGCATTGCAGTATTTTTTGATGATATGAAACCCAATTTCCGGCAAAATTTCACCATCGATGTTCTGCAAGGTAATTCCACAATCTCCCAGAAACTGATTATCGGCTTTTCGTATGACAGCCCACAATCCAAATCCGTCACTGTTATAGCGTTTTATATTGCGATCTATCCACTCCATAACCTCCTCCTGTGAAAACGGATGTGGATAATGCCTCATGGATTCCGGATCAGACAAGACCAACGAAAGATCGGAGGTATCCTCCTGTGTTAAGAGCCTAAGATATAGCCGGGGTGTTTCAATGATCATTTGTATAAGGTAAATAAAGTCACTATTGCGCTTGTTTCTCTCTATTACGGATCATTTGATTCTCTTTTAATCAGGCACCAGGGGAGAGCATTTGTCCTATTTGTGCTCTCAGGGGCTTGCAAGTCTACTCTAATATTTTCACAATTTGTGAGAACCCTTTATCCTGAGCGATTTCAATTGCTGTTTGACCTTTGTTATTTTTGATAGTTTTATCAGCCCCCTTTTCAATTAAGTATTTAACGACGTCAGTTCTACCACCTGAACATGCATTGATTAAAGGCGTTTCACCGTCTTTATCGATTATGTTAAAGTTTGCTCCAAGCTGAATTAATAGTTTGACAATATCAATATGTCCTTTAAGGCTAGCCGCAGATAAAGCTGTTCCTTTGTCCTCAGCTTTAGCCTCAATCTGAGCGCCTTGTTTGATTAAGAGTTGTACAACGTCAATATACCCATTTCTTGCAGCTTGTCTTAAGGGCGCTAAATTGTATTTGTTCTTGCAATAATTCACATCAGCGCCATATTTACAAAGCAATTTGGCTGATTCTACTGAGCCATTTTCGCTACAAAGAAAAATCGGGGTTGTCCCTCCATCTGTCGGAGCATTTGGATTAGCGCCATTCTTTAATAAAAGATTCATTGCTAAAGTGTCACTCATTAGCGTTGCTTTCCATAGTGGAGTTATTCCGTCAGAGTTGGTTTTGTTGATCTTTGATTTGTTTGCAGCAAGTTCTTCTATTTTACTGTAATCCTTTTGTTCAATCGCTTTGAAAATTGATTGAGAATATACGTTACAAGTAATTAGAAAAGAGATTAAGAGAAGATAATTTGTTTTCATGGAGTAAATATTTTTGTTTGAGGTGCTCCTGTTGAGTGTATTTGCTGTTGCCTGGCAATTAATTGTATATCAGATATTTTTTTATTTCGTCGGAGATTTGTATACTTGCGCCATCGGGGACTTTCTTTCGGACGTTAGTTTATCTGAAAAAGAAACGTCCGTTAGATATTATTTGACCATTAGAATCATAATCGAAGATGCATGTATCTGTATTCGTGTAATTTACCACGTCGTTATAAAAATGAACTTCTCTATATTCTCTGAAATTATTTTTAGACAGCGATCTGTAAAAGAAATTATCTAACAATTGTAATCTTTTAAAGATATTTGTCGAGTTGTCATAATTTGCAAATGTCCTTACAATTTTTTCCCCTTTATTTACGCCATTTCTTTGTTCAACATATTCTGTTTTGGATAAATTTCCGCTCGTATCAAAATAAAATTTTTCAGAATAAGTTGTCACATAATCATTTGGGTCAGATGAATCATAAGGCATATTTGGAAAACTGGTTTTTATTTCAGACAATTTATTATTTACATAGATAAAAGTTTGTTTTTTCAATCCGTAATTATTGTTGCTCGGAATTTCCTTGGAATTGATTTGATTTTCAGAATTTAAGGTGAAATATCGGGTGTTTTTTTGAACGGTAAAATCAGTAGAAGAAGAAAAGTCTTCAACAGTGACAGTATTATTTCTATAAGTCAACGTAGTATAAATGTTATCAGTAAAAAAGCTTCTGTAGCCTGTTGAACTTGGAGCTTGTATAAAACTGCCTGTTTGTTTTATTAGTCTTTTGTTTGTGTCATATTCATAAGTAATTTTGAAATCAGACTGATTATAGAGCGATATGTTAGAATATAAAACAGTTACGTTTATTTGAATAAGCTCCGGGGCGTCATCTGTAGGATTGTCAGGATTTTCTTCCATTTTCGAACATGAAATAAGAATGACCCCAAGTAATAAAAATTTCATTATGTTTTTCATATCCTTTGTTTTGTGGCGAATGGATGTAATAGGTATTATCTCGGTCTTTAAAGTTGATCTCTTGTTTTTGTAGATGTTTCTTAAAATCAGATTGTTGGACTAAACTAGCGACTATGTTCTTGTTCAAATAAAAGTTCTTGTTTTTGAGAGACAAGGCAAGAATCGTGCTTTTTATATCCGACGAAGTCAGAACCATATGTTGAACCTCAATTGGACTTACAGGTTACATTGAACGGCGTTGGCTGTTTATTTATTCGTAAAACGCATGTGTTTCTTTACTTCATCTACGTTGTTTTGCGAAGTCAACATTTCCAAGAGCTTAAATGCGACATCTAATCCGGAGGCAGGGCCGGTCGAGGTAATAATATTTCTATCAATAACTATATGCTTATCCTGTACGTTGACGCCAAATTCAGCAAGGTAGTCTCTCCCATAAATATCCGTTAAATCGTATGTGGTTGCCATTCGATCCTTTAAAACACCGGATTTTGCAACCGGTGCAGCGGCGGCGCAAACCGCTGCAATTATTTTATTGTCTTTGTCAAAACTGCGTATTACATCCTGAAATCGTTCATCAAATACATCTTCATAATATCCTGAATTTTTGAATCCACCAGGAATTGCTAAAGCGTCATATTCATCAAAGTCTACGTTGTCAAATTCAATCTCCGGACGAACAATTAGATTCCACTTGCATTTAATCTCAGGTCTGAGTGCCGTGGATATCATATCTACAGGTTCGTTTCCTAACTCCCTGCTCCAACCAATCACATCGGTGAATACTCCGGCTTCATATTCTTCGAATCCTTGAGAAAGAAACAGTAATACTTTTTTATTTTGCATGTCTGTTTATTTTCAGCACTCGTATTTGGCTTGCCATAACGTTGGCGGTATGGCAACTAATCAGTTACAAATGGCACATCCCTATACTCTTTGCGGCGACAGATTGATGATCTCCGGTACGAGAAGCCTCATTCAAATGTTCCTACTAATTTAAAATATGTCCCGACAGCTCCGCCTGTTATTGTAAATGAATTTTCTGTTACATTATCTCTTTGAAAGCCAAACGCTTCTCCAACAAAGGCACTGTTAGCTAAGCAATAAATTTTGCCGTCTATGTCTTTGGCCATCACACTAAACAAATAACCATTGCTTTCTCCATAATAAGGATTGTGAACAAGTGCTTTATTTATGATAAATTTTTGGTCAGGATAGAAGGTAATCGGATCTTTCGGCCGGTAGGTCTGATTGCTGATATTTTTGACAATTGGAGATGTGTATAATACCGGACATTTAGGATAAATGCCAATCGGATCCATCGTCTTATCCGTAAACTGTTGAATTTGGAAATATATATCAACATTTGAATTAGTTGTCGGCCACCCCTGAGTTGTATTCGTAGGATCCCAGTAAACAGCTGAAATTTCTATTCGCTTTAGAACTCTATCTAATACGACAATTTTTTTTGATGTTGTTCGAAAACTTCCGTTACTATTTTTGGCAATAAGTTTTAGGGTATAAGTCCCGGATTTTGGGTAGGACACTAAAAATTCATTTTCTTTCGAAGTGCGACCATCTCCCAGATCCCATAGGACCGAATCTGCATTGATTGAATTATTGGTAACCCGAAATTCATTAAAAGTCCCGACTTTCAGAGTGCTAATTGTATCTCCGTTAAGAGAAAAGGACGAAACAGGCGCTATTGCATCGTTGCTGCAACTATAAATTGCAGCCATTAAAATTACCAAAACAATAAATTTATATTTCATAGTTTCATTTTTACTTGATTTATATTTCAAAAAATGGTTCATTTATTTTCATAGTAGCTCCGGCAGCACGTGATGCCCTGCACTAATCGTGCGGCAGCGGAGGTGTTCTTTTGTTCAGGATCACATATCCGCCGATGCGACCGTTTGCTACATATCCGAGGTGTCGGAAGGAACAATGTTAGTTGCAGCAACAGATTTAGTTGTCAATTGTTTTTAAGAATTCTATAGTTTTTTCATTTATTTCACGTAATCTAATTTCATTATATGAAACGCCAAGTTGCTCATGTATCTTAGTGGGATCAATAAAATATTGAGTACCTTCCGAATACAATACTTTACTTTTTATTAGAGAAGCAAGTACCTTTTTACCAACAGTATAGCCAGTCACTCGTTCATCCTCAATTTTCTCTCTAAAACGCCCCATTCGTCCTTTACTATGGGACCTAAATAATGCAATTATTTTTCTAAGTTTTAGATATTTTTCCTTCAACATAGGATCTAATTTGGCAAGAGTATCACTATTCAAAAAACTGTCAGAGAAAGGAAATTCAGGACGTTCCACCGAAATAATTTGAAATTTTTGATTTTTATCAAGATGACTTAATACCGTTGGATTTTGACCTTTAGAATAATCAATTTTACATTCGTCACATTCGAAAATTACACCAACAGAATCTTTAATGCCTTTTTCCAGTATAAATTCGTTTGAATTAATTGTTATTCTATGACAATTAATAGTTACGGGAGATATCAATTCACAGCGGTTTCCATCAAGCAATATGTTTATTGGTGAGTTTATGGACGCATTTGATATAGAATTGCCGAGATACAAATCAGCATTCTTATCAACAATCATTTCGAAATTGTATTGGTCTTCTCTATCACTTAAGGCAAACTCAACATCGCAAATTACGTGTTCATCTGAACAACGCTTTTCCTCGATATTAATTGATGAATATGCAAATTTATCATCTAGTGATTTTAACGAATTATACAAGTATGGGAAAAAGCTACTTTCGATATTCTTTGCATTATCAAGTTTATCGTAAATAAAGAACAACATAAATGCGTCTTTATACTTTAGTTTTAAATACTCGTAAACAGATTCTTTATAAATTGGATTTAATATTAATCTTGCAATGATGTAACTTTCAAATACTGCATTTTGAATTTTAGAGCCTTCTAAAAATGGATGTTCTTTTATCCAATCTGCAATTTTTTCTTCATATTGGCCATTAAATTGCGTGTCTTCTGTTAAGCTAATAGAAAAAGATTTAGTTAATTGCAAATGCAGAAGTCTTGCACACTGTTCGTCAATTGAATATGCTTTTTCATTTACCAACTCGCAAAATCTTTCATCTCTATGTTTTAATAAATTGGGCAAAAGTTGTAGCTTTATCTTTTCTTCTTTATCTCTTTGCAAAATATATTCAACAATCGAAATTATTAAATCAACACCCTTGTCTTCTTTTTGAGATAATTCTTCAAAAAGTCCTTTATAATTAGATTCTTTTTGCAATAATTTTGTGATTGATAATAGAACTGGGGCATAACCTATAAACGATTTATATTGTTTTTTATTTACCTCTGATTGACTTTGAAAAAAACCTTCAACTGATTGAATAATAAAGTCTCGTAATACTTTATATTGCTGAATATACTTCTGTTCATTGATTTGTTTATCAATAAAATCTTTTGCTTGGTCAACTGTGAATGGTTCAATACTCAAAAGTTTTGCTTCAATATTTTTCTCATCAAAATAAAACATGCAATGTTCCATTACCTGAGTTCTACCAAGCAAAATAAAAGGAGTTCCTTTTGAATCCGAACTGATCTCAACTATTTCGTCCAAAAAAGAATTAAAACCTTGGACTGTTGTTTTAATATATCCCTCGTCTAATGCATCTATGATCAGTGTAGATTGGCCTGATTTCAATTTTTCAACAAATTTGCCAAGTTCTAAATGACCTAAACAATCGAAAAACAAGCCAGTTAAAGAATTACTTGCAACAGGACTGTGATTGCTTAAATTAAAAATTGGCATTTTTAGACTTGCTGATAAATAATTTGTTAATTCGCTTTTCCCCGTTGCTCCAGCTGCTGATATTAGTATTACTTTTGGCGAAATGCCTTGCTGA
The DNA here is from genome assembly GCF_001618385.1 of Paludibacter jiangxiensis. NCBI lineage: Bacteria > Pseudomonadati > Bacteroidota > Bacteroidia > Bacteroidales > Paludibacteraceae > Paludibacter > Paludibacter jiangxiensis. The sequence continues at coordinate 124,543 of NZ_BDCR01000003.1, read as the reverse complement.
ACATTACTATATAATTCACTAAATAATGGTTGTACATATTTAGGGTTTACTTCTTCATTAATGGAAAATGAAGAAATATTTTTCTTTATCGCCTTTGCTTCAAAAGGTACAAGTCCATTTTCAATTGAATTTATCAATCTGAAAAGGCTGAGAGATTCGTTACTCATTTCAATTGGTGATTTATTGTGTTTAGAATATAAATAAAGTCAGATTTGTATTTTACAAAGAATTTCTCCTGCGAACATTCGTAAATTTTCGACTTAGAATATTCGATTACTGTTTTGATTTATAGTTGTATGTGTTGTTTTTGACTTCTAGGTATCTATTGCGCTTACGAATGTTTTCAACAGAATGCAATATCGTTTAGTTCTCGTGGCACTTTAGTTACGCTCCAAACAAATCCATCCACAAGCGTCTCAAAGTAATCACTGCGTTTTCTGTTGTAGTCTAACTTACTTTATGGTTTTCTCGTGTTTTTGCTAAAATAAGCTGTCGTGCCAGTTTGGTTGCTGATAGTCGATATATTGTAATTGGTTGTTATTTAATGTGCTATAATGTGTTTTTTTGCCACACAGCGTTGAACCACAACAACGCATCAATGATTTGTAAATATAAAAACTTTATTTAATAAAATAAATGCTACTTAGTGGGTGAGTAGAAAAGAAGATTCTGTTGGATTAATCCGAGATTGATTAATTCAATAATTGTAGAAGATTGCTAAGCAAAATGCGTGTTTGAGGCTATCGGAGGGAGGCAAAGCTTTATGCTTCGCCTTCCCACTCGCGGTAGAATTGGTCGAGGTACTCTTCCATCACCCGATGGCGTTGTTCTGCCAGTTGGCGGGCGGTGGCGGTATTCATGCGCTCTTTCAGCAGCAGGAGTTTTTCGTAGAAATGGTTGATGGTGTGGCTTTGATTCTGCTTGTATGCCTCAAACGAGTCGTGAAGAAGTGGCGATACGTCGGGATTATACATTTCGCGCCCTTTGCTGCCGCCATACGCGAATGTACGCGCGATCCCGATGGCGCCGATGGCATCGAGCCGGTCGGCATCCTGCACCACTTTGCCCTCAATGGAGTGCATTGCGGTAGTCACGCCGGCGCCTTTGAAGGAAATGTCGCGGATAATCTGGCATACGTGGGCAATGATGTTTACGTCGACCTGTAGCGTTTGAAGCCATTCGGCAGCTCGCTGAGGGCCCACTTCGTCGTTGCCGTCGTGGAACTTCCAGTCGGCAATATCGTGCAGCAGCGCGGCCAGTTCCACCACAAACAGGTCGGCTTGCTCCTGCTTGCCGATGCGTACGGCGCTTTTCCGCACACGGTACACGTGCCACCAGTCGTGGCCGGAGCTTTCGCCGCTGAGTTGTTCTTTAATGAAGGTTGCTGTCTGGTCGATAATTTCCTGTTGATTCATTGAAATATAAGAGTAGGGTGGTGGGTAAATATATTATTTTACGATTATCTGCAAAGCGGCCTGCGCAGATTCTATTAACTCCGTCCTTTAGGGCGGAGAAGCGGGGAATGCGTATTCTGGCTTTGGCCATGACTTCTCCGATGGTCAGAAAATGCAACGTTTTCAGGGCTAAAGCCCGGTCGGCCATTTGCTTTTTAATCTCCGCCCTAAAGATACGGAGTTATGTTAATTTGATTGTGTGGTTTTTGCTGGCCATTGTGCAGATAGTCATGCTATTTTACTCCTCGTCCGAGTTGTTTTACCTTGTCGAGCCACTGCGAGCGGGTGGCTTCGGAGGCGTTTTTTACCTGTCCGAAAGCGGTGACCTTTACCGGCTTCACGCCGCAGTATTCCAGAATGCCTTTTTTGAATGCCACGATTCCGGCGTTTCGGTACATCAACGCGTTGTACCATTTGGGAGCATCCATCGTTACGATTAGCTGGGCGGTTTTTCCGGTCAGCAGCTTATCCCACAACGGTGAATTTTCTCGCGGCTGAAATGCAAAACCCGGAAGAAAGGTGCGGTCGATAAAGCCTTTGAGAAGCGCCGGTTCGGTAGCCCACCAAATCGGGTATACGAAAACCAGATGGTCGGCTTTAGCGATCAGTTCACGTGCCATCAGCAGGTCGGGCTCCAGATCGGTGCGCTTGCGGTAGCCGTGTTGCAGTATGGGGTTGAATTGTAGGTCGGCGAGATGCAGCAGGTTGTATTCGGCGCCGGACTCTTTTACTCCCGCTGCATACGCTTTGGCAAGTGCCGAGCACAAACTTTCTTTGTCGGGATGACCGTTGATGATTAATATATTTTTCATTGCGTGTAATGCTTATTTTTTTCTACCAAAAAGACGAAGCAGTTTTAAGAAAAGGTTGATGAAATCGAGGTACAACGTAAGTGCTCCGATAATGGCTTCGCGTTTGTCGTCGTCGGAGCCTTCGTTGCCGATCATATTCATTTTCTTGATTTTTTGCGTGTCGTAGGCAATCAGTCCCACAAAGATGAAAATTCCGGCGTACGTAGTGATCCAGTCAAGCGTTTCGCTTTGGTACAACAGGTTGACAAACGAAGCGATGACCAGGCCAAAAAGTGCCATTATCAGCAGATTGCCCCACCGCGTGAGGTCGGTATTGGTGAAATAACCGTATATGCTCATGACGGCAAACGTTCCGGCAGTAATAAAAAACGTGGTTGCGATGGACGACATGGTAAAGGTCAGGAAAATGACAGAGAAAGTTAATCCGTTGAGCACCGAATAGCCCAGAAACACCAGCGAGGCCACTTCGGGCGACATGCGTTTGACCCATCCGGCGAGAAATGCCACCAGGAGAAATTCGGAAATCAGTAGTCCCATGAAAACGTATTCGTTGCCCAGAAAGAGATCAATAAGATCGGGACTTGAAGCCGTCCATACCGCCACGCCGCCGGTAATGATCAGAGCCAGCGACATCCACAGGTAAACCTTGGTGATGTAACGTTGCGTTTCGGCAGCAATTTGCCTTGCAGAATATTTGTCGTTGTTTCCCATTTTTGAAGGTTAGAATGTAACGATGCAAATATATGAGCAAAAAGTTAAACGGGAAAAATATGAGGGCAGTATATATACCGGACAAGTGATCCGATAGTAATAGATCGGCAATGAATTTGTAGCGATTTGTTTATTTGCTTTATAATTAGTCACTTGTGCTTGTTTGTTGATTGATTCATGGATGAGTAAAAAACTGCGATAATGTTAAATATGTATTAAATGACTACGATCTGTTGTTATGTAAAAAGTATGTTTTTGATGATATTTATAATTTATATATTGTTTAGTATTCTGTATAATAGATAAATAACTGTGTTTGTTGAAGAGCGTTTATTTATGAGAATACGTAAATGTGCGTTATTGTAAAATATAAAATTAATTAAAATATGAGAAAAATAATATTTTTGTTTGTTTGAGTATGTATATTTGCATACGAGATAAGTGGAAAGACTTGTTTTTAAATGAGTTAATCCTCAATGAGCAGAGATGAAAATCGTATAAAAGTTCTTGTCTAATTGCATAGCGCATGTTCGGTGATAGATAACCAATAGCGTTGTAAATCTGAAGAATATAAAATATACGGTACATCAGGATTGAAAAGAATGGTAAGTTCTTCAGATTTCCTGGTGTAATATTTGTCTCTCTAAACGATAGCGATCTAATGGTTTATTTGAAGTTAAGATATTATGAGTTGTAAGAAAAATTAAAGAGGAAAAATTATTCTACTTGCATTGGAAATGACCTTAAATTCATAAAGGTTATTTTGAACATACACGAAGATGTGTTGCCTGAAGCCAAAATCCATCTGCTACTCTCAAAGATGACTATACAGAGTGTCGGTAGCAGGATGAGAAATTTTATTAAAGAGAAAAATATCAATCTGTTGAGATGCGCTCAACACAACTGAAGAGTTATGTCTAAGTTTAAGATTTGTATAGTCGATGATCAGGCCATTTTTAGGGCCGGAATTAAACAGGCACTAGTTTTGATGAAAGCAAAGTTTGAATGTGTTGAACTTGCTAATTGTACCCAATTACTGACGCAGCTGGACCGTCTGCATCCGGAAATCATTATTATGAATCTGGAATTTACTGATAGTGGTATCAGTATTACAGAACAGCTGATTAAAAACAATCCTGACATTAAGATTTTATTATTCGCAGATCATGCTAATGATGAGTTACTCATTAAATTAATTGACAATGGGTTGTTTGGCTGTTTATTGCGTACAGTAGAACCTTACGAGTTAAAGCTTGCGATTGAGATGGTGCTGACGAACCAGTGCTATTTTTCACCCCAGCTGATTAATCGAATCTTGATGCATCGTATTGTGCCTAATAAGAGTGAGAATAAAAGAAATATGCATGATGCATCTCTGACTATCAGAGAACTCGAAATTATTCGACTGCTTTGTAAAGGTCTCGATCAACAGCAAATTGCAGAAAAGTTATTTATAAGTCCCCGTACTGTTGATGCACATAAGGCGAATATAATGTCGAAATTGGAGGTGAAAAATACTACGGGAATTATATTACATGCGATTAAGAATCATGTTATAAGAATGGAGGAATTGGTATGAATTGAATGCTACTCTACCCGGAATGGTGTACCGGTTTATAAGTGAACACTAAAAGAAAATAGCCCGCACAGTTTCAAGAACTGTAAGGGCTATTTTTGTTAGATGCGGTATTCCAAAAGATATTGTGGTATCGGAATGGAAATAAAAAAAGGACTAAATCATATTTTAGTCCCTGAGTGGAGTATAGCGGACTCGAACCGCTCACCTCGACACTGCCAGTGTCGCGCTCTAGCCAGATGAGCTAATACCCCATTGCTTTTTTAGCGGCACAAAGATACTGTTTTAATCCAAATAAAATGCTACTTTTGTGAAAATTTTTAATATGTATATCTATAATACTACATTTTGCCTGGAAGATAGCGCTTTAGATGATTGGAAAAGCTGGCTTGACGAACAGTATATTCCGATGATGACTGCCGATGGCTCCTTTACTGATGTTCGTATCTTTCGTGTCTTAGCCGAGAATGCTGGCGACTCTTTTTCTATATCGGTACAATTTTCCGTCGAAGCTTTGGTTAATGTGCAACGTTGGCAGAAGGAAAAAGAACAGCAAATGGCTTTGGATATTACACGTCGTTTCGGAACCAAAGTGCTTTATTTTTCAACCGTACTGGAGGTTTTGGTATGACCTTTGTCGCGGGTGAACGGATAATTATGGGTATCGACCCCGGGACTACCGTAATGGGGTACAGTATGCTTCGGATTGTAAATAATCGCCCATCATTATTAGCGATGGGGGTAATTGACCTTCGCAAAATATCCGACCATTATGACCGCTTGCACCGTATATTCGAGCGTACTCTTTCGCTGATTGATGAGTTTCATCCCGCAGAACTGGCAATTGAAGCTCCTTTCTTTGGCAAAAATGTGCAATCAATGCTCAAACTGGGAAGAGGGCAGGGGGTTGCCATGGCAGCGGCCCTTCATCGTAATATGGAGATTACCGAATATGCTCCTTTGAAAATTAAAATGGCAATAACCGGCAATGGAAAAGCCTCGAAAGAACAAGTGGCTGAAATGTTGCGCCGAATTCTGAATATCCCTGCAGAAGATATGCAATCGCGACTCGATGCAACTGATGCTCTCGGCGCAGCTCTTTGCCATTTCTATCAGACTAACCGTCCCGTGACTGATAAAAAATATCGTGGATGGAAAGATTTTGTGGAAAAAAACAAAGACAAAGTAGTGCGATAATGGTTAATTGTCAATGATTAATTGTTAATGATGCCTTTAGATCTTATGATATTGAACTTTTGGATTTACAGATCGCTATATTTGTGAGTCGTTTCTAAAATATTGATAAATGAATCTGAATTTTGAGGAAAGCAAAAAGAAAGTGTGGCTGAAAATAGCCTTGTTTTTGCTGGCCATTGCTTTGATCGTGGAGTTCTTTCCGCGTCAGAACCGGTTTAATTACACCTTCAGCGTGGGGAAGCCATGGCACTACGAACTGATTACCGCAGCATTCGATTTCCCTGTTTATAAAGATGCCAAACTGCTCAAAGCTGAGCAGGATAGCGTTTTGCGCCAGTATACTCCCTATTTCCGTTTTAATCCGTCGTTGTTCTCAACTAAAATGGCCGAGATGGATCGTTCCGGCTCATTGGTGTTGTCGATGGCGACTCCTTACCGTCAGTATATTCGTAAACAATTCGAATATGTTTATAGTAAGGGTATTATGCGAACCGAAGATTTTGACAGGGTGCAAAAAGAACACGTGCAGATGGTGGCAGTAGTGAAAAATAATGTAGCCACTCAGGTGCCACTGGCGGAGATGTTTACTGTGAAAACGGCTTACGAATATATCGTGGCTCATGCAACTGACGGATTAAGTAGCAGAACATTGCAGTCGTGTAACCTCAATGCGTACCTTACCGACAACCTTGTTTATGATGCTTCCGTATCGGAACAGGTAAAGTCCGATCTGCTCAGGACAGTGTCGCAGACAGAAGGTATTGTGCAGACCGGAGAGCGGATTATCGACAAAGGTGATATCGTTACCGAGTCGTCCTATCGCGTGCTTACTTCCCTGCAAACCGCGATGAACAAAGTTCAGGGAGAAACAACGCAGTCCTGGATTGTTTTGCTCGGCGAGATTCTGATTGTGACGGGTCTTATGACGCTTCTTTTTCTATACATATTCTTATTCCGGCGGCGTGAAATTTTTGCGCGCTTTAAAAATATGCTGTTCATCGTCATGATGATAGCGCTTATTGTTGGATGCGCATTTGCCGTTATTTCATTTACGAGTTTCAGCATTTACCTGGTGCCTTTTGCTTTGTTGCCGGTAATGATTTGCACGTTCTTTGATTCGCGTTCGGCGCTGTTTGCACATATCATCACTATTATGATGGTGTCATTTGTGGTGCGTTCGTCTCAGTTCGAATTCGTGGTGCTGCAAATTGCGGCGGGAATGACTGTTATCACAAGCCTGCGCGATCTGACGCAGCGTTCTCAATTGGTGCAAACCGCAGGTCTGATATTTGTGACGTATAGTGTCGGCTACCTGGGTATTTCTTTGGTGCAGGATCATAACTTCGATAAAATATTGTGGGTGCGATTCCTTTTGTTCGGTATCAATGCTCTGTTGCTCTTGTTTGCCTATGCTTTTATTTACGTGGTGGAAAAATCCTTCGGGTTCTTGTCTAACGTTACACTAATAGAGCTATCCAATATCAATAGTCCCCTGATGGTGCGGTTTTCGGAGCAGGCACCCGGGACTTTCCAGCATTCGTTACAGGTATCCAATCTGGCAACTGAAGCCGCGCAGAAAATTAATGCCAATACCTTGTTGGTGCGTACCGGAGCATTGTATCACGATATTGGAAAAATGGCCGCTCCATCCTATTTTACGGAGAACCAGGTGGGAGGTATTAATCCTCTGGAATCGTTACCTGATGAAGCAGCAGCCAAAATTGTGATTAACCACGTTACCGAGGGCGTGAAGATAGCCACCAAAAACAACCTGCCCAGTCAAATCATTCAGTTTATACGCATGCACCACGGGCAAGGAAAAGTACGCTATTTTTATCAACGCTTTTGTACTCAGTTCCCGGCTGTCACACCCAACGATGAAGCGTTCACCTATCCGGGGCCTAATCCGCGTACCAAAGAAACAGCCCTGTTGATGATGGCCGATGCAGTGGAAGCCGCTTCCCGTAGCCTGACCGAATATACAGAAGAAAGTATCTCGTGTCTGGTCGAACGTATCGTGCAGACCCAAATCAACGAGGGAGCTTTCCGTGATGCGCCGATTACCCTGCGTGACATAGAAACGGCAAAAGCCGTTTTTAAAGACAAACTCCGCAATATCTACCACAGCCGGATTGTGTACCCGGCAGCCCCACAGAAAGACCTGTAAAAACAGACCATATATAAAGAGAAAGGGACGCTGAAATAATTTCAGCGTCCCTTTCTCTTTGTCGTGTCATGAAGAATATTTATTTCTCCCTGCTATACGTATATAATATATGTCCTTTCTCGTTTATAAAATAGAGGCGGAAACGACGAGCATCGACAGAGCATAGTGTGAAGCCTGTGGCGTTCTTCCAGTATTTGGAATAAATTCCAGGAGTGATAATGCGGCCTTTCCACGTGCTGGCCCCTACTATATAATCAATATTGTCTTTCTGCTGGTGCTGGAAACTGTGCACATGACCTGAAAAATAGATATCCACCTTATACTTCTTCAATAAAGGATTGATCTTATCAAGCAGCTCGGATCCTATTCCGGTAAACAATCCGGAATGGATAATGGGGTGGTGTCCGATAACCACTTTCCAGGTTTCGTGCGATGATGCCAGTACGCTGTCGGCCCAGTGCAATTGTTTCTTTGTATCCTGATGGGCAGCATCGGCGTGTCCTCCCTTTTTTATATAGTCGGTTTGAAAGGGATTCGTGTCAAGAATCACGAAACGGATGGATGCTCCATTACCGGTCTCCTTTACAAAGGTAAAATAACGAGCAGGCATAATCCAGTGCGGATGAGTTTTTGCATATTCAAGCTGGCATTGGGGATTGCCGGTGTAGTCGTGATTGCCCAGGCCCAGGTACCAATCCATATCCTTTATATATCCGGTTTTGAAAAACTGTTCGAAATCCCATTTCCAAACGGTATCGTTGACGGTCATCGCTGCAGCACTATGAAAATTGTCTCCGCCGGAAATAATATAGCGTGGATTTACCTTCGGAGCCAATAAATTCATCTGGTCAGCCACCAGTTTTTTTGCTCCATGCCCGTTGACGGAGCCGAAATCTGTCACAAAATAGAAATTATAATCCTTGTTTGAGGGTAGAGGAAGGTGGCTTTGATGTACAAATACCCCCCCGATCCAGCATCCGAGAAGAATAATTAAGGTCAAAAGCGTTGGAAAAAGGAATATTTTTGTTCTGTTTGTTCTCATTTTATTGGTGGGATTAGAAAAAATGAAGCACAAAAGTACAATTTATTTGTCCCGTTATTCCAATTATTCGACAATAATCGCTGATTTTTGCTGTTTTCTTTCCTCGTTTTGAGTGAAACCTACGAAAAAAATGGCCTGAAATTTCCAATGGAGATAAAATTACGGGTCAATACGACGGAATCTTGGCCGACAGATGCTGCACGTTGTTCAAGCCTTTGTAATCGATTAAAAAATAGTTTGTTTGAAGCATTTTTGCGAAAAAAATGGCCTGAAATAAGATCTGAAATGATGTCGAAAATATGCTTTTAACCTACTTTGTAGTAGTCTTTTAGCATTCTATTTGCTGGTATACCAATTTTAAGTTATTGAAATACAGCATTGTAAAACAAAAATGAATTTTTTATTGCAAAAAAGTCACAAGTGATTTGGTAATGTCGGAAAAAGGGCGTTACTTTGCATCCGCTTTGAGAGACAAACACGGAGGTGTTTTTAAGGCTTAAAGCTGAGAAAGTTTTGAAAAAAAAGTTGCTGAAAAGTTTGGTAGTTCAAAATAAAGCAGTACCTTTGCAGTCCCTTTCGCTTCTAAAAAAACGAGGGGTCAAAACGAGAGATCTTTGAATATAATTGAAACAACAAAATGTAGTATAAGGAAAGGTTAGTGTGAGAGCTAACCGTCAATTTACTTAAATTACACCTTTAATAAAATAAAGGAAGTCATCTTGAGAAGACACGATAATTAATAGCGATATTAGTTATCACAAGGAACAAAAACTAATTTATACAATGAAGAGTTTGATCCTGGCTCAGGATGAACGCTAGCGACAGGCCTAACACATGCAAGTCGAGGGGCAGCACGAGGTAGCAATACTTTGGTGGCGACCGGCGCACGGGTGCGTAACGCGTATGCAACCTACCTGTAATTGGGGGATAGCCTTCCGAAAGGAAGATTAACACCGCATAAGACAATAGATCCGCATGGATTAGTTGTTAAATATTTATAGATTACGGATGGGCATGCGTCTGATTAGATAGTTGGTAGGGTAACGGCCTACCAAGTCTGCGATCAGTAGGGGTTCTGAGAGGAAGGTCCCCCACACCGGAACTGAGACACGGTCCGGACTCCTACGGGAGGCAGCAGTGAGGAATATTGGTCAATGGGCGAGAGCCTGAACCAGCCAAGTCGCGTGAAGGAAGAATGTCCTATGGATTGTAAACTTCTTTTGTAGGGGGATAAAAAAGAGTACGTGTACTCTCTTGTAGGTACCCTACGAATAAGGATCGGCTAACTCCGTGCCAGCAGCCGCGGTAATACGGTGGATCCTATCGTTATCCGGTTTTATTGGGTTTAAAGGGTGCTGTGGCGGGCTGTTAAGTCAGTGGTGAAAGGTTGACGCTCTACGTTAACATTTCCATTGAAACTTGCGGTCTTGAGTGCAAATGAGGCAGGCGGAATGTGTTGTGTAGCGGTGAAATGCATAGATATGACACAGAACACCAATTGCGAAGGCAGCTTGCTGGAATGTAACTGACGCTGAGGCACGAAAGCGTGGGGATCAAACAGGATTAGATACCTTTTTAGTCCACGCAGTAAACGATGATTACTAGCTGTTAGCGATATAATGTTAGTGGCTAAGCGAAAGCGATAAGTAATCCACCTGGGGAGTACGTTCGCAAGAATGAAACTCAAAGGAATTGACGGGGGCCCGCACAAGCGGAGGAACATGTGGTTTAATTCGATGATACGCGAGGAACCTTACCCGGGCTTGAAATGCATCTGACGAACTTGGAAACAGGTTTTCTAGCAATAGCAGATGTGTAGGTGCTGCATGGTTGTCGTCAGCTCGTGCCGTGAGGTGTCGGCTTAAGTGCCATAACGAGCGCAACCCTTGTCATTAGTTACTAACAGGTTAAGCTGAGGACTCTAATGAGACTGCCATCGTAAGATGCGAGGAAGGTGGGGATGACGTCAAATCAGCACGGCCCTTACGTCCGGGGCGACACACGTGTTACAATGGAGGGTACAGAGGGTCGCTACCTAGTGATAGGATGCTAATCTCGAAAGCCTTTCGTAGTTCGGATTGGAGTCTGCAACTCGACTCCATGAAGCCGGATTCGCTAGTAACCGCGCACCAGCCACTGCGCGGTGAATTCGGGCCCGGGCCTTGTACACACCGCCCGTCAAGCCATGTGAGTTGGGGGCGCCTAAAGTTTGTGACCGCAAGGAGCGATTTAGGGCAAAACCAGTGACTGGGGCTAAGTCGTAACAAGGTAGCCGTACCGGAAGGTGTGGCTGGAACACCTCCTTTCTGGAGAGATGACGACGTAAGGCAAGTAAGTGACATACAGGTTAGATATACATTAAACTTACCTTTACTACATTTGTTATATAATACGAGTTAAAAGTTGAATGTTCAAAGTTGAAAGTTGTAAAACCTTAAACTTTAGACCTTAAACTTGGAACTTGAAAGTAGAGCCTGGAAAGAGGCGCAAGAACAGCCAGTCCTATAGCTCAGTTGGTTAGAGCGCTACACTGATAATGTAGAGGTCGGCAGTTCAACTCTGCCTGGGACTACAAAAAAAACGAGCAAGTGAGAAAGTGAGACGGAGAGCAAGTGAGTTCACCTCACACCTGACCACCTGACTGACTCACCTACTAAAACGGGGGATTAGCTCAGCTGGCTAGAGCATCTGCCTTGCACGCAGAGGGTCAACGGTTCGAATCCGTTATTCTCCACAAAAAATATCATCACAAGCGAGTGATGAGAAGAAAGAACAAACATATTGACAAGAAACTTCAGATCCACAGGGGGGTCAGAAAGTGATAATCAGAGCGGTTATCAAATGAAAAGCGGTTCAACCCCGCAAAGTTTCACCACTGATAAAGCGGTTAATTAATAATTAAACATTAATAATTAACCATTATCAAAAAGGTCTTTGACATATTGGAAAAGTAGAGAGATAACGAGTAAAGTTAAATTAAATAAAAGGTAGCGATACTATAATAATTTAAGAGCGCTGGTTAGTTGGCAACAATTAACCACACGAGAAGAAAAGTAAGTAAGAGCGCAGGGTGGATGCCTTGGCTCTCGGAGGCGATGAAGGACGTGATAAGCTGCGATAAGCTACGGGGAGGTGCAAATGACCTTTGATCCGTAGATTTCCGAATGGGGCAACCCAATGCCGTGATGCGGCATTACTTTCCTAATGGATGGTGCGAACGCAGGGAACTGAAACATCTAAGTACCTGTAGGAGAAGAAAACAAAAGTGATTCCCTAAGTAGTGGCGAGCGAACGGGGAACAGCCCAAACCAACAGTGTTTCGGCATTGTTGGGGTTGTAGGACCACGACATATGATTGTAAAAGGAACAGGAATCGTAATGGAACTTTGTACCATAGAGGGTGATAGTCCCGTACTGGTAATGTTTACAATTGTTAGTGGTATCCTGTGTAGCGCGGTACACGAGAAATCCTGTGTGAAACTGCCGGGACCATCCGGTAAGGCTTAATACTCCCGAGAGACCGATAGCGAACAAGTACTGTGTAGGAAAGGTGAAAAGCACCTCGAACAGTGGAGTGAAAAAGAACCTGAAACCGTGCGCTTACAAGCGGTTGGAGCATCATTTATGGTGTGACAGCGTGCCTATTGCATAATGAACCTACGAGTTACTTTCACCGGCAAGGTTAAGCCCTTCAGGGGCGAAGCCGAAGCGAAAGCGAGTCTGAATAGGGCGCATTAGTCGGTGGGAGTAGACGCGAAACCAAGTGATCTACCTATGAGCAGGTTGAAGTTCCGGTAACACGGAATGGAGGACCGAACCGGTAAGCGTTGAAAAGCTTTCGGATGACTTGTGGGTAGGGGTGAAAGGCTAATCAAACTTGGAGATAGCTCGTACTCCCCGAAATGCCTTTAGGGGCAGCGTTATTATAGTTTACATGAGGTAGAGCGACTGATTGGATGCGAGGGTTTCACCGCCTATCAAGTCCTGATAAACTCCGAATGCATGTAAATGGTTTTTGGCAGTGATGGCATGGGTGCTAAGGTCCATGTCCGAAAGGAGAAGAATCCAGACCATCAGCTAAGGGCCCCAAATTAATGCTAAGTTGAACTAACGAAGTCAGACTGCAGAGACAGCTAGCAAGTCGGCTTGGAAGCAGCCATTCATTTAAAGAGTGCGTAACAGCTCACTAGTCGAGCGGTCAGGCATGGATAATAATCGGGCATAAGCATTATACCGAAGCTATGGATTCAATAAGAATGGTAGGGGAGCATTCCTGTACAGCGTCGAAGGTTCTTCGTAAGGAGGATTGGAGCGGCAGGAAAAGCAGATGTAGGTATGAGTAACGATAAGGGAGGCGAGAAACCTCCCCGCCGAAAGACTGAGGGTTCCTGATCAACGCTAATCGGATCAGGGTCAGTCGGGACCTAAGGCATACCCCTTGAGGGGGGAAGTCGATGGAAGAACCGGTTAATATTCCGGTACTACCTTATAGAGTGAAGTGGGGACGAAGAAGTGAAAGTCCGGCCAACTGACGGAATAGTTGGTTAAAGGGTGTAGATATTGAGAGGTGTAGGCAAATCCGCACTTTGAGTCGAACCTGACAGTACAGAGAGCCCTCGGGTGATCTGATAAGGACCTAATCAGGCTTCCAAGAAAATCCGCTAGCGTTAATCTATGAGGTACCCGTACTCTAAACGTACACACGTGGTCAAGTAGAAAATACTGAGGCGCTCGAGTGATTCACAGCTAAGGAACTAGGCAAAATAGCCCCGTAACTTCGGGAGAAGGGGCGCCAGCAGCAATGTTGGCCGCAGAAAATTGGCCCAGGCGACTGTTTAACAAAAACAAAGGGCTTTGCAAAATCGAAAGATGAAGTATAAGGCCTGACACCTGCCCGGTGCTGGAAGGTTAAGAGGAGAAGTCATCGCAAGAGAAGCTTTGAATTGAAGCCCCAGTAAACGGCGGCCGTAACTATAACGGTCCTAAGGTAGCGAAATTCCTTGTCGGGTAAGTTCCGACCTGCACGAATGGTGTAACGAGCTGGGCACTGTCTCAGCTGTGAGCTCGGTGAAATTGTAGTATCGGTGAAGATGCCGATTACCCGCAACGGGACGGAAAGACCCCGTGAACCTTTACTGCAACTTTACATTGAATTTGGGTACTTAATGTGTAGGATAGGCCGGAGACTGTGAAGCAGGCGCGCTAGCGCAGGTGGAGTCAACCTTGAAATACGGCCCTTTAATTATTTGAATTCTAACTTCCGGATGGAAGGACACTGTATGGTGGGTAGTTTGACTGGGGTGGTCGCCTCCAAAAGAGTAACGGAGGCTCCCAAAGGTGCGCTCATGGCGATTGGTAACCGCCAGCAGAGTGTAATGGTATAAGCGCGCTTGACTGAGAGACCGACAAGTCGATCAGGTAGGAAACTAGGGCATAGTGATCCGGTGGTTCCGCATGGAAGGGCCATCGCTCAAAGGATAAAAGGTACTCCGGGGATAACAGGCTGATCATTCCCAAGAGCTCAAATCGACGGAATGGTTTGGCACCTCGATGTCGGCTCGTCACATCCCGGGGCTGGAGAAGGTCCCAAGGGTTGGGCTGTTCGCCCATTAAAGTGGCACGCGAGCTGGGTTCAGAACGTCGTGAGACAGTTCGGTCCCTATCTGTTGTGGGCGTAAGAAATTTGAGAAGATCTGACACTAGTACGAGAGGACCGTGTTGGACGAACCTACGGTTTACCGGTTGTTCCGCCAGGGGCACCGCCGGGTATCCGCGTTCGGGCAGGATAAGCGCTGAAAGCATCTAAGCGCGAAACCAACTTCAAGATGAGATTTCTTCTAAGGGCCGTTGAAGACGACAACGTTGATAGGCTGTAGGTGTAAAGGCAGTAATGTCAAAGCCGAGCAGTACTAATCGCCCGAAACTTTTCTTCTCCTCAAACTCTTATTTATTATAGTAATGCTATCCAATTTAGCTTACGAGTTAACTCTCTTTCCAATACGTCAACAATATACAGTTGAAGACAACCTGAAACTGAAAACTTTTAGGTGGCTATAGCGCTGGGGTTCCACCTCTTCCCATTCCGAACAGAGAAGTTAAGCCCAACTACGCCGATGGTACTGCACACAATGTGGGAGAGTAGGTAGCCGCCACTTTTACAAAACGCTTTGCATCTTATGATGTGAAGCGTTTTTGCGTTTATACCCTTAAGTTATTTTGGATTATTACATCTTTCTGCTATTCGTCAGAAGTAGTATCTTTGGGAAAATTTATAATGATGCTGTTTCTCTATTTGCTGCTGTGTTTATATGCTTTATTTTTGTGCTGTTGTGTTTATGCATGGCAGAAAACAAAGAGAGAAAAAATAATTGGCAATGTGCGAACAGACCTCTCTGTTGTGATATGTGCCCGTAATGAAGCGGGAAAGATTGGCTCATTACTAAGAGATATTGAAAAACAATCCTATAAAGCGAAGGAAATTATTGTTGTTGATGATAATTCCAGTGATAGAACAGCGGAAATTGTTTCATCCTTTCCAGATGTCAGGTTGATACAGAATACAGGGATAGGGAAGAAGCAAGCACTTAAATGCGGTGTTGAAGCGGCTATATGTGATAATATTGTTTGTACAGATGCCGATTGTCATGTGTCTGATACATGGTTGCAAGCTATTGCCTCCTGCTTTGTTACATATAACCCTTCTCTGATTATAGCCCCAGTTCGTATGATTTCTAATCATACTTGCTGGCAGCAGCTGCAAGCGGTAGAGTTTCTCTCTTTGGCCGCGGTTACTGCCGGGTCGGCTTTGCTGGGTCATCCAACGATGTGTAATGGCGCAAACTTGGCATTCAGGAGAGAAGTGTGGCTGAGATCTTTTGGCGATTTGAAGATGGAAGAACCTTCGGGAGATGATATGTTTTTTATGATGTATTGTAAAAAACAGGGAGAGCCTATCCGCTATTTAAAGTCTCAGGATGCCATGGTGACCATAGAGCCTAATGAGACCATAGAACAATTTAGAAATCAAAGAAGGAGATGGGTGTCAAAAAGTAAATCCTATAGGGATGTTAGCGTAATTCTACTTGGATTACTTACGTTTGCAGTAACTGTTATGCCTCTTTTTCTGTTGCTTTTTGGTCTGTGGCAACAGGCATTGATCTGTTGGACGGGTAAAACGCTCGCAGATGCATTGTTCGTACTTAATTTTGCATCGTTTTTTAACGGGAAACAACTTGTAAGCAAGATAATTCCATTAGCAATGTTGTACCCTTTTTATGTACTTTACGTTACTGTTCCGGGATTATTCTGTAAGGTGAAATGGAAATAATAAAAAATATAGACAAATGATACAGGAAATTAAGCATGTGATAGATGTACTGCGCAAAGGAGGCGTTATTTTATACCCGACGGATACTGTGTGGGGATTGGGTTGCGACGCAACAAATGAAGAAGCGGTAAAACGTATTTACGAAATTAAGCAGCGAGCTGATAATAAAGCTATGCTTGTTCTGATGGATAGTACCGCAAAGTTGCAGGCTTACGTATCTGAAATTCCTGATCTTGCTTATGACCTGATAGATATGAGTGCCAAACCATTGACAATAATTTATCCGCAAGGAAAAAATCTGGCTGCAAATTTACTGGGTGATGATGGAAGCATAGGTATACGAGTGTCTAATGAAGACTTTTCAAAAAAGTTGTGTGAAATGTTTCGTCGTCCGATCGTATCTACATCTGCAAATATTAGCGGTGTGCCGACTCCGCGCAACTTTGCGCAGATTTCACAGGAAATTATCGATGCGGTCGATTATGTCGTACAATATCGTCAGGATGATCTGTCGGAGCCAGCTCCTTCTTCAATTATCAAACTAGGTCCGGGGAGCCTTGTTAAGGTTATTCGTGAATAATATTGAGAATAGTTCTCCATTTGCGGCTGATATTTCTGAAATATCAGCCACTTTTTTATTCTCGGGATTAAGTAGCATGCAGGGCGCTTTTTGTTTGAAGTATCGCACAATATTTCTACTTTTGTACTCTGATTCGCAGGTTGGAAAAAGAATTAATCTGCGATTGTAAAATGTCTGTTTTTCAAAGTTTTATACATTATGGCTGGAAGAAAAAATATTATAATTTATGGTAGTGTAGGGGCATTGGTTCTTGGATTGGTAATCGCACTTGTTTTCTTTGTGAAGAAATCTTCGGATAAAGATTCGGAAATGAAAGGAATGGTTGCACAGATGACGTATGAAAAGAGTCAATTGCAACAGGAATATGAGGATTTTGCCAAATCGACCGACGGTTTGCAGTTTAAGACAACCAATGATTCTCTTGCCCACCAGATTGTGAAACAGAAACAACGTATTCAGTCATTGATGGAAGAACTGAAAACGGTTAGAGTGACAGATGTTCAGAAGATTAACCAATTGAAACAGGAGCTTGCAACTGTACGTAAAGTGTTGCGGCAATACGTGATAATGGTAGATTCTTTGAATCATCAAAATCAGGTGTTGACAGCGGAAAACCAGGAAGTAAAGCAAAAATTCAATCAGGCTTCGCAGCATGTGGAACAATTGTCAAAGGAAAAAAGCTCTCTTGAAGAAAAGGTGACTCGTGCTGCACGACTGGATGTGAAATCGCTAAGTGTCGAGACGTTGACAGATCGCAATAAAAAAACCGATAAAGTCAATAAAACTACGACTATAAAGATCAATTTTACGATTGCCAAAAATGTTACTGCAGCTCCCGGAAATAAGCATGTATATGCACGGATCATGACTCCTGATAACGGAGTCCTTGCCAGAAGTCAAGGTGATGTTTTTCCATTTGAGAACCGTCAGATTCAATTCTCCTGTAAAAAAACTATTGAATATCAGGGCGAAGATCTTTCTGATGTGCTTTACTGGAAAGTCAATGAATTGTTGTTTCCGGGTTCTTACAGAGTAGACCTTTTTGCAGATGGCAATTTGATCGGTCAAGCCAGCTTTCGTTTAGCCAAATAAAACTTCATTGAAATCAGATAACATCCGGTAAACAGGTTCCTATGCAACCGGTATTAAGAGAATATAAAGCATTCCTTCAACTCGAAAAGTCGTTATCTTCTAATACGGTATCGGCTTATTTGAGTGATATAGAAAAGCTTTTGAGCTTTCTTACGGATGCCCATGTCGATTTTTTGACTGTGCGCATCGACCACTTGCAGGATTTTTTGATAGAGTTGTCTGATTTGGGTATTTCTCCCCGTTCCCGGGCGCGTATCGTTTCCGGTATAAAATCGTTTTATAATTTTCTTATACTGACCAATAAACTGGAAGATGATCCTACCGAATTACTGGAGCTTCCCAAAATAGGTCTTCATTTGCCGGAAGTTCTCTCAGTCGAAGAAATCAATTCCATCGTCGATGTTATTGATGTATCTACGCCAGAGGGGCAACGCAACAGAGCCATTATAGAAATGATGTATGGGTCGGGCTTGCGGGTTTCCGAATTGATTGACATACAGCTTTCGAATATCGATATTGAGCATTCTTTTATGAAGGTGGAAGGAAAAGGTAGCAAGCAGCGTTTGGTTCCTTTGTCTGAAGAAGCTGAAAATCAAATGAGATTGTGGCTGATAATTCGTAACGGAATGAAGATTCAGAAAGGCTTTGAAGATTATCTGTTTCTAAACCGGAGGGGAGCAAAGCTGACCCGGGTGATGATTTTTACGATTGTCAAACAGCTTGCCCAAATGGCAGGAATAAAGAAGAATATTAGTCCACATACATTCCGACATTCATTTGCGACTCATTTGCTCGAAGGAGGTGCAAATCTCAGGGTTATTCAGCAGCTTTTGGGGCATGAGTCGATTATGACAACAGAAATTTATACTCATATTGACGTTGAATTGCTGAGAGATACGGTGTTGAGCTTTCATCCAAGAAATGCTAGGAGTGAATCCCAATAAAAAATGCGAACCGGTTGTTCCGATTCGCATTTTTTGATTCTTATGAGATTTAGAGAAGATTACACAGTCATGATTTCCTTTTCTTTGGCAACCATCATGTCTTCTACTTTTTTTACAAATTTGTCGTGCAACTTCTGAGCATCATTTTCTGCATCTTTGGCAGAATCTTCAGGAAGTCCGTCTTTTACTGCTTTTTTGATGTGTTCAATGGCATCACGACGGGCGTTACGGATGCTTACTTTTGCATCTTCGACTTCTTGTTTAGCCTGTTTTGCAAGCTGTTTACGGCGTTCTTCTGTAAGAGGAGGGATTCCCAAACGAATGGTTTCTCCGTTGTTCGCAGGAGTAATGCCTATTTCGGATGCCATGATAGCTTTTTCAATAACAGCGATCATCGCTTTTTCCCACGGTTGGATGTTGATTGTTTTTGCATCAGGGGTGGTAACTGTAGCTACTCCGCTGATGGGAACATGATTTCCATAATATTCAACGAATACACCGTCAAGAATACGGGGATTAGCTTTTCCTGCACGGATGTGAGCCAACGATTCATCTAAGAAGCGTACGGAACCTTCCATTTTTTCTTCTGCGGCTTTTAAAAATACCTTTACATCTGTCATAGCAATTGTTATTTTAGGTGAAGGATATGAATTTTGTTTTGATTAGCACTTAACATTCAGACTGTTGAGTACTACTCGTATTTTCTCAAATGTTGTAATGGTAGTCGGTACTAACGGCAGACGTAATTTGTTTTCTATCATACCCATTACGGATAAGATACTTTTTACACCAGCCGGGTTTCCATCGACAAACAGGAGCTTAAATAGTTCGTTGAAACGATAATGAATTTCACGAGCAGCATCGTATTGGCCGTTGAGTGCGAGTCTCACCATGCGGCTGAACTCGTATGGGAAAGCGTTGCCGATAACAGAGATTACACCAACAGCTCCTAATGTTATCAGAGGAAAGGTGATGCCGTCATCTCCTGAAATTACCACGAAATTTTCAGGCTTGTTTTTGATAATATCATCAATTTGCGTAAAGATGCCGGAAGCTTCTTTGATTGCAACGATATTTTTGAAATCATTAGCCAAACGCAATGTTGTATCAGCCGTCATGTTGACACCTGTTCTTCCCGGAACGTTGTAAAGGATAATCGGTAGTCTGGATGCAGTCGCAATTGCTTTGAAATGCTGGTATAAACCTTCCTGTGATGGCTTGTTGTAATAGGGTGTGACCGAAAGGATAGCATCGACACCACTCAAATCGTCGTTTTGAAGTTGATCTATTACAGCTTGTGTATTGTTTCCACCGACACCCAGAACGATAGGCAATCTTCCGGCATTGACTCTGATGACAAAGCGGGTAACTTCATCTCTTTCCTGTTTGGTCATGGTAGCTGTTTCTGCTGTTGTTCCACAAACAACCAGATAATCGGTGCCGTTTTTTATCAGATGCTCCACAAGTTTTGCAAGAGCATCAAAATCAATCGAATCGTCTGCTTTGAATGGGGTAATCAGGGCAACGCCCATCCCGGTTAATTTACTTTTGGTCATACAATATAGTAGAAATACGGGTGCAAATGTACACTTTTTTTGCCGCTTCTCTATCATTTTAATACAACAATTTGGTGCATTTTTGTCAGTTTTACACATGGCTGACAACAAAGTGCGTTGTTGGATAGAAGAACTATATCAGGGATTTGTTTGGGCGCTTTTATTTTATAAAAGGCATTAATAATCAGGCTTGTATGATATTTGATTGCAGGGGTTAAAAAAATGAGTTATCTTTGTTATTTCAATTTGATACGATGTAAGCATTAAAGATATGGATAATAAACTGTTTATTTATAATACATTAAGTAGAAAAAAAGAGATTTTTGAACCACTTCATGCACCTCATGTGGGTATGTACGTTTGTGGTCCTACAGTGTATGGTGATGCTCATTTGGGACATGCGCGTCCGGCGATTACGTTTGACCTGGTTTTTCGTTATCTGACGCATCTTGGTTATAAAGTTCGTTATGTGCGGAATATAACTGATGTGGGGCACCTCGAAAACGATGCCGATGCCGGAGAAGATAAGATTGCAAAGAAGGCTCGGCTTGAGCAGCTTGAGCCAATGGAGATTGTTCAGTATTATACTAATCGATATCATAAAGCGATGGAAGCGCTTAACGTGCTTCCTCCCAGTATTGAACCTCATGCATCGGGTCACATTATAGAGCAAATTGAGTTTGTGAAGCATATCCTGAATGCGGGCTTTGCATACGAAAGTCACGGGTCGGTTTATTTTAATGTTGAGAAGTATAACAAATCCCATCATTACGGGAAATTGTCCGGTCGCAATATTGATGAGCTGTTGGAAACAACACGCGATTTGGATGGTCAGCACGAAAAGCGTAAAAGTGTTGATTTTGCTCTTTGGAAAAAAGCAATGCCAGAACATATAATGCGTTGGCCTTCACCATGGAGTGATGGCTTTCCGGGATGGCATCTCGAATGTTCGGTAATGGGTACAAAATATTTGGGCGAAAAATTTGATATTCATGGTGGCGGAATGGACTTGGTATTTCCGCATCACGAATGCGAAATCGCTCAGTCGACGGCAGCCCTCGGCCACGAATCAGTACGTTACTGGATGCACAACAACATGATAACCATCAACGGACAAAAGATGGGTAAATCGCTGGGTAATTTCATTACACTAGAAGAATTTTTCACTGGAAATCACAAATTGCTTACTCAGCCATTCAGCCCGATGACTATCCGTTTCTTTATTCTTCAGGCTCATTATCGTGGTACGGTCGATTTTAGCAGCGAGGCATTGGTGGCATCGGAAAAAGGATTGTCCAGATTGGTGGAAGGGTATGAACGTTTGCAGAAATTGCAGGCTGGAGCTGAAACCACAGTGGATGTGGCAGGTTTGTGTGATAAATGTGAAGCAGCGATGTGTGATGACCTGAATACACCGGTTGTAATTGCACAGTTGTTTGAAGCTATCAAAGCGATTAATACCGTTCATGATGGCAAGGGAACTATTTCTCAGGCTGATCTGGATGAGTTAAAGTCTGTTATGAAACTCTTTATTGAAGATATTCTTGGCTTGAAAACTCAACTCTCAGATGTGGATTCTTCTACAGAAGCGTACAAAAAAGCGATAGACTTGTTGCTTAGTATTCGTCTCGAAGCGAAGGCAAACAAGGACTGGGCTACAGCCGACAAAATTCGTAACCAGTTAGCTGCCTTTGGTTTCGATGTTAAAGATACGAAAGACGGATTTGAATGGAAGCTTTGAAAAGCAGAAAGCGGTTCAATGATGGCAATTAAAAAAAAGCAATGAGGCCATAAAGCCCTGCAAACAGGATATTTTTTTCTTTGTGATTTTATGTTAAATATCAGGGCAAAAGAAAAGAGCACCTGTTTTGATAGAAAGATATTTGCTACTTTTGTGGGCAAATTTTATTGGAATAATACTTGGACGGGCATTTTTACGTTATTGAAGTGAAATACTAAAAGCAAGTCACATGATTCGAAAATTGATTTTTTGGATGGGGCTGTTAGGTGTCACTCAATTGGCGTATTGTCAGGATTTTGAGCACACGATAGAGATCGGTCCTCTTGCAGGTACATCATTTTACCTTGGCGATGCCAATCAGAAGTTGTTCGCTTATAACAGAAGCGTTATCGGCGGCTTAGTCCGTTATCCGTTAAATAACAGACTAGCACTAAAGAGTGCATTGTCTTTCAGTGGAATAAAAGGTTATTCGGACACGTATCAGGTAGCATTTAATCACAATTATTTATTTGCAACCATACAGGGCGAGTTTAACTTTTTTCCGTATGAACAGTCAGAGTACAACATTGAAAGTTCGATAGTAACTCCTTACATATTAGGGGGTGTTGGATTTATAGCCTGTAGCAGGCAAAAGAAAAATGCAACCATTCTTTCCGAACCAATCTCTCCTGCACGGGCAGTTGTGTTAAGTTGCGGGGTAGGAGGAAAACTGAAGTTGAGTAGCCGATTAGATCTTAATTTGGAATGGACAATTAATAAAGCTCTGTCCGACAGACTCGAAGGGGTAGCGGAGCTGAATAATCCGTATTTGTTGAATCAAAATATGTCTTTTAATAACGATTTTTATTCAACACTGACAATTGCAGTCACCTTTGCAATTTATACACAGAAATGTGAATGTAGATCAGGTTTCTTAAAAGGATACTGATTATTAATTAGATAACACAAACATGAGTTCATTTTTAGATACAATAGACAGAGCCCGTGTACCGAGACATGTAGCCATTATAATGGACGGGAACGGACGATGGGCAATGCAACAGGGTATGGCTCGTGCTTTTGGACACCAAAGTGCTATTGGCGCTGTGCGCGATGTGACCGCAGCTGCTGCTGAAATTGGAGTTGAATATTTGACATTATATACATTTTCGACAGAAAACTGGAACAGACCGGAGGATGAAATAAAGGCCTTAATGGAATTGTTTGCAGTAACTATCGAAAAAGAGACACCCGATCTAAATAAAAACAATGTGCGCTTAGTGTCAATCGGGGATCATGACCGCTTGCCCGAAGATGCACAACGAAGATTGAAAAATAGTATTGAAATTACTGCACAAAATACAGGTTTAACCTTGGTTTTAGCCCTGAGTTATTCTGCAAGATGGGAGATAATTAATGCGGTAAAATTATTTTGTCAGGATGTGCAGTCCGGCAAGGCAAAGCCTGAAGACCTTGAGGATAAGATGTTTGACAGTTATCTTACAACGAAAGGCATACCGGACCCTGATTTGTTGATTCGTACCAGTGGCGAAATGCGCATTAGTAATTTTTTACTGTGGCAATTGGCCTATTCCGAACTTTACTTCACGAATACGCTTTGGCCTGATTTTGACAAAGAACAATTTTATGAAGCAATCTGTGATTATCAAAGTCGCGAACGTCGCTTCGGAAAGACTGGACTTCAACTGAAAACAGATTGATAGATTATTTTACTTACGCATACTTCATCTAAAAAGCATATGTTAAAACGAACATTATTCGCGTTCACTTCCCTGATTTTATCCGTAACAGCTTTTGCTCAACAACCTGCAACAAGTCAGCAAACCGCAAAAGATACAGTTAAAGCATCTATCCCGAATATTTATTATTCACAGAATCCAAGAGAATACGAAATCGCCGGAATTAAAATTTCGGGTTCTTCAATGTATGAAGATTATGTATTGGTAGGCTTCTCAGGTCTTACTGTAGGTCAAAAGGTGAAAGTGCCCGGAGACGAACTGACCGGAGCTTTGAAACGTTTTTGGAAACAGGGTTTCTTTTCTGATGTAAAAGTTTTAGCATCCAAAATAGAAGGGAATAAAGTCTGGATAGAAATTGTAGTTCAGCAACGTCCCCGCATTTCTAAAATTAATTATACAGGACTTAAGAAGTCGTACATCGAAGATGTCGATCCTAAAATCGGAATGATTAAAGGTAGTCAGTTGACTCCAGATTTGAAAGATAAAGCGGTGACCGTGATAAAGAAATACCTGAATGATAAAGGTTTTCGTTATGCAACGGTTTCTGTCGTTCAAAAAAATGATACCCTTCAAAAAGGAATGGTGACGGTTGACATTGATGTCGATCCGGGTCGCAAGGTGAAAGTACATGAAATATTCCTTGAAGGAAATCAGGCTTTATCCTTTAATCAGGTGGTAGGCGCAATGAAAAAAACCAATGAACCGAAATTGGTTAACCTGTTCAAAACTAAAAGATTTGTGGATGAGAATTTCACCGCAGATAAGAATCTTATCATTGAACGGTACAATGAAAAAGGTTTTCGTGATGCAGCTGTAGTCTGGGATAGTGTAGCCCGTTATGACGATCAGAGCGTTAATGTTTACCTGAAAGTGGATGAAGGTAAAAAATATTATATACGTAATATTTCTTGGGTAGGAAATACTATTTACCCGAGTGAATATTTGAGCATGGTGTTGGGTCTCAAAAAGGGAGATACATACAATGCCAAATTATTGAACAAACGTTTGTCCACCGATGAAGATGCAGTAGGAAAATTCTATAAGAATAAAGGATATCTCTTTATGAATGTTGACCCGGTTGAAGTTAATACAGCGAATGACTCTATTGACTTCGAGATGCGTCTTTATGAAGGAAAACCGGCCACAATCAATGATGTTAAAATAAGCGGAAATACCCACGTATACGAACATGTGGTTCGCCGTGAAATGTATGTCGTTCCCGGACAATATTACAGCGAATCCGACTTGATGCGTACCATGCGCGAATTAGCTCAATTAGGTAACTTCGAGCAGGAAAAACTGATGCCGGATGTGCAACCTAATCCCGAAGAAGGTAATGTTGATATCAGCTGGCCTTTGGTTTCCAAATCGAACGACCAGATTGAATTTTCTGCCGGATGGGGACAAACCGGGGTGGTAGGTAGTCTGGGTTTGAAGTTTAGCAACTTTGCTATTCAGAACTTATTCAAACCGTCAACTTATCGTTTTGTACCAGAGGGTGAAGGTCAGACTTTTTCTATATCAGGTCAGACTAACGGTAGCTACTATCAATCGTATAGCGTTTCTTTTGTTGAACCATGGTTAGGCGGTAAGCGTCCTAATTCATTATCTCTGTCGGCATATTATTCTATCCAGACTGGTGTAAGTAACCGTTATTCAAGTTATCTCGGTAATTATTATAATTCATATTCAAGTGGATATTATGGCGGTTACGGCGGCTACGGAAATAATTATGGCAACAGCTATGCTTATGAAGCAGACCCGGATAAGTATATTCATACATTTGGTATTTCTGCAAGTTGGGGTAAGCGTTTGCAATGGCCTGATGACTATTTTCAGTTGAATCTTGGTCTTGAATATCAACGTTATTCATTGAAAAACTGGAGCTATTTCCTTATGTCTGACGGTGTAGCTAACCTTGCCAGTCTGAATGTGGTTTTAAGCCGGAATTCAACAGATAATCCGATCTATACGCGTAGTGGTTCAACTTTTACTTTGTCCGGACAGTTTACACCTCCGTATTCTTCTTTTGATCACAAGGACTACTCAGCTACAATGAGTGATCAGGATCGATACAATATGGTTGAATTCTATAAACTGAAATTCAAGGGTAAATTCTTCATTCCTCTTTCTAATGCCAATCGTACGTTTGTGTTGATGGGAAGAACTGAATATGGATACCTTGGCTATTATAACAAATACAAACGTTCTCCATTTGAAACGTTCTACATGGGTGGTGACGGTATGACTGGTTATACCACTTACGGAACAGAAACTATCGGTTTACGTGGTTATGAAAACGGTTCGTTGACGCCGACAGCATCTTATTACAGAAACGGTGCTTTGCAAAGTGCACAGATTGGTTACGTATATACAAGAGTTGGAGCTGAATTGCGATATCCGTTGGTGTTGGAACAAACAACCAATATCTATGCCCTTGCATTTGTTGATGCAGGTAACTGCTGGAGCTCCGGTAAAGAATTCAATCCTTTCGATTTGAAGAGGTCGGCTGGTGTTGGTGTTCGTATCTTCCTTCCGATGTTTGGATTGCTGGGTATTGACTGGGCATATGGTTTCGACAAGATTAACGGAAGTACTTCGTATGGTGGAAGCCACTTCCACTTTATTATCGGGCAAGAGTTCTAAAATATAGATTTTTGAATGTGCAACTAAAATCAGAAGACTATGAAAAAGCTTATTATTTTGTTCGTGTTTTTGATGGGAGCCTTCAGCTTTTCTCACGCTCAGAAATTTGCTATAGTAGACATGGAGTATATCATGAAACATGTGCCAGCCTATGAATCGGCAAATGAGCAGCTAAACCAGGTGTCAAAAAAATGGCAGGCGGAAGTGGAGGCGAAAATGCAGGTGGTACAAAATCTCTACAAGACATATCAGACAGAAGTTGTGTTTATGTCGCCAGAGATGAAGACTAAAAGAGAAAACGAAATTGTAGAAAAAGAAAAGGCAGCTCAGGATTTGAAACGTCAGTATTTTGGTCCGGAAGGAGAACTCTACAAGAAAAGACAAAGCCTGATGAAACCTATTCAGGACGAAGTCTATAATGCGATTCAAACCATTTCAAACGATAAAGGCTACCAACTGATTCTGGATAAGTCTTCATCTATGAATATTATCTTCTCATCGCCTAAAATAGACATAAGCGATGAAGTGTTAGTCAAACTTGGATATTCAAAATAAATCCCTATTTTTGCGAAAAATTTTCATTATTAAAAAATCAACTTATGCTTAAGAAAATTATTGTGCTGGTTTTGTGCGTTGCACCTATTATGGCTTTTGCTCAAAATAAATTCGGCCATGTCAATTCACAGGATGTGTATAATGCAATGCCAGAAAAAGCTACTGTAGAAAAAACTCTTCAGGATCTCGCTACAAATTATGAAAACGAGATCAACAAAATGCGTGATGAGTATAACAAAAGAGTAAAAGAATTTGTTGACAAAAAAGATAGCATGCCTCAATCTATCTTGCAAGCTCGTCAGAGTGAGATTGTAGAAATGGAACAACGTATCAGTACTTTGAACCAAACAGCTCAAAACGACCTGCAGAAAAAACAACAAGAATTAGTTCAACCTATTGTTGATAAAATTAAGAAAGCCATCAACGACGTTGGTCTTGAAAACGGCTTTATTTACATTTTCGACTTGCAGGTTCCTGCAATTCTTTATCATTCAGATCAGAGTGTAGATGTTCTGCCTTTGGTTAAAAAGAAATTGAATATCAAATAAGAGATTTCATCTAAAAATATCAAAGCCTGCACTCGGTTGAGTTGCAGGCTTTTTTGTTGTTTTTTGGGGAAGAGCAATACAAAATGGTAAAAACTAACGGATATTTGCAATGAGTTAACTGATGTTATGTATGATTCGTTATTATTTACCTTATGCTTAAACCTTTGATTTCTTTCGTTCTATTACTCCTAACTTTCTGTGTTTGTGACTCGCAGCCAAACTCTTTGAAAGAGATCAAACTGCCCGAAATTGGCAAGTGGATGGAAAGAAGCAGTGGCAAACCGGCAGATTGGTTGGGTACCCGGTTTCAGAATAAGGAACTTATCGAACCTATTAATGTAGTAATTATCGATGCATTTGCTAAAACCAGGACAGAATCAATCCGGAAGCTGATGATTGCATGTCAGAAAGAAGGCTATACTGACCGTGAGGGGCATTCTTCCGGGTATTATGCAAGGATAGACACCAATCGGTTAAGTCAGCTTCCGGACGAACACAGACGGGCGCTTTCCGATCGCAATTTTTTGTTTCCCAACAATCATGGACGCATAATGGGTCCTGAATACTTCGAGGGTAAATACATCTTTGTTGGCGCTTTCAGCCGTGAAGCATTCCGGTTTTTTAGCAGAGCCCATCACGTCTATCAATCGTTTACCATTGCCAGAAACGACTTCTGCGAAAAACTAGGGCGTGGTCATATCTATCGGATTATAGGCGAATGTAATCTTGAAAACCGGATAAATTCAAGATGGATAACGACGGGAGATCATGATGGGGAAGCAATATTGCTTTATGCTACCAGGTAAAGCCAGAAAGTTGACATGCTGCATAATGGAAACGGGATAAACAATTATACATTGGTATTTTTGTTCATCCCGTTTTTGCGTGTTGCGGTATCTTCGTTTATTTCCGTTTGTTGAGAATAATCAATGCTCCGATTACTCCCGGAACCCACCCGCACAGAGTGAGAAGGAAAATGATCAGGAAGCTGCCGCAGCCTTTATCCAGTACCGAAAGCGGAGGGAAAACAATTGCTAGAATGACTCTGAATAAACTCATATTTCCCCTAGTTTACGATAGTTCAAATTCCTCTCCAGGAGCTGGAATTTCGATGTTTGAAAAACCCTCTTTCCCGAGAAAATCACGGTAGATCTGTTGCGTTTTGTATTCACCGTGAACCAAAAAGGTTTTCTTCAATTGTGCCGTATCCTGACAGCTCAGGAAAGCCCTCATTTCACTGTAATCGCCGTGCCCGGAGAATGCCTCTATCTTTTCGATCTTCGCATTGATGGGGTGCATTTCACCGAAGATGGAGATCTCCCTCAGCCCCGGCTGCTGGATGCGCGCACCCAACGAGGTGGGCGAACAGTAGCCCACAATCAGCAAGGTGTTGTTCGGATCGGCAATGTTGTTGGCCACGTGATGCTTGATGCGACCGGCTTCCATCATGCCCGACGAAGAGATAATCACGCAAGGTTTCTTGTAGTCGTTGAGCTTTTTGGAGTCGTCCACATTTTTGATGTAATGCAGTGTGTTGAAGCCGAACGGATCGGGATCGTATTTCAGCACCTCCTTCACATGCTCGTTCATGCATTCGGTATGCATTCGGAACACCTCGGTGGCGTTGACCGAAAGCGGACTGTCGACGAAGATGTCGATCTTTGGCAAACGGCCGTCGTTGTAGAGGTTGTTGAGCACGAAGACAATCTCCTGAGTACGCCCGATGGAGAACGAAGGAATAATCAGCTTGCCTCCTTTGTCGACGCAGGTCTCGGTGATGATGCGCAGCAAATCTTCTTCTGATTCTTTATCAGCCTGGTGCCGACGGTCGCCGTAGGTCGATTCGGTAATCAGGTAATCGCATTGCGGGAAAGGCATCGGGGGCTGGATGATACGGTTATGAGGACGACCGATATCGCCGGTGTATGCTAACCGGATTATCTTATCTCCTTCTTTGATTTCGAGGTTTACCACCGAACTGCCCAGCATGTGACCGGTATTGGTAAACTTTACGTTGATGCCGTTGTGGCTTTTTTTGTCGTTGAAATAGAAGCGACGGTCGTTGGCCACCCCGATAAAGAGTTTCATACACGCCTCGGCATCTTTATCGTTGTAAATAGGGCTCACGGTCGGTAGCCCTTTTTTTACCATTTTTTTGTTGTACCACTTCACATCCAGCTCCTGAATGTGGCCGCTGTCGGAGAGCATAATGGCACAGAGGTCGCGGGTGGCATTGGTGCAGATCACCGAGCCTTCGAAACCGTTGTTGTACATGTAGGGGATCAATCCCGAGTGATCGATGTGCGCGTGAGTCAGGATGATGTGGTCTATCTCTGCCGGGTCGAAACCGAGGTTACGGTTCATGGCGTCGGTCTCCATTCCTTTCCCCTGAAACATGCCGCAGTCGAGCAGGATTTTCTTTCCCTCTTTGGTTGTTATCAAATGTTTGCTGCCGGTTACTTCGCGGGCAGCGCCGATAAATTTTATTCTCATAGTATGGGTGTTTAGTTAGATAACGATGATATATTTTTACTTCACTTCCATTCAAATTTCACTTCTTCAATCTTACTCTCTACCGGAGGTTTATGTCTTTTCCAAAGATCGCCAGCCACACTTTTTGAGATAGCATGAAATTGGAACTGATCGTTATGTGGGTTCCTATAACAGTTAATCACGTTGACAATATAATTATGCAACACCTTCAGACTGTCAGGCAAATAATCCGGACAATAATTTATTGTAAATTCTTTATTTGAAGACGTTCGATAATAAAGAGTATACATAAATCCTTCGTACCAACTACCTGGTTTGGAGTCGTACTCGTGGCTATAGCGTTTTGAAATCAAAACCTGATTTAGCAATCTCTCCAACCCTAAAGTATCCGCTTTATTATTTTCTACATATTTCAGGGGCTGACTTTTGTAGTCCTTAGTATTAGCTATGTGGATAAAACGATTCCGCTTTAATTCAAAGTATTGCCTAATATTGAGCGATGTAGAATCAAATACAATATGATCGCTATCCAGATAGTTGAAGCCCGGATATGCAAACAAAACAAATTCATCTATTTGCTCTATTGGTTTGGCTTTTCCGCATGAAATGAGCATTGCCAAACTTATAAAGATGAAGAGAAATTTCTGCATTTATATATGTTTCGTCCCTATGGGACTTGGGATTGTTTAGGGTCTTGTTTCTATAAATATGCCATCCCTGACGGGATTAGTCTTTAAATATGAATAGAATAATAATGGTTGTCTCAGTGCCATCGGCACGGCAGGTTTATAGAATGCCGAATCTTTCCATGGTCATAGAGTGCCGTAGGTACGAAATATGTATACAGACAAAGCTACGAAAAGATAGATGAAAATGCTATCCCCGGACTATTGTTTTACAACATCGGCGGCTGTTTTGACAACGAATATTGGATGGCTGGCTCAATTCGTCTTTTTTGCTTCCATCATAATTTTGCCGTCTTTGGTGACATTTATTTTGGTAGTGTTGTTCGAGGCGTCTTTCAAAAACTCCAGCTCCAATCCCATGCCGTTGACAAAAACAAAGAGTTTGTTGGCGCTCATCGTATACAACGTGAAAGGTGTGGTATCGACGTAAAGCATCAATGTATGCTCTTTCTTCGCAATTCGGAAATTGTTATTGGGTACCGAAGAGGTATAGCTTCCCACAAACTGTTGTAAAGCCTCGTCGGATAATGTTACTAGCGGAGCGTGGGTCAACTTTTTTGCAGTACACTCGATTTTTCCGTTTGTGGTTATCACCAGCGAGTCGTTCTTCGGAAATTCGAACCGTATCTGTGCATTTTTCAAATGGAGCTCCTCAAGCGCAGCATTGGCCGGAAGAAAGAAGCGGTTTGGTGCTTCGGGGTAGAGCGAAAGCGGAGTTAGCTGTTCGCACGACAGTTGCAGGGTGTTGTCGGCTTTGGTTAGCGATAGTAGCCTGCCGAACGAATCCTGATAGAGACCGCTGCAACCGGCAAGAGCCGTAGCCGGTAGCTTTACCGTTTTAGGAGATACTGGTGTAGACTCCGTTCCGCCGGGAACCGAAAATGGCTTTTCCTTTGTGCCGAAATCGATAAAGGGGTAATGCCAGTCGGCCAGCAGAAATTTTATGCCGTCCCAGATGCCTTTGAAATGGATGGTGTTGTGTACCTCGTCGGGGTGCTTGTCGAATTTCCAGGCAAAGTTTTTGGGAGCATACTTCTTTAGCAGCGCGTCCAGCGAATCGACACCCATCGACAGCCCTTCGTTGGCCATGGTCAGGTAGAGCCGAGTGGGGAAGTCGGGCGTTTTGGCGAGCAGCTCCTGTGTTTTGTTCAACATGATATTGTTGTCCCACCACATGCTCGGACTGAGGGAGAGGTATGCGTTGAAATAGAGCGGATCTTTTACAAAGGCATTCATCACAAACAGCCCCCCGTACGACACGCCACCCAACAGCCGGTAGTTGTAGGTGCGGTAATTTTTCTCCACAAACGGTATCAGCTCCTCTTTGATGAAGCGGTAGAGGCTGTCGGCGCCGCCGTCCTTGTGGCTGTTGCCCGGTGTCGGGGTAAGGTCGTGTTCGCGCCTGTCGCCGCCGGTTACGATGCCCACCACAATAGTTTGCGGGATGCTCTTGATGTCGGAATTGGAGAGCCAGCCGAGGTTTTGTGCCGTGTGATTGAAGTTCCACTGCGCATCGAGCATGTAAAGCACCGGGTATTTCTTAGAGCTCTTCTCGTAGCCCTCCGGCAGGGAGATATTGATGGTGCGATCTTCGTTGAGAATATTCGAGTGGAATTTCAGCGAGTAGCCGGTAGTCACTGTAACCGGTTCCGTTTTGAAGTCACTGAGTGCAGGCACCTGACCCGATGCCAGTGCCGAACAGAACATTCCGGCAAGACAAAGTAATGTGAGTTTTTTCATGGGGTGTTTTTTATTGAAGAACAAATGTTATTTATACCGGATTGAATTTTCATGTACTGTTCTTTGTAGGATCACAGATCCTTATACTCTTTTGCGGCGACGGAGCGCAGATCCGCCGATACGGACAATGTACATAGGCGTATGTTATGGAGTTTTCCTTTATTCGGTTTCTGTTGTTGTGTTAGTTGGATCTGGAGCTTTGTTAATAAAAAAATGTTGAATCTGACTGAAATTAAATATGTTTACCACCAAGTCTTTTATCATAACGGTCACATAAAGTAAACCAAAAATCAAGAGTATAAAAACAATATAATTCACAATTTCACATGCAATGCAGTTGTCAAAGATGCAAGGTAAATCAACTTGCAAAAGTACTTTAAGTATAAATGTAAAAACCAACAATACTATTTGCATGATAAGAGCAACTGCGAAGACTGTACTAACTTTTTGATATAATGTTGGTTTTTCTTTGTCAACTTCTGTCTGTCTCCTTTTGGCAATAATTTCAATATTGCCAAATCCAATCAATAATGCATATCCACTGAGGACAAAACCCAACAAGCTTGGAATTATAGAAAGAATTAAATCAACAACAGATTTGATTATTTCTTTATCTATCTCACCAACAAAAAGAAAAATGCTAACTATAATTACAGTAAATATTAATGGATATTTAGCTCCTTTCCATAGCAATCTCAAATCATATAGTTTTAAAATTGCGTTGATACCAAAGTTTTTAGTTTTCTTATCCATTTCTAAATAGTCTTAGTATTTTTGTTAATACATCGATATGTTCATTACCTTCAGTAGAGTGTATTAATTCTTTTCTCGGATATTCAATTGTTGCAACATTTTCATTTTTACCATCTGTATTTTCAATAGTTGCTTCGGCGTACCCATTACTTTGTGACAGTTTTAATGCAGCACTTAGGAATTTGCTATTTTCTAAATCAATTGTTTGTGATTTAAATGATTTTGCGGATAAATTAATATTTCTAACATGTCCATCTCTTAAATCATTGTCAAGTAACTCTTCAAAGTCATCTGATAAATCATTATTTGAATAAGATAGGTCAATTTCAAGTCTAAAAATCTTAGCTGCAGAAATTATTCTATCTATTATATCTTCAGTTAATTCTTGAGTTACAATTACAGTTTTATCTTCGCTTACAAGCATGGGTAAAGCCTTAGATAAAAAAACTTCAATTTGAGACATTGCAATACCATTAGTTTTGTTGATAAAACAAAAACGGTGTGCTTCGGGAATAAAGTAATATTCAATTTCTTTTGCATTAGGATATAAATCATCTTCAATTTCTACATTTTCAATGGTTTTTGAACGTTTATTATACCAATCGTTACCGTCAAGAATCGTATAATAAGTCAGTTTTCCAAATAACACTTTGTCGTTGTCATAAGAGTTTAAAGTTCTCAATTCCATATATTTTTCACCTCTCGTTTTAATTGCTATATTTTCAGAGTGTAGTTTTTTGATTAAATCTACATAACGTTGAGTGAAATTTTCGTCGTTTGTTCTTGGCGAGATCTTGATATTGAACATTGAAATGTTGAAACTACGTCTTTTGATTCTTGCGATTGCCATATTCATGTTGATTTAATTGGTTTGTATTTTTCTTACTCTTGTGCATAACGACCGAGGCTATGGGCATTTGGCGGTTTGCGGGAGCATTCGCTGTCGTGAAACGACAAAGTGAATGCGGGAGCAAAGACCGCTGAATGCACGTCAGCCAGACAATGGACATAGGCGTGTGTTAGGTGCAGTTATTTGTTGTTCTAATTCTTTGTCAGCTTTTTTGAATTGCCTGATTCAGTAATTCTAGATATTGGATACTTTTCCAATTTTGTGTTTTTAAAATTAGTTGTTTTGTCTATAATAGCATAACTAAAGTCTGTATTTGAAAGAATTGCGTTAGAAAAGTCAGCACCTCTTAAATCAGCAAAACTAAAGTTTGTATTACTTAGATTTGCTTTTCTTATTGAAGCATTACGTAAGTCAGCTCTAATTAAATTAGAATTGGAAAGATTTGCACTATCTAAAACAACACTATTCATGTTTGCTTGATAAAAATTTGAGTTACTTAAATTTGCATTCGATAGATAAGCCTGTTCTAAATTGACTAAATCTAATTCTACATTTTTCAATGAAGCTGATTTTAAATTACAAGAAACCATAATAGACCCCAGTAATGTTGAATTATCAAATGTTGACCTTTCCAAATTAGAATCACTAAAATCACTACTAACGAGGACGAAACCATTAAAATTGAAGTTTTCTAAGCTCAATTCAGAGAAACAACAAGAACTCAAATCTTTGTCAGAGGACATATAAAAATCATTTTCCTTGTCGAAAAGTAATTTTATAATTTGTTGGAAAACAAATTTCTTTTTTCTACACTGAACATTAATTAAAATATCATCTTTTAGAATAGGATCGCTGTTTTCACGTAAAAACGTAAATAGTATTTCTTTGATTAAAACCGAATATCCTTTTTGGGATTCATCAGTAGAGGCTTCTTTCGCAATTCTATTAAGCGTGTAAACTCCTGAAATATTCTCAAAGTTATTCTCACTTGATAAAAGTTTAGACGCTTCAATAAATCGATTATCTAATTGACCTTTACGTGTTAAGTTATTTGTTTCATTCGCATTATAAAGGGTGCAAATAACAATGATAGATCCTACAATAACACCTATATATTTCAATATCTCCGCTGGATTTTGTTTCTTTCCAAAAAACCTTTCTACGTATTTTTTTGGAACAATCACCCATGTTAAAAATAGAACTATTAATGTTATAATTGGTATAAGGACTATATTCATGCCTTGAATCTGTTTTTTTTATAATTCCACCTAACACGTAGAAAGGTTGAGTTGATATTTTGATATGTTCAGTAAACTGTACATATATCGCTTTTATCTACTGTGTTAAATTGTCTAATAATTTTATGATTAGATAAATATGAAATTTTGGTTTTTAGTTCTACTGAACATGTCCAACTTGTTAATGATGCAATTTGTTCGTTGTTAATCTATATCCAATTTGTCTAACGGATTCTTTCTCCGATCAATTCCTTTGCCGATTATATTGACTATTTAGCAGAGAACACTCCTCATTTTCAGCTAATCATAAACATCAATGCAAACGTACTACAAATAATTAACATACAAAAAGAATATATTCTTTAAATTGATGGGTTGTTTGATCGCCGGAGTGGGATGGCGCACCAAATGGTTTGTTGGGGGATACAAAATCAGTGTACAGGTAAAGCAAATCATTTTAAAACAAAATGAGCCTTGCCCTGTATCAAACGAGGTAAGAGGAATAGCAAGCTACTACCGGCTTTGTCTCCACCGTTGCACGGAGTCGATAATCAGGTCCGCGCAGGCTTCGGTGCCGAATAGCGAGCTGTCGACGGTGAGGTGGTAATTCGCCGCATCGCCCCATGTTTTGTGGGTGTAGCGACGGCAATAGTTGATGCGTTCGCGGTCTTTGCGTTCCAGCTCTTTCGCGGCCAGTTCGGGTGCAATGCGGTAGTTGTGGATAATGCGGTCGATGCGGAACTCTTTCCCGGCGTGTACAAAGACGTTGAAAGTGGGCTGGCTCTTGAGGATAAAGTCGGCACAGCGGCCTACAATGACGCATGATTCCCGTGCGGCAATGTCGCGTATCACCTTGCTCTGCACCATAAAGAGCGAGTCGAGCGGCGGCATCTCTTCATTGACGTAGGCATAGTTCTGCTCGTACAGGTCGTAGAGCAGCGTATTCGCCAGCTTCTGTTCGTGTTCCTTCACATACTCCGGCGTAAATCCTCCTTCGAGTGCCGTGAGGTCGATCAGTTTGCTGTCGTAGAATGCGATGCCTAATTTGCGTGCCAGTATCTCACCGATTTCGTGTCCGCCGCTGCCGTATTCGCGGGCAATGGTGATGACAAGTTGTGGTTTAGGTTCGGTAGCGCTTACGGCAGGCGCTTTTTCTGCTTCAACAGGTTTGTTGCCCAGCCATTTGTCGATAAACGCAACGTGTTTAGCATAAAAGCGGACAATGGTACCCACTAAGAGTGCCGCCGCCACCGTGCCTTCGCGCACTCCTTCCAGTCGGTGCAACAGCAGAAAAGAGCTCGCCACGCCAAGTACGACTAACGAGCAGTCGACACTTACTTTGGCTTTGCCGAACTCCAGCCGGAACACCTTGGCAAGAGCCAGCGACAATCCCTCACCGGCAAGGTAGGTTACCTTCGCTTTTACTTCGAGAAAGACCCCGAAGCCCAGCACCACGCAGCTCAACAAGCAGAGTGCCCATTGCACGAAATAGTTGGAGGTGTGAATCCAGGAGACTAACGGCATGGTAAGGTCGATGAAGAGTCCGAAAACGGAGACGGCGATGATCTGCGTGAGCTGAATCCATTCGTATTGCTTGCGCAACAGCACGATTTGCAGCAGAATAAGCCCCATGTTCATCAGAATGGTGGTGGTGCCCATCGTAAGCGGAAAAGCCTGACTGTAGACGTAGGGTGGGGCGGAGATGGGCGAAGTACCCAGGTTTGCCTTGACCGACAACACTACGCCGAGAGCCATAATAAACAGCCCTGCTATCAACAATACACATCTTTTTACCAATCCTTCCTGCTTCATATCCATTTCCGATTGTAGGGGCGTTAGCCCTGTATTCTTTGTAGCAATTATGCGTGGAATCTATCAGAGGAGCGTAGCTCTGATCTCTCTTTGAAAATTAATACATCTTTATTTCCAGATGTCAGGGCTACGCCCCTCTCCCGAACTTAGATAATTTTTTCGCTACCAAGACGACAGAGCTCTGCTCCTGTTCTATCTGAGATTAGAAAATTGCACTGATCATAAATATTTTGTGATATAAAAAAAGGATAACAACTGTTATCCTTTCTCTATCTTTTACTGAGCGTTCATCTTGTCGACCAACTCGTCGACCGGAACCAATTGCTGTTCGCCGCTCGTCATGTTTTTGAGCATAATGGCATTGGCGTTTATTTCGTTTTCGCCGACAATAGCCACGAAGGGGATCTTTTTGCTGTCGGCATAGCTCATCTGTTTCTTGATTTTTGCCGCTTCGGGGAAGATTTCGGCATTGATACCGGCTGCGCGTACGGCTTTCAGCAACGGCAGGCAGAAACGTTGTTCCTTGTCGCCGAAGTTGATAAACAACAGGCGTGTGTTCTCTTCCGACATAGCCGGGAAACCGTTCAGCTGGTTGAGTACGTCGTAGATGCGGTCGGCACCGAAGGAGATGCCCACGCCCGAAACGCCGTCCATGCCGAATACGCCGGTGAGGTTGTCGTAACGACCGCCACCGCTGATGCTGCCGATCTGCACGTCGTTCGCTTTCACCTCGATGATGGCACCGGTGTAGTAGTTCAAACCACGAGCCAACGTCAGGTCGAGTTCGATGGTGGTGGCTACCTGAGTCAACGATACCAGATCGAAGATGGTTTCCAACTCCTCTACACCTTTCAGACCAGTTTCCGAAGCCGCCAAAACTGTTTTCAGAGTGGTTAGTTTGTCGGCATTGCTACCCTGAAGCAACAGTACCGGTTGCAGTCGGTCGATTGCATTCTGCGGAATGCCTTTTTCGATCAGTTCGGCGTTCACGTTGTCGAGTCCGATCTTATCCAGTTTGTCGATGGCTACGGTGATGTCGACTATTTTGTCTGACTGTCCGATGATTTCGGCAATGCCGGCCAATATTTTGCGGTTGTTGAGTTTAATGGTAACGTTGATGCTCAGGCGATGAAATACCTCGTCGATCATCTGTAGCAGTTCGGCTTCGTTTACTAATGAATTGCTTCCTACCACGTCCGCATCGCACTGGTAGAATTCACGATAGCGCCCTTTTTGCGGACGATCGGCGCGCCATACAGGCTGAATCTGGTAACGTTTGAAAGGAAAAGTGATCTGGTCGCGGTGCTGCACCACGTAACGGGCAAAAGGAACGGTGAGGTCGTAACGAAGTCCCTTTTCGGAGATCTTTGATGTGAGCTTCACGCTGTTCTTGGCAGCCCACTCTTCATCAGCAACGCCACCGGCAAAATCGCCCGAATTCAATATTTTGAACAAAAGCTTGTCGCCCTCTTCGCCGTACTTTCCCATCAGGGTAGAAAGGTTCTCCTGTGCGGGGGTCTCGATCTGGCGAAAGCCATAGAGTTGAAAAACAGACTTGATGGTGTTGAAAATATAGTTGCGGTTCGCCATCTCTTCGGGCGAAAAGTCGCGCGTTCCTTTGGGTATGGAGGGTTTTTGCATCGCTGAAAATTTTCCGCAAAGGTACGGAAACAATTTGAAAATTTGAAAATGTGGAGATTTGAGGATTAAGGCAAACGGTCGGATAGTGACAAGCGAGCTGCTTCAAAAGCATATCCTTTTGCTTAGTCCCCTACAGTACCCTTAAATTCAGTATTGAAAATTATCGAAACGCAGATTCCATTTTCAAATTTTCAAATTTCCACATTTTCAAATCAATTTCATTTCAGCAATTCCAGAATTTTTACGCGGAAGGCATATTCGTATTTGGCCTGTGTCTTTTCAGAAAGCACCTGTGTGAGGTTGCTTTTGGCCTGATAGAGTTCGTAGACCGATGCCCGTCCGGCTTCGTACTTTTGGTTGGCAAAACGGTATGCTTCCTGACTGGCTACCTCCGATTTCTGAGCAGCTTCCCAGCGACTTTGTGCTGCCAGCGCATTGTAGTAGGCCTGTTGAATCGACTTCTTCATCTCCAGTTTGGTATTCTGGATGTCGAGCTTACTGTTTTCTACGTTATTTTGCGCAATCTTCACCCGGTTTTGTACGTCCCACTTGTTGAAGATAGGAATAGAGAGTGTCAGCCCAACGGATGTTGTGAGATTGTTTTTCAACTGTTTCCCGAATGCGTCGTTGCTGGCACGGCTCATGTTGTAGTACCCGGTTCCCGAATTGACTCCGAAACTCAATGCCGGATATAGCTCAGCTTTGGTAGCCAGTACATCTTTCGATCCGCTCAACAGGCGGTACTCGGCGCTTTTGATTTCGGGACGATGGGTGATGGCGCTCTCGTAGATCGTTTGTGCGGAAAGAATCATCGCGTTTTTGTCGATAAGGTTTTCCGGTATTACCACATCCAGTTGTTCAAAGTTATCGATCTCCATGATCTGAGCCAGATCGAGCAGCGACAGTTTCAGCGCGTTCTCGTTTTGCGTGCGGCTCAACTCCTCTTTGGCAGCCTGCGCCTGCAATTCGTACAGTTCGCCTTCGGCCATTTTTCCGTTGGAAACCAGTGCCTTACGCTGTTCTATCTTTGTTTTGGTCAATGCCAGTTGATCGTTGGCAATTTGCAGCAGCTCTTTGTTGAGCAATACCTGCATGTAAGCCGTGGCCACGCTCAGGGCGATATCTTTTTGTATTTTGTCCAAATCGGCTTTGGATGCCATCCAGTCGGCCTTCCGGGCATCGATGTTGTACTTCATTCGCAGCCCATCAAACAGTGTTACGTTGCTCGACAGGTTCAACGAAGTTTGCTTCGAGTTGGAACTTGCATAGGTGTTGGCCGCCGTTAGCGAGCGTCCAAATACAAAACTTTGACCAATCGACCCGTTGAGGTTGGGCAGGAGGTTGAGGCGTGCCTGCCGGTAATTGATCTCGCGGTTTTGTGCCGTATTTTGCTGCTGCCGTATCTTCAGGTTGTTGTTCCAGGCAGTATCGACACACTGTTCCAACGTCCATGCCTTTTGTGCAAAAGAGGTCAATGGAAGGAAGATCAGGCCGATCAGTATAATTTTCTTTATCATGAGATGCATGTGTTAATGGAGTGATGTAACTCCGGAGCCGGAACACCTCGCGTTTGTGGCACGGTGCCGTATGCTCCGGTTGTCAGCTTATCTGTCGTCCGATTTTTCATCCGATTTTTGCTCCTTCTTCTTCGCCAATATTTCGGCTCCGCGTACTTTATCCTTCGCTTTCAAACCCGATTGTACTTCGATTTTGATGCCATCGGATAATCCAACCTTGACCACCTTTTTGTCAAATGCCTGCGGCTCTTTGGTCTTCAAAACATAAACATAGGAGGTGTCACCGCTGAATTCGATGCAGTTTTCGGGAAGAGTCAGGACATTGGACAATTTGTTGAGCAATATCTCGGCGTTGGCGCTGTAGCCGGCACGTACAAATACCGAGGCGGGGATTTTGAGGGCAGCCTTCATTTCGAACATGATGGCTCCGTTCTCTTCCGTTCCCTTTGGAGAGATGTATTCCAAGGTTGCGGTCAGTTTCTGATCCTGCATAGCGCCGATGGTAATATCCATCGTCATACCGGTTTTCAGTTTGCCCACTTCCGTTTCGTCCAGTTTTCCCACAAAAAGCATGTCGCTCATATTGGCCACGGTAGCAATTGTCGTTCCGTCGTTGAAACTATTGGATTGAATCACCGAGTTCCCAACTTTCACCGGAATGTCAAGAATGGTACCGTTGATGGTGGAGCGCACCAACGTATTGCTTACCTGCGATTTGCTGCTGGTAATCCCGTCGCGTACCAGACTGAGGTTGTCTTTGGCGGCGCCCAGCTCCTCTTTGTCGTTTTCGTATTGCAGGCGGGTTTTATCGAACTCTTCTTTCGATATCACCTTTTCTTTAAGTAATTTGGAGTCGCGGTCGTAGTTCTTCTTCGACTGGTCGTAGGCCAATTGTGCCCGGGTTACCCGCGATTCGGCGCTGTTGAGGCTTACCATGTCGGGGATAACTTTGATTTTGGCAATCAAATCGCCTACCTTCACCTTGTCGCCCGCTTTTTTATAAATCTCGGCAATGATACCCGACATTTGCGGCTTGATTAACACCTCGTTGCGCGGAGATATTTTACCGGTAGCCACGATGCGTTTTTCAATATTACCTATCGTTACTTCGGCAATTTCGTATTTCTTTACTACCGGCTGCGATTTTTTCCAGAGAAAGAAAAAAGTACCGAGTACTACAACGCCCAATAGTACTAAAAAAAAGATTTTGAAGAATTTTTTCATGGGGAAACTATTATTTTGGAACAATTTTACAATTTTACAATTAAGCGATTAAGCAATTAAACAATTACACGATTCAACGATTCAACGATTCAACGATTTTTTTATTCCTCCCGTATTGCCTCAATCGGTTTGATGGTCATGGCGCGGTTGGCGGGAACGAGTCCGGCCAATATGCCGATAATGAGCAGTATTACTAATGATACGATGGCCACGGCAAAACTGATTTGGGGCTCCTGAAAGAAACTGTCGGTCTGGCTTAGTACCAATCCTACCAACGACAGCAATCCCACTCCGAGCATCAATCCGGCAATACCGGCCATCAGCGTGAGTACAATGCTTTCGCTGATAATCTGGCGAATGATGGTGCGGGGTGTCGCCCCCAGCGCACGACGGATTCCGATCTCTTTGGTTCGTTCGCGCACCGTTACCAGCATGATGTTACTTACGCCGATACCTCCGGCAAACAACGTCCCAGCTCCTACAATCCAGATGAGTACCGCGATGCCGATGCCCAGATAGAGGAACATGGTGAACTGCTCTTCGATGTTGAATCCGCCTATCGCGGCTTTATCGGACGGAGCTATGTTGTGCTGTTTTTTCAGAATCTGATTGATTTTCTCTTCTATCACTTTTACGCGAACGCCTGGTATTGCTGTTGCGGCGATGAAGTGGACCTTGGTGCCCATGTTGAAGGCTTGTTGCATAGTGGTAAACGGTAGTACAACCGACTCTTCGCCGCGGCCGCCAAGGTTGACCTGCGAAATGCTGCGCGCTACTCCGATCACCTGAAAATAGATGCCCATCACTTTCACGTTCTGTCCTACCGGGTTGACGTTTTTGCCGAACAACACCTCGCTGACCCGTTCGCCTATCACGCAGGTTTTTCGTTTTTCGGCAATGTCGATGTCGTTGATGTAGCGTCCGTAAATCAGCTTGTTCTCTTCTATTTTGTTGTAGCTCGGGTAGTTGCCTTTTATGTTGAACGTTCCTGATTTATCCTTGCGCACCACATTGTTGGCGCCCTGTCCGCCGAAAAGTACGGGAGCCAGATACTGTATCTCGGGAACTCCTTTCAGCAGCAACGGAATGTCTTCATTCTGTATCGACCAGTTTCTTCCTTTCTTGAAACCTTTGTAGGGTTCGGTTGTCTGTTGATCGTAGACAAAACAGGAGTTGGTGGCAAAGCCGTCGATGGTCGATTCCATGCCGTTTTTGAGCGCAGAACCGGCACCCACCATGCAGACGAGCATAAACATGCCCCAAAATACACCGAAAGCCGTCATCACACTTCGCGATTTGTTGTGCTTGATGGTGTACCATATTTCTTGCCAGCGATCTAAGTCAAACATGTGTGTATATTTACAATTTATCCCGATAGCTATCGGGGTTACTATTTACAATTTCAATCTGAGACAATTGAATTTAACTAAGTTGCATTCCGCCTGTTCTCGAATTTCCACAACCTCAAGTTCTTATTGGCATATTAGCATATTGGCACATTGAGGTTATTCTTCCCGCATTGCCTCGATAGGCTTGATGCGTACGGCTCTGCGGGCCGGCATATATCCGGCAATGATACCGGAGATAATCAAAATAAAGGTCGAAATGAATACGTAGGTCAGCGACACGGTCGGATTCATAAATATGGTCATGTCGTTTTCAGAGGTGCTTTGCGCTGCCGTCTGTACCATAATATAGTTGACCAATTCCGTCAGTCCGATGCCTAACACCATACCGAAGTAACCGAATATGCCGGTAATCAGAATCGACTCGATGATGATGGAGCGCAGGATCGATCCAGGAGGAGCGCCTATTGCTTTGCGGATACCGATTTCGCGGGTACGCTCTTTGACCGATACCAGCATAATATTGCTCACCCCAACGATGCCGGCAATCAGTGTAAATATCCCTATGATAAAGACAAACAGCGTGATGCCGTTGAATATTTTCATCGTTTGGAGGTAGTCGCGCTGTGCGTTGCGGATGTAGATGGCCTGCTCATCTTTGGGGTCGAAGTAGAGACTACGCGACATTACTCCAATCAGTTTCTTGTTGAACGAGTCGTTTTTTGCTTTCGAATCCAGCCCGTTTACTGTCATGGCAATGCTGCCGAACTTCTGGTTGGGGTTGTAAATCAGTTGTGCCGTAGTAAAAGGGATGTAGCAGGTCGGATTGCCGTATTGTTCTTTCTTTGAGTTGATGCCAATAACGCGAAACATCACCGACCCGATTTTGACGTATTTGCCCAATGCCGGTTCCTTCTTGAAAAGCACCTCTTTTATTTTCTTGTCGATAACCACCACTTTGCTATGATCCTTCAAATCGTTTTTATTGATAAAACGTCCACCTTCCGGGTCGAATTTCAAATTGAAAAT
Organism: Paludibacter jiangxiensis; assembly: GCF_001618385.1. Lineage (NCBI taxonomy): Bacteria > Pseudomonadati > Bacteroidota > Bacteroidia > Bacteroidales > Paludibacteraceae > Paludibacter > Paludibacter jiangxiensis. The sequence goes on along the minus strand of NZ_BDCR01000003.1, from coordinate 80,527 downwards.
ATCTTTATAGGTGGGGTCGACGCCACGTAGTGAATAGTTGCCATATTCTGTTCCGTAGGTCACTGTCGATTGTTTGTCGATAATGCCGCTCTTTTTGTCCGGTTCCCGTAGCTGTTCGTCAATGTCTTTGACCTGTCTGTTCGAAAAATCGAGGGTGCGGTTGGCCATCAAGCCGTGGTAAGGCATGGAAGATTTGCCCGACCACAATTGTACGGAATTGGTTGCTCTCGAGTTGAAGTTGCTCCGGACGCCGTTGCTTAACCCGTTACCGGCACCAAGCAATACAATCAGGATAAAGATGCCCCACGATACAGATAAGCCCGTGAGCATGGTGCGCATTTTGTTGTGTCGGAGACTCGACCATATTTCCTGAAGTATGTTCATCGAATGAAGATTGTGGATGTATCCGGTTGAAAGGTTAGTTGTGTTCTATATGCTGTATCAGCCCGTCTTTGATGTGGATTACTTTGCGCGTTTCGTCGGCTACGGCCTTTTCGTGCGTAACGATGATGGTGGTGATGCCGGTCTGGTTAAGTTCTCCGAGCAATTGCATCACCTCTTCGGTGGTTTGGCTGTCAAGTGCACCGGTCGGTTCGTCGGCCAGCAGAATTTTGGGTTGCGAGATGATGGCACGTGCAATGGCCACCCGCTGTTTTTGTCCACCCGACATTTCGTTCGGAAGATGGTATGCCCAATCCTTCAGACCCATGCGGTCGAGGTATTCCAGTGCGATGGCATTGCGCTTTTTGCGACTGATGTTTTTGTAGTAAAGTGGTAGCGCCACGTTTTCCATCGCATTTTTGAAGTTGATCAGGTTGAACGATTGAAACACGAAACCGATCATCTCGTTGCGGTAAGCGGCAGCTTGTGTCTCCGACAGGTCTTTGATCAATTTGTTGTTGAGGTAGTAATCGCCGGTATCGTAATTGTCCAGAATCCCCAATATGTTCAGCAAAGTGGATTTGCCGGAACCCGAAGCGCCCATTATCGACACATAGTCACCTTGCTCGATGTGAAGGTCGATGCCTTTCAATACATGCAGCGAAGTTGCTTCTGTGTAGTAGGTTTTGTTTACGTCGCGTAGTGTTATCATTGAGTGTAAATATTTGCTTTCGATTGAAATAGCACTTTTCGCCTGAATAATTACAGCCTTTACTGCAGGTTGCGAATAAAACCGTACATTTGTAGTTCTGGCCGGTAATTCAACAACGAATCAAGGTTAATGTGTTTTATAGTACCATTGTATTACTACAATAATACACTGCAAAGATAAAGTAAGTTTTATAGCTTCAAACTCTGTGGTTTATCTTTTAATTTACTTTAACCAAACAAATCTTGGGGTTGTCGGTGTTTGAGTTGCTTAATCGGCTTTCTTATTGTTTTTTATGTCGTGATATTGACGCGGTTTCTGTTTATTGATCCCGCTCAAATTGCACGGCAGAAAGAGTTCAGTTTATGCTCAATCGTTTTCTTATAGATAAAATACGCTCCCATCTCCCTTTCGAGCCTACGGCACAACAAGCTGCTCTCATTGATTCTCTATCGGTTTTTCTTACTTCACAGGAACGGGAAAAGGCTTTTTTGCTGAAAGGATATGCCGGAACGGGAAAGACTTCGGTAGTGAGTGCTCTGGTGAAGACGTTCGACGAGCTTCAGCAAAAGGTGATGTTGCTGGCTCCCACGGGTAGAGCGGCCAAGGTACTGTCGCACTATTCGGGTCATCCGGCTTTTACTATTCATAAAAAGATTTACCGTCAAAAATCAGCTGCCGATTTTATCTTCACGCTCGACAATAATCTCCACAAGCACACGCTATTCATTGTCGATGAGGCATCAATGATAGCCAATCTTTCCGGCGAAGGGAGTATGTTCGGTTCGGGACAATTGCTTGATGATCTGGTGCAATATGTCTACGGAAGTGATGGTTGCAGCATGATTTTGCTGGGCGATACGGCTCAGTTGCCGCCGGTGATGCAACCCATGAGTCCCGCACTGGAACTATCGAAATTGCAAAGTTTCGGGTTGAATGTGACCGATTTCACGCTTACACAGGTGGCGCGTCAGGCCGAAGAAAGCGGAATCCTTTTTAATGCCACTGCTTTACGCAACAATTTGCTGGAAGGAACGACTCATCTGCACCCGCAATTTGAGGTAGCACCCTTTGCTGATATCCGGAATCTTCCCGGCGACGAATTGATCGATACTTTACAGGCAGAATACAACAAAACCGGCGTGGAGGAGACCATCGTCATTACCCGTTCCAACAAACGGGCCAACCTCTACAACAACGGCATTCGTGCCCGTGTGTTTCAGAAGGAGGAGGAGCTCAGTGGCGGCGATCTGGTGATGGTGGTGAAGAATAACTATTTTTGGAGCAAGGATTACCCCGAAATGGAGTTTATTGCCAACGGTGATGTGGCCGAGGTGCAGCGTATCCTTCGTTATAAAGAGTTGTACGGCTTCCGTTTTGCGGATGTGTTGCTGCGATTTATCGATTACGACTGCGAGATAGAAGCCCGCATTTTGGTGGAAGCCCTACAGGCCGAAACGCCTGCCAGTCTGAATGAAATGAATAAAAAACTCTACGAAGCAGTGAGCGAAGATTATGCTCATATCGGCAACCGGCGCGAACGGGCCAAAGCAATGCAAAAGGACGAATTTTACAATGCTTTGCAGGTGAAGTTCGCCTATGCGGTCACTTGTCACAAAGCGCAGGGCGGGCAGTGGCAGACGGTCTTTATCGATCAGGGAAACATTCCCGAAGAGCAGCTCAATACCGATTATTACCGCTGGCTTTACACAGCATTGACCCGTGCCACCGAAAAAGTCTATCTGGTGAGCTTTGCGAAAGAGTTTTTCAAACAATAGAAGAAGTACTCAGTATGCAGTAAACAGTACTCAGTTGATGTATTGCAGAGTACTTGAATTCATGAAATAATGATAACTATTTATAATCTATCTCCTGCCGAAGCATTGACGGATCAAAGCGAACGCTTGATTTCCGTCGGTTTGCATCCGTGGCATGTCGGTACCGACTGGGAAGAACAGTTGCGGATGCTGGGCGAAGTAGCGGGCAAAAAACGGGTGATGCTGATTGGCGAAGCCGGATTGGACAAGCTTTGTAAAACCGATTTTGCATTGCAGCAGACGGTCTTTCTCCGACAAATCGAATTGTCCGAAGAGGTGCAAAAACCGTTGATTATACATTGTGTGAAGGCATGGCCGGAGCTGATTGGCATCAGAAAAAAGATGTTGCCTTCCGTGCCCTGGGTCATTCATGGCTTTCGCGGTAAGCCGGAACTGGCAAGTCAGTTGCTGGAGTTGGGGTTGTATCTGTCGTTCGGAGAAAAGTTCAATGTCGATAGTCTGCGCATAACACCGTTAGAAAAGCTTTGCACCGAAACGGATGAAAGCAGGTTGCCGATTGAAGAGATTTACTGTAAAATTGCCGAAGTGAAGGGAGTTTCGGTTGAAGAATTGCTTAGTCAAGCCAATCGGTTAATCGCAAATATGGACAGCCAATTCATTGATATTCACATGCACGATAAAACTATTGCAGTCTGAAATTTACAGGTAAGGTATATTTGACTCTTACCGGCTCTCCTTCTCTTTTCCCCGGAATCCAGTTGGGCATTCTGCTCACAATCCTGATAGCCTCTCTATCCAATGATGAATCGACAGATTTTACCACCTTTATCTCAGAAATTGTGCCATTTTTATCAACAACGAATTGTACTATTACTCGTCCCTGAATTCTGTTTTTCTGAGCCATAATAGGATATTGAACGGTGCGAGCTAAATATGCAGAGACATCTCCGTTCGGAAATTTAGGCATTTCCATGTATTTTATGTAAGGAACCTTATTGTCCAACGAATCAAAGCATTGTCCTTCCTTTAATTCTCCCATGTCATAAATGTCAGCTCTTCTTAAATGTCCGTTTTGCCAATATGTCAATAATTTGCCATTAATTTTATTGTCGGTATATTCCGCAGATCTCAACAACTGCCCGTTTTGATACCACTCTTTATCAGATCCGTACTGTAAATTGTCTTTATAATAGGCATCGCTTTTGATCTGTCCGTTTTCAAACCAGGTTCTGTTATATCCATTTAACTTGCCTTCCTGCATAATCCATTCACTTTTTATTTGTCCAGATAAATACCATTCACGTTGAACTCCGTCTTGTTTTGTAAGAATTAAAGAGGAAAAATTATTAAGTTTCAGCTGGCGGTTTTCCATGTCATAAAGTCGGGTCTCAGCTTTGTCGGGGTTTACGGAATCCCGGGTTATGGTCATGTATTTGGAGGCTTTGGACGGTTTTTTAACCGGCTTGTCATTCGCATCCAGATATACTATCGCTTGAGCGTGTATGGCGAGAACAAGGGTCAAAAAGCAGGCGGAAAAGAGAAGGCGTTTGGTAGTCGACATATTATTTGGTTTTATGTCCGACAAATATATAAAAATTTATATTAACAAAATATTGTTTGAATGAAAAGTTTAATCTGCGGTTAAAATTTAATGTGGAAGAGTTTCTTCATACATACGCTATTATCGTTTCCGATATATTGCCCGAAGTTGGGGATGACGGTATAGCCCTGTCTTGTGTAGAATCGGATGGCTTCGGGCTGACCTTTGCCTGTTTCGAGGATGGCTGTGGTAAATTCCAGTTCACCAGCCCATGTTTCTAATTCTTTCAGAATGGCATCGGCAATGCCATTTCCTCTGAAATTTTTCTGAACGAAAACCCGCTTTATTTCTACCGTTTTGTTATCAAACGGTTTGAAACAACCACAACCTACAGCTTCGTTTTCTATCCGGGCAATGACCACGGTGTCGATTTTATCAACCCGGTTAAAACCATTGTATTGTTTCTGCAATTCTCCATATCGGCTGTTAAGATCTTCGTCCAATTCTGCAATCAGCCGACGAAACTCTCCGTCTTCATTGGTCGTTCGTTCCAGTTTCAACATGTCAGGGTTGTTTATTCGATGATAATTCCGTATTTCGCCAATAAACCGGGCACACCCTGCAACGAAAATTTTGCCTTGCGAAGTATGTTGGCATCCGGGTCGATGATATAATTGAATGCAGTCTGAAAATCGGCCTCTTTCAGATTTGTGTGCAGAAAAACCGCATTTTCAAGATTACACTCAGCAAAACGGGCTTTACTCAAATCGCATTCGGAAAAATCGGAGTTGCGTAGCGAACAGTTGACGAACGGAGTCTTGACTAATTTCTTCCCCGATAACAGGCTGTAGTCCATCATACAATCGTCGAAACGGACGTTGAGTAATGTATCTTTGCAGTCGATGAACGATGTGCCCATCAGCTTACAACCTTTAAAACTCACGTTGTTAAGCTGACAGTTGTTCATTTTAACCATGCTCAGGTTGCAACCGACAAACCGGCAATCGATATATGTTCCGGCCATGTATTCTGCTTCCGAAAAATCGCAGTTGGTAAAGGTGCAGTTATCGAACTCACAATTGCGGAGTTCTTCCTGTGTAAATGCTTTATTTGTAAATTCTTTATCGTCGTAAATAGGCATGTTACTTCAATTTTTCAATATGCTAATGTGCCAATAAAAACCTTTTCTGCAAGTGAATCAATAAATTACTGAGTACTGAATACTGCGTGCTCTGCTCATCCCATCACAATTCCCTTGGTCAAAAATGCTTCTTTCAGCTTGAGCAGAGCGTCACTCTTCACCTGATCTGTGTTAGAAATGGTGCTCCAGAAGCGCACCGTCAGACGGCACGAGCGTTCCTGTACGTTTGTAAACAGGATGACCGGTTGTTTCTTTTTGATAACGTTAGGCACAGTGCCGACTGTTGTGTTGATTATTGCATTGATAATATTGGAATCCAGTTCGTCACCGGAGAGCGTGAGTTCTATCATCACTCGTCGCTGATCGTTACTAAATGTCCAGTTGACAATGTTTTGCGACAGAATAGTGCCGTTTGGTATAATTACTTCCGCACCGTCGGCGGTATTGAGCGTGCTGGCTCTCAGGCCAATTTCTTTTACTTTTCCCGCTTGTCCGCTCACTTCGATCACATCGCCGATCTGCAACGAACCGTCGAAGATGAGTATGATACCTGATACGAAATTGTTTACGATATTTTGCAAGCCCATACCGATACCAACACCGAGAGCACCGAGAACGATGGTGATTTTGTCGATAGGTAATCCCGAGGCGGCCACGGCCAACAGATAACCACCGCAAAGCACCAAAAGACGAAGCATCAGCAAACGCGAGTGTTGTCCTTTTGAAATGATTCCGTCTTCGGCTTCATTGCCGGTTTCGCCAAACAAGAAGCTGATAAGCCGCTGCAAAATATGAGCAAACCAGATAATTATAAAAAACAGTAACACGCTCGATAATTTGAACGAAATGCTTCCTACCGTACGTGGAGAAGTCAGCAGGTTGCTTACCCATTCGCTAATGCCGTGGTAAACATTTAGGTTGGATGCCAGCATCATTATCCACAGTACAATAGCAAAAGCAATCAAGGGTAATTTCAGCTTTTTGACTACCAGAGAGGGATCGAAAGGTGCTGTTATGCCTTTGCGTACGCGACCGGATTGAATCTGCAATAAGATAACTTCCAGAGCCGTGTTAATGAAAAGCGGTAGCGTGATTGCTTGAACAAGAGTGAAAATGGATGCTACCCCAATGATTCCGGCTAGTGAAAAACGTCCGAAAATATTGGTCAAAATAGATAATCCGGCCAGTAGAAGCGTTACATACAGCGATATGCGAATCCATTGGCGGAATGAAACCTTGTCGTTGCAACGGTTGTAGAATCGCATGGCAAACACAATGACACCGATTTGCAACAAGACCAGCCAGTAACGCGGAAGCAATTTAGGTTCTGTCCACACGTAAGAAACCGAAACGACCACAAACATGACCACCAGTGCAATCCAGGCATACCATGTTTTACGATCCCACTGCGAATAGAAAATCACCGATGCGATGATGAACGAAATAAGGTATTCGCCTGTCAGATAGAGGGTAGGGGCGTATGCGTCAAAGAAAGGTATCAATGCAAAGAGAATCATCAACAGCGATAAAACAGGATGGCTATTGATGTATTTCAGGTGAAGAAACGCAAATTCTGCTTTCTGATTGCGGATGTCTTTAAATTGGCGTCGCTTAAACCACCACCAACCCAATAGCAACAGGGCAACCAACAGCATCACAATCCGTCTTTGCGAAGTCTTGTCGAAATAATAGGCAAGCGCTTTTTGCTCAAGGAGAGAGATAGATGAGGCCGATTTGTATAATTTTGAATTGACGGTATCGGGAACATTGAATTGCCATAAACAGGGAGCTTCTTTGCCGAACAGTTGCATGTCGGCCTTATCAAGTCGGTTGTCAATCATATTGAGCATATTTCCAATATTCATCGAATTGTCAGACACTTTCATCTTCAATTCGTTCAGCATGTTTAGTCCGACGCGGGTCATGCTGTCGGTACGTACCCATTTGCGTTGCATACGATCGAGACGCTGGTCAAACTGCTTGGCCATTATCGTATCCTTATCCAGACGTTTGAAAATGGAGTCTTTCATTACCGTTTTTATTCCCAGTTTGGACCGGTAAAAGCGGCTGTAGGTAGACATAAGATATTGTCGTATCTGTTGATTGTCTTCGTCGAGGTTGTCAAGAAAACTCTGATAAAGGTACAGGTTGCGCAGATTGACCCTTGCTCGTCGTCCCCCGAGACGTTCTTTTATTTCTGCAATATCTTTAGTGATTTTATCCAACCGACGACCGGCGCCCATCACTTCCAAACTCATCTTTACACTGTCGCGAATGGCATTGAGCTTATCGTTTACCCGCTCGATACTCATCATGTAATCTCCGGAGGTAATCGTGTCAGCGGCTGCCCACATCATTTTTCGACGATGGCGGAGCGTATCGTGCTTAGTATCTTTGCTGACTTTACTCGTGTCGGTTGCAGCCGCAGGAGCCGGAACAACTTGTGGTGTCTGAGCCATTGTAACGATGCTCACCAACATTCCGACTAACAAAACCAATTTCTTCATTGCTGAATATCTAAATCTTATTTTTTTTACTCATTCTCACTCGCTTACCAATTCAATCCGATTGTCTTCCGGATCGAGAATTACACTTTCGTAATACCCATCACCGGTAACACGGGGGCGACTCTCAACTGTCAGACCATCTTCTTCAAACCTACATGTCATGCGGTCAACTTCAGCCTTGCTTCCAACCTGAATAGCCAGATGAGTCCATCCGAAAGCATCCCTGCTGTTATGCTCCGAGATATCGTTGCGATGCATTAGTTCAAGGCGCGCGCCGTCATCAAACCGGATAAAAAAAGAAGAGAAGCCCTTGGTTGGATTCTCGTACCGTTCTCCTGATTTACAGTCAAAATATTTCAGGTAGAAATTTTTCATGCCTTCCAGGTCTTTCACCCAGAGTGCTATATGGTCAATCTTCATATTGTTTTTCAATCTTCAAATCTACACTTTTTCCCAGAAAGATGCCGTACGATTTAACACACTTTTCAATCAGGAGCCTGATCTCGTCTGAAAAATCATCAAACATAGACACGTTTACAGTTACTACGTCTTTCTTCGTCGTTCGCGACCAGAGTCCTGCCACTTTCCCGTTAACCACTACTATAGGCCGAAAGACCCCGTTGATGTAGATTGTTTTGGGATTATGATGGGGAGCAATCATCGCCGAGCGGTCGCGATAGCTGATCAGGTATTCATCGAAGGCTGGTAGCAGATGCACCTGTGCACTGTTGTTTTTATCCGTGCAAAAATCCTTACTCATCCAGTAGGTTTTTCCCTCAATTGTGAGCGATTCAAAGTCACGTTGGTTCGCTTCGAGTCCTTGTCTGGCTTCACTTTGCGAGAGACCTGACCACCATATAAAGTCGGCAAGTGTTGCCGGCCCGTGGGTCGAAAAATAGCGTTTTGCCAGGGTTGCCAGAGATTCTTCTTTCGAGAGTTCAAGAGGCTTAGGAATGCATGTCTCCAATAATCTGAACGAAGGCTTCCCTTGCCGGTAAGTTCCGCTACAGATGATCAGTTCCAGTTCGGCACGCATCAACAGGTGCGACAAACGGTTTTCATTTGTCCGGATGCCTTTTTGTTGCAGAAGCCGGGCAATCTCTTCCCTGTTCAAAGATTTTCCATCAGCCAGAGCAGCCGCTAAAATGTTGTTGGATGAGGTGAAAACGTCTTCCGTCAATTCCAGTTGACGGTCGCGGGTTCCCATGGACGTTTTAATCCGGTCGGCTGAGAGTCGTGTCATCCAGACAACATCGCTTGCAGGAACGAAGTGCCAGGTAGGACGCAATACATGAGTGCGGATTATGGATGCCGAGATCATCGCTTCATTTACGCTCTCGTCCGAAATAGATGGCAGGCGTACACCTAAAGCCCATTTTGCCATGGCGTAATCCTGAGCCTGTAAAGCGCCCATCTTTTTTACCAGAGAAGCAATGTTTCCCGAATGTTTGGTGAGAATTTGTTGATTTTGTAAACGCAGGGTAGTTATCTCCTGAAGAGTCATTTTGATAAGGGTTGTTATTATGATTCGAAGCTGGAAATGTGAGAATTACGAATCAGGAATGACTCGAACTGATCACGCTTGCCCGGATGAATCTCAATGTTGTATTCCACGCTCACAATGCCCATTTGTTTGCTGGTTTTGGTGCGTAGAAATTTAATGTGCATGCTGGTAAATTCCCGTTCCAGTTCATCGATAGAATATTCTTCGGCGACAAAACGAATTTCATAGCTTTTCATTTGGTGAAGGTTGTCGAATGCCGTTTCAAACTTGAACAGAGCCAGCAATACCAGCATCACCAGCACTACCACCATAGCTGCCAGCACGTAATGCTGCAATCCGATGCACATTCCGATAGCCGCAGCCATCCAGATTATGGCGGCAGAAGTGATTCCCTTGACGTTGGCTCCTTCTTTGAAAACCACGCCGGCACCGATAAAGCCAATGCCAGTCACTATGTTAGAGGCAATACGGTCGTCGCCCGTCCAGGATACCGACAGGATGGTAAACAGACATGAACTCACAGTAATCAGAATCATGGTACGGAATCCGGCCGGTTTGTTGTGGTACTCCCGCTCCAATCCCAGAGTAGCGCCTGCTGCAAAGGCTGCCAATATCTGCACATAAGGTACGTAGTCTAATTGCATAAGCTACAAGAGTTAGATGTGATGTACAAAAATACGAATAGTTGGGACTTTTTCATTAAACAAACTCAAAATAGCACTGGTTTAGCAATATGTTTTTTTAGCACAGAGAACTAATTCGATTCTTAATTTTTGTGTGCGCTATAAAAATAACATCATTTAACTTTGCAATAAAGATTATGTTCGTAATTTTGCGAACAACGAACATTAAAATTATTTACGCTATGAATTGCTGCGAAAAACAAGATTATATAATAGATAATGAGCAACTTGCGCGCTTTGCTAAAGCGATGGGGCATCCGTCACGCATTGCCATCCTTAGCTTTTTAGCCAATCTGGATAGTTGCTATTTTGGCGATATCAATAACGAACTGCCGATTGCCAAGGCTACCGTTTCTCAACATCTGAAAGAGTTGAAAGATGCCGGACTGATCACCGGAACCATTGAAGTTCCCAAGGTGAAATATTGTATCCATCGCGAGAACTGGGCAAAAGCGCAGGCTTATTTCAATGGTTTTTTCAATTCTCTGAAAGAGAACAAAGATTGCTGTGACTAACATTTTAATTATATACAGATGAAAATTCAAGTATTGGGTACGGGATGTGCCAAATGTAAATCGCTTGAAAAGGCGGTGCGCGAAGTGGTGGCTCAAAACAACATCGACGCAGAGGTTACCAAAGTGGAAGATATCATGGAAATCATGAAATTCAATGTGATGACAACACCTGCGCTGGTTGTCGACGGGAAAGTGGTGGTAAAAGGACGGGTACCGTCCAACGATGAACTGAAACAGATATTAACCAATAAAATTTTTCTGATATGAAAAGAACAGTCCTATTCTCATTGATTTTGCTTTTTGTAGCTTCTTTTGTTGGAAGCCAAACCGTAAAAAAGGGTGCTCCGGCTCCGGCTGCGACAGTTAAGCAGGCTAAAATTGAGGTTTATTATTTCCATTTTACCCGTCGTTGTGTGACTTGCCAGGCTGTCGAAACCGAATCGCAAAAAGCCGTTGCAGCACTTTATCCGGCTCAATCGAAGCAGGGAATCATCACTTTTAAATCATTGAATCTGGATGATAAAGCAAGCAAGGCTATGGCTACGCGCTGTAAAGCCGAAGGGCAGGCATTGCTCGTTATCAGTGGAAATAAACGCTTCGATCTGACCGATCAGGGCTTTATGTATGCCCGAAACAATCCGGACAAACTGAAGGCAGAGCTCAAAAAAATCATCGATCCGCTTATTCGTTAAAGTACTATGGATTTTCTCCAAAGCATTCTGGATAATTCTCAATACGGCTTTTTGACTGCGTTTGTATTGGGACTGATGACCGCCATCAGTCCTTGTCCGCTGGCAACCAACATTACAGCCATCGGATTTATCAGCCGCGATCTGTCCGATCGCCGGAGGGTATTTTACAATGGCTTGGTCTACACCCTCGGACGGGCAATCAGTTATGTCGGTTTGGCGCTAATCATCTACTTCGGAGCCAGCAAAATGAACGTTTCGCTCTTTTTTCAGGGATGGGGTGAGAAGGTACTCGGTCCGCTGCTGATCGTTATCGGACTGGTGATGCTTGGGGTGATTCCGGTTAAATTTCCGGGCTTACACAAACTGACCGACAAAATCGGTGAACGTAAAAACGGAACTGTCTGGAGTTCGCTTCTTTTGGGGGTGGTATTTGCACTGGCCTTTTGCCCTTACAGCGGTGTGCTTTATTTCGCGATGCTCATCCCTATGACCGTTTCGAGTGCGGGAGGCCTCTATCTTCCGGTAGTTTTTGCCATAGCCACCGGGCTACCGGTTATCCTGTTTGCCTGGCTGCTTGCATTTGCGGTTAGCAATGTGGGGACTGTTTACAACAAGATAAAAATCTTTGAGTTATGGTTTCGGAGAGTTGTCTCGGTCGTGTTTATTGCGGTAGGTATTTACTATCTGCTCATTTTGTATGTCATTAAATAAACGGAAAGAAATCGTATGAAGCAGAACAGACTTATTTCCTGGACACTACTGGCGTTGCCGGTTTGGTACCTTCTCTATGTCAATTTACAGCCATTGGCTGACTGGATTGTGGGGATCTTACCCGGCATGTCGAACGGAGCTCCGCTAACCGAAGCGATCAGGTTCTTTATCTTTGAATTTCCCAAGGTGTTACTGCTGCTGGTACTCATTATATTTTTCGTGGGTATTGTGCGTAGTTTCTTTACACCCGAACGTACCCGCAAAGCACTCGAAGGAAAAAATACCTTTACCGGCAATGTGATGGCAGCTATGTTGGGCATTGTTACTCCATTTTGTTCCTGTTCGGCAATTCCATTGTTTCTTGGGTTTATCGAGTCGGGAGTGCCTTTGGGTATCACTTTCTCATTCCTGATTGCCGCGCCGATGATCAATGAAGTGGCTGTTGTGCTGCTTTATGGAATGTTCGGATGGAAAACGGTGTTGATCTATATCTCTACAGGTCTTGCGATTGCCATTCTGGCCGGATGGATTATCGGTCGACTTCATCTGGAAAAATGGGTGGAAGAGTGGGTATATGCCACACGTTTTGAAAAAGGAGAGATGGAAGAGGAGAAGATTACTTTTCCGCAGCGCATCGGAATGGGATTGACCGCCGTAAAGGAGATTGTGAGTAAAGTGTGGCTCTATGTGGCACTGGGTATTGCCGTCGGTGCCGGAGTACACGGATATGTGCCGGCCGAATTTATGGCATCGCTGATGGGAAAAGATGTCTGGTATGCGGTTCCCCTGTCGGTATTAATTGGCGTTCCGCTCTATTCGAATGCGGCGGGTATCGTGCCCATTGTTTCCGTTCTCATAGAAAAAGGAGCCGCCTTAGGCACTGCGCTGGCGTTTATGATGTCGGTCATTGCCTTGTCGTTGCCCGAGATGATTATACTCCGCAAAGTATTGAAACTCCCGCTAATATTCACGTTTGCGGCCATTGTTGCCACCGGAATTATGCTGGTCGGGTTTCTGTTTAATCTTATTATGTAACACATTTGCAAACCAATATAACGATTTACAAATATGAAGATTCTTATTTTATGCACAGGAAATAGTTGCCGTAGTCAGATGGCTCACGGCTGGTTGCAATCGTTCGATCCAAGCCTGATCGTTTGCTCGGCAGGAACGCAGGCAAGCGGTAAACTCAACGAGAAAGCGGTTGCCGTGATGCGCGAAGCGGGTATCGACATCAGTCATCACACTTCCGATCCGGTGGAGAAGTACCTCAACGAAGAGTGGGACTATGTGATTACCGTTTGTGGCGGAGCTAACGAGAGTTGCCCTGCTTTCTTTGGTAAGGTGAAACATCGTTTGCATATAGGGTTCGACGATCCGAGCCATGTTGTGGGTAGCGATGACTTTATCTGGAGCGAGTTCCGTCGGGTGCGTGACGAAATCAAAGAGGGTTTTTATACGTTTTACGTCGAGAATATCAAAGGGAAATGAGCATTACAGCTTCTGTAAAATTCCATGACCTCGGATTGCAGACAGCCCGAATCCCCCGCGTGTCGGCACAGTTGACCCTCACTGACAAGCTGGGCGCTTTGAAGGTACGCTTTGGGGTTGGACGCGATGATTACAAAGTAACTCCGGGGCTTTATAAGATCGGGAATCCCGACAGCCAATCGGATGTGCTGCTTTCTGCCAACTACAAGCTTAGTTTCGATATGCTGCGCAAAGAGCTCGGCGGTACGAACCTATGGATTCTGGTGGTAGACACGAAGGGCGTCAATGTGTGGTGTGCTGCCGGAAAAGGCAACTTCGGTACCGACGTAGTTGTACGTGGTATAAAAAAGACATCGTTGGAGAGCGTGGTGACGCATCGCCGCATCATTGCGCCGCAACTGTCAGCCAGCGGAGTGGCGGCACACAAAGTAAAGGAACTGTCAGGTTTTAGAATCAATTTCGGACCGGTATTGGCTAAAGATATCAAACCGTTTATAGAAGCCGGATACAAGGCTACTCCCGCGATGCGGCTGGTACGTTTTCCCATGAAGGAGCGGGCCAAACTGATTCCGGTTGATTTTATGTACCGGAAATACAAGCTGCTGGCGGTTCTGGCATTCCTCTTTGTTATTGCAGGACTTGATCGTAGCGGCTTTTTGTTCGATAAAATGGTAAGCGAATCGGCCTTCCCGTTGATTACAATCTTTAGTGCGTATGTTGCCGGCATTGTACTCACCCCGCTCTTTTTGCCGTGGGTGCCTTTTCGTCCGTTTGCCCTAAAGGGCGCTTTCTGGGGTCTGCTCACTTCCTGGTTGTGGATAGTGTTGCTGCATCCTGCCTTGCCCGAAGCCATTGCCATCGGACTGATTAGCCTTAGCGTCTCTTCCTTTATGGCAATGAATTTTACCGGATCGTCCACCTTTACCTCGCTATCGGGGGTGCAAAAAGAGATGAAATGGGCCATTCCCATGCAGATCGGGGCACTTGCGTTGGGTGTTATTCTTTTTATCCTTTCAAAACTGTTCTAACATGAAGACGTTACAATATTTGAAGAACGTGGTTACCCTCAAACTCAAACCCGATTTATGTACTGGATGCGGTATGTGCACGGTGGTATGTCCTCATGCGGTCTTTGAGATGGCAAACGGCAAAGCCCGCATCGTCGATATCGACGATTGCATGGAGTGCGGAGCCTGTGCAAACAACTGCCGTTTCGGCGCTATCAGTGTCAAGGCCGGGGTAGGGTGCGCCGCAGGCATCCTGAACGGAATATTGAGAGGCACCGAGCCGTCGTGCGATTGTTCTACCGGATCTAAAGCTTGTTGTTGAAAATAAAAACGATTATGGAAACATTGAAAATAAGGGTGGCAACCGCAGAGGATCAGGCTCAAATAAAAGCCTTACTGGAAGCGAGTCAATTGCCGGGTAGCGATATCGATCTGGGCAAACAATTTTTTCTGGTTGCGCTGCACAATCAGACAGTGATCGGAACGATTGCGTTCGAAGTGTACGGAAATAGCGCTTTGCTGCGCTCTTTCGTTGTGGATGCACATTTCCGGAGTCAGCAAATTGGCGCGCGTCTTTATCAGGAGGCGCTAGCTCAATCCAAACAAAAGGGAATCGGTCATCTTTTTCTGCTGACCACCACTGCCGATAAATATTTCGATCGGTTGGGCTGGCAACGTATCGGGCGCGATGAAGTACCCGATGCGATTGGCGCTACCACCGAGTTTGCGTCGCTCTGTCCACTCTCTTCCATTGTAATGAAATTTGATATTTAACCGTTATGAATACACGACTTAAATTTCTCGACCGTTACCTGACACTCTGGATTTTTCTTGCCATGTTTATCGGAGTCTTCTCCGGCTGGTATTTCCCCGGAGTGGCCGCATTCTGGAACTCTTTTTCGTCGGGCACTACCAATCTTCCCATTGCTATCGGATTGATAGTGATGATGTATCCGCCTTTAGCTAAGGTGAAATACGAAGAGTTGGGTGATGTGTTCAAAAACAGAAAGATTTTGGGGCTCTCGATGGTGCAGAACTGGATTATCGGTCCGGTGCTGATGTTTTTGCTGGCTATTATTTTCCTCCGGTTCAACATCAGTTACATGTACGGACTCATATTGATCGGGCTGGCTCGCTGCATTGCCATGGTGATTGTGTGGAACGATCTGGCAAAGGGAGACCGCCAATATGCGGCCGGACTGGTGGCTTTCAATTCGCTCTTTCAGGTGCTGCTCTTTTCGGTCTATGCCTACGTGTTCATTGCCATCCTGCCCGGTTGGTTCGGACTGCCGGTGAACGAAACGGTGGCACAAATTACGATGGCCTCCATTGCCAAAAGCGTCTTTGTTTACCTGGGTATCCCCATGATTGCCGGCTTTCTGACACGGTTCATTCTCACTCGTATTAAAGGCAATCAGTGGTATGACACCCGTTTTGTACCTAAAATATCGCCGCTTACACTGATTGCACTTCTGTTTACCATCGTGGTAATGTTTTCGCTCAAGGGCGAATACATTGTGAAAATTCCGCTGGACGTAGTGCGTATTGCCATTCCGCTGGTGATCTATTTTGTAGCGATGTTCTTCTTTTCGTTCTTAATGAGCAAAAAGGTGGGGGCTACTTACGAACAATCTGTTACCCTTTCGTTTACTGCTGCCAGCAATAACTTCGAGCTGGCCATTGCCGTTGCCATTGCTATTTTTGGCATCAATTCCGGAGAAGCTTTTACCGCCGTAATCGGACCGTTGGTTGAGGTGCCGGTAATGATAGCGCTGGTAAATGTCGCTTTTTGGTTCCGTAAACGATTTTGATTATTTATTTTATGATGAAACAAATTACTATTCAATCTCTTACTGCCGAACATTGGCCCGATGCGGCGCGTGTCTACGAAGCCGGTATTGCCACCGGTAATGCTACGTTTCAAACTGAAGCTCCGTCGTGGGAAGCCTGGAACAAGGCTCACCGACCGGATTGTCGTCTGGTGGCGCTTTGCGAAGGAAAAGTGGCCGGATGGGCTGCTCTTTCGCCCGTTTCGGCCCGACCGGTATATGCCGGTGTGGCGGAGGTAAGCATCTATGTTGATCCTGCTTTTCGGGGACAAGGCGTGGGCGATAGTTTAATGAAGGCGCTGATTGAAGAGTCTGAAACACAGGGGGTATGGACTCTTCAATCGGGTGTATTTCCTGAAAATGCTGCCAGCATGCGGTTGCACCAAAAATACGATTTCCGTACCATTGGCATCAAAGAGCGGATTGGCAAAATGAATTCCGAGTGGCGCGATGTGGCAATGTTGGAGAGACGCAGTCGCGTGGTGGGTATCGATTAACGTATTACAAAGGCGATTTCCTCCTGGTTATCGCCTTTGTAATTCCTTTCCCTATTTGGGCGTAAGTTTATCGAAAGCGTAACTTGTGTTGCATCTTCGTGTTAACGGGACTGATTTTACTCTGCGTTTCTATATAACAGAATGGAGTTTGAACGAAAATGTCATGCTTGCATCATCATGGGAACACAGGTCGGAAACTCCCACCAGTATTGGGAATGTGCATAAATTCAGATAAGTTTTTTTAAATGGCGTAATTGTTAATATTTAAAAATATTGTTTTTATCTTTGGGGTAGAGAAATAAAACGTACAATTGAGATAAAAAATGGAAGTATGGAAAGCCGTACTCTTCCTTTAATATAGTTAAAAACAAAAACAAGCCATGCAAACACACAAAATTCTTTTACTGATTTTTATTTTGTCTTTATCCTTCGGTTCGTTTGCTCAGAACTCAGGGAAAAAGTATTTTATTACAGGACAGGTTCTTGATGCTAACAGCAAACCTGTATCGGGTGCTACCGTGTTAGTCGATAACAAAAGTACGAATGTCGTTACAGATGCAAAAGGGAACTATAAGGTAAAGGTAAAACCGGATGCCACAGTACTGTCTGTTTTTTCAATATTTAACGGATTGCTTATCAATGAGGAGATTAAGGGTCGCGTGGTAATTGATTTTAAATTCGAAGATACAATGTCTCAAAAGGATGCGGCTCAAAAAGCAAATACGGAAAACGAAGAAGTAAATGTCGGTTTTGGCACTGTTCAAAAAAAAGATCTGCCCTCTAATATTGCTACGGTTGACAGAAAAAAGAATAAATACGAATCTTATCAGAATATATATGATTTGATACGTGCCGAACTTTCGAACGTGCAGGTAGTAGGCGAAAAAATAATATTAAAAGGCGCTTATGACTCTAATACAGGTCCGTACGATGCGATGATATTAGTCGATGGTGTTGAATCCTCGCTATCCAGTGTCCTTCCGCGTATGGTAAAATCTATCAGTGTTCTTACCGGCGCCGACGCATCTATCTACGGGTTAAGATCTGCTCATGGAGTTGTACTGATAACGCTGACCAAAGAATAATCTTCTGTAATAGCATAGATTCGACTGTTGAGTATTGTCCTGAACGACTTCGATTGCAATGATATGAAGTTCCGGAGTTTTTGGTCTTAAGCAATAGCAGGAATCTGTTCTGTTTTCATCATCAGGTGCACTGGCTTTCAAACCGGTGCACCTGATGATGTTTAAAAACCTTCCGAAAGTAGCCAGCGGTAAAAGCTGTTCACCCATTCATCGCTGGGTTGGTTTTGTTTAATCATGCCGAAGCCGGCTTTTCCTTTGCCGTAGATATGTATTTCTGCCTCGCCGCCTGCTCTTTTCCACGATTCGAATAATGCAAGACAGCCGGCCGCAACATTCATGTGATCGGCACAAGTCGCAATAAACAGCGGTGGAGCTGAATTCGGCATCACAACATCTTCCAATGCCGGTCCGTAAATGGTTGCGATGAATCCGGGCATTGCCGATTGGTCAGCGTTATGCATGACCGCGCTTAACATAACCCCGCCACCAGCCGAAAAGCCAATACAGCCTACCTTATCGGGGTTTATTTTCCATCTCGTGGCGTTTTTACGAATGATACGTATTGCTTGTCGCGTATCTTCGGCCGCCATGCTAATCACTTTGGCTGAAACGGAATCTTTGAGCGGATTTGCATTCGCATTTACCAGCTTGTTCGATTCGTAAACGGCAGCCCGCAGCGGTGTTCCTGTAGGGGGAGTGACCTGTTTCATGTCGCTTGTTCGAAGACGGTATTTCAATACAAAAGCTGCCACTCCTTTTTCGTTAAGCCATTGGGCTAATTTTACCCCTTCCATATCCCAACTTAAGAACCGCAGGGCGCCTCCGGGCAGAATAACGACTGATGTTCCGGTTGCTTTCGCGGAGGCGGGAAGGTAGGCGGTGAGCGTTGGAATGGTAACGTCGCTGATAACATCAATCGATCCATTGGCTGCTCTCGTCATTTTTTCTTCAATAGTGCTACGGCTGTTTCCCGGAGGAACTCCATTGTACAATTTGACAACCTCCTGCGATTTTGCCGGCAACAGGCAACAGCAGACAGCAACTAAGCTGCAAAATATCTTGTTCATGGTAGGTGTTTTTTATGTGGTTACGCTTGAAGTTTATCTTTGTTTTGCTTGTTTAGGAAACGCTTTGCCAAATAATTGCGCACCGGCTCGTCGTACAGTTTCAGGCAAGCATACGCCAAAAGTATATTCCAAAGCATAACGACCAAAGACATTACCCAGGTTTCGCCAAAGGTGTACAGTTTGTTTTTGATAAGCCATGCATAAAACAGGTACATAAACGGATAATGTACCACATAGAGCGGAAAAGAGATATCGCCCAGAAATTTGCAGGTATTTGTGGAAAACTTGTCGGTGGTAGCACCCGATGCGCCCAGCCAAACCAGGATAGGGAAAACGATGAGGATGCAGAACGATTCGTAAATACCGTTGAGGCTGAGAGGCTTCAAAACTCCGATAAAAGGTACCGCAAACAAGGCTGTCAATAGAGCTGAGCAAAGCCAGAAAGTGCCTCTCGCCTTCACCGGCCGGAAAATGCGCGACAGGAACATGCCCATCGTAAACGGGAAAAGCATACGCAACGAACCTCCCAGAAAATTTACGCTGTCTAATGTCCAGCCCGCATCTATACTGCCATAAGTAGAGATATTGCCGATCGCAAACCACGTCAGAGCAATGCCCAACAATACAACTAAAATACCCAACATTTTTGTGGACAAACGACGGATAAACAAGGCGTAAAGAATATTGCCGATATATTCGAAAAACAGAGACCAGAACGGTCCGTTCAGCGGAAACATTTCACCGTTGCCGCGTATTTCGTAACCGGCTCCGGGAATGGCCGGAATGAAAAACATGGTCAA
Organism: Paludibacter jiangxiensis; assembly: GCF_001618385.1. NCBI lineage: Bacteria > Pseudomonadati > Bacteroidota > Bacteroidia > Bacteroidales > Paludibacteraceae > Paludibacter > Paludibacter jiangxiensis. The sequence goes on along the minus strand of NZ_BDCR01000003.1, from coordinate 60,590 downwards.
AAGCAAAGCGAGCATTGTGAAGGAGGTGGTAATCTGTGTTCCGTTCCACTGCACGCTGCCCTGAAGACAGAAGGTGATCACTCCTAAAATGGCACCCATTATCACCATCGGGTGAAGACGAATCAAACGACGTTTGAAGAACTCTTTCAGGCCAAAATCTTTGTTCCAGCGGTCGTCATACGCATATCCGATGACGAAACCCGAAAGAATAAAGAAGAAATCCACTGCCAGGTAGCCGTGGTTGAAATTCAGGATACGCCCATCGCTTACTCCACTGACTGCTCCGGCAAAGCCAAAGCCTTCGTTTACATGGTACCAAAGAACTAAAAGGGCGGCTACTCCACGCAGTCCGTCTAAGAGGTTGTAGTGCGGTTTTGTGTCTGCAAAAGCAGCGGATGAAATGTGTGACATTGGTTGTTTGTTGTGGCTATGGTATTATGGGATCGCAAAATTACGATAATTTTTAGAAGAACCCTTTGTTTCTTTTGATGGAACGGAGGGACAATCACAGCCGTTCTGCTTGGATATATGAAGTTGCATTGTTCTGTAAAATATTATTGCAATCGAGTCATTTTAAAAAACCGATTTGTGCAGCGAATTGACAATCAGCTGCATCTATAGATGTATAATTCGATTTTTGTAGATCTTTCGGAACCGGATGTTCTTGCAGAAATTGGTAAAACTATGTACGATGAAAAGAATACGAATGGCTATGTGTGCTGCGGTATGTGGTGTTTTATCCATTGTATCCTGTACTACAGATGGTCAACTCTTCGAAGACTATGGCTGTATGCAACAAAAAATTGTACCGGTCTCTGCCCATAGTATCGACAAATCCAATGTTGCAGTTGTTAATCAGCTTTTTGTAAATAACAATATATCTTCAGATAACTTCCGCTATATCAGTTACGAACGATCAACTTTTCAAGCATCGTATTCTCCATATACTCAATATGACCAACAGACGGTCCGGTTGCTACAGTATACTAATTCATTACCGGTTTTTAATGGTGATCTTATTTTCATTTTTTGGAACGGGGCATTGCATTACGAAACCGGGAATGTAACCAAAGGAACAACGCTCAATACAAGTCCGCACCTGAATTTAGCACAGATCAGAGCTTTGTTCCTTGCGGATATCAAAAAAAATACTGCTAATTCTGCTATGTATGCAGACAGCTGCTTTCAGGGCGAATTTGGCTATTATAATGTCAATGCAGGTGTCAATAACGCGTCCGAAAAATTAGTAAAGGTGTGGCATGTGACCCCTAAGAATTCGTCATACCCCGAAGCTTATTACAACGATGAGCAAGGTAGTCTGCTTTACTATTTCGATGGATTGTATTCATTATAACTTGTGCTTGCGCTGCCAAACTCTCTGTCTCGTTCTGAAAATACTTGCAAATCTTTTTGTTTGTACTAATCCAGAGTCCCACTGACGACCTACGATGTCAGTACTGTAAGCCTTAAGGGGATATAGGGGTGGAAGTTGATAATTAGCTCGGTCTGGTTCAGAAGTTTTTCGTGACTACCCTACGGGCATTAATAGGAAATTGTTTTTCGTCTTTCTATTGATATGTATGTCCTACGGACATAGTTTCCATCCAGTTTTCACATCACTTGGCCCGTTAGGGCTTTCATATCCATAGGAGATCAGATAATTTAGCAGATGTTATACCTCGTAGAGGTTTCATTGGATGCTTGGTTCTCCTCTTTATTTTCGGAGCTGGACGTAATCAACAAGATGATCAGCGTTTTTATGCAGAATGAGGCTGGCGCGGTGGCGGGTAGGGAGAATATGTTTCCGGAGATTTAACAGATTGATATCCCTCCATGCCGAGCGTGCAATTTTGATTGCTTCGTCTACAGGCAGCTTTGAATAGTTAACGAAGAAAGAGTCGGGGTCTGTAAATGCCGTTTCGCGCAGTTTCAAAAACCGGGACAAGAACCATTCTTCCAATAGGGCTTCATCTGCATCCACATAGATAGAAAAATCCACAAAGTCGGATACAAATGCATGCGATTGATCCGGATGCGGAGCATCGAGATTGCTTTGCAGTACATTCAGCCCTTCCAGAATCAAGATGTCAGGGCGGTCTACCTCCTGAAATTCGTCGGGCACCACGTCGTATATCTTATGTGAGTACCTGGGCGCTTGTAAATGTGATTTGCCCGATTTGACATCCATAACAAACTGTAGCAGTCGGTGCGTGTCATACGATTGAGGAAAGCCTTTCTTCATCATCAAACCCTTTTCTTCCAACACAGCATTGGGATATAAAAAGCCGTCAGTGGTTACCAGCACAACTTTAAGATTCTCTTTCCAATGACTCAGTAAAGCCTGCAATACGCGCGAACTCGTTGTTTTGCCTACCGAAACGCTGCCTCCAACGCTGATAATAAAAGGAATGTGCTGCTCTTGCTGATTCAAAAACTGCATCAATGCCGATTGCCTGTTGAGGCGGGCATTGAGATAATAGTTGAGAAGACGGGCAAGCGGCATATAAATATCCCGCACCTCGTCAATAGACAATTCATCGTTAATGCCCCGTAGTTTTTGTACCTCTTCTGTCGTGAGTGACATTGGCTGCATATTACGAAGCGAAGCCCATTGCTCTCTGTCGAAGTACATATAGAGATTTTCCGAAGATCTGGTCATGTGTTAGTTGTTGAATCTTACCTGTAATTATACCGGCATATTGATTTTACCTTAACGCAAGCTTTGCGAGGGTGCAAAGTTAGTCAATTACAAGCTGATTCTGATTTACTCGAAAGAGGCGTTGCTTTTCCTTCCCCAAATCCACTGACGATCGGCGATGTCACTGTTACCAGTCTTAAGGGGCTTTGAGCAGGCTACAAGTCGAGAACCAAGAACCAGGACTCTGAATGCGAGCGTTTATCAGCACGGAGAAATAGCTACGCGTTAGCTGCGAATCTATTCACTAAGACTCTCTGTTTTTCTTTACCTTCTCTAATCTCATTCTCGTAATATTAAAAGCAACTACAAGGACAAGTATAATAATCCGGTAAATTGGTTTAACGGGCAGATAAAAAGCAGTTAGGAGAATAGATATGCCTATTAATGAATGTGTCAACCAGTTTTTCCAGTCTTTCAAATAAACCCAAATAAATTTAAGTGTCTTCATGCTATTTTTTGTGCTAAACAAGGGAAAGCTCCTGCTTCCCAATTTCCTTCAAATGTAGCAATATTTCTTCATCTCAAAAGAAAAGCGAAACCTTATAATGCCGTCGTTCTGCTATCGTTTTGCAAGGCAGGAGCTTTGCTTTTATCCTCAACGTAGGCAGAGCATACGCCGAACCTTAATCTGTTTTATATGCTATGGTGAACGGAGATCGAAGCCATACGCCAAACCCGAGTCTGCATTACAGTTTACTGCAAACGGGTTTTTTGTTTCTATTGTATAATTTGGCCACACGATACGCTTCGCTAATCGTGCGGCAGCGAAGGCCAGCTTATTTATTAAGCATCAATTTTATAAAATTTGACTTGTCTATAGGTTGATTTAAGTCATCCTTTAATGTCATTTCATGCCTGTGAACTTTTATTCGAATCTCTTCAATTGCTTGCTGTATTGTAAATATCAAATGTCCATTTAAAGATAAATCGTTCATTTGTTTTATTAATATATCAAAATATGCATGTGAATTTTCAACAAGCGTTTCTGTGTATTCTGGAATAATACCTGCATGTACAATTAGATTACGAGTTCTATACATTCGTTTTATTTGCCAGATAATCTTTCTTTCGTGAGTCTGTAGAAATTCGCCTATCGATTTTGCAGTGGAAAAATATTCATGAAATTTTGATAAACGCCATTTTAATAGAGGAGATTTTTCTAAATGATTGTAGTAGTTTAGTCGATTTACTTTATACTCTTCAAGGCATATTAAGGCAGTAACCTTTTCTATAAGATTTTCCCCAACATCAATTTTGGTTATCTCTGTTCTGAAAAATTTTCTGTCAAATCGAATTAAATCTTTCGAAAATTCTTTGATTATACGCTCTATGTATCTGTATTTTAGAAATGGCACTAGATGCTCAATTACTTGGTCTATTTTTGATTTATTTGAATATCCAACAAGTAATGTTTCAAAAGCAATCCAGTTTTGAAGAAGTTGGTTTTCTATATATTTATTTTCTATTGAAATACCATGAAGGTCTATTGCTCTATTATATTTTGTAAATGACTCCCTGGTAAGACTAAATTCACGAATTAGTTTGTTGAGTTGTATAGCAGCTTTTTTGGGCTTTAGGTCAGCTCCTTTTGACATTGCGGATATTTTGTCATCAAATAAAAATGTGTTTTTACTTTTATTGTTTATTACAAGTGCTTTACTTTGCCAATCAGGAAATTTTTTGTGATGAAAAAAAACAAATAGCTTTGCTAGTTTATTAATTCTTCTTTCAGCTTCAATCTTGGCACTTAAGGGATCAAGGGTTTTTACTTCCTGTGCTAAATAATAAACTTCATTTCTTCTAATACTTTTGAGGAAATTTTTCACGTCAAGCTTTAATATTTCTTCATCTAACTTCTCAAGAATGATACAATTGAACGCTAAAGAAGAATCTGTTATTTCTTTAAATAATTCGCTGCACTTAAGTATTACTAGATATGATTCTTCTTCTCTGTTGAAATATTTAAAAAAATCAGATACTTTTTGAATTGAGTCAACTGCATTGTCTGAAAAAAAAATGACGTTTGTAACTCTATAGATAAAACTTTGACTAATTCCGAGGTTTATTAAAGAAGATATGTAATTATAGCATAGTGAATTAATCTTGTTTTTTTGTTTGTTTTCTTCTATTAGCCTTAATAATATTTTTTCTGTTTCTCTACAGTATTTATAAGGTTCAATTTTATTATGTAATAGCTCTAATTTGACTTTAATGGACTTTAAATCTTCTAAATTACCGAAATCTAAATAAGATTGAAGATCATCGCCAACCAGATTTTTTACTATGTCATCTTTGCCAATTTTCCATTTTAATTCTTCAATAACAGGTGTTAATGACTTAGCTGTTATGTTCTTTGATTCAATTTCATCGATAAGTTTTAATGCTTCATCACAGCTTGCAGTTGAATTTAATGCGGGATATTTAAATGTGTCAATCGTATAATCGAAAACGAGTTCTCTAATCCTTAAAGCAAAGAAAAGTAGGCAGTCTAAAGTGTTGTCATTGCTCCAATTAGTTAATCTTGCAAGCTTCATATCTTATTTGTTTATATTGTTATTTATGATAAACTATATCACACGGTTTATAAATCAGCTTGTCGTAAATGGTTGGGTTGTTAAAATAGATAAGCAGCTTTGCGTGTCTTTCCTGTCCAGTCGGATATGCACTCCGACGACGAAATCGGGAGGAAGGAATCGCAGATCAGCGCAGCTAATTCTAATTCAATTCGCCTAACCTGCCCATATACTGCATTTTGGCACTAAATATTTACGCTTCAAAGCTACAAATTTATCTTTGTAAAACAAGAATTAGCTTAATTAGTGTGTTGGTTATTTTGTTCCGTCGAATCTGCGTTTCGGAGCCGAGAGGTATGTGGAAAAATTGTTTTGCTTAGTGCTGTTCGTTTCGGTAGCGTGAGGGGGTCATGCCCGTCAGTTTTTTGAAGAAGCGGCACAGAAATGCTTCGCCCGGGTAGTCGAGCAGGTCGGCAATCTCTTTCAAAGGCGTAGAGTCGGATTTCAGCCGCAGCTTCAACTCGGCTACGGCATAGTTGCTAATCATCTCTTTGGCGGTGTTGCCGGTGCTCTCTTTGGCAATAATGGAGAGGTATTTGGGGGTGATGCAAAGTTCGTTGGCAAAAAACGATACCTCGCGTCGGTTGGGATGTTGTTTGAGCAGTTGCAGAAAGGCTTCGTGGAGCTCCTTCTTGCGCTGCCGGGGTTGCGCGTAGATATCGTTTCGCCTCACGATTTTGCTGTAGAGATCGAGATAGAAGTTGCACAACAGGTTCTGGATAATTTCGCTCCGGCACACGTTGGAGGTGTCGGTATAGCGCTTGTCCAAAATAGCGAAATATTCGGTGAAGAGTTCTTCCTTCTCCTCTTCCGGCAACGAGTAGGTGGCATTCTCCTTCAGAAACCCGATAAAGGCAGCCGGAAAGCGGAACAAAATCTCATCGATCAGGTGGTTGGAGAAGGAGAAGTAGGCAAATTCAAAATCGTCCGACTGCTTCCATCCCAACAGAATCAACCCGGGAAACACGAGGAAGATATCGTTTCGTTTCAGGCGGCACGACTGCAAGTCGACGTTGATATCGGCATACCCATTCAGGCAAATCATCACCAGGCAACTCTCCGAACGGTGGGGCAACGATCCGAGCGAAATGTCGTTGCTTTTGAGGGAGATGTGAAAGTGCGATTCGATCTCCTGATTGTTGCCGAAATCAAAAGAGGTGGCTTTGTTGGAATTCATCGGTTGTTCCTAATTTGTATGCAAAAGTACGCTCTTTTTCCCATTTGGCATCCTTGTTTGTGGAAATAAAGTCAATTTTCATAGAAATCCTGATAGTTGTTCTCTCGCTGATTAAATCGACCTTTGCAGACTCAAAATTTTAATGTATCTGTAATGAATCGACTTACAAAAACAGTTTCCTTTCTCTTCTCATTCTTTCTTATTTCTCTTGTAATTAACGCACAAACGACACAAAAACTGAGCCTCACTCAGGTCTGCCAACTGGCAATTGAAAACAGCAAACAGTTGCAACTTTCGCGCACCGAAACCGAAGCGGCACAAAAAGCCAAGCAGGTAACCGAAACGTTGCGCACTCCCTCGATCGACGCTTCGCTCTCGGCCTCTTATATTGGCAACGGAAGCATCAGCAACCGCCTTTTCAGCAATTGGCAGTCGGCAGAGATGCCCCATTTCGGCAATACCTTCAGCTTGCAGGCCTCTCAGGTCCTCTTTGCCGGCGGAGCCATTTCGGGCAATATCGAAAAAGCCCGTCTTCAGGAACAGGAGGCCCGGCTGCATTACCAGCAGAAAGAGCTCGATATCTGCTTTCTGATTACCGGATACTATCTCGATCTATCGAAGCTGCAAAATCAGCGGGAGGTGCTGCTGCAAAACATCAGTCGCACCGAGCTGTTGATCAAACAGATCCGGTCGAAAGAAAAAGAGGGCATGGCGCTGAGCAACGATGTGACCCGCCACGAACTGATGATGCAAAATCTGAAACTGGGGCTTATCGAGGTCGACAACAGCAGGAATATCATCAACAACCAGCTGGCGTTAACCCTCGGCTTGCCTGCCGGGACGCAAATTGTTCCCGACTCATCGGCTTTGGCAAACGACCGGAACTTAATCAACCGCGAGACCCTCATGGCAACGGCACAGCATAACCTCCCCGAATTGAAGACGGTTGCTCTCAATAAACAGATTGCCGCCAAGGAGGTGACCATTGCCCGTGCCGACTATTACCCTCATTTGTCGCTCTTTGCCGCGAATGAATTCAATGGGCCGATTCTGATTGAGGTGCCCACCATCAACAAAAATTTCAACTACTGGTATTTCGGCCTGGGTGTGAAATACAATCTGGCTTCGCTCTATAAAAACAACCGCAAAGTGGCGCTTGCCAATCAGTCGCAGCGGGTAGCAGTCAGTGCCGAGGCGGTAGTGATGGAGCAAACGGCAATCGCGCTTTACAATGCTTATACCAACTACACCGAAGCTGCCGAAAAGGTAAGCGTGTATGAAACGAGTCTGCGCTTAGCCCGCGAGAATTACGACATCATTTATAACCGCTATCTGAACGGGTTGGTGCTGATTACCGAAATGCTCGATGCCAGCAACACCCGACTCGATGCCGAACTGGCGGTGGTCAACGCGCGACTCAGGCTGAGCTATTGCTACTACAAACTGTTGCGCGAAACGGGTTCCAGATTCTATTAATAATTAGGTTGTAGCCAAATTTTACCATTAAGGCATTAAGATCAAGAAGCCTTATTCCCTTCATTTCTTAATGGTTAATTCAAATTTAAGTCCCATCGGGACAAAAGGTTTATAGAAAACAAACAATTCGAATAAACTGAGTGCCGTAGGCACGACACCTTGTAGTACATGCAAATAGCCAAAACATCCGGCAAAAACAAAAAGACATATATTTATTCTTGACACATATTTATCATGGCAAAAAAGACAAAAAAACTGGTATTTAACATCGTAGTGGGATTGCTGCTGGTTGGCGGTATTGTGTGGGTCTTTTCTCATTTCATACATCTGGGAAACGTCGAATTCACCGATAACGCGCAGGTGCAACAGCAAATTGTACCGGTCAACTCCCGGGTACAGGGATTTATCAAAGAGATCCGTTTCAAAGAGTATCAGCCGGTACACAAAGGCGATACGTTGGTGCTGATCGAGGATGCCGAGTTCCGCTATCGTCTGGCACAGGCCGAAGCCGATTATCAGAATGCCCTGATTGGCAAAAAGGCGATGGGAACCACCATTCAGACCACCCAAAGCAATATCGGGGTGACCGATGCTACCATCGAAGAGGCCAAAGCCCGGTTGGAGAATGCAGAGAAAGAGCAGACTCGTTACAAAAACCTATTGGCGCAGAAAGCGGTGACACAACAGCAGTTTGACGATATCAACACCAATTACAGAGCGGCTAAAGCCCGCTTCGACCAGTTGCTCCGGCAACGCAACTCTACCTCTCTGGTAAAGAGCGAGCAAAATATTCGCCTCAACCAGAATGATGCTGCCATTAAACTGGCCAAAGCTGCGTTCGAATTGGCACGTCTCAATCTTTCGTACACGGTCATCGTGGCTCCCTGCGACGGCGTGACCGGACGCAAAAACATTCAGGAGGGGCAGCTCATTCAACCGGGACAGGCTTTGCTCGATGTAGTGAACTCGAACGAAAAGTGGGTCATTGCCAACTACCGCGAAACACAAACCGCCAACATTCGTCCGAGTATGCCGGTAGAGGTGAAGGTGGATGCAATACCTGGTGTTACATTCAAAGGTGTTGTTCAAACGCTTTCGCGCGCAACAGGATCGAGTTACTCGCTCTTCCCGCAGGATAATTCGGCCGGCAATTTTGTGAAAGTAGAACAACGTATTCCGGTGCGGATTGTCTTTTCCGCCCAAAACAAGCCCGAAGATCTGGCACAATTGAGCAAGGGAATGAATGTTGAGTGTGAAGTAAACTATTGAAAAGAATGCACCAACACACAGGAAAATTCACTACTCCCGACATACGGAATTTTGTACCGGAAAAAATTAAACCCTGGATACTGCTGGCTTTCGCACTGATCTTTCAGCTTTCGGGAGGCGTTTATATGGCCTCTGCCAGTGAGATGAAAGGTTCGCTTTCGTTGCTTCAGGAGGATGTCATGATGGCCGGATACGCTTCGTTGGTTGGACTTGCCCTCAACTTCAACCTCATGTTTCGGCTCAAGTTTTACCTCCCGACCAAAGATAGCCTGATCATCTGTTCGTTGGTTATTGCGGCCTGCAATCTTATCTGCATGAACACAGACAATGTGCCGTTGTTGACGGCAGTGTCCTTCGTGTCGGGTTTTTTCAGAATGTGGGGCACATTTACCTGTAACACCAATATTCAGTTGTGGATTACGCCCAAGCGCGATATGACCGTCTGGTTCTGTTTTATACCGCTTATTGTGCAGGGTAGTCTGCAATTGTCAGGCTTGGTCTCTATTTATACCGCCTGGCTGGGAACCTGGCAGCTGATGCACTGGTTGGTTATCGGGTTGTTGCTCTCGGTCACACTCATCACATTTCTTATCTTTCGACACTACCGTTCGATGCCGAAATTGCCATTGTTTGGTATCGACTGGATGGGGATGATGTTGTGGGCCACTACCTTGATAAGCCTGATTTTCGTATTCAACTACGGAGAATATTTCGACTGGTTTCACTCCCTCTATATCCGCGTGGGAGTGCTGATAGCCTTCGTTTCGCTTGGGCTGAACTTGTGGCGTGCCTCCTTTGTCCGGCATCCGTTTATCGGACTGCGCACCTGGTTCTTTCGTCCGGTGTGGGCAACATTTATTGCCTACCTCATTCTCGATCTGTTGCTGAGTCCGTCCCATTCTATCGAACATATCTATTTTCAGGGCGTATTGGGGCACGACGAACTGAACTATATTTCGCTCAACTGGTCGATTCTGGTCGGAGTGGTGGTGGGAATGGGATGTAACTATCTCCTTTTTGCCCGTCGTAAATGGACCTATAAAAACATGACGATGCTCGGCTTTGTGTTTGTTCTCGCCTATCTGGTCATGATGTATTTTATAGTGGATGTCAACCTGCCGAAGGAACGGATTTTGTTGCCGCTGTTTATGAGGGGCTTCGGGTACACCGTTATTGCAGCGGTGTTTCTTACGGCTCTCACATCGTCGCCTTTCCCGGTTTTCGTAGAGTCACTGTCGGTGCAGGCATTTATGAGTGCCTGTCTGGGTGGGGTGATCGGCGATGCTTTTGTTACCCGATTTTTTACGGTTACCTTGAAAAAGAACCTGATGTTGGCCGAGGGAAATTTCGATAATCTCAACCAGTCCATTGCTCATATTCCGCAGACGGAGATATTCCAACAGTTGCAAATGCACAGCATGCTGGTTAGCATCAAAGAGATTTACGGATGGCTCTGCATTGCCGGATGTTTTGTGTTGCTGCTGTTTCTTATCTGGAAAAGTCCCCTGCGTCCAAACACGTTTCATCCCAAGTTCAGCACCATTCGTCAAGCCATTAAGCATCAGCTGAAACTCGACTGGATGTTGGATAACTCATGATTAATCCATATACCTAATCTCGATTTCCTCTTCGCGAAGCAAGTCCAGTGATTTGGAGCAGATATTGCGGTTACAAAGAAGCGTAAGTCCCAGTGCGGGATTTACGCTTTTTATTTGCCGGGCCATTTGTGCGATCTTTTCGGCGTCTTTGCGGATGATGCGGCTTTTAATCACTTTGCGAATGCCCAGTTGGTTTTCGCCCAGTTCTTCCAGCTGAACGCGAGCAGGTAAGCCGTAATATGTCGGGTTGGTTTCCATAGTGAGGATTGATTTTGAGGCAAAGATACGATTTACAGTCGATTGGTGATGCAGCATTATGAGTTCGAAATACCATGTTTGTGGTATAAAAATACTCAATGTGTGGGATTGATGCCGGATGTGCCGGGTAGTATTTTTGCATCAGTAACATTCATAAAGAATAACTGATATGCAAACCAAAGCGATATGCCCCATCAATAATAAAAAGGCGGATGAAAACGTAGCGCGCAGCAATGCTGCTTTTACCGTCCTGCTTTTAGTCGTGTTTCAACTGAGCACAAATCCTTTTATCGTTCTTTTTCTTTTGGTCGACTTTGTACTCCGGGGATTTGAACTGGCCAGCTATAGCCCTTTGGTATTTGTCTCGAAAAAGGTAGTATCCGTTTTGTCGCTTCAACCCAAAGTGATTAATGCTGGCCCCAAATTCTTTGCGGCAAAAATAGGCGCTGTCTTCAGCTTGTCGATACTTGTGTCTACTCTCCTGGGGTTGAATCAACTGGCGTTCGTGATTAGTGCTGTGTTCGGAGTTTGCGCCTTTTTAGAAGCCGCGATAGGCTTTTGCCTTGCTTGCAAAATCTATCCCTACACTTATAAACTGACTCATTTCAATATATCTAAAGCCATTCAATAAAGAGATTGCTGTTTTGTGAGTAAAGATTAGGTACTTTTGCCATTCATCCTGTTTTTAGTGCTAATTTGGCACACAAAAACAGGATGATTCATATCTGCCCGATAAAGCAGCAATTTCAACTCAAACAATGTTTTCTGATTTTTACCTGACTTACTTCAATTGCAAAAAATCACCGTCGATGATCATTAGCTTCACGCCTTGCTGCGTACTCGACCGGTGTGAACTCAATTCGTCGGAAACAACATAGGTCATACCCTGTGTCAGGGTGAAGCGTTCGCCATTTTCCAACTCGCTTACAAATTCACCTTCCAGGCAATGAACGATGTGTCCCTTCCGACACCAATGGTCTGCTAAATATCCTTTTGAGTATTCCACAATACGAATTCTTAATCCCGAAAACTGCATGGTTTGCCAAAATGCAGTTCCACTCTCTCCTTTATGTTCCGTTTTTGGAACTTCGTCCCATTCAATAACCTGAAACGGGATATTACAATCTTTTGTCATAAGGTATTAATTTTATTACTTAGCCTGCCACGACTTTCATATCAATCATAGATCAGCGGAGTTAATTAGGGGTAAAAAAACGAGTAGAAACATTGTTCCGCTGGTGTCATGTTCTCACGCAGCTCTTTTGCCCGTGCAAAAATAGTTGGCTGAGCATTATAGTACATGGTGTGTTGTATTGTGTTCTTTTGAAGCATTGTTGATCTATTTTTTTACCCCAAACCCCTTAAGGGGCTTTAGTCGGCTTGCTGCTATTTTTCTCTCTCTCTCTCTTGTTTTGCAAATTTGTTTTGTTCTGAGAAACGTTTGCAAATCTTCCCGTTTGCACTGGTCAAAAGTCCCCTTAAGGGGATTTAGGGGTAGGCCTTTGTCTTTATCATTCTTATCTGGCACATATCAGGAGATCTGCGCCAGCGAGGGGTATCAGTCGCGACAGCCTGTTTTGTTATTTTCTTTTGTGCTTAAATAAATTTATAAGCAAACTTATAAAAGACCATAATCCGCTTTTCTTCGCAATAATATCAATAATGATTATTACAATCCCGACAGATGAAGTCCATAGAGTCTTAAATTCATTGCTAAATGATGAATAAAAAACAATCCAACCTATAAAAAGAAATGAAAGTGAAATTGAGAACAAGTAAAGCATGAATTTTCTCTTCCGTTTTTCTTTTATAATATCACTCTTGTATTTATCAATCTCAGAGTCTTTATCTTGAATTTTCTTGTTCCCTTCTATTAATTTATCATCTATTTTTTGTTTCGCATCTCCAATTTCTTTATCCTTGGAGGCAATTAATTTTTCTAATTCTTTCATCCGAGCATCCATTGCTGAAACCTGTTTTTTTTGCAACTCTTGCTGCTCTGTTGCTTTTTTGATAAGTTTCAAGGCTGTTTGTTCAACTTTTTCTGGTTCTTCTTCAAGTAAATATTTCTCGATTCTTTTGGCTGATTCTTTTGCTATTGAAGTATGTAAAAAAACATATTGTTCATCAGTAATTTCCTGATTGCTTTTGACTTTTTCTTCATAAGTATAAATCAATTCCTGACTAGGTATTTCTTCTTTAAATGTCGTTGAAAGAATCAAACTTAAACCAGCTTTTTTGACCTTATCTAAATATTTTGAGGGATCTTTAAGCCACAACAATCCTATAAGATAATCAGGTAGAGCGACTTCTGTTATTTTTTTTGTTGTCGTATGTTCTTTGTTGTATTTAAATAGATTCCCATTGTTAGTAACAAACCAGTGTTTCCCTTTTTGGACAGATGAAATATATTTGTCTCGTAAATGTCTAACGTACAAATAAGCCAGTACATCATGTTCGGCACTATATTTAAATCTCTGTTTTTGAAGTTCTTTGATATCGGTTGAATTTTTGAATTTTTCTTTTAGTGCAGCAGGAATAAGTTCTAAAATCACACCGAGTTCTTTTTCAATCCTATTTTGAATATCTGAGTTAAGTAAAATTAGCCATTCCTTACCTTTCTTATTTCTAAGGCAAGCATCGTTAATTATCGTTCGCGGATTTTTTGAATCCCATTTATAGATAGCTTTCTCTATCTGATGTCCAAGTTCATTTAATGTAATACCTAAGATTCTTAGTTTACCACCTGTATTTGTAAGTATACTTAAAAGTTCTTTGGCAGGGTTTGTTTCATATTCAGCCTGTAAATCTAAAGCTTGAAGAATTATTTGGGTATCTATGTAATAAGTTTCTCCACTTTCAAATTTTACATCAAGATCAATTTCATTTTCGAAATAACTTGTAATGATTGCTCCCAAATATAGTTGCTCTGCAATTTTATATAAATCATTTCTGTTTTGTTCAATTTCTTTTAAAAAATTGGCATGGCATAAATATGAAACATCAAGGTCACTACCATTTATCAAATCATTACCTGTAAAAAAGCTAGATAATCTTTTTTGGTATTTTTCAATAAAACTAGCAAAAGTTGGACACAATACTTGGTCATTTTTACTTGCAAATTGGCAAAACTCCGCCTCTATTAGATTAGCATCTCTTTGACTTCTTCTGTATTTATCTTCATGATCAGTGAAAACAAAATCATTAAATTGAAATGATTTAGGGGTTCTTTCTGATAAAATCAATGAATATTTTTCCTTCTCCTTGGCTGAAAAGGATTTTTGAATTCTTTTTAGCAAAAGAGAAATTATTGATTCGGGCACAATAATACCATAAAGTTCAATTATTGCCTTTTGTAAATCCGTATATAATCCACTTTTACTCTTATGAGCACAATAATATGACAATGCTCTTTTGCATATTGGAACATATACATCATTATACAAGTCTCTTCCAGTTTCCGTCAGAGAAGCTAAAAAGCAAAATGCAGATAATCTTGTTGAGTTTGTTTTATTATTATTATTCATATTCATCTAATTTATTGCTCTGTTTAGATTTTTTCTTGATTTGACTTGCATATCACACTTTGTAACCATATCATACATATTTATACATCATAGTAAGTCTTTTGATTTGCATTCTTTGCCAAAAAGGAATCAGTTACGTATTTAATTCAAAGATAAAACTCTTTTTTTTTACGTCTCCTATTCGATCATTCCTCTTTATCCCTCAGTAAGTTGGTTCATCATTTTTCGCCTCAAATCTACACATTTACTTTTAATAAATACCCTTTTATGTTAATTTTATTTTCACGGTGCATTGCGCCGTTTTTGGGTGCTTATCGGTTAAAAAGTTTGTTTTTTGCAATAGCAAAAAAAACGCCGGTTCCTCACGAAACCGGCGCTCAAAATAAAAGAACAAAGTGAATTATTGCATCGGGTTTTGCCCGGCACTGCTATTCTCTTTTGCTTTCTGATCATCGTTAGAGATCGTAGATTTTGCTTTCTTTACCTGTGCGTTCATGCTACCGATGCGGTATGAAACATTGAAGCGTAATTCAAGTGGTTGTCCGATATGGATGTCGGTGTGCTGATCGAATGTAGGAGCTCCTGTCTTGCTGTCGGTGCCGTGAGTATCCATTGTGATATGTGTTTTAGGCAACCACACAGTGCTCATTGATAAATTCAGGCGTTTCTTCATGAAATCTTTCGAAAGAGAGAAGAAGCTATAGTAATATGACGACTGACTTCCCTGCAGGTTGACTTGAGGAAGCATTCCTCCGCCGCCCACGCTCATACGTAAATCTTTTGGCAGGATAACTGTTCCACCTGCGTACAAACGACCGGTGAAGCCGTCGTTCGACATGTTGAAGGTTCCACTCTTCATGTTAACATAGCTGACATTTCCGTTCATGAACAGGGTGAGCCATTTGATGCCGCGATAGTTACCGAACAGGTTCATGTTCACTTGTTTGTTGTGTCCGATATTCGCATAGGTCATTTCTTGTACAGAACTTCCCTGTGGAATGAATGAATATTGTTCGATGGCATTGTTCACAAAAGTATAGGTCAGTTCGGCACTAAGGTTGTATTTGGGCGCAAAATTGCTATAACCCAAAGTGATATTGTGGCTTTTTTCCGGATCGAGGTTTGGATTACCATAGCTGATATAGTTCGGGTCTTTACGGTCTACGTAAGGGTTCAGGTAACTGATACCCGGACGTTGAATACGCATGTTATATCCAAATTTGAGGCTTTGCATGTCCGATAATTTGTAGGTCACAATTGCCGAAGGTACGACCACTCCGTAATTGGTTGTGAAATTTCTGGCGACGTTGTCGAATTCAGCCTTTAGCCATGTATATTCATACCGCACACCGCTCTTGAATCCCCATTTGCCTACGCTGCCGGCATAGCTTGCATACACGCCCAGAATATCCTGATTGTTTTTGAAATTAGTGATACTGTCGGCTAAAATATACGGTGTATAAGGATATGATTGGAAAACATTGAAGTAATTATATGTCTCATCGCTTTTACTGTCGTTCAGACGTATAATGTATTTAGTACCCAATTCCAGAGTATGTCCTTTTGCCAGAGGGGTGGTGTAATCAGCCTGGAAGGTATGTTCGTTCGATTTTGCATCATTTTTACTTGTACTTGACTGGAACAACCCGGGTTGTGGCAAACTGTGATAAACAGGACTGATAATATTTGTCGCTTCGTAATTGCTGTTATTCGGTGTGTTACTCAGTTTATACGATAAAGTAAACAGTTCTCCTTTTCTCTTAAATGAGTGCTGGTAGTCAAGACCAACATCTGTAGAACCCCAGGTCTGTTTTTGAGAGCTTTCCTGTTGATAGGAAAACAAGGGATTCATATTCTTGTCATAATTATCGGTAAACGCAGTTGTTTCGCTCTTTGGAAGACCATAACGACGGTTGTACGATAATGTGAACAAGTTGAGAGTGTCCAGCTCGAAGCTTAATTGACCGCTACCGAACTGCATAGGAGCTGTCGTTTTTACTGTGGCTACCTGTCCCGCATTGGGGTAGGGGGCATTGGCAAAATAAGTCTGTCTGTCAGACGTTGTAGTCATCGGAAACTGTTTGCTATAATTGTAGTTGTAGTTACCCGAGAAACTGAATTTGCCGCTTTGTACCATCAGGTTCAGTCCTCCTCCATACGAACCGCGGGATGAAACCTGCGTGTTAATGGTAGCCGAATATCCTTTGGTCGCGGTTTTCTGCATCGTTACAATATTGATAATACCACCTACACCTTCTGCATCATATTTTGCACCCGGTTGTGTAATCACTTCAATGTTCTTTACCATATTGGCCGGCATGCTTTTCAATATCATGCTCGGATTGTTGTTGAACATATTTGTAGGTTTCCCGTTGAGGAAGAACTTGAAGTTGGAAGCTCCTTTCAACTGAATGTTATCCTGTCCGTCAACTGTTACCATCGGCACTTTACGCAGTACATCGAGCACTGTTGATGTCTTGGTTTCGGGATCTTGTTCCGTGTCGTAAGTAATTTTATCGGCTTCGGCCTTAATCAAAGGACGTGTAGCCACAATGCTTACTTCTTTGAGCGATTGCTGATTGTCTGCAAGTCCTATTTTGCCTAATTGGATCATACGGTTGTTGGGGCCCACGCTAAAGGTGCGTTTTGCAGGTTGTTTTCCTACAAAAGATACTATAACGATATATTTTCCCGGATTTTTCAATTCTCCTGTAAATTTTCCGTCAATATCGCTGGCAAAACGGGCAACGACCTGTTGCGGTTTGTTTGCCAAAACGACGGAGCATGTTACGTACGGCATTGTTTCAGAAGTTATCGAGTCAATTGCCTGTCCTTTTACCTGATACCTAGTAGCTGCAGTCTGAGCGCTCATCAAGAGCGGAATAAAAAATAAAACTGCCAAGAGGAATTTTTTCATTGTTTTGTTTCCCTGAATTAGTTTGTGAATAAATTTATCGCGTTTATTTCGAATGTTTTACAACCTTTGTCTTAACAGATACTCCTCTTACATTGTTGCCTTCCAGACTAATGCTTATACTGTCTTTGTCGTTGGTTTGCAGACGAATCTCCTTCAGTCCTTTATTGGCAGGATTCTTTTCTGCTTCGTTTACCAAATGGCGAAAATAGGCATAGGCGGCAAACGGAATGCTGATTAAAAGCAGGAGGATGATAATCAATGTGATATTGCTGCGTTTGTTTATGATTTTCGTAAGTTTCATAAATTTCATAAGTTTATTCGGAGAGTACGATACGCCTCCGATGATTATTTTTGTAAAAACGCTTCATATTGAGATTTAATCTCTTCAAAAGTAATTCCCAATGCTTTCATTGTGCTGAAAATCATTGGCAACTGATGGCTGAAGAACTCTGTGCGGTTAAGCTTTATAATATTCTGCATAGCGTCTTCTGCTACAAAATATCCGATACCTCTTTTGTTGAAGATAATATCTTCTCCCTGCAAATAATCGTAAGTTCGCATGACGGTATTCGGATTTACCTGCAAGTCGGCTCCTAATTCCCTTACCGAAGGGATGCGGCCACCTGCGCTCCATTCGTTGCGAAGAATTTTTTCGCATACAAAATCAGCAATTTGCAGGTATATTGGTTTATTGTTATCGAATTCCATTTTTATTTTGGTTAGTTAATGATGTGGAACGGAATTTATAACTCCTGTTCCTGTAATTTGAAGAACGATACCAGCCATAATCCAAATGGGAAGATGATATGTGCAACAATTTTGATATAGTCAATTAGCCATGAAGTGGTAGACGGTTCTATATTTGCCATCTGTACTTCCATGATAAAGCTTTTGAGGTCGAATTGATAAACAAGCAGATTGGTAAGCAAGCCGAATGTGACCTGCAAAATGAAAATCGCACCCAGTGTTTTGAGCCATTTCAGTCTGCGGAACGACATTGTACCGATCATTGCAATGGCCTGTCCGCCCAAGACTCCGATAAAATAAGCATGCCATTCGTTTGTTCCGATGTGTATGTCAATCGATCTGCCAAACAGTGCAAATTCAAGACCCCACAAGATGAGCCAAAGTGTTCCGATAATGATAGGAACTACAATTACGTTTTGAAACCAGAAAGCAATCCATTTTTCAAAGTTGGAAGCTGGTAGCATAGAATAATTCACCCCTTTAATCTTATGGAACACATCGTTATAAAGCATAAAGGGTGAAATGAACATCAGAAAAATGCCTAACCCCGCAAAAACGTTGGGGTGAAAGCTGGTACGGTTAATCAAAATGTCTGATGCTGCATAGGCTGCCGCAAAAATCAGATAAAACAGGTAATGACGGCGAAATGCCACCGTTTCGGCTTTTACAATGCGGGAAAGCCGCTGGATATTAAATGTTTCGTTCATATTCGTAATGTATTGAAAATTAATTGAACCATTCGGCAAAACGTGCACGATTGGCAATAGCCGCGTTAAACAACAATTCTATGTTTACTTTACTTTCTTCTCCATCAGGATTCGGTACAACCACTCCGTAACCTCCCATCATAGGTTCCGAATAGAGTGCATCTTCGGGTATGTACGGTAATACTGCAAATTTCAGTTTGCGTGTAATCGATTCTACCGATTCGTTTAGCAATACGTTGTTGCGCTCAAGTATTACAATCGGATCAATCAGGAATTCGAGGTCGCGAACCTGATGAGTAGAAATGATGATACACTTGTTTTCATCAGCGGCTCGTGCCACCACCCGGCGGAAAATTGATTTCGATGGAATGTCGAGGCCATTGGTGGGTTCGTCCAGCAGCAACAACTCTGTGTTGCAAGCCAAAGCCAGCGAAATCATTGCTTTCTTCTTTTGACCGAATGACATCTCGTGCAGTTTCTTTTCGCCATCCACACCAAACTCCTGCATCAGAGTTGCATAATGGTTGTATTCGAAGTTCGGATAGAAAGGACCCACATTGCGGGCATATTCATCTGCTTTCTGGTGTGTCACCATAAATTCTTCAGGCAGGTAAAATATCTTTGATAAAAAGCCCGGCTGTCTTTTGCCCGGAGTGTAGTCCATCACTGTGCAATTGCCGTCTTCGGGAAAAAGTAAACCGGCAATGAGACGCAGAAACGTGGTTTTACCAACGCCATTTTCTCCCAGAAGTCCATAAATTTTTCCGGGTTCCAGTTTCATGGTCAAAGAGTCGAATACTTTCGATTTCTCTTTGTACCAAAATGACATGTTTTCTATTTCAATCATAATGTTATCGTATTAGTGTATTACTATATTAATACACTGCAAATATACGGCAAGTTTTTATATCTGTATTTGAGTTTGGGTGTATTTATGGTAATTTAACAGTCTTAGATGCTGGTGTTGTTTGTTTTGTATTGATATTCAGTTGGATATAAATTTATAATGAGCGAAAATCTTTACCATAAAGTCATTTTTAAGTATATTTTGCCCACTTATATTCCTTCTGAATGGAATAGTTTTAGTAATTTTGACATCGTTTTAGACGGAAACCTATCATTTATCTTCAAAATATAATCAAAACTAAATCAATAATTTATGGCAACTCCCGAATTTAAGTACCAGGAGCCGTTTCCTCTTGGGAAAGACAAAACAGAGTACTATCTGCTCACTAAAGAACACGTGTCGGTAAGCAATTTCGAAGGAAATGAAATTTTGAAAGTTGAACCGGAAGGTTTGACCAAGCTGGCTCGTGCTGCCATGCACGATCTTTCCTTTATGTTGCGCCCTGCTCACAACGAACAGGTGGCATCTATCCTGAGCGATCCCGAAGCAAGTCAGAACGATAAAGCTGTGGCTCTTACCATGCTTCTTAATGCTGAAATTGCTGCAGAAGGTCAGTTGCCTTTCTGTCAGGATACAGGTACCGCTACTATTGTTGCTAAAAAAGGCCAAAACGTATGGACCGGTGGTGGCGACGAAGAAGCTCTTTCGCACGGCGTGTACAACACTTACACACAAGATAACCTTCGCTACTCTCAAACCGTAGCGTTGGATATGTATACCGAAAAGAATACCGGTTGTAATCTTCCGGCTCAAATCGATGTTTATTCTATTAACGGTAACGAGTACAAATTCCTTTTCATCGCAAAGGGTGGGGGATCTGCTAATAAAACATATCTTTTCCAGGAAACAAAAGCGTTGTTGAATCCCGATACGTTGGAAAAATTCCTGATCGAAAAGATGAAAACGCTGGGTACAGCTGCTTGTCCTCCTTATCACATTGCATTTGTGATTGGCGGTACATCGGCCGAAGCTAACCTAAAAACAGTGAAACTTGCTTCTGTGAAATACCTCGACGAATTGCCTACAGAAGGTAACGACGGAGGACAGGCTTTCCGCGACCTTGAAATGGAAGCGAAATTGCTGAAGGCTGCACAAAATATTGGTCTTGGTGCTCAGTTCGGCGGAAAATATTATGCTCACGATATTCGCGTGGTACGTTTGCCTCGCCACGGAGCTTCCTGCCCGGTTGGTATGGGCGTTTCGTGTAGCGCCGACCGTAACGTGAAAGCTAAAATCAACAAAGATGGTATCTGGATCGAAAAACTGGATAGCAATCCGGGTCGTTTGATTCCTGCTCAATACAAACAAGCCGGTGGTCACAGCCACGGTGTGAAAATCAATCTGAACCGTCCGATGAACGAAGTTTTGGCAGATCTTTCACAATATCCGGTTTCTACCTTCTTGTTGCTTAGCGGTACTATTATTGTAGGTCGCGACATTGCTCATGCCAAACTGAAAGAACGTCTCGACAGAGGTGAAGATCTTCCTCAGTATCTGAAAGAGCACCCGATTTATTATGCAGGTCCTGCAAAAACTCCGGAAGGAATGGCTTGTGGCTCAATGGGTCCGACAACAGCTGGTCGTATGGACTCTTACGTGGATTTGTTCCAGAGCAAAGGTGGTAGCATGATTATGATTGCAAAAGGAAACCGCAGCCAACAGGTGACAGATGCCTGCCAAAAGCATGGAGGTTTCTATCTTGGCTCAATCGGTGGCCCGGCTGCGATTCTAGCCAAGAATAACATCAAGAGCATCAAATGCGTGGAATACCCTGAGTTGGGTATGGAAGCTATCTGGCAAATCGAAGTGGAAGATTTTCCTGCTTTCATTCTGGTGGATGACAAAGGTAACGACTTCTTCAAACAGATTCGTCCTCGAGTGTAATTTGGATGCATAAAAACAAAAGAGACACACGGCAGTGTGTCTCTTTTGTTTTATATGGAAATGATTCGTTATTTACCTGTTGGCAAATAGCAGAATGGCTCTGCCATCATGATCTCCTGTAGTAACGTCATTGGTGTTGATGTTGTTCCCAAGGTTGTATTGACCGACTATTTTATAGGTTTCCCCTTTACTCAGCTTTTGGCAAAAGTCGTTGCGGGCAATCAGGAATGACCGGTATGCATGGTGAGCTTTCGTGAAAAGCTGAAAAGCCTCGCGGCTGAAAGCGCCTACAAAAATATATTTCCCATCAAAAAATTCCGGGCCTAATATTCTGCCATGATTATTAGTCCTGATAAATCCTTTGTTAGCCAGTGCCCTTTTGTGTTCACCCGGTAATTGCGACAATCGAGTACTGTCCAATTCGGCGCAATAGCCCGACGAATGTCCGATTTTGTCCTTGTAACCATGCTTTTTGCATTCGGCCATTAGTTTATTGATCGCCTCTTCTTTACTTTTGGCAAATGGATCGATAATGACAACGTTGATGGGTTCACGAAGTTCTTTGTGCTGAAATTTCTTCCCCAACCAGTTGGCCGGAGCTCCATCACGCTTTTCAAGCCATTTGCCAATGGAAGGCAATCTGAAATCGGGTTTAAGTTCCTGAGCAGTTGAAAAATGAAAGCCAAAAATGCACAACAGGAAAATAGTTGTCAGTCGCAACATTTTAAATGTGAGATAATCAGTTGGTTGATTAATAATAGTAGAGAGAAAGTCTCCGTGCAAAGATAAATCAGATTCTCTAATTCATTCTTTGTTAGTATGTTAATCAGATTAATCAAACATTAAAAAAATCTACTGCAATGTTGATTACAGAACAATTGACTCACAAATGTAATCGGGAATAATGCCGTACGAGCGAATCATCAGCTCATAACTGTCAGGCTGAACGTTACCGGTCAGCACTAGGCAAGTGTCGATTCCGAATTTGTTTCCACCAATGATGTCCGTAATCAGAGAGTCACCCACCATTAGGATATCTTTTTTGGTAACATCATGTTCTTTAGCGCAATAATCGAACGCAAAACTGAACATTTGAGAGTCAGGCTTACCAAAGCGTATGAATGTTTTACGGGCAAGAGCTTCGAGCATGTCTCCCACAGCGCCGACAGAAATAGCAACATCTTTTCTGGTCACAGGATAGGTGCCATCGGTATTGGCCACAATCACAGGAATCGGTTTTTTGCGTATCAGGTTGAGCGCCTTGATTAAGTCTACGTTCCAGTCGAAACCTTCATCGTCGAGCAATACTAATGCGCTGATGTCTATGTAGTTTTCGAGGTCTACATCTTTGATAGAGATAGTGTTGAGGCCTTCATTCTCGATGTAATGAGCAGAAGCTTCGGTTCCCAGATAAGCAATACGTCCTCTTTGTACTTTATTCTGGATATATTCGCGGGCCAACATGCCTGACGAAATAATTTTATTTTCGTTGACTTCCACAATGCCGGCGTCAATATATGATTTTGCCAGTAGTTCGGGACTACGCGATGCATCATTGGTCAGAATATAGAAAGCGATGTTGTTTTCCTGCAGAAAGTGGAACATCTCTTTCACTCCCGGTAACATACCCTTGTAGTTTTTCAATACGCCGTAGGCATCGAAAAAAATTACCTTGTACTTCAAGGCAACGTCCTTAAAATCGTCAAGTCCCATCATAGTGATTGTGAATTATGAATTATAAAATATGAGTTATTACAAAGAGTCTATAAAAGATTTGAATACCAGCTTGTTGCCTGGGTGTTCCTGATACATGCGTTCGGGGTGAAACTGCAAGCCCACCACAAATTTGTGTTTCGGGTGATAGATTCCTTCAATGAGTCCGTCGGGCGCCTGTGCCATGGCGACCAGTTCCGGTGCCAGTTTTTTTACGCCCTGATGGTGGTAAGTGTTTACCAGAAGATCTTTTTGTTTGTACCATTCCATCAGAGGAGTGTTTTCAAAAATGGTGATCGGGTGGCGATGCGTGTCGTAATGGTCGTAGTCGATATGGACAACGCTGCGTTTGTTCACTTCGTGAACATCCAGATGCAGGCTGCCGCCGAAAGCCACATTAATCATGTGCATGCCCCGGCAGAAGCCAAGAATTGGTTTGTTGTGCTCCATGGCATGGCGGCAACAAGCGATTTCAATTTCGTCTTTAATCGGATCGTATTCGTCCAGCTTGCTCACGCTGTACGATTCATTATAATACGCCGGACTAATGTCACCACCTTCCGACATCAGCAGTCCGTCGTAGTCTTCGAGATAATCGGGAAGGTTGGCAATGGTGCCCTGTGAAATAGGAACAAGGATTGGCATTACACCTCCCTGAGCCAATATTTGAAGGTATATTTCAGATACCCAGTTTATAAGTTTGTTTTTTCGTAGTTCACGTCGTGTGACGATCAGTACTTTTTTCTTGGTAGACATATTGTTATGTTCTGCAATTTTTATGTTAGATAACGTCGGATGGTACGTTGTTCTTGCCGTGGCAAAGGTTTTTCTGTTATATTCTGTCGACGGTTATCACTCTGAATGTGTTTGAATTGATGGTGATTCTGATATTCTGCTGCGTGTTGCTAATGTAGAAATTCTTTCCTGTTTTCTGAAAATGTTTCACTTCTGTTTGGTCTATTATGCCCACTATCAGTGCTTCTATTTCATGCTTCGGTAGTATTGTGTTGAGTTTTTTGTTTATTCGGTCATACACAAGTTCCGTGTAGCAAATATTACTCAAAAACGCTTGCTTGTCAATGTGTTCTGACATAATTATTGTTCGCTTATTTCTTTCAGAGCGGCGATCAGCAATTTGTCTTTTGCCATTCCCTGCGAAGCCACCCGGATGTGCAGATTGTCCATGCCGGTTTTATTGCTACAGTCGCGCACGTAGAGATGATACTCTTCCAGTAGCTTGTGTTGTAGCTCGGTGGCCGTCATTCCGTGCAGAATTTTAATTAGTACAAAGTTACTGCCGGTAGGGTAGGCAAAAAAGCCGTCCAGATTCTTTAATTCGTTGTAAAGGTAGCGAACATCTTTTATTACACGTAACCGAGCCTTTTGATATTGCGCGTCGGTAGCCGGTAATTGCGATACAAAGTATTCGGCAATGGTGTTGATATTCCAAACCGGAGTGAGTCCGCGTAATCGTTTCAATAATTCCATGTTGGCCGTGCAGCAATAGCCCAAGCGTAAGCCGGGAACTCCGCAATGTTTACTCATGGAGCGCACTATAATCACATTGGGATGATGTTTTACATGAGGCAACAGCGAAGGAATATCCTCGGCGACAAAATCCATAAACGATTCGTCAACAATGATTAACCGTAAGTGCTGCATCCTGTTGAGGAATACAATCATATCGTTAAGTGACAGTAACTGTCCTGTTGGATTGCCGGGGTTGATAATCAGAGCAGAGGTGATGCCCCGTTCGTCAATCCAACTGGCATATTCATCCAGATCGAGCTGATAGTTCTTTTCCGGCGGAAGCTGAAAAAGATGCGCACATTCCTGCTTTTTCAGTTTGTCGGTATATTCGCTGAACGTTGGTACCGGAATGGCAAAATCGTCGATGAACTCCTTTTGGATAATGGTAATCAGTTCTGAAGCTCCATTGCCGATAAGCAGTTGCTCCGGTTTTACATGAAGCACTTTCGCCAGATGTTCCTGCGACAGGCGCGGATTGCTTGATGGATACGATTTCATCAGCATGGGCAAACGTTCCTGTAATTTTTTTGTGAGACGTTTGTCCGGAAAATATGGGTTGGCAATAAAACAGAAATCGGTTACTTTCGACAACATCTTTTCTCCCACAATATCAACAAGTGAGGGAGAATGAGATGTCTCATAAAATAGGTGACGGTTTATCTTGAGTTTTTTCTTTGTGAACATGATAAAGGCAATTGCTGTGTCAAAAGTACAAAAAATATTTGCTGGCTCTAAAAGGACACGAGGATATTTTCCTGACAAACGTAAAAAAGGTGCCTCTCGCCAATTGATCGCGGAGACACCTTCTATAAGGGAAACAGCTGATGATTATTTGCTCTTTTGCTTGCTGCTTATCATCCAGTTTATATCGAACCTGTCGGTACACATTCCGAAATATTCGCCCCAAAAAGTAATGCCCATGGGCATCGCAATTTTGCCATCTTCTGCCAACGCCTCAAATATGCGGTCGGCTTCGTCATTTGTATCTACGGCAACCGACAGAGTAACGTTGTTTCCGGTTGTCATTTTAGGCGACCATTCGTCACCGCCATCACTTCCCATCAGTATTGCTTCGTTGCTGATTGGCAGGGCAACATGCATTACTTTGTTCATAAACGGTTCGGGTACTACCAGGTCGTCTTGTTGCGGCATGTCGCTAAAGCGTTCCAATCTGGAAATTTTGGCGTTAAATACTTGTTCGTAAAATTTGAATGCGTCTTCGCATGTACCCGGAAATGCCAGGTATGGGTTGATATTTATCATGATTTTAATGTTTAATGAATTGTATATTGTTGAAATTTATTTTTTTGTGCTTAATAAAAGTGCTTTGTTTATGTCAGTGACGATCTCTTCGATACATTGTTTGGTGCTCAAAGACAATGAGCCAGTCATGCTGCGTATCAGGATGCCTCTTGGATCGTTCTTCCCCTGACCGGATTCTATCCCCGGAGAGATGCTGTTTTCGCTAACATACTGTTTTCGGAATATCACATTTCCGGCTTTTCGTAAAACAGCAGAGACTTTCAGTGTCGTTTTCGGCGTTTTACCGTATTCGTCATTGAGAGATTCATATCCGTATCCGAAATAAACAAACGAAGAGAATCTCTTGTATTTTGCTCTTGTGTAACACGTGTCAACTCCGATTTCGAGAGTGTAAGTCGAATCGTTCGAGATCATACCGGTCAGATGAAAACACCCATTTCGTTGGCACTCTTCTGTCAGGCTGGCGTTGAAAAAATCATCATACCGACTGTTTAATGCCTCTTGTCCTAATGTTACCCAATAGTTTTGTTCGAAGTAATTGAAAAATAGAAAAGGGAGAATAAGCATACTTCCTTTGCGTACAGTTGTTTTTCCGTCAAGCAGATAATCATGCATCATAATCACAACCGAATCTTTTTTCGGACAACCATTTATATGGCTATCGTGGATATACTCAAGGTTGCCACCGAATTGTCTGAAGCTGGTTTGCAATTCTTTCAGTCCCGAACAGGAACTAAACAACATTATAGCAAACAGCAGGTAAACAATCTTTTTCATTACATCCTTGTGGGTTGCGGAATATGCACTTCTGTATTTTCTCTTGAGTCTATTATTCAATTGTCAAATATAGCCAAGGCAAAGCATTTTTGAAATATGCGGAACAAAAAAAAGCGAAATATTTTTGCTTTGGACAGATTGTGTCGCTAAGGAGTTACTTTTATTTCGGTAAGAAGTGTCCCTTTCTTGTCCCTATAACGACATAAAACGGCAATGTGGTTTTGTTTCAGCGTTCCAACCTGAGGGTTATTCCGGACAATCGGTTCCAGGTGACTGTGCAGCTCTATGGAATCGACCGAGTCTTTCACAGCGGTTAAGATGGTGTAGTTGAACCGTAATTCATTGTCCCCTATAGAGGTGTTGTCAAAACGGGTAATTTTGTCGACCATTACCGGACATTTACCATTGAAGTTGTTTGAAAGCTGTAGTAAAACAGTCTCGGTTTTAGGTGGCAATACATATTGCTGAAAAAGCAGAGTAGAAATAACGCCGACGGCTAAAGCGATAACCGCTGTAAGTATTATGGATTTATTCAAATTTATCATGCATTCAGGAAATTGCAAAATTTATCAAAGGTTGTCTGGAAAGCACTATTTACCTTGTCCCGTATGCTTTCTTTGTTGACGAATGGATTCTCGTGTGTGTAAGGATAATCAAAATCAGTTACGATGACTTCGGTCGGTATGTCGTGTGCTGCGCCTTTGAGGGTACTCACCACATCGTAAGCAGGAATTACTTTGTCCTGTTCCAATGCGATGGCAAAAACCTGCGAGCTGATTTCACGGAAGCGTTTCTCACGTTCCTGACGCATTACTTTAAAATCGAGCATCATACGGAACGAATGGCCTTCCGGATGTTCTTCCAGGTAGTGATAGAGCCGTTTTTCACGTTTCAGGTGGCTTTCAAGGTGTTCCACCAGATACGAATAGAGCGCAACATTGGCCTCGCTGTCGAGAATTGCTTTCGAAACCGGAGTAAGCCGGTTGAATGTGGGGCCCCCGCAAAAAGCGAGCAGCTTGGAATCGGTAAAATAACCCTTTGGGTCTGTCAGTTTTAAGATTTCAGAAAGGAATGTTCCGATAGAATAAGAGAAGAAGTGAAATTGCATACCGGCAGTGAGCGGTGGATATTTGCCGGCTTTCACTTGGTCGATAAATTGTACTATATCGTAATATGTTTGTAGTCCTGACCAGATAAAACGTTGCGGCTTCGATTGTACTCGGGTACTGATAGCCACATTGGAAAACGAAGATTGCAGTAAGTCCGGGAAATGTTCTTTGCGGCATAAACTTACGCTATGCATCAGTCTGCGGTCGCTCCATGTCGACAAAGCGCGGTTCATGTGAAAAGCCATCGGGCAGAGCACTACACAGCGGTGAGTGTCTTTTGCCAGTCGATAAGCCCAAGGCAAATATTTCGGCCAGGATTTCTCATTGAACCCGTGCATTAATAAGATAGCTTCCTTTTCGTTTTTCTGTTTTGTGGGAACAAAAATGTGAAAGTTAAACTCTTTGTTTTCATTTACTTCCGAGTCAATCAGATCCAGCCCTTCTTCTGTGTAACCAAGCTCGGTTTTGAATATTTCATCAGAGAAATCCATATTGTGTTCATCACACCTCAGATGCGGATGCCCCTGTAAAATAGTCCAGTTGGCAGATTTGAACGTCTGGTTTTGCACAGTTACAAATTCATCTATCACAATTTCTGTTTCATTCGGATTGACCTTAGCCTCCAGTAAATTATACAAATCTAAATAATCCATGAGTTTTCGGTTATGTTATTTGAATTAAACAATGGATGTAAAATTAGAACATTTTTTGTGTCTCCATTGCAAAGTTACCCATTAATAACGGGAATACCCAGAATTTATTCTTTAGGATTGCGGTGAACTCCTGCTAAAATAAGGTAAAATGACAGGTGGCTTCTTTTATGGAACAAAAATTTTTTTAACTTTGCATCATGGTCTTTTATGCAGAGAAGTAAATTGTTCTTTGCTTGATTTCCTGTCTTTTAATTCGTTATGAAATCGTCATTAGTTACCGGACAAAAACAACAAATAGCCATTCTTGGTTCTACAGGCTCAATTGGTACTCAAGCCCTTGAAGTCATATCCGCTCATCCCGACCGTTTTGAAGTATATGCGCTGACGGCGAATCAAAGTATCGATTTGCTTATCAAGCAGGCTCGCCAATTTCAACCTGAAGTGGTTGCTATAGCCAATGATGCCTATTATTTCACTTTGAAAGAGGCTTTGGCAGATCTGCCTATCAAGGTTTTTTCGGGAAGCGAGTCAATTGCTCAGATTGCCGAAATGGAGACCGTTGATGTGGTATTGACTGCAATGGTGGGTTATTCCGGTTTGTTGCCGACGCTTAAAGCGCTTAAAGCAGGGAAAAAAATAGCCCTGGCAAATAAAGAAACAATGGTGGTGGCCGGAGAGTTGGTGTGCGAATTGGCACAACGCTATCATAGTCCGATTATTCCCGTGGATTCCGAGCATTCAGCTATTTTTCAATGTCTCACCGGCGAAGTGGGGAATGATATCGAAAAGATTATTCTTACGGCTTCCGGTGGACCATTCCGAAATAAAGAACTTAGTTATTTGCAGAGTGTTACCAAGCGTGAGGCTCTTAAACATCCCAACTGGGATATGGGAGCAAAAATCACGATTGACTCTGCTAGTATGATGAATAAGGGTTTTGAAGTGATTGAGGCCAAATGGTTGTTCGGGCTCACGCCGGAGCAGATCGATGTTGTGGTGCATCCACAGTCCATCATACATTCGATGGTTCAGTTTGCCGACGGAGCAGTTAAAGCACAAATGGGGTTGCCGGACATGAAGTTGCCGATATTGTACGCCTTTTCTTATCCGGATAGACTTAAAACGGATTATCCGCGTCTGAATTTTGCCGATTATCCTCAATTGACTTTTGAAAAGCCGGATATGACAAAATTCAGAAACCTCTCTTTTGCGTATGACGCTATGCAGCGAAAAGGAAATGCGGCATGTATATTGAATGCTGCTAATGAGGTCGTTGTCGCAGCTTTTCTGAAGGATGCTATCGGCTTCCTGCAAATGTCAGATGTGATTGAGGCAACAATGGCAAAAGTGTCGTTTATGCTTCAGCCGGCTTATGAAGATTATGTTGCTACCGATACGGAAGCCCGCGCTGTTGCTTCCGAGCTGGTGGGTAAATATTGCTAAATGGTTGATGATCAGATTCTGTTGATTATCGTTTTTTGATTTGTAATTCTATACATAACTATATTGAATGGAGACTTTTTTAATTAAAGCGGCACAACTGATACTGAGTTTGTCGATATTGGTGTTTTTGCATGAGTTGGGTCACTTTGCTTTTGCTCGAATCTTCAAGACGAGGGTGGATAAATTCTACCTCTTTTTCAATCCCTATATTTCTCTGTTGCGTTGTAAAAAAATCGATGGTAAGTGGCAATTTAAGTTTTTTGCCCGTAACGTACCCGATATGTACCGCAAAAAGCTTGACGCTTTTGGAAATGTGGTGAAAGATGAGAAAGGCAAAGATGTGATGGAAGAAATTTCTACCACAGATTTGGCACAAGACGATTGGAGAAAACACACAGATGTTACAGAGTGGGGGATTGGTTGGTTGCCTCTGGGTGGCTATTGCAAGATTGCCGGTATGATCGATGAGTCGATGGATACCGAAGCCATGAAGAAGCCCGCTCAGTCGTGGGAATTTCGTAGCAAACCGGCATGGCAACGCCTTTTTATAATGGTGGGGGGGGTCTTGGTTAACTTTATAACTGCCCTAGCTATCTATTCCATGATTCTTCTGGTTTGGGGTGAGGAATACTTGCCATTGCAGAATGCTAAATTCGGAATGCAGTTTACGGAAGTGGCAGTTAAGAATGGTTTTAGAAATGGCGATATATTGCTGGCAATAAATAATAAACCTGTAGAAGAATCTTCGGAGGCAATAAAAAAAATCTTGGTAGATGGTTCCCAATCGGTAACCGTTTTGCGCGAAGGGAAAAAGACTACGTTTATTCTTCCTTCTAATTTTACCCGTCAGATTATCGCCTCCAGCTCGAAGCAGTTTATGACACCGCGTGTGCCGTTTGTGGTCGAAAAGACGGTGAATGGTTCGGCTGCGGCCAAAGCAGGTATGCAAAAGGGAGACAGCGTGGTGTCTGTTAATGGTAAGGCGATGTTTGCCATTCAGGATATTTCGGTTCAACTGGACTCCTGTAAAGGGAAAACCGTTCCAATAGAGTTCATCCGTTCCGGTAAACGTCTATCGGCGTCGCTGGTCGTCAGCGAGAGCGGGAAAATCGGCGTTGCGCTTAAAACATTTGCAGGGAACTTCGTTACCAAACGGATCTCTTATGGTTTCTTTGAGTCTATTCCGGCCGGGATAAATAAAGGTGTTGAAACACTGACTTCGTACGTAAAGCAACTTAAATTTATCTTTACCAAAGAGGGTGCGAAACAAATCGGAGGGTTCGGTACTATCGGAAGCCTATTCCCTGATGTTTGGGATTGGCAAAACTTTTGGGCGTTGACCGCATTTCTTTCGATTATTCTGGCGTTCATGAATATCCTTCCTATTCCTGCTCTTGACGGAGGACACACCTTGTTCCTCCTTTATGAAATGGTAACGGGACGTAAACCGAGTGATAAGTTTCTGGAGTATGCACAAATGGTGGGTTTGTTCCTTCTGTTTGCTTTGCTTATTTATGCTAACGGAAATGATATTTTCAGGTTGTTCAAATAAGTGTGATATAAAACTATAGGGTTATGCAAAAACAAATATGGTTGAAATTGCGCAAACGTGTAGGGCAAACCAAGCATATTAAATACTGGGTAGTTGCCGTAACGTTTTTGGTAATCATGTGTTTTGTGGATGAAAATAATTTTTTCAAGCGCATTGCTAATCAACGGGAAATCCAAAATCTGGAAGATCAGATAGAACAGTATGATCAGAGTATTAAAGACAACCGTGAAAAGATTAACGAGCTACAAACCAGTAATGCAAATCTGGAAAAATTTGCCAGGGAAGAACACCTGATGAAACGACCCAACGAAGATATATTTATTATTAAAGAAAAGGATTGATGCAAATTACAGAAAAACAAAGGAACAGAATTCTGCAAATAATGTACGGCGCCGGATATCTACTGTTGATGATCGCGACAGTATTTTATTTTTCGCAAATAAAGGTAGCTCCCTATATTTTCTCACTTGGAGTTCTCTTTCTTGTGGTGGTAAGAGTGGTGTTGCCGATCGATCAGTCAGACTTCAGGACAAGGAGGCTGAATAAGATACATGCCTTTGCAACATTGGTTTTGGTGGCGAGCGCTTATGGAATGTTTATTCATCATTATTTGTGGATTGCCGGCTTGCTGATTGCTACGATCCTCGACTTGTATATTAGCTTCAGATTACCCAAGCAAAAACAATCAAATTAACATAGATGAAAAAACGCAGCTGATTTCAACAATCAGCTGCGTTTTTTTATGCTTCTTTTTTGGGGTTTTAGGTTAGTGGACTTCCTCAAGCAGGTGAAGAGCATGATCTAAAATAGTTGTATCGTCTAGCATTACTAAACCGCCGTCAGGGCCGGGTTCAATGTGAACACCACAACTCTTTCCATCTTTAAAATTATGACCGCCGAAATAATTACGTACTGTTTCGTCGGTCAGACCTAAATCAGCGGCAATTTTCCCCATACTGCCAGACGGAAGGCTGTCTTTGATTTTTCTCAGCTCGTTAAATGTGATAGTTCTAGTCATAATCATGCGATATTATAAGGTTAATACATGAGTTAAATTCACGCAATAAATATAGCGTATAAAAAAGGAAATTGCAAATAGCATTATGTTTTTTTTGCAGTGCAATTCTGGTTTTACAGGGAGGTTTTGTGTCTTGTGTTAAGAACAATCCGCTGTGTAATAATGCAGTGATGGAAGTTGTGGTGAAGGAAGAGATAAAAAAAATCCTCTCGGATGAGAGGATTTAACTTTTTGCGGTTATGCTTTGATCTTATTTTGAATTTCCTGAATGCAGGCTCTGTATTGTTTGTCGATTTCCATCAAATCGTTGACCACTTTACAAGCATGAAGTACTGTCGCATGATCTCGTTTGCCAATCATCTCCCCGATGGAAGAAAGTGAGTGTTTTGTATGGCACTTGGCAAGGTACATTGCAATCTGACGTGCCTGAGCCAATTCTCTGTTTCGGCGTTTCGACAACATTTCTTCGATCTTGAGTCCGAAGTGTTCACAAACAACATTTCTGATTTGCTCGATTGTGACAACCTTCGGAGTCACATTCACAACATTGCTGACAGCTTTGTGTGCAAGTTCCAGATCGATTGGTTTGTCGGTAAGGGTAGAGTAGGCCAGCAGTGAAATGATGACACCTTCCAGATCTCTGATGTTGTCAGTAACATTTTCTGCGATGTAGTTTACTACCTCGTCATCAATGTCCAATCCGTCCTTGAAGATTTTGTGTTTTAAGATGCCTTTGCGCAATTCAAAGTCGGGCTTTGATATCTCGGCTGATAATCCCCATTTGAATCGCGTGATGAGGCGCTGTTCAAGTCCCTGCAATACCATGGGCGAACGGTCGGATGTCAGGATTAACTGTTTGCCGTTTTGGTGCAGGTGGTTGAAGATATGAAAGAATGTATTCTGAGTTCCGTTTTTGCCGGCAAATTCGTGAATGTCATCCAAAATCAACACATCAATGCTCTGATAGAAATTCAGAAAGTCATTAACGGTGTTGTTACGTACGGCGTCTGTATACTGAATCTGAAATAAGTTTGCAGAAACATAAAGTACGCGTTTGTCAGGATGTGTTTGTTTTGCCTGAATACCGATAGCATGTACCAGATGAGTTTTTCCAACGCCGGATTGTCCGTATACAAACAGCGGGTTGAAAATCGTTGTCCCGGGGTTATTGCCGATGCTGATTCCTGCGGTACGGGCAAGCTTATTGCTGGTGCCTTCTACAAAAGTGTTAAAATTATAGATCGGATTAAGTTGCGGATCGATATTTGGGATAACTTCTTTTCGCGCAAAAGGGTTTTCCTGTTTTGGAGCGTTATAAAGCTGGTTGGGCTTTAATTTGTCATCACTCGGAATAGTGGTACTTGTGCCCGAAGTGCGATCGACCAAAACTCTGTACATTAAACGAGTGCCTTCTCCGATTTCGCGGTGAATGGTCATTCTTAATAAATCGACAAAAGTTTCTTCGATATATTCGTAGAAGAACTGGCTTGGGACTTGAACCGTGAAAACATTGTTCTCATAGTTGAGGGGTACAATGGGCAAAAACCACGTCGAAAACGTAGTTTCAGACACATTGTCGCGTATCACACGCAGGCATCGATGCCACAAGTCGTTGGCGCTGTTCACTTTCATCTTTTAGGGTCTTAAGTCTTTTTGGACTGACAAATATCCTAAAGATTTTCCACATAAAAAATAGCTGTTTTGAGGTATTTTTCATGTTTTTTTGTACAATGTTTATTATCAGTGTGTTAATTTAATGTGCTGAATATTAATCATATATGGCATTGTTGATAAATAATTGTCTTTTTATCAACAGTCTAAGAAATATGTTAAATAATGTTATTCGTATTTTTTGGTGTTAATAAAAACAGATAAAACAATATTTAATTATGAAATATGGACATATTTATGTTTAAAAACAGGATTAATAACACTTTTTTATACTTTATCTTTGCAATTACAATTAAAAACATTGACCTTTGAGACATATTAATTACCTTTAAATTGAAGAGTATGAAAATTGGAACCCCAAAAGAAATTAAAAACAACGAAAATCGCGTGGGATTAACACCCGCAGGCGTGTCTGCACTTGTTAAACAAGGCCATATTGTTTACATTCAGGAAGGTGCAGGGGTGAACAGTGGCTTTAGTGATGAATTGTATTTGAAGGTAGGAGCAACATTGTTGCCTTCAATAGAAGAGGTATATGCCGCTTCTGACATGATTGTAAAAGTAAAAGAGCCGATTGAGCCTGAATATCGGTTGATCAAGAAAGATCAGTTGCTTTTTACGTATTTTCACTTTGCCTCTAATGCCGGTTTGACAAAAGCAATGATCGACAGCGGAGCTGTTTGTCTTGCTTATGAAACAGTAGAAAAGGCCGACCGAAGTCTTCCTTTATTGATTCCAATGTCGGAAGTGGCAGGCCGGATGTCAATTCAGGAAGGAGCAAAGTATCTTGAACGTCCTAATGGCGGAAAAGGTATCCTGCTTGGTGGTGTGCCGGGTGTTAAACCTGCAAAAGTGCTTGTGCTTGGCGGTGGTGTGGTTGGTACTCAGGCTGCATGGATGGCTGCCGGTTTGGGTGCTGATGTTACTTTGGCTGATATTTCGCTGCCTCGCTTGCGTTATTTGTCGGACGTGTTGCCCAAGAACGTAAAAACATTGGTGTCTTCCGAATATGTTATTGCGGAAGAGGTGAAAACTGCAGATTTGGTAATCGGTGCGGTTTTGGTAACCGGAGCAAAGGCTCCTCATCTTGTGACTGCTGATATGTTGTCTACTATGCAAAAAGGAGCGGTGATGGTAGACGTTGCTATCGATCAGGGTGGTTGCTTTGAAACTTCCCGCCCGACTACACACAATGATCCGATTTATACCATTGATGGTGTGGTTCATTATTGTGTTGCCAATATTCCGGGTGCAGTGCCTTATACCTCAACCCTTGCGTTAACAAATGCTACGTTGCCTTACGCTATCCAACTGGCTAATCTGGGATGGGAAAAGGCTTGTGAAGCGAGTGAAGAGCTTCGCAAAGGTCTTAATATCGTAAAAGGTGAAATTGTTTACCCGGCTGTGCGCGAAGCATTTCTGGGGTAAAAAACTTACTTGATATTCTATACTACAGCATGGCGCAGATATATATGTGTCATGCTGTTTTTTTTTTTAATGCGCTCAAAATAGCCTATCTTTGTTTTGCTAAATGTATTTTCTTTCCGTCTGTTATGTTTCTCAAAACGAAAGCCATCATTCTTCACTGCATCAAGTATTCCGATAAGGCGAATATCGTGCACCTTATTTCGGAGGAGCGGGGACGTTTGGCCTGTATCGTTTATGGAGCTTCGAGAAAAAAAAGCGGATCGAAAATGGCATTCCTGCAACCGATGATGTTGGTCGATCTTGAAATAGAAATGCTGCCGGACCGCGAACTTCACCAAATAAAAGAAGCCCGGCCTTACAATATTATTACTTCCATACAAATGAATCCGGTGAAAAATGCTTTGGCATTGTTTCTGGCCGAATTTCTTTATCGTACGTTGCGGGATAGCCAAACGGACAAAATGTTGTTTCGCTTCCTGCAGGAGTCAGTGCAAATCCTCGAACGGTCGGAACAGGGCGTTGCCAATTTTCATTTGGTGATGATGCTTCATCTGACCCGTTTCCTCGGCTTCTTTCCCAATACCGAAAATCTCGGACTGCACTTTTATTTTGACATGGTCAATGGGGTATTTACTTCCACATGCCCTTTGCACAAACATTTCCTGCGTCCTGCAGAGAGTGCTGTTTTATATCAACTGATGCGGATTAACTATACAAATATGCACATGTTCCGTTTCTCGAGAAGCGAACGTGTTGCTATTCTTGAGCATATGCTTGCGTATTATCGTATCCATTTGGCTGAAATCGGAGAAATCAAATCGTTGCCGGTGCTGATGGAATTGTTCGATTGATATCCGGTGCAATTCGTTATCTGTTTTAGTTTTTCTAAATGTTTTGGTGACAGTTTTTCCATCTGAAATACGTACATTTGCATAACTAACTGGTTACTTATTTTATCTGTTGAAGCGGCCGGAATGGTCTCTTTCAGCAGTTCAAATCAAAAGCAATGAAATTAATCCGCATCGTTATATTAGCCCTCTGCGTGAGTGGTTCTCTTCAAATGTCAGCTTCTAAAAAGGCAGTTCAAAAGCATATTGAAGAAACAACTCCGGTCGACATTCAATTCAATTACTTTTTTGATGATGCTTTGCGTGAAAGGCTGGCCGGACATTATGATGCGGCAATTGATTTGCTTACTAATTGTAACCGGATCAAGCCGAATGACGGGAATGTGATGTATGAATTGTCTAAAATTTACGTTGTTACCAAACAAACCGATAAGGCGATTGCGTGTCTGGAAAAGGCAACAGTGGCTCAGCCTGAAAACCTGTGGTTCAAAACCGCCCTGGCCGAGCAATATCTTTCTTCTCAGAAAATAGACAAAGCCGTTGAAGTGTATAATGCCATCGTGAAAATTGACCCTGAAAACGATGAAGCGTTGATGATGCTGATCAATATTTACTCGCAATCCGAAAAATACAACGAAGCTATTGGGGCTTTGAACATGCTTGAAAAGGTGCAGGGCATGAATCAGGATATAACCATGGAAAAGGCCCGGCTCTATTTTATGCAAAATCAAAATAAAAAAGGGATTGCAGAGATAGATAAGCTGGTGAAAACGTATCCGAATGAAGCTAAATACCAGGTTCTTAGAGGTGATATCTATCTTGAGCAAAAGATGCAGAAAGAAGCGCTTGCCTGCTATCAGCAAGTATTGAATACTGATCCCAATAACGGAGATGCCCTTTATTCTCTGTCGAAATATTACAAGGCAGTAGGCGATACCGTATCGATGATGTCTGTACTCGATCAGATGATGCGCAACAAAAATGTTGATCTTGAGCCCAAATTGTCTGTTCTCAAAGACCTTGTTACCCGTCCATCGGAAATGCAAAAGGTAGAGGGCTATCTCAGTTCTTTGCTCGAAATGTATCCGGAAGAAGAGAGCCTCCACAATTACAATTACCTCTTTCTGATGATGCGGCAAAAAAACGAAGCTGCTGAAAATGAGCTGAAAATAATGCTCGACCTCAATCCACAGAACAAGGTGACATGGATGCGGATGATTGATATGAAAATTAAGCAGGAAAACTTTACGGCTATCGATTCTCTGTGCAGTAAAGCTCTCGGATATTTTGCCGATGATGTCGATTTTTATTTTTATAAGGCAATTGCTCTGTATCAATCAGGAAAATACAAGGAGACAATTTCCCATTGCAATAAGGCGCTTCAGTTGGTGCCGGATGAAAACATAGTAATGCGCTCTCAAATTTATACCCAACTGGGGGACACTTATTATAAATTGGGAATGAAAGATTCGACCTTCGTTTCTTATGCTCAATCGCTAAAATATCAGCCGAATAATATAGGAACACTGAACAATTACGCCTATTATTTATCGTTGGAGAAGAGGGAATTGCAAAAGGCCGAAAGCATGAGTGCCAAAACCGTGGCGGCAGAGCCAACGAATGCCACTTATCTGGATACTTACGCGTGGATTTTCTTTGTGGAAGGAAATTACTCGCTGGCCAAAATCTATGAAAAACAGGCAATTGACAATGGTGGAGATAAAAGCCCTGAAGTGCTAGAACACTACGGCGATATCCTGTTTATGGCAGGCGAAAAAGAAGAAGCTCTGGTTTGGTGGCAAAAAGCCGTGAATGCAGGAAATAACTCACCCTTGTTGAAAAAGAAAATAGAGATGAAGAGCTATCTGGAAAAATAGTCTCTTAATTGGAATAGCTTTATTATCGCGTTTTCCAGAAATTTGTGTGATGTTTGATGGCCTCGTTCGCGAATGCAGTTGGCTCATATCCTCTTATACGTGCATACTCGCACGCGATGAACCCGATAAGCGTCTTATCCATGGTAAAGCGCCGAAAACATCTGGCAGCCATCTTTTGAGTCACTACTCGAAATTGCATTCTGTTGATGTCGAGGAGCGTGAATCTGAATATTCCATCTTCATTTTCAAACAACACATTTCCGGGCGAATAATCGATAGGAAATACATCTCTTTCGTGAACGTAAGCTGTATACGCCGCCAGTGCGTTGAGTAACGCTTCATTTCCCTCCACTTTATAGTCGTGAAGTTCTCTGAGTAGGTGAGATTCTGTGGCAAATAACGAGACAAAATAAGAGTTGCACAATAAACCACATGCGTATTGTTCAATGTAGGCTACAGGCTCTGGCGTGGAGATGTTTTTCTCCAGAAGACGCAATGCGTAATCATAAGCCCGTTTGGCTTTGCTTTGGCGGAAGGTGCCATAAGCAATTTGGTTGATGATATGTGGCCGCTTATAACCTTTGACGGTAAATAGTTTTCCATTACGCTCAAAATTCTTAATTTCATTTCTGGCCTTATAAATAGAAGTGCCTTCAGAATTAAAAATCTGAGGTAAAGAGTGGATGAAACTTGTGTACTGTTGGTATGCCGGAGCTATTATTACTACTGTCTTCATATTGTTTGCACGAAAGCAGGCAAAGTTAATTGTTTTTGTTAAATCAGAATGCCAGACTTGAATCGGATGTTCCCCGAAATTGGTGATGTTATGTTTTTTTATAAAAGACGGCCAAAATAGTCAATGGTTTAAATCGTTAATTTACACGTACTCACTGCGAGATATGAAGGGAAGAATTCTTCATCCCGTTTGTCGTTTATTTTGTTACCTTTGTAATTAAGTATCAGATATAAATGGAACATCATAATTTGTTGATAGCTTTTGGGCTAACCCTTACTGCCGGGTTGTCAACCGGTATCGGAGGTCTCTTAACATACTTTTCAAAACAAACCAACCGGTCTTTTCTCGCGTTCTCGTTGGGTCTGGCTGCCGGGGTATTACTCTTCGTCTCTTTTGTCGAAATCTTTCCGGAATCGCTTCGCTGTTTTGAATCTGCAGCTTCTCCCTCAAAAGCATTTATGTATGCCATCTTCTCCTTTTTTCTGGGAATTGTGGTTATGGCACTGATTGATATGCTGTTTCCCCACCATGTGGACGTTAGCGACAATGCCGATCCTGAAAGCGTTCAATTAAAAAAGCGACTCAAAAAAATGAGTCTTTTAATTGCTCTGGCGGTTACTTTACACAATATCCCCGAAGGAATAGCAATGTTTACGATAGGCGTTTCGGATTATCGTCTGGCGTTTCCTATTTTGCTGGCGATTATTATCCATAACGTTCCCATTGGCCTCTCTATTTCAGCTCCAATGTATCACGCGACGGGAAATCGCCGTAAAGCTCTCTTGTTGACGTTGGCTGCGGGTCTTTCCACTCCGATGGGGGCATTTCTGGCCTGGCTGTTTATATTACCTTACTGGTCGCCAATGCTGGAGGGTATTGTATTGGGCGCTGTGTCGGCCACTATGGTGTATATTGCTATAGATGAGCTGATTCCTACGGCGCACCATTATGGTAAAGGCTTGTTTTCTAAAATCGGATTGATTAGCGGTATGGCTTTGGTTGCGATAGCCATATTGTTGATGGGAGAATAGGCTATTAACTTTCTGCCGGACTTTCTATCAGCTGGTTGTAGGCCGAGCGGTAATTACTGCTCAACGGAATGATGATGTCGCCATTGAGTTGCACCTTTTTCTTTTGCAACGAAATCACCTTTTGACTATTTATAATATACGATTTGTGAACGCGTATAAAGTGTTCGTCCGGCAGCATTTCTTCAACCGTTTTAAGTGATAGTTTTGTAACGATGGCTTTGCTGTTTTCAGGGAAGATTTTTACGTAGTCCTTCATCCCTTCAATATACAAGATTTTATCAATGTTGATTTTTACCAGGCGGTAATCGGCATTGACAAATATATAATCATTCCGTTGCCCGTTTTTTGCATGTTTCAGCTGAAAATAGTCGTTGGCTTTGTTCGCCGCTCTCAGAAATCGTTCGTACGACACCGGCTTTAGCAGATAATCCAGAACGTCGAGTTCAAAACTTTCAAGCGCATAACTTTTAAATGCGGATACGATCACAATCATTGGTCTTACCTGCAACTTACGTAACATTTGCAGTCCGTTCAGAACCGGCATCTGAATATCGAGAAAGGCCAGATCGACCGGATTCTTTTCCAGATAATGCAACGCGTCTACGCCATTTCTGAACGTCTCTTTCAACTCCAGAAAAGGAGCCCTGCGGATATTGTCAATTAGTAAATCGAGGGCATATTTTTCGTCGTCAATGGCAATGCAACTAATCATAAGGCAATCGTCAATTGTATTTTATACCACCCGTTTTCAGAAAAATGGTTCAGCACGTGTGAGTCAGGGTAGAGCAGTTCCAACCTTCTGATGATGTTTTGTAACCCAATTCCGCTGTAGGGGCTTAAGTTCTCCTGCAAGTCGTTTTTGTAACGATTGCTCACTTCC
Source organism: Paludibacter jiangxiensis (assembly GCF_001618385.1). Classification (NCBI taxonomy): domain Bacteria; kingdom Pseudomonadati; phylum Bacteroidota; class Bacteroidia; order Bacteroidales; family Paludibacteraceae; genus Paludibacter; species Paludibacter jiangxiensis. The sequence goes on along the minus strand of NZ_BDCR01000003.1, from coordinate 19,323 downwards.
AATGAAAGGGTTTTATCTGAGCTTGTGAGCTTGATGTGGATTTCGGGCGAATCTATCAGTGCCGTGCCATGCTTGAATGCATTTTCAACGATAGGTATGAGTAGCATAGGCTCAATTGTCTTGTCAGGAATCTCGCCTTCTGTATGGTAACTGATTTTTACCGAATCGTTGTACCGGGTTCTTTGCAGTTCGATGTAGTTGTTCAGGTGTTCAACTTCATCCATTAATGAGGTTTGTTTGTCTGTATTGTAAAGCATGTAGCGCATCAGGTTCGATAGCTTCTCCACCGTGGGTTCAATCAGTTCCGGTCGTGTCCGGGCAAACGAATTGACCATGTTCAATACATTGAATAGAAAATGCGGATTGATTTGATTGCGCAAAAAGGTGACTTCGTTTTCGAGCAACTCGCTTTGAAGTCGGAACTGATCCCTGATAATCCGCAATGACGTTCCAGCCAGAAAGAAGAAAATATACGGCGATAGTTCTCTGAAAATCATCATATTCAAGCCATCGAACCGGTTATAAACACACCTTATTACAAAAATAACCGATAAAATAGCAAGGTTGACAATGAAAAACAGATAGTATCGCCGTGTTTTGAATAAGTTGAAGAAAACGAAATAATTCAGGTAAAAATATCCGATCTGCAACCCGATGGCTATCGCTATAATTTGTATGTCCGGATGCAATCCGGGGTGAAACGGAGGATGAAACGGTCTGTGTTGAGGCTTCGGTAAAATAGCAGGTATAGCAATAAATCCTATCCAAAAACAAATATGGATTAGCACGTTGATCGCTTTGCCGTATTTTTTATTGAAGTTCATGCCTGTTTAATCCTGTTTTTGCGGCTTAATGAGCTGCATCCAGTTTCGTTTGAATCCATCCTTTTACGGGTTTTCCCATTTCAGCAAACATGGAGCGAGCATTGCCGGAGCTTTGTCCCATTCCGCCGGGACCACCCATGCCTCCACCAGGTCCACCCATGCCACCGCCGGGACCACCCATACCACCGCCAGGGCCGCCCATGCCTCCACCAGGACCACCCATTCCTCCGCCAGGACCGCCCATGCCACCACCAGGACCACCCATTCCTCCGCCGGATGGCATACCCTGTGGTAAACTGAATTCAGATAGTAGACCTATGCTCAGTAATTCAGGAGATAAGTTTTTGAGATTGAAAACAGAATAAGGGAGCTTGATGTTGTAACAGATTTTCTGGTTTGGAGTTATTGTCAGTTTAACCCATTCGATGCCTACCGCACGGGAGTCCCCGTCAATGTCGAAAGTGGCGCCTTTCAGATTTATCTGTTGTACCATTTTAGATGGATCAGGCCGCCTCGGGTCTCTTCGCTGACTCTGAGTTCCCTGTTCTTGATTGGCATCTTGCATTTGTGGTCTGGCTTCTTCCTGATTCATGCCTGTTTGTCCCATTTGTTGTCTTAGCGACATCATGGAGGGGAAAATAACAGCGTATTTATCTTTCTCTTTGCCGGTAGGATCAACATAAACAGTCAGTCCGTTAACCAGCAGCTTTTGTTGGGTTTGTTCATCAGCTGCAACCAGTTGAATGTAAAAACCTGTCGGATTATTGAATACCCTTATGAGAACTTTCCCGTCGGCAAATGAAGAAAACATCGTTGAGCTATCGGGTGGGGTAACAGAGGCAAAATCGGCGCAATACTGACTCTGGGTAACCAGTTTGGTCTTTGCAAAAGCCGATACCGAAAGGCAACCGGCGAAAGCTATGCAGGCCAATGTTCGTAAATAGTGTGTCTTGTGCATATTATTTTGAATTAGTTGTGTATTGTTGAATTACATCGGGCGTGGAGCTCCCTGATTCCCGCCATTGAAATTGCCTAATGTATAGGTGAACGTCAGCATGTAATACCGACCCACCGTATTGCTTTGATGTGTCAACGTGTAGAGTGGCGTTGTACTACGGCTGAAATTTGTATTCTGATTCAGTAAATCGTTGCAGGAAAAGCGAAGGTCTCCTGCATTCTTCTTCAGGAATTTAACCCCAAGCGAACAATTCAGCATGTTGGTAATTTCATTCTTGCTCCCTTGCTGAAAGTAGCCGGAAAAGGAATAGCCCGATTGAAATACTATGTGGTTTAACGCAATCCATGTTAGATTGGCTCCCGAGCTGAGGTTCCAGAAATGAGTGTCGGTTTGTTCCGGAAGGGTATTGTTCACCGAGCTGAAATTGGCTCTGGAATTAATCGTGAAATCAACGTTTTGACTGATATTGCTGCTCATAATCAAATTACCGCCCCATGAAAACTGCCTGGAATAATTTTTCTGGTTGTTGATTATACTTGGAGTCCGGCTGGCGTTGGCGTTTAACATCAGGTGAAGATTGGTTTTAATTGCGGTAAATGGGAATCCGTATCCTACCATTCCGTTCAGATTATAATATCCGCTCAGGTTCTGGTAAGTGGTCAGCTGTCCGCCTTTGGCTAGTGTCTGGTTGTATTTCGATAAAAGTGTGTCGGAATGAGCTATTAATGTATTGGATGCGATGAAGTTATTCGACAGGCTTCCGTTGATAAACGCCATGAATACCGAGGCTGTGGATGTGTTAGGTGCAATCAGCCGGACGTTAAGGCTATGCTGGTATGTTTGAGCCAGATGTGAATTTCCTACGGTGAGCTGGGTCGGATTTGTTTTGTCCAATACTTCCTGAAGTTGTGCAATCGACGGTGCACTTGCTGATGTTCTGTAATCGACCTGCAGATTTGTGGTTGAAGAGAAACTGTAACGCAGCATCATCGATGGCAATAGGTTGTTGTACGTTTTTGAAGGAATGGCAAAAGCATTGCTCAACTCGTTTTCACCGGTCAGTGTTCCATGTTGATAGTTGAGGTTTGTGTTTAGATTCATTTTCCGGGTGTGATATAAGTAAGACATGCCACCCGAGTTTGTTTGATAGTTGCTTTTGTAAATGCTGGTCAGCGATAGATCCCGATCGTCATATAAGCCGGTCTTGCTATTATAATTGAAGGCTTTTTGATTTGATTTCCCCGTTTGATAACCATACATGTAGTTGATCATGACCATGCTTTTCCGGTTGATAGGCTCTGTATAGGAAGCGTTTGCGGAAAAAGAATAACCGGTGGAATGGAGATTGGAATATTCACGTACGGTATCGATTGTGTTGGACGAGTAATAGTCCGTTATTGAGTTCAGATAGTTATTTCCGTTTTTTGTTTGCGAGGTTGAATTAATATCCAAAGACAATGTTCTGCCTTTGCGATCGAATTTATGCCGAAAAAGAATCTGTCCGGAAATATTGGCTCCTTTTAAGGATGGAGCGGTTGAGCTTGAAACTGCGCTCAAAGGTTTCGATACGGAGTCAGTGTGAGACAAGGTTCTGCTGGTTCCGTCGCTCTGTTGAAAAGATATGTTCGGTCTGATGAAGAGTGAGTTTCTGTCATCAATGTCATAATCAAGCCTGAAATTGAACCGATGGTTGATGACATGCGCAGTTGTGTTTTTATTTTCGAGGTAACTTTGTCCCTGTCTTGCCGTGTAATCGTACAGTGAACTTTGTGCTGACGTATTGTTCAGCGAGCTAAAGAAATAGTTGCCGTCAAGTTTGATTTTTTTACTCAACTGATCGGAATAGTTGAAGCCGATGGAGTTTATTTTGTTGATACCATTTTGGGTATCGACGGAGTAGTTGTTTACCCCGTCGCTGCTTGAAGATCCTCCACCCATTGTTGCAACCTGAGCCCCCGGAGGGCCATTCGGATTGCCTCCGCCCGAAAAGATATTCCCCATGGCAAAATTACGTTCGTTGGTGTTGTTGGATTGACCGATAATGGTAATGCGGCGGTCGTTTCTGAAAAGGCTGAGATTTCCACCGGCAGAATATAGATTGTCTGAGCCGGCACCGGCATAAAATCGTCCAAACTGGCTTTTGGTTACGCCGGTTTTGGTTACGATATTGATAGTTTTTAGTCTGTTGCCATCATCAAATCCTGTGAAACGGGTTTGCTCGCTCTGGCTGTCATATACCTGAATTTCATTCACAATTGAAGCCGGAAGATTCTTTAATGCGGCTGTAATATCATCTTTGAAGAATTCTTTTCCATCTACCAATACCTGCTTTACGTCTTCGCCATGAGCTTGTAGCGTGCCATTCTGTACAACAATTCCGGGCATTTTTTGCACCAAATCCTGCACATTGGCATCTGGATTGGTTTTATAGGCGCTTGCGTTCATCACCGTTGTGTCTCCTCGCTGAGTAGCAAGTGGCACAGAGGCTTTAACAACCACTTCGCTAATGTCTTGTGTCTTTTCTTTTAGCGAAAGAGTTCCCACGCTTACGCCCTGTCCGTCGAGTTTAATGTCTCTTTCATACGTTTGGTAGCCTACGAACGAAACCCTAAGCCGGTAGACTCCCGACAGCTTATAATGCAGATCGAATGTGCCGGTCGATGTGCTTATAGTGCTGGAGATGAGAGAACCAGTGCTGCCATAGAGTGCTATGCCGGCGTTGGGAATCGTTTGTTTTGAATTGCCGTCAATTACCTTGCCCGTAATGTCCTGAGCAGAAATGGTAATTGCGGATAATAAGAAAATACCTATCAGCAATCTTTTGATCTTGAAATTGGAGTAGTAATTTTCCATATGCTATTTTTTTGCTACTGCAGTAATCCACTCTTTCCGTTGATTATGCGTGAGCGGCTTATTTGTTATAAGAACTGTTCGGTCTTTTTCGACATAAGTAAAGAGGTTCCATTGATTTTTCCACTCCTCAAACAATCTGGAAAGAGTATTCTCTTCAAAAGCATAGTAAGTGACGTCGATATTTTGCAGTTGCAGAGAATCGTATACGAAGTGAATATCATAGTCGTCACCTATTGCTTTCAAAACATTGTCGAGTGTGCCGTTATAATTCCATTCAAGCTTGGTCTTACCTATATTTTGCGATTGTGCGACTGTAAATGTTGTTATAAAGAGCAATGCCAATGTCCACTTCTGATAGTTCATCTGTTCCTTTTGTTTTTTGACGCAACAAAGGTAAATGCTCTCTTTTGTGGAGGAAAAAATAATAGACGAATGCGCCAATTGAGTAGACGAAAAAGCTGTTTGACCGGAAATTTAGATATCTTATTACTTCTGTAAAGGATGTTTAAAAATGACTTAATGCATTTGTAAATAATACTTTGTGTTGTTTTTGTTCGGAGTTGTCATCACTTCTGTGTTTAGCGATTCAGGCAGGAACAAGTCCGTTCGTTTCCCTATTTTTTCATTACATTTGCATTATATTTCATTAGCGGATTTGTGGCAGTAGTTGGAATAACAAAAAGAATAACTGCCATTGTGACTCCAGCTTTTAGAAATGAATTTGCAGCCGGATCTATTTAAATATTGAAACAATGAAGTACTCCCGAATTTTTTGTTTTGGAATATTCATGCTTTTGCTTGCTCTTACAGCATACTGTCAGGATCTGAATTATCCTGTCGTAGAAGAACATGGACAAAAATTTTACCTGTACACAGTAGATGCAAAAGAGGGTTTATATGCTGTTAGCCATAAGTTTAATGTGACTCAGGCGGATATTTTAAATTGCAATCCGTCAATAGCTGAAGGATTGAAGGCCGGTCAGGTGATCAAAATTCCGCTATCTACCCAAACGCTGCCTACGGTAACCACAACAAGGCAACATACTGTGATAAAGAAACAAACCCTGTATTCGATTGCATATCAGTATGGAGTGACTGTAGAAGCCATTGTTGCAATGAATCCGGATGCTGCGAAAGGCATAAAAGAGGGTGATGTGTTGCAAATACCTCCTCCCCAGACAAAGAAAGCAAGTGAGGCTTATAAAGAGCCGGAAGAGCCGGTGAAGAAAATAGTCAAAGAGACTCCTGCAGTTGCAAAAGAAGAGAAGAAGCCGGTTATAGCTGCCCCCAAACAGGCTGTAACAAAAGACGGAGTTCGCCATCAGGTTGTAGCCGGTGAGACCTTTTATAGTCTGAGCAGGATGTACAAGGTGCCGGTTGAGGCAATCAAAAATGCCAACCCTACCGTTGAAGTGTTGAAAACCGGCGAAACTGTGATCATTCCTTCGGATACGGCTAAGGCTGTGACAAAACCGATAGTGTCAGAACGTAAACCGCTTGCAAAACAAGAGTCTGTCCAAACAACATCCATAAGTAAGAGCCTGGTGAAAGTGGCAGTGCTTTTGCCTTTCTCATTGGATGGCGCAAAAGATGATCCGACGATCGAAAAGTTTGTCGATTTTTACAGAGGAATGTTACTTGCATTGTCAGACCTGAAAGAGAAGGGTGTCTCTGTGGATATTCATACTTATGATATAGCCAAAACCGTGGCTGGTGTTACGAAAGTGCTTGAAAACGAAGAGCTTTCTCATGTGGATTTGATTATAGGCCCTGCTTATGCTGCACAAACCAAGCCTGTGGCAGATTTTGCTAAGCTGCATAAAATATATACCATCATTCCTTTCACACAGAAAGTAGATGGAATAGCAACTAATCCATACCTGTTTCAGTTTAATCCATCCATCCATTCGCAGTATGTGCAAGCCGCATCGTTGTTTGTCAAGCAGTTCCGCAATTCTAATATAGTGATTGCTCAACCAGTGAACGGAAATAACAATGACGACGGAACTGTTTTTGCAGAAAACCTGATGTCGAAACTGAAGCAAAACCACATAGCCTACCATACGGCAGTGTTGCAGGGCGGAAATCTGGAACCGATTAAGCCATGGATTACAGATGGTAAGCCTGCTATTGTGGTGCTTGCAACATCAAATGCGGAAAAAGCAGCGCCATACCTGTCTGCTTTTGCAGGGTTAAACTCCGAAAGCAAACATGTCTCTTTGTACGGCTTTTTAGATTGGGAACCAGAAACAAACGTTTATCCCAATCTGTATTATGCCTCTTTATTTTATACTCATGATAAAGAGAGTTTGTCTGACTATAACCGTGAATACACCAAATGGTTTCATTTGAATCCTAATTCAGGAGAAGTGATCCGGTTCGATTTGTTGGGTTACGACCTGTCTCTTTATTTCATATCGATGATGAGCAAATACGGGGTTCCGGGCTTTACTCAACATTTGTCTGTTCAGTTACCCGAAAGTATTGAATCCCGTTTTGTCTTTAAACGAGTTGCTGCCGGGGGCGGTTTCCAGAACAATGAGTTGCATTTGCTTAACTATAAAAGTGGCAAGGGCGTGACTCTTATAAGTGAATGATTTTTATAATACAACTAATTAAGCGTGAAAATATTCAGAACTCAGATTGCCAATACCATTCAACGGTTTGCTGTAATTACATGTTTTGCGGGATTGTCAATCTTTTGCAAAGCTCAATCGTCCGACTTTCATCCCTATTTTAGTTTTGGTACTTCTCATGGGGTTAGTTTTTCTAATATCAATTTTTATCCGGCAGTTGTGCAACAGCAGCTTATGGGATATTATGGAGGCATTGCAGCCAACTATGTTTCGGAGAAAAACTTCGGATTGCAGGTGGAGCTGAACTATTCTCAACGCGGATGGAAGGAGCAGGCAACAGCGGGTACTTTTCAACGCAGGCTCAATTATTTTGAAATGCCGGTACTGACCCATTTTTATCTCGGAAATAAATTCCGGTGGATGCTCAATTTTGGCCCAAAGATTGGTTATCTGTTGTCAGAAAGCTCTCAAAACGCCGTGACATCGGCGTCTCATGAAGAGTACACTATGCCAATTGCTAATAAATTCGACTATGGATTTTGTGTCGGCACTGGCTTCGAACTTTGTGCCGGTTCTACAAGTTACACCTTAGAAGGGCGTTATTCTTTTGGTTTGAGTGATATTTTTCCCAATTCAAAAAAAGATACTTTCGGAAATTCCGGTAATAGATTCGTGTCTATAACACTGGGGGTGTTTCTTCATTTTCCGGTTCGTCAACATTAAGAACGTAGCGCTTGTAGTATGATATAATCAGCGTGGTGAGTGGGAGTGCAATTATCATTCCTACAATCCCTAAAAGCGCTCCCCATACTGACAATGAGAGTAAAATAAGCGCCGGTTTCAGGCCTGTCATTTTTCCCATTATTTTAGGAATCAGAAAAAGATCCTGTACTATCTGTACAATTGCAACTACAATGGCTAACTCCAGAAAAAGCATGGGAAAGCTTTGCCCGGTTTCCGCAGCCCGGATCCACATCAGAAAGGTAACCGGAATATAACCGAACCATTGAAGGTAAGGCACCATGTTGAGCAACCCGATAAACAGTCCCATGACAATTGCCAGCGGAAGCCCGACAATGGAAAACCCTACAGCACACATAATTCCTACCATCCCTGCCACAAAAGCCTGTCCTCTGAAATAACGATTCATTCCCATCATCAAATCGTCTACCAATCCCTCAAAGAAAGGGCGGTATTTGGTGGGAATTGCGCTTCTCCATCCGTTCGTTATCTTTTCGTAATCGAGCAGGATGAAAATGACATACAACAATATCACAAAGCCGATAAATAAGCCCAGAATAAATTGAAGCGTGCCTGATAAAAAGCTCATAAAGTGGGGCTGAACCTTACTTATCACTTCCTGGAATGAAGAGCTGTTCATTAAGTTCTGCAGCTCTTTGTACGAAAAATGATCAACAATGTATTGTTGCCATTCGGACGGTAGAAACGAGAGTTGGAACTGATGCGTTTTAGGATTTATCAGGTATTGAGAAATAAGTTGACTTGCCCTTGAAACTTCGGACGAAACAGGATCGACGAGAAGCAATATACAACCAAAAGCTATTCCTATAAGCGTCACAAACGAAACAAAAATGGACAGCGAACGGTAGTGTAATTTAAGTTTGAACTGAAAAAAGTTCACCATCGGATTCATCATGTAGGCGATGAGCCAGCCCAGCAGAAACGGAAGTAAAACGCTACTAAGATAATTGACCAGAAAATAGAGAGACACTAATATAATGAGGCCAATTATTAATCTGACAACTCTGTCGAAGGTAAACGGGCGGCTTACATGTGCGGACATATATTGCAATTTAAAAAACAAAAATAGAAATATGTTGCAAGTTATAGCTTTTCACGAAGCTTTCAAAACATTTTATCGAAAATAAAGAGGAACTGTTTGGTGTTGGTACATAAAAGGCATTCCTCAAAAATGCTTTCGCATAACTTTTGCTTAAAAATAACATTATGGGGCAATGAAAAATGCTTATATTTGCCTGATTTTTCATTGCCTGAAGAGGGGCAGTCTAATACAAGAGATCGTCGATAATCTATGATAACGATAAAAGAAGTATCTACACGGAAGGAACTGAAACAATTTATCATGTTTCCTTTTGAACTTTATAAAAATAATAAAAACTGGGTTCCACCACTCATTATGGACGAGTGGAAAATGCTGGATAGCACAAAGAACCCGGCATTCGACCATTGTGAAGCATCGTATTTTTTAGCATATAAGGATAATAAAATCGTTGGGAGAATAGCAGCGATTATTAACCACAAAGCAAATGTGCGTTGGGATGAAAAGCGAACCCGTTTTGGCTGGATTGCTTTTATTGATGATCCTGAGGTGTCGAAAGCATTGTTGGATGCTGCTGAAGCCTGGGGTGCTGCAAAGGGCATGAAAGGAATTCATGGGCCTTTGGGCTTTTCCGATCTTGATCCGGAGGGAATGTTGGTGGAAGGGTTTGAACATGAGCCGAGTATAACCACTGCATATAATTTCTCCTATTTTTCCAAACATCTCGAACATCTTGGTTTCAGAAAGTCGGTGGATTGGGTCCAATATAAATTTAATGCAGCGCAGGAGATTCCTGACAAAGTGAAGCGTATCAACGAACTGATTATGCAAAAATATAAGGTGGAAGTGGTGATTCCTAAAAATAAAAAGGAAATCATGCGCTATGCACCTCAGTTTTTTGAGACACTGAATGCTGCATTCAAAGATCTTTATGGGTTTGCCGAATTGACTGACCGTCAGATTGAGTTTTACATTAAAGCTTATCTGGGATTTGCAAGACCTGAACTTTTGTGTTTCCTGCTGGACGAAAGCAGCAATGTGGTTGGGTTTGGCATTAGTTTCCCATCTCTTTCCAAAGCATTCCAAAAAGCGAAAGGCCGAATTTTTCCTTTTGGTTTTCTCCATATACTGAAAGCGCTTAGAAAATATGATACTGTGGATTTGTATTTTAATGGTGTACATCCTGATTGGCAAAAAAAAGGAATTCATTCTCTTTATTATGTGGCCATGAATGAGCAATACAGGAAACACAATGTCAAATATGCCATTTCAACCGGACAGCTTGAAACAAATATCAATGCAGTGGGAATCTGGGATAACTATGAAAAAGAACCGTATTTCAGAACCCGTTGTTTTATTAAAGACTGACCGATAACGATTTGTAATAAATAACCTAAAGCCAAACTGAATTTAATTTTGTCTGACTGTCAATGAAACGCTATTTACCGATATACCCTATTGAAATAATTACATTTATCTGGATCATTTTTACCGGTCTCTTCATTTTGTTTTTTCCTTCATCGGTGCGAGAAACAACCTGGGTACATTTGTTGATGATGAGAGGAACCATTATGGCTGGATTTGTAGCCGTAATGTTGCTTCACAGGGTGAGCGGATGGCAGTTTCTTACCTATTTCAGGCAGTTGGCTCCTATCTTGCTCATTACTTATTGGTATCCGGAAACATATTATTATAATCAGCTGTTTTTTAAAGACATAGATAAGTTTTTGATAGCTGCCGATCAATGGGTATGCGGATGTCAGCCCAGTACTCTTTTTTCTGAATTGTGGGCTCCGGCAGCATGGTTTAACGAATTGATGAATTTTGCATACATGTCTTTTTATCTGGCACTTGCTTTTGTTCATCTCTATTTTCTCAAGGTTAAAACAGAAAAGGCTTTCTTTGCCTCCTTTGTTTTACTGAGTTCATTTCTGTTGTTCTATATGTTTTATATATTTTTCCCTGCGGAAGGACCCCAGTTCTACATTTGCTCTCATCCATCGGCTGCCATTCCGAACTACGGACCAATGCGAGGTTTGCTGATGTGGCTTCAGTCTGAAGGAGAACGTCCTACAGGGGCAATTCCCAGTTCGCATATAGGACTGATGGTGACATATATGATTTTATTTTGGTATCATGCCCGTAAATTGTTTTACTGGATATTACCGTTTTCAGTATTATTGGCTCTTTCAACTGTATATATAAAAGCACATTACGTTATTGATGTGATAACAGGAGCTGCACTTGCATTTCCGTTTTATTTCTATAGCGTTTGGCTGTGGCACAGACTTAATCGTCGTTTCCAACCCTCGACTCGAAGTGTATGAATGGATTTAACGAAGCCGAATGGTTAGCCAAGCTCAATAGCCCAAAGCATCGGAGTGCTGCTTTTGGACGAATTGTGCAGGAGTATCAGCAGCCTATTTATTGGCATATCCGTAAAATGGTGTTGAACCATGACGATGCCAATGATGTGATGCAGACTACTTTTATGAAGGCATGGAGTGCTCTTGATAGTTTCAGGGGGGAGTCCAAAATTTCGACCTGGTTATTTCGTATTGCTGTAAATGAAACCATTACGTTTTTAAATAGTCAAAGAAATAAGAACAGCTATTCTACGGACGATATTGAAAGTTCGATGGCGCAAAACCTGGAAGCGGATCCTTATTTTTCAGGCGATGAGGCGCAGTTGAAATTTCAGAAAGCTATAATGAAATTGCCCGATAAACAGCGTTTGGTATTCAATATGAAATATTTTGATGATCTCAAATACGAAGAAATGGAGGAGATCTTAGGTACATCGGTAGGAGCATTAAAAGCATCTTATCATCATGCCGTTAAGAAAATAGAGGCATATTTGTTGAGCGAAATTTAAACTATTACGAAGACGATCAGTCTAAATACAAAAAACTAAAGAAGATGAATATGAATTCCAACTTTGACAAAAGAAATCCATTCACGGTGCCTGATGGATATTTTGAGGATTTTTCTGCAAAGATGGCTTCGATGACCCAAACATCCATGCCAAGTTTGCCTTGGTATAAAAAGACAAAATCCTGGATCGCTATTGCTGCGACATTGTCAGGGGTATTAATTGGCGCTAAATTGCTGATCCCGGTAGAGATGGCGACCAAAACTGTTGCTCAGCAACATACTGTTGAAGAATCATTCATTTTAAATCAGATGGATGAGGCCAGTTTGGCTAATTATTTATGCAGTAATGATGCTGAAGAGCAAACTTCTAACAAGTAAGAGTTATGAGAAGATTAATTTTATGTTTTATAGTTGTCTTTGCATCCACTTTATTGTTTGGACAGCAACGTAATCCCCAATTAGAAGAACTAAGAGCCAAAAAAATTGCTTTTATCAAACAGCGGGTCAATATGACTGACGATGAAGAGAAAGCATTTTGGCCGCTTTATAACGAGCTGGAACAAAAAAGATGGGAGATCAGCAAACAGCGCGATCAGTGGAGATTGACCAAAAAAGATGGGAATACGGATTTTGCCAAATTAAACGATTTGTATATCTACTCCGAAGTCACACGAGCTAAACTGGCAAGAACCTATCATGAGCAATTTAAGAAAATTCTTCCACCGGAAAAATTGTTCAGATATTATATTGCAGAACGCGATTTCAAAGAAAAGGTGTTGGAAGAAATAAAACGAAAAGCCAACGAAGCCAGACGTAAGTAGAAATTTAATATACTGCTCAAAACATTGAAAAGACTGTCCATGCGGACGGTCTTTTTTTGTGCTTATATCTGTCGTTTTGTCATATCTTTTGTCAAAAAAGCGAATGGAACTTTCTGTTTGCTGTCAAAATAACCCGCTAAGACAAATTTATATTGCCAGGCTGTAGAAAGCGTGATTTTGTGCGATTGGTGTGTAAATGACATGTAATCAATGTTTAAGGTGTTTGGGTAGGGACTTTCTGATGCGGAGATTGGCTTGTTGGCATAAGGTTTGCTTTTAGGTAAACGTCGTTCAGGGCATAACAGATACGAAAAAAATTAATACAAAACATATATTTTACAGACAACTATGGGAAAAATTATTGGAATTGACTTAGGTACCACAAACTCATGTGTGGCCGTTATGGAAGGTAACGAACCTGTCGTAATTGCAAACAGCGAAGGAAAGCGTACTACCCCTTCTATTGTTGCATTTATTGAAGGTGGAGAACGTAAAGTAGGAGATCCTGCAAAACGTCAGGCAATCACAAATCCTAAAAAAACGATCTTCTCCATCAAACGTTTCATGGGAGAAACATACGATCAGGTTCAAAAAGAGATTGGCCGCGTGCCATATGAAGTGGCTAAAGGAGACAATAATACACCACGTGTTGATATCGATGGTCGTCTTTATACCCCGCAGGAAATTTCGGCAATGATTCTTCAGAAAATGAAGAAAACTGCAGAAGATTACCTCGGACAGGAAGTAACCGATGCGGTTATTACCGTTCCCGCTTATTTTAGCGAATCACAACGTCAGGCAACAAAAGAAGCAGGCGAAATTGCAGGTTTGAATGTCCGTCGTATCGTGAACGAACCTACTGCAGCTTCTTTGGCTTACGGTCTGGATAAGACTCACAAAGACATGAAGATTGCAGTATTCGACCTTGGTGGCGGTACTTTCGATATTTCTATCCTTGAATTGGGTGACGGCGTATTTGAAGTAAAATCAACCAATGGTGATACTCACCTGGGTGGTGACGACTTCGACCACGTGATTATCGACTGGCTGGCTCAGGAATTCATCACCGAAGAGGGCATCGACCTTCGTCAGGATCCGATGGCTTTGCAACGTTTGAAAGAGGCTGCTGAAAAAGCAAAAATCGAATTGTCAAGCTCAACTTCAACCGAAATCAACCTGCCGTACATCATGCCGGTTAACGGTATTCCAAAACACCTGGTGAAAACGCTGACCCGTGCTAAATTCGAACAATTGGCTGATAACCTGATTCAGGCAACTGTTGAGCCCTGCCGTAAGGCACTCTCTGATGCCGGTTTGAGCGCTTCGGATATTGACGAAGTAATCCTTGTCGGTGGTTCTACCCGTATCCCGGCTATCCAGACAATCGTGGAAAAATTCTTCGGTAAGTCTCCTTCCAAAGGTGTAAATCCTGACGAAGTGGTAGCTGTTGGTGCTGCAATTCAGGGTGCTGTGTTGACAGGTGATGTAAAAGACGTTCTTTTGCTCGACGTAACTCCGCTTTCACTCGGTATTGAAACCTACGGAGGCGTAATGACAAAACTGATCGAAGCAAACACTACCATTCCAACCAAAAAGTCGGAAGTGTTCAGTACGGCTGCTGATAACCAACCTTCGGTACAGATCAATGTGTTGCAGGGCGAACGTCCGATGGCACGCGATAACAAGCAGATCGGTGTATTCCACCTCGATGGTATTCCTTCAGCTCCGCGTGGTGTTCCTCAGATTGAAGTTTCATTCGATATCGATGCAAATGGTATTTTGAAGGTTTCAGCAAAAGATAAAGCAACAGGCAAGGAACAGAGCATCCGTATCGAAGCATCAAGCGGATTGACCGATGCTGAAATCAAACGTATGAAAGACGAAGCTGCTGCAAACGCAGAAGCAGATGCTAAAGAAAAGCAACGCATCGAGAAACTGAATCATGCAGACTCATTGATTTTCCAGACAGAAAAACAATTATCCGAGTTTGGCGATAAACTGCCGGCTGACAAAAAAGCTCCGATCGAAGCAGCACTTGCTAAGCTGAAAGAAGCTCATAAAGCTCAGGATCTGGCAGCTATTGATACAGCAACCAAAGAACTGGAAAGCGTATTCCATGCAGCAAGCCAGGAGATGTATAATGCTCAGGCCGGTGCACAAGGCGCTCAGGGAGCACAGCAACAACAGTATCAACAACCAAACGAAGGCGCTTCTTCCAATGACGGAAAAGACAACGTAACCGATGTTGATTACGAAGAAGTGAAGTAAGATGCCATAAGCATCAATAACTATATATTATTAAGCCGCTGTAAACAATATGTTTACAGCGGTTTTTTGTTTTGCGTTTTTTGTGGATGTGAAGAATGCAAACTCATTCCAGCGCACTCGTCTTAATAATTAGATAATTAATCACTTGCAAGATAATTTAAATTCCAGCTTCGACATAATATTTGCTTTATGCATATCTCCCGAGCGGGGACAAATTGTTAGCTGATTTGCTATTTTTTTTTGATCCAATCCTTTATAAAGTAATCTTACAATATATGACCAGGTCCAATTTCCTTTTATGAATTTTGTTTTTGATATTAAATGCTATCGAATCTGTTCAAAAGAGCCTGTTTTGTGGTCAATTTTTATGCCACTGGATGGATGAATTTTATTTAATATTTACTTACAACTCTTAATGCTTTTGTTGTAGTAAATCTGTTGATAATTTTTGGTCAGAGAAGTATCTATTGTTCCTAAAGATCTGAAGAACCAACCAGCTTTTTTGTTTTGATATGGATAACTGTGTATTATCCAGTTTATCAGGTATATGTGTAATGAGTAATTGTTATTTTTTTATTTGTAATTATATAAGATTATGATGGCAAGAATGTGATTTTAGGATAAATATTACAACTATTTACTTATTCATAAGTAAGTATTTTTACTTATAGCTTGTGTAAATATACATATTTGAATAAGCCAATATGTCATTCTTTTCTTACGCTAATTAAGTTTTGAATATGTATTTGCGGCAATTTTTCATTACAGAATAAATGAAATAAATCATTATTGCATATAGTTGTCCGTAATGACAGTAACCATAGGAAGTGTAAATTATATATATCACTAATATGTATTTGCGTGTTTAATAAAAATATATTGTTAGTTAACACAAGAATGGCATTGTCTCAGCTCTTTATATTACCAAGAATAGCCGAATAAAAAATAATAAATAACAGATTATGAGACATATATGTGAATAGAAACAACCGGTAATTAACCTAAGCCCTCCAACCTGATCGCGAAATTGCTCATTTTTTTATATTACATTCTTTTTTGCTCACTATATCAGGTTGTATTTCAGTGTTATAACGCATGTTGGTAAAAAATACATTTTTAAAAAAATCCTTTTTTATGCATGATTTTCCAAACGAGATCTGCATTTTTCACTTACTATGATTTATGTCATTCTACCATTTTTATCCATTTTGTCAACATATATCTTTGTCGTAGTTGATTTATTAGCGTCTTTTTACAAAATGGTATATTTCTACTTGCGATTGAAAAACAACCAAATTTCCTGCTCAACGACATTTAAGGTATAGAAGTAAATTCTTCACGATTAGAAACCAGCAGCAGAGGAAATTCAGAGAATCAGAGCAGAGCATCAATCTCAAGTAGGTGTCTCCTGAATATTTAGAATTGCCTTTTGTTTTCAATAATCTAATCTAAAGAGTTTATGAAAACCTTTACTTCCCTTTTCCTTTCAATTATCACGATTGTTGCTTTGGGATTTACCCAGAAAGCAAATGCGCAAGATTGCACAGTTAGCGTAACCGGCTGCCCACCTACTTATTTGACAACATGTGCAGACACCTACCAAAATTCGGTATTGGGAGCAATGGTTAATTTTACGCCTCCTTCATTTGCTGTTAGTTGCTACTCCAATTATTCTTTTGTCATGAGCTTTGATCTAAACGAAAGCTTGTCAGGCACACAATGTTGGGATTACACTGGCGTGCAGCGTGTTGGTACAGGAGGTGGAGAATTAAGATTATTCCAATCTTCCGGACAAACCGCTCCCTCTTTCACATCTCCTGCATTTTACATTACAGGCCCGACGAACTGCGATATTACGATCTTCCGAGATAACGGAGATTTATTTAGCTGCAATGTATACCTTGTAAATTCCGCCGGAGTAAAATCACCTAGTCCTGTAGCTTCTTTTAACGTGGATGGCACACAAACCGCGGGGACCTTAAAGGATTATCTATTTACAGCAAACCCGTCAACCGTTGGCTGGCAAAATGGAGTTTACAATTTTCTGTTTGAATTTAGCAATGTGAATAATGTTAGTAATAAAAATTTAGTAACATTATTGCAAATTAACGCAGTGTTATATGGATCAGGATGTTCCGGAGATGTTAATTTTTCTGTAACAAGCACAAGTGCCCCTGGTTTTTATCCCGTTGGGTCAACGCCGGTAACCTACACCGCTACATATAAAAATTCAAGCGGGGTTATTGTTTCAAGTCAACAATGCACCTTTAATGTTGTGGTCAACAAAACATCTATTAATAATGTATCCACAACACCCACAACATGTAACGGAAATAATGGCAGCATCACATTTACAGCCAGTTCGGCAAACACTTCAGAAAACCATTTAGAATATAGTTTGGATGGCACCACCTGGTATCCGATATCTGGTGGCAATGTTGTGACTACAACTCCACAAGCAGGAACAACTACCACATCATGGCAAGTAACAATGACGATTCCAAACTTACACGCACAAACATACAATCTTCAGGTGCGTGACACTCAAAAAGGATGCACGCCAGCATCACAATCAGTTAATGTATTAAACACAGCTGATACTCAAGCTCCCACTTTTACCCGTCCGGCAGACATTACTATTTATACAGATGCAAATTGCGCATATAACGCGTCCCCATCCGTTACCGGTGATGTTACGAATGAATCGGACAATTGTTCTACAGGATTGAATGCCACTTATAGTGATGTGATTAATAACGGCACATGTACCGGCAGTAAAATCATTACCCGCACATGGCACTTAGTAGACAACAATAATAACGCAGCTGCTGATCAGGTTCAAACAATTACAATACTTGACAATATAATCCCTGTTTGGACAACAACAGCAGGATCTCTTAACAGAACCGTTGAATGCAACGATGCAGACGGTTTGACCGCTGCTCAGGCTTTAGCCCCTGTTGCTACAGACAATTGTTCCAGTGTTACTTACACAAAAACATCCGGAACATTTGTTTCCGGAACTTGTGGAGCTACCGGGACATACACAAATACATGGGTTGCAAAAGATGCCTGCCTGAATACCAGCGCTGTATTTACTCAGGTTATTACAATAACAGATAACACTGCACCTACATGGACTACAACGGCGGGATCACTCGACCGTTCGGTTGAATGCAGTGAAGCAACAGCTTTATCGGATGCTCAGGCCTTAGCCCCTGAGGCAACAGATAACTGCGGAAGCGTGACCTACACAAAAACATCCGGAACATTTGTTTCCGGAACTTGTGGAGCTACCGGAACATATACCAACACATGGGTTGCAAAAGATGCCTGCCTGAATACCAGCGCTGTATTTACTCAGGTTATTACAATAACAGATAACACTGCACCTACATGGACAACAACTGCCGGATCTCTTGATCGTACAGTTGAATGTAGCGATGCTACAGCGTTATCAAATGCACAGGCATTAGCTCCCACCGCAACAGATAACTGCGGAAGCGTGACCTATACAAAGACATCCGGAACATTTGTTCCCGGAAGTTGTGGAGCTACCGGATCATATACCAATACATGGGTTGCAAAAGATGCCTGCCTGAATACCAGTGCTGTATTTACTCAGAAAATCACAATTATAGATACCAAAGCTCCTGCATTTGTCAAATTCCCGGCTGATGTAACCGTAGAATGTGACGCTGTACCTGCAGTACCTACTATCGGAACAGAGGTGACGGCTACCGACAACTGCGATGCCAACGTGACCATTACCTATGAAGGCCAAACAAGATCCAATGGATCCTGCCCTGACAGCTACACTTTAACCCGTACCTGGAAGGCTGTAGACAACTGTAGCAACGAGACTACCAAAGCACAGGTAATCACCGTTCAGGATACCAAAGCTCCGACATTTGTCAACTTCCCGGCTGATGTAACCGTAGAATGTGACGCTGTACCTGCAGTGGCTACTATCGGAACAGAGGTGACGGCTACCGACAACTGCGATGCCAACGTGACCATTACCTACGAAGGCCAAACCAGAACCGACGGCACCTGCCCTGATAGCTACACTTTAACCCGTACCTGGAAGGCTGTAGACAACTGTAATAACGAGGCTACCAAAGCACAGGTAATAACCGTTCGGGATACCAAAGCTCCGGCATTTGTCAATTTCCCGGCTGATGTCACCGTAGAATGTGACGCTGTGCCAGCCGTGGCTGTTATCGGAACAGAGGTGACGGCTACCGACAACTGTGATGCTAACGTGACCATTACCTACGAAGGCCAAACCAGAGCCGATGGCACCTGCCCCGATAGCTATACTTTAACACGTACCTGGAAGGCTGTA